>NZ_CP076085.1:0-715567 GCF_018732205.1 Pseudoalteromonas sp. SiA1 | reverse complement strand
TAGCTACAGCAATGCCTTTACAAATAACCCTAATGACACTGCTTACGACGCAACCCGTAATCAATTAGCACTTTACATTGAAGATACTTTTTATGTTGGTGACGATTTAGAAGTAACGGCAGGTGTTCGTTATGAGCGTTTATCTTCTGATGATAAACCAACACTCAACGAAAACTTTTTAAACACCTATGGCTTTAGCAATCAAGAAAACCTCGATGGGTTAGATATTATTCTACCGCGTATTGGCTTTAAGTATTACGCTACAGAAGCATTAACAGTTAACGGTGGTGTAGGTCGTTTCCAAGGTGGTATCCCTAACGTTTGGTACAATAACTCATTCCAAAACGATGGCATTACTTTTGTAGATGCACCTCAAAGTGCTATTAACGATTATTATGCTAATAATCAAGCTGATATCACTCAAGTACCAGATGCCATAAAAGGCTCTTTAGTTCAAGGTGCAGGTAGCACTAACTATGTTGATCCTAACTTTGAACTACCGTCAAGCATCCGTGCACAACTTGGATTTGAGTACGACTTTGATTCTGAATTACTAGGTGAAGGCTTTAAATGGCAAGCAGAAATTGCTTATCACAAAAAAGAAAACGAAGCTGTGTGGCATAACACCGCCATTAAACCTGTAGGTGTAGCGGCCGACGGCGAGCGTATCATCTATGAAAGTATTTACAGCGGTGATTTAGCTGATAACTTTGATATAGCAATGACTAACTCAACTGATGATGGTCGTTCTGTTATTATTACAACAGCACTAGCGAAAGAGTGGGAAAATGGCCTTTATATTTCAGCAAGCTATGCGCATCAAGATGTAACAGAAGCGTCTTCAGGTTCTTCTTCACGTGCACAAAGCAACTATCAGTACAATATCACTAAGAGCCGAAATGAAGACTTTGCTGCCCGTGGTGCGTATGAAGTAGAGCATAGCTTTAAAGTTAATTTAGCGTATAACACTGAGTTCTTCAGTGGTTATGCCACAAGATTTAATGTGTATTTCGAACGTCGCTCTGGTCGTCCATTTAGCTATACTATGGGTATGTATCAAGATAGTGACTTAGGTGATACGCGTGACTTTTATTCAAGCTCAGCTTATTTAGCGTATATTCCAACTGGTGCAGATGATACCAATGTAAATTGGGATGAATCAGGGCTATCATGGAGTGAACTTGAAACACTACTTAATAGAGCGGGTATTTCTGAGCGAGGTCAAATCTTAGATCGTAACTCAGGCACGCAACCATGGGTTACCACTATGGATATTAGCGTTAAACAAGAGATCCCTGGTTTTGCAAAAGGTCATAGCGGTGAGGTTTACTTTATGATTGATAACTTTGCTAACTTATTAAACAGTGATTGGGGCGTAGAAAAGCGCTTAGGTTTCTCTGACCAAGCAGTTTACGACTTTGGCGGCTTAGACGATCAAGGTCGTTATATAATTGATAGCAGATTTAATGGCGCTGATGTTCGTAACTATAGCCAATATCAAACTAGCTCGTCTGCTTGGCAAGCTAAAATTGGTGTTAGCTATAAGTTTTAATACATAGCCTGTACATCAAAAACTCGTAAAATTAAAAAAGCCATTTCATGCATGTAATGGCTTTTTTTATGGAAAAAATCACTTTTCATCTGTTTGTCATAAAAACTACTTACTATTTGCACGGTAAAATATTGAAACATAGATAAAATGCTAAATTTCATAAATAAAGTGTTTTATAATAAAAAAATTACAGTTGTATTTTATTTGTAACAAACAAATGAGGTACACTATGTAAGTATTTTGGGTTAAGTGTATTTTGCGGTCGCTTAATCCAAAATTAAAATAAAAAAGCTATTAAAAGTTTATTTAACTACACGGGAAAATAAAATGAAAATTCAACTTCGCAAAACAGCTCTATCACTTGCTATAGCAGCATGTGTTGGTGTGAGTGGTGCTGCAATTGCAAACGAAACAACCTCTGCAATTAAAGGTCAAATAAAGGGTCCTAACGGTAACCCTGCTGCAGGAACTAAAATTACTATTTTACACGTTCCTTCAGGCTCTGTTAAAACAACTGAAGTAAATGACGCTGGTTACTTTACTGCTAAAGGTCTTCGTGTTGGCGGCCCTTACAAAGTAATCGTAGACTCAGACATCTATGCTGACCAAGAGTTCAATAATATTATCTTGAACATTGGTAGCGACTACCCTGTTAATACTTCACTTGAAAATATCTCAGATGTTGAACAAATCGTAGTAACTGGTCGCCCTATTAGCACTATGTCTGGTGGTACGGGCCCTGCTTCAACATTTACGTTAAGCGATCTTGAAAATCAACCAGCTATTAACCGTGATTTAAAAGATATTATTCGTATTGACCCTCGCGTTGCTATCGATGATAGCCGTGGTTCAATCAACTGTGGTGGTGGTAATCCACGTTTTAACAGCTTAACCCTTGATGGCGTTCGTATGAACGATAACTTTGGTTTAAGCTCAAACGGTTACCCTACTATTCGCGCTCCATTCTCTTTTGATTCAATCGAGCAAGTAGCGGTAGAATTAGCCCCTTTTGATGTTCAATATGGTGGTTTTACATCATGTAACATCAATGCAGTTACCAAATCTGGCGGCAACGACATTCACGGTGGTGTATTCTACGATTACACTAACGATTCGATGAAAGGCGATAAGATTGAAGGTAATGACGTTGATAACGGCGATTACAGTGAAAAACGTTATGGCTTTAATGTTGGTTTACCGCTAATTAATGACACGCTGTTCCTTTTCACTTCTTACGAAAAACTTGAAGGTGTTAAACAGTTTAACTATTCATCTTTAGTGTCTTCTGCAGAAATTGATGAAATTAAACAAATTACACGTGATGTTTATGGTTACGAAGCCGGTGCAACACCAGCTAGCTCACCAGTAGAAGATGAAAAAATCTTAGTGAAGCTAGATTGGAACATCAACGATGACCACCGTGCTAACCTAATTTATAACTACAATGATGGCTTTACTTTATCGCAATCAGATGCAGATGGTGATGAGCTCGCATTTGACAGCCACTTTTATGAGCAAGGCGCAGAGTTCACTTCAATCGTTGCATCACTTTACTCTGATTGGAATGACAACTTTTCAACTGAAGTTCGTTTAGGTAAATCAGAGCTTGACGCTCGCGTTCAATCTTTAGACGCAGCAAGCGGTTTTGGTGAGTTCCAAATCAGCACAGATAATGCCACGGTGTACGTTGGTCCTGATGACTCTCGTCAATCAAATGATTTAAACTACGATACCACAACAGCTAAATTCTCAGGTACCTACTACCTTGATCAGCACACGATTACCGCTGGTTTTGAGTATGAAAAGTTAGAAGTATTTAACCAATTCGTACAACATACTGAAGGTGAATGGCGTTTTGCTTCGATTGACGCATACAGAAATGGGATTGCTAATGCAGTTTATTATAATAACTCTGCAAGTACGAATAACCCAAATGATGCAGCTGCTAACTTTGCTTATTCACAAAATACATTTTATGTACAAGATGAATACAGCTTTTCAGATATCGATGCATCATTAACATTTGGTCTTCGTTACGACAGCTATTCAAGCGATGACAAACCAACATTAAATCAGAATTTCACTAATCGTTACGGTTTTAGCAATCAGTCAACGTTTGACGGTATTGATTTAATTCAACCACGCGTAGGTTTTGAGTGGTATGCAACCGATGCACTAGAAGTACGTGCGGGTGTTGGTTTGTTCTCAGGCGGTAACCCTAATGTATGGTTGTCTAACTCATATTCAAATGATGGTATCACCAATATTGGTGCTTATATCAGCGATATCAGTAATTCTTATAAAGTTGGTTCTGGTGATGATGAAGTCACTCTAGTTGACCTATTTGATACGCCAAATGTAAATGGTGGTACTCCAGGTTACGACGTTCCACAAGATATGTTTGATAAAGTAGCAAATACTGAAATTGGTTCGGGTGATGCTACAACAAACGCGGTAGATCCTAACTTTGAAATCCCATCAGAGTGGAAGTACTCTTTAGGTGCTACATATACTACAGAAAACGACTATGTTATTGCTTTGGATTATCTTTACACTAAGAAGCGAGATGCAGCGACTCTTGTAGATATTGCTTTACAAGATTCTGGTAAAACTACTTTTGATGGTCGTCCTATCTATGAAAGAAAAGAAGATCCATTAAATCCAGGTAAATATCGTAGTGGTGAACTATTACTAACAAATGTGAATGGTGATAGTGGTGAGTCTTCAATTATATCTGCTGCAGTAAGTAAAGCATTTGATAATGGCGTTAGCGTTCAGTTCTCATACGCTTACACTGATGCAGATGATGTAAACCCAATGACTAGCTCTGTAGCCAGCTCAAACTACGGTAACCTAGCAACATCAAACCCAGGTAACCCTGGCGTGGCATCATCTGATTACGAAATTCCACATCGCTTTACATTAAATCTAGGTTATAAGCACGAGTTCTTCGATGGTTATAACACCCGCTTTAACCTATTTGGTGAAGCATACAAAGGTTTACCATATAGCTTTACTTACAAGAGTAATCGTGACACCGGTGCGGGCGATATTCAATTTGGTGATAGAAACTCTAATGGCGCGCGTCAATTATTGTATGTACCACTTGAAAATGATCCAAACGTTGTCTACAACATGAGTGCTGATGAAATCAATGAGTTTAATGACTTTATCGCATCTGAAGGTCTTAAACGTGGTGAAATCACTGGTCGTAATCAACAGAACTCTGATTGGTTCGTTAAATTTAACTTTAAAATCACTCAAGAAGTACCTGGCTTTATGGATGGCCATAAAGGTGAAGCATTCTTCGTAATCGATAACTTAACGAATATGTTAAACGATGATTGGGGTGTATTAAGAAAAGGCTCTTTCGTGGGTAATAAGATGGTTGAAGTAAATATTAATGACCAAGGTCAATACGTTTACTCAAACTTCAGTGCACGTAGTGCTGAACAGTCTGTACAACGCGATGCGTCTTTATGGGAAATGCGTGTAGGTGTTCGTTACACGTTCTAATTTGATTGATTAAATTAGTGTATTTAAAAGCCCACTTTGTGGGCTTTTTTATGCCTGTAATTTATTTTTTAATTTATCAAAAATTGCGATTAGCTGATGCTGTTCAGCATCCGACAGGCAGCTTAATAATGCACGCTCCCACTGCAATGCTTGTGGCGTTATTTTTTCATATAAAGCCATGCCCTTATCACTTAGCATCAAAAATGCAGCGCGCTTATCATGCTTATTTAACTCGCTATAAATAAGCCCTTCATCAATTAGCGTTTTTACTGCCCTTGATACTGTCGACTTATCCATATCCGCTTGAGTACATAGCTGCTTTGCTGTGCTTTGCCCAGATTGTGCTAAATTAGCGATTATTCGCCACTGAGGAATAGTTAAATCAAACTCTTTTTTATAAATACTCGAAAAATCATTACTTACCAGTGTTGCTAAGTGTGTTAATTGGTAAGGCAAAAATGTCGTTAAATCTATTTTCATATTGAATCACTTATTTATTTACATACGACTTTTATTTGTTCACTTTTATTTACAAGGGTCATAATCAGTGTGTTTGATATTAGTCTCACTTGAGAGTATCTTAGCGTAAATAACAAAAATATAACACTCCCCCACTTTCATAGGAGTCAGTAATGGCGACACAATTAAACTATATGACCGGCTTTGGTAATGAATTTGAAACCGAAGCGCTGCCTGGTGCATTACCGATTGGGCAATTTAGCCCGCAAAAAGTAAAATACGATTTATACGCAGAGCAATTTAGTACCACTGCATTTACTGCTCCGCGCGCCGATAATCGCCGCACGTGGATGTACCGTATTCGTCCATCAGTTGTACAAGGCGATTACACAGCCATAGACAATGGCTTAATTAGAACAGCGCCTATTACTGAAGTGCCAACGCCGCCCACCATGCTTCGTTGGGATCCCATTGATATACCAGCAGCACCTACTGATTTTATTGATGGGCTGATCACTATGGCTGCAAATGGCAGCGCCAATGGGCAAGCCGGTATTGGCATTCATGTTTATGTCGCCAACAAATCAATGGACAAGCGCTTTTTTTATAACGCCGATGGCGAAATGTTATTTGTACCACAACACGGCGAGTTATTACTTAAAACAGAACTCGGGCATTTAAGTATTAAAGCCGGTGAAATTGCGGTCATTCCGCGCGGCATTAAGTTTCAGGTTCAATTATTAACTGACACAGCCCGTGGGTACATTTGTGAAAACTACGGCCATGCTTATGTTCTTGCTGAGCGCGGTCCTGTTGGCGCAAATGGTTACGCTAACGACCGCGACTTTCAATATCCAGTAGCGGCTTTTGAAGACATCGAAGGCGAATTTGAACTGATTGCTAAATTTAATGGCAATATGTTTCGTTGTGATATTGGTCATTCTCCTCTGGATGTTGTTGCTTGGACAGGTAATAGTGCGCCTTACAAATACGACTTAGCTCGCTTTAATGTCATGAATACCGTTAGCTTTGATCACCCCGATCCATCAATTTTCACGGTACTAACCTCGCCATCAGGCACTGAAGGCGTTGCAAATATCGATTTTGCTATTTTCCCACCGCGTTGGATGGTGGCTGAAAACACCTTCCGCCCGCCTTACTATCACCGTAATATTATGAGTGAGTTTATGGGTTTAATCGAAGGCGTTTATGATGCAAAAGAGCATGGTTTTGTACCTGGAGGGATGAGCTTACATAACTGTATGTCGCCGCATGGTCCTGAGGCGGATGTATTTGAAAAAGCGTCAAATGCGGACTTAGAACCACAACGCTACGATAATACGCTGGCGTTTATGTTTGAGTCACGTTATGTAATATCGCCAACTAAATATGCATTAGAAGGTAAAGAGCGTCAAGCTAATTACACTGACTGCTGGCGCACAATCAAAAAACACTTTAACGGCAATCAAGGGTAATTAGATTATGAAGCTTTATACTTATTTTCGCTCATCTGCAGCGTATCGTGTGCGCATCGCATTAAACCTAAAAAATATTGATCACCAGTTGGTGCCGGTAAACTTACTAAAATCAGAGCAACAAAGCACAGATTACTTACAGAAAAACCCCCAAGGACTTTTACCTGCTTTAGAAACGGAAGACGGCGTATTAGGTCAATCTCTAGCAATTTTAGAGTACCTTGAAGAGCAATACCCTGAAACACCATTACTGCCTGGTAATGCATGGCAAAAAGCACATATTCGCAATTTAAGTTATGCAATTGCGTGTGATATTCACCCGATTGATAATTTACGTGTGCTTAAGTATTTAAGTAGTGAACTCAATGTTGATGATGAAGCAAAAAATAAATGGTACCGCCACTGGGTTGAAGTGGGTTTTGAAAAAATAGAACGCATGCTCGATAGTAAAAATACATTTTGCGCAGGCGAGTCGCCAAGCTTAGCTGATGTATGTTTAGTACCGCAGGTATTTAATGCCATTCGTTTTAAAGTAGATATGGCTGCCTACCCTAAAATAGCAGCCATATATCAGCGTTGTAATGAGTTGGCAGCCTTTATTGATGCAGCCCCTGAAAATCAACCTGATGCAAACTAATAGAGTAAATTAACTTTTAAGTGCACTGTGTATTACCGTCACATGCTCAATTAAATCTAAGCCCAGTTCGGTTAAATAACCGCCATCTGGGCTATCTATAACCCCTTTATCGAACAAACGTTGTGCTGCGCTTAGTAAGGCGGGTTCAGCGTCTGAATGAAGTTTAATTCCCTGCATTTTGCTCTCGCGTGGAAATTTTGCTAGTAGTGTAAATTCGTCAATCATGGTTTGATTAAATAGCATATCAGTTCACCTTTTTATTGTTCTGTGTTTTACTTATATTGTCTTACTTACCCTAGCATGTTTTTTGCTAAGTGTACTTATTTTAAATACTGGAGGTTTTTGATGCGTTATTATTTTACTTCGTTTATTACTGTTTTATGCTTGTGTTTTTCAGCTTTAAGCTTCGCTGGCACAATAAAAACGCTTCCTATTGTTGATGCTACCCAGCTTATAAACACTAACACTGAGTGCTGGTATGATAATAAACGTTACAGCGAAGGAGCTATACTGCAGGTTCACTCAGTTACGCTTATTTGTGCTGCAAAGTACCCCCAACATAACAACAGTCAATTGATTTGGCTAAAGCTTGATAAGCAAGGTAACCTTATTTACCCCAAGAAGCCTGCAACTATTACTGTAAATTAATCAAGATTAACAATCTGGAATCTGCCAGCCATCTCCAAACTATTAAGATGCGGTGGGATACGTTACAATACATGCAGTTTAAAAAAGCAGTGTGACTATGAATAATCAACCAAAAAACCCGCTACATGGGATAACTTTAGAGCAAATTCTTGTAGAACTAGAGCAACGTTTAGGCTTTAAAGCAATGGGTGAACAAGTAAACATAAAATGCTTTACTGATTCTCCGAGTATCAAATCAAGCTTAAAATTTTTACGTAAAACCCCATGGGCAAGAGATAAAGTAGAAGCACTTTATATTCATACCATGAGTAATAAACCGCTACGAAAACCCAGAAATAAACCAAAACCAACAGAGCCCACGCAACCTGATACATCAGATTTTGTATGGCCCTCTATTAAAAAATAAATGAGTGCTAAATGGCGTAATATTTACGCCATTTTTAGTCAGTTAGTTTTGTTCTTGGCATATTACATTCAATGAAGCAGGGTTAATATTCACTACCACTTTATCGGCAGATTTAACCTCACCATCAATTACATAATCTAGCGTTTTATCTGCGCTTATCTCTACACGTTTTGCGTTAGTATAATGCGAGTTAATAGCAAAATGTGTTTGCGTGATACTGCTAAACATTAGCTCAGCAATACTCAATACTGTGGTTTCATTGTCTTTGTTTGGCGTTAACCAGTTTACGTCTAATAATCCATCACGGTGGTCGGGTTGTCCCCCACCTTGGGCTAAAAGGGTTGTAAATGGGGCAGCATTAGCGACAATAAAGCTATTTGTATTAATAGCTTCAGGCTCATTATCATCGAGTTTAACCATCAGCTTTTGCGCTTTATTCTCGCCAAAGGAATGTAAAAACCCATTTAAATAAGCAAGCTGGCCAGATTTATTTTTCGACTCTCTATCTGCTTTTTCAATCATTGCATGCTCAAAGCCAATGCCAATTAGCAATAACATCAAATCGTTATTACAATATGCGGTATCGATCAGGTTTGTCTGACCATCAATTATTAAATCGCACGCTTGCTCAACAGGAATAAATTTAGATTTTATTCCCATCAGCACATGGGCCAACGCATTAGCTGTCCCCAACGGTATAATTCCTAATCGACAAGACGTACCCACTAAAACACTCGCAACCTCAGTGACTGTGCCATCTCCACCGCAGGCAATTATAATATCAGGCTCGTGCTCTATAGCTTGTTTAGCCAATGTAATGCCGTTTTGTTCCGGTGTAGTTTTTAAAATGGTTAAATCATAATAAGCAGATAAACGTGTAACGATTAAATGCTCTTTTTCAGACCATAACTTAGTGCCTGATACAGGATTAGCAATTAAATATGCTTTATTTTTTATCAGTAGCTCCCCCCTGCGATGGCGCTTAACTAAATGGCGTAATTGGCGTTTATTAAGATTGGCTGTTTCACGTGTTTCTTTGATTTGAGCAAGAATGTCATGTACATTAGCTTCTTTATTTTGACTCAATAAATACGCTGCCATAACAAACACCGAACGTCCGCGACCTAATGCACAATGCACCACAACACGACGGTCTTTCTTTATATGGTGATGGATCCAGTTAATTGCCTGGTTTAATTGCGAGTGAGTAGGCACACTATGATCAAGAACAGGAATGTTTAAATAACTAATATTTTCTTGGGTAGATGTCCACTCAAGTCCATCAAATTCACAAGTCACATCTAAAATAGCGGTAATGCCATTTTCTTTTAATGTATCTATATCAGAGGGAAACAAACGACATGCTAAAAATAAGTTATCGTTTATTTGTTGAATTGGGGGTACCTTATCGTGTTTGCGTGACCATGCATTATAAATTTGTGCACCTAACAAAAAAGGAACAAATGCCCAACGAATGTAAAAAGGGATAACGCCATTTTCTCGCTTTCTGAATATTTTTCCCGCATTAAAAAAATAAGCACCGCTGACCAATATCAGCGACAGCGCCGTCCAAAAAAATGCAACCGCGAAGTAAACAGAATTAACCTTCAATCCCAGTACTATAAATACTAATGCTGTTACAAGATAACTGACTGCAGCCCACATGTGCTCTCCTTTAAGTTGGCAGCGCCATATTAGCGCCTTTAATATAGTCCTAACTTGCAAATAATACGCCAAAAAAGCAATTTATCTTGTTTGATGCCACTGCACCACCGGTGTTGAAACCACATCACTTAACCATAACCCGCTGTTAATAATAGCTTTTTTAATATAAAAAGTTATAACTTCACGCTAAAACATCGTACTCAGTTTTTATTGATTACGCTTAAATAAAAGCAGCTAAATTGATATAACTCTTTCATATTTACAACAATATCAGTCAAATATTCATAGTTATTTAATGCTTCAACTTATTATTTATCAAATGGCATAAGTAATGTTTTCATCGCTGGGCGCAGTGCAATCAATACGGTTTCCTCGGTCAATTCAGGAAATAACATTTTTCGTAATAGCAGTCCGGCCATCACTGAGAAAATCACATTAATGCGGCTTTCGAGTTCTTGCTCTGAATGTGATTTTATTAAACTACTTTCACTGACTAATAAATCACGCATTCTGTTACGTGCTTGCGTATCAGCCTCGCGTAGTAATAAAGCGACTTTTTTGTTTCTACTGGCCTCTGCCATCATGTCTAAGTCAACTACGCAGGCCCCCGTATCCATATGACGCTGCACACCATGGTGTAAGCCATCAAGTAACACCGTTAAAATATCGCCAGGTTGATCTTCAAACTCTTGAAATATGGAAAACATTTCTTCCATATCTTGTTCAATAATACTTTCAATTATGGCTTCTTTACTTTCAAAGTAATTATAAATATGGCCGGCACTCATCCCGGCTGTTTTAGCTATTTCTGCCATACCTGCGCCATGGTAGCCTTTGCGACGAAAACAATCAGCAGCGGCGGTTAATACCTGCTCGCGACGCGCTTGTGCTTGCACCGGATCTAGGTGTTTTTTATTTTTAGGTTTCATTTGAAACTCCAGTATCGAGTCTCTCAACTCGAAATATTTAGCGTTTACTGCTTTGAACACAAAAAATAAACGCTAAACGGGCATTACTTTAATCACGCATAAAACCTTTTATTGTTAACAGGCTTTATGCGTACTAATTTACTTAACGGTTGAAGTAGTGGTCTGCCAGCCACCGCCAACCGCTTTGTATAAATTGATTTGGCTTGCAAGCACAGCTTGTTGGCCCGTGATCAATTGCTGCCTTGCGCTATACCAAGTTCGCTGAGCGTCAAGCACTTGTAAAAAGCTATCAACCCCTTTGTCGTAGCGCGCCTGCGATAATTCAAAGGTTGTCTTTCGGCTTTGTAATAACTCCTCAAGAGCCATTAACTGTGCGTTATAGCCTTCTCTATCCGCAAGTACATCAGCAACTTCACGAAATGCTTGCTGTATTTTTTGCTGGTACGTTGCTACAGCAACTTGTTGCTCTGCGTTAGCGACATCTAAATTTGCTTGATTTCGACCCATATTAAAAATAGGTAAATTTACCGATGGCATGAAGCTCCATGTGCCTGAGCCTGCATCAAATAAATTACTTAAATCACGTGATGCAGTTCCTGCATTGGCAGTTAAACTAATGCTCGGGTAAAACGCTGCACGGGCAATACCAATGTTAGCGTTAGCGGCTAACAGCTGATGCTCTGCTGCTTTTATATCTGGTCGCTGCGTTAGTAAATCAGAAGGTAAACCCACAGGCACACTAGGCAAGTCTAATAAATAATTTAATGACTTACTTGGCAGTAAATCCTCACCTACCGTTTTACCTACTAATAAATCAAGCGCGTTTTTATCGCGTTTCACTAAACGTTGGTATTTAGCAATATCAACTTTCGCGGTGGCTACCGTACTTTTAAGTTGTTCCAGCGTAATTTTAGAAGCGGCACCTAAATCAACACTTTTTTGGGTTAATGATAAGGATGCTTGCTGCGATGATAACGTCTCTTGTGCCAACGCTAACAACTGTTGATCGGTCGCGTAATTTAACCAAGCATTAGCAAGCTCTGCAATTAACGACACTTGCATGGTGTATTGGCTCAGCTGAGTTGAATAAAGCGTTTGTAATGCTTGCTCTGACTGATTGCGTACTTTACCCCATAAATCTAACTCGTAAGCCGTCATGCCTACCGTTGCACTGTATTGAGAACTTATTTGTGGTTGACCACTTGCTGATAAATCGCTGGGTAAACGCTGACGACTTCCTGATGCATTAAAATCCAGTGATGGATATAACGCTGAATCTTCAATCTGATACAAACCACGCACGCGCTGAACATTTAAAGCAGCTATTTGTAGGTCTTTATTATGTTCAAGACTTTGTGATATCAGTGTTTTAAGTTTTTCATCATTAAAAAACTGCTGCCATTTTAACGAGGACACCTGCTCATCCCCTGTCTCTGATGCATACGCATCAGGGACAGGTAAATTTAGCGCTTCTTGTTGAGGAGCTAACTGACATCCAGATAAAATTGCTAAAGTAAAAGCACTAAAACTGATTGCTCTTAAACTCATTATACTTCCTCCTCGGAGGTGGTTTTAGCTTTTCCTGAAAACAGTCTACGTACTAAAACAAAAAACAACGGTACAAAAATAACAACCAATGACGAGGCGGCAAGTGTTCCACCAATAATTGAAATACCTAATGCATTTTGTGCACCTGAACCAGCACTTGAGGCAATAGCTAATGGAAGCACACCACACACAAAGGCCATTGAGGTCATTAAAATAGGACGTAAGCGAAGGCGTACAGCGGCAATCGCCGAGTCAACTAAGCTTAAGCCTTCTTCCATTTTATGAATCGCAAACTCAACGATTAAAATGGCATTTTTAGAGGCTAAACCTATGGTGGTTAATAAACCCACTTGTAAGTAAATATCGTTTGATAAGTTACCCATAAAGGCGGCTACAATCGCACCAAAAATACCCAGTGGCACAATCATCATTACTGCAAATGGTACTGACCAACTTTCATAAAGCGCTGCTAAACATAAGAATACAAATAACAGTGATAATCCATATAACAACGGCGCTTGACCGCCACTTGATCGCTCTTGATATGAAATACCAGTCCATTCAGAAGCAATACCTTGTGGTAACTGCTTAACTAAACGCTCCATTTCATCCATGGCTTGACCTGTACTGTAGCCTGGCGCTGCACTGCCTTGGATTTCCATTGCTGAAAAGCCGTTATACCTTTCCAAGCGAGGCGAACCATAAGACCAATAAGAACTAGCAAATGCTGAAAATGGCACCATATCGCCGTTTTTATTACGCACATACCATTTGTTTAAGTCCTCAGGCACCATTCTCGCATCGGCTTGACCTTGCAGGTATACTTTTTTCACGCGACCACGGTCGATAAAGTCATTTACATAACTACTACCCCATGCTGTCGAAAGCGTACTATTAATATCACCTTGCGACACACCAAGCGCTTCTGCTTTTGCAAGATCAATATTCAGCTGTAACTCAGGCATATCTTCTTGCCCATTAGGGCGAACACCTGCCAATATTGGACTTTGACTCGCCATACCTAATAACTGATTACGCGCTTTTAATAGCTCATCATGACCTAAACCCACACGGTCTTGTAGAAACATATTAAAGCCATTTGCGGTTCCAAGTTCAACAATCGCCGGAGGTGGAAATGCAAATACAAATGCCTCTTTAATCGTTGAAAAATACCCCATGCCTTTTCCTGCAACGGCGCCCACTGATAGGTCGTCACGTTGGCGCTCATCCCAGTGCTTTAAGCTAACAAAGCCAATTGCTGAGTTTTGTCCAGAGCCTGCAAAACTAAAACCTGTTACCGTAAAAATTGAACTAACGGCTTCAGATTGATCTTCTAAATAGTGGTTTTCAACTTTTTTAACCACTTCAAGCGTTTGCTCTGTAGTAGAGCCTGCAGGAAGCATTACTTGGTTAAACAAAATACCTTGGTCTTCATCAGGTAGAAATGCCGTTGGTAAGTTTGAAAAAATAGCCACCATGCCGCCTACAATTAATGCATAGCTAAGCAGGTAGCGCTTAGAATGTTTGATCATGCGGCCAACAAAACCTTGCGCACCTTTATTGGTTTTATCAAAACCACGGTTAAAGCCTGAGAAAAAACGACCAATAAAACTACCATCGGTGTGAACATGGCTAGGCTTTAATAACGTAGCACACAGCGCGGGAGTTAAAATAAGCGCAACCAGTACCGACAGTCCCATCGCCGACACTAAGGTAATAGAGAACTGACGATAAATAACCCCAGTAGAGCCACTAAAGAATGCCATCGGAATAAATACAGCCGACAGCACCATCGCAATACCTACCAGTGCCCCTTTAATTTCATCCATCGATTTTCGCGTTGCTTCAACCGCAGAGAGCTTTTCTTCGGTCATTAAACGCTCAACGTTTTCGACAACAACGATCGCATCATCTACGAGTAAACCAATGGCCAGTACCATCGCAAACATCGTGAGGGTATTAATGGAATACCCAAAGGTAAATAGAATACCAAACGTGCCTAGCAATACGACAGGCACCGCAATGGTTGGAATAATAGTTGCTCTGAAGTTTTGTAAAAATAAGTACATTACAACAAATACCAAAACGACCGCTTCGATTAGGGTATGTACTACTTTTTCGATTGATAATGCAACAAAAGGAGTGGTGTCATAAGGCACAACCGCCTCTAAACCTTCTGGAAAAAATGGTTTAAGTTCTTCAAGTGCATCTTTTACACCTTGTGCTGTATCCAAAGCGTTTGCGCCACTGGCTAATTTAACCCCTAAACCCGATGCCGGTTTACCATTAAAACGCGCTACAACACCGTAGTTTTCACCACCGAGTTCCACATCAGCAACATCTTGTAAACGCACTACCGAGCCATCGCTGTTGGTTTTAACTAAAATATCTTTAAACTGCTCAGGTGTTTGTAATCGGCTTTGAGCCGTCACCGTTGCATTAAGCTGTTGACCAGCCAATGACGGCATACCACCAAGCTGACCTGCAGATACTTGCGCATTTTGTGCTTTTATTGCCGCAGAGATATCGTTTGGCGTTAGTTTATAGCTTTGTAACTTAGCCGGATCGAGCCAAATACGCATTGCATATTGAGAGCCGAACAATTGTACTTCGCCCACCCCATCAACACGCGCAACAATATCTTGTACGTTTGATGATACGTAATCACCAATGTCAATGTTGGTCATACTGCCATCTTGCGATACAAAACCAACAACGAGTAAAAAACTAGACGATGACTTAGCAACCACAACGCCCTGTCGTTGCACTTCTTCAGGTAATAATGGCGTAGCTGTTGCTAGTTTATTTTGCACTTGCACTTGTGCAATATCAGGGTTAGTTTCTGCATCAAAGGTAAGAGTTAATGTTGCTGAACCACTTGATTCAGAGGTCGATGACATATACAACAAGCCATCTAAGCCTTTCATTTTTTGCTCAATAACCTGGGTCACCGAGTCCTCTAAAGTACGCGCAGAAGCACCAGGGTAGTTAGCAGTAATCGTAATAGCAGGCGGTGCAATTGACGGATACTGAGCAACGGGTAAACTTTTAACCGCAATAATACCTGCAAGCATCACTACAATAGCCAGTACCCATGCAAAAATAGGCCTGTCGATAAAAAATCGTGACATGAAATTCTCCGTTATTGGCTGTTATTTGCTGATGACTGTACTTGTGATGCAGCAACCGGTGCGCCTGGGCGAATTTTCTGTAGCCCTTCCACAATCAATTGATCGCCATCAGCTAAACCGTCGGTAACTAACCAGTTAGCGCCCAAAGTACGCTCTACCTTTAATACACGGCTTTCAACGGTGTTGTTTTTGCTAACAACCATAGCCGTAGGTTCGCCTTTAGTATTGCGACTAACACCGCGTTGAGGAGCGAGTATTGCATTAGATTTCACCCCTTCAACAACCTCAGCACGTACATACATACCAGGAAGCAATAGTTTTTCAGGGTTTGGAAACTTCGCGCGTAACGTTACCGAACCCGTACTTGGGTCAACCGTCACTTCAGAGAACTGTAATGTTCCCTTATGAGGATACGCAGAGCCATCTTCCATAATAAGTTCAACATCTGTTTGCGTGGTTGAATCAACCCCTAAAGAACCCGATGCCAATGCTCTTTTTAGCTTAGTTAGTTCATTACTTGATTGGGTTAAATCTACATAAATTGGATCAAGCTGAGTAACGGTTGCCAATGCTGTGGTTTGAGCTGCGCTAACTAGTGCCCCGACAGTGACACTTGATTTACTAATTTGGCCGCTAATTGGCGAAGAAACATGGCTATAATCAAGATTAATTTGCGCGCTTTGTAACTGTGCTTTTGCCGTTAATAGTTCTGCAGATGCTTGCTTGTATGCTGCATCGGCTTCATCAAAGTCTTGCTGGCTTACCGCTTTAATTTCTAGCAATTCTTTATAACGCGACGCTTTAGATTTACTGCTTGCAATACTAGCCTCTGCGCGCGCAACGGCCGCTTTGCTGGCTGCGAGTTCTGCTTCAAAAATGTCAGGATTAATTTGATAAAGCGCTTGGCCTTGCTCAACCTGTGTGCCTTCTTCAAATAAGCGAGATTGAACAATACCACTGACTTGAGGACGAATTTCAGCAATTTGAAACGCACTAACACGCCCTGGTAATTCTTTTTTAAGTGTAATAGCTTGGCTTGTTAAGGTGACCACACCAACAGGTGTCGCTGCAGGAGCAGAAGCCTTAGGTTGTTCAGCTACCTGATCACAACCACTTAAAGCAACAGAACCAACGAGGGCCGAAAATACAAAAAAAGCGATGCGGGAACGCTGCATGTCAAATACCTTTTAGTTTAGAATGAACGATCATTCTAAACTATAGTACAGCAATTAAAAATAGCCACTGAGCAACATTTACACATTTTTACAATTGAATAGATAAGTAACACAAACAATAGCTGAGTTATTTAAGCAACACCCATAAAAAAAGCAGCCAATGAACTTTCATTGGCTGCTCTTAAGCTATGTTGGCTGTCATTATTCGTTGTCAGTATTAACTCTAGAGACTAGTAACTGCTCAATACGAATTCCTTCCACGTCCACAACTTCAAATTTAAAACCTGCAAATAAAACAAACTCTGCGCGTTTAGGAATATGTTTCATGGTATAAATTAAATATCCGGCCACGGTTTCATAATGATTTTGATCAGGAAATTCATCAATTTCAAGTACCTTCGCCAGCTCAACAATCGGGGTTAAGCCATCCACTAACCAAGAACTCGCGTCGCGTTCAATAATTAACTCTTCACTTTGATGAGTAATTAAATCGCCCATAAAACCTTTCATTAAATCTTTAACCGTAACAATCCCAACCACCAAAGCATACTCATTAACTACCACCGCAAAAGGATGCACAGCGGTTTTAAACGCATTTAACGCTTCAGATAAACTCAATGTTTCGGGCAAGTAAAAAATATCTTTATCAAGCATGTCATCGTTAATATTTGCCGCCTCACCTTTGAGTACTTGGCGTAAAATATCTTTAGACTCAACAGAGCCAATTAACTTATCAAGATTACCTTTGCACACTAAAAAGTGATTGTGCGGATGATCTATAATTTTATTTGCTATATCGTCGCTAGATTCATCAATATCAAAATAAACAATTTGCTCACGCGGTGACATAACGCTTGATAAGAAACGCGCTTCTAAATCAAATACATTTCCTATTAAATCATACTCTTGTTGCTGTAAACTGCCATATTCAGCACCAGCATCCATCATCGCAACAATATCTTCAGTGGTCACAATATCTTCACGTTCACTGGGCACTTTAAACACCCGTAAAACAATATTGGTTAAGCCATTAAAAAATAATACCAGTGGCGTGAGCGCAAAAGTAACCCAGCGCATAATTGTCACCACCCTCACGGCAACGGCCTCAGGTAAAATCATCGCTAAACGCTTTGGTAGTAAATCGGCAAATAAAATAAATAACGAGGTAATAATTAAAAACGATAATACAAAGCTAATTTGCCCAAGTAATGGACCTTGATAAAACAGCTGTAGTATTTCTTGCATGTAAGGAGACAATGCTTGCTCGCCAACAATCCCGCCTAATATAGCAATCGCATTGAGCGTAATTTGGATCATGGCGAAAAAAGCCCCAGGCTGCTCTTGCAACTTTAAAACCGCCAAAGCGTGCACATTGCCCTCGTCCGCCATTACTCTTAACTTAATTTTGCGTGAAGCGGCAATCGAAATTTCTGACATCGCAAATAACGCACTCATCAAGATTAATAACGCAATTCCGATTAAATCACCCATTTATAACTCCAAAATAATCGCTTTTACAAGCAAAAGCAGCTGGATTATAGACGCTTTTATAGACAGGGCAATTGATATTTAAATAATATTAATAACTAATAAAAATCAAAAGCTTAATATTTATAGTTTAGACTCATATGAAGAAAAAGCCGCGCTAAGTTGTTGCTTTACGTTATCGGGTAGATTTTTATTACAGGCGAAATATAAAGGGGCTTGATGGGCATTGATGGGCATAAGTAATTCGAGTTGTAATTTATTTAATAAATGAGATTGTTCATGGTTTATTCGCTGCGCTGGTATAACAACTAAATCAATACTCGAACTTCGGGTTTGGATTATCTTAAAAATATTATCAAAACTATTAAACAGCATTAAATTTTCGTTTTCTTTAAAGCCCTTTGAAAGTAAGTAATGATGGCTGTAGTTATCTTTTAAAACCGCAATACGGTATTGCTTTGCCTGCTCTAAATTAGTTAAGGAAATACCTTTGCTTTTAAGGGAGTAAAAATTAGTGTCAAATTGGGCAAGCTTAGCAAACCAAATAAAATTATGTTCCCGCTCAGGCGAACGAGAAATAGAAAATATACAGGTTTGGGGATCTCTCAGTGCAATATTGTAAGCCATACTCCAATCGTTTACAGAAATTGAATAATCAATACCTACGCTATCAAGCACTAATCGGACTTTATCGGCAGCATCACCTACTAAATTGTTATTCGCGTCCAGATACTGCGCAGGCGCGAAGTTCTCTGTTACAACAGTAAGTTTAGCCGCACAATGATGACTTACAATGAACAATAATACACAATACCACTTAGTCACAATAACCCACTATATAAAATTTAAGATGTTACTTTTTTGATAAAAGCAAATTTAATATAGCGGATTATTTACAAATAGCCAATTTTGACCTTTAGGATTAACGATTCATTGCTGCAATTAAGAATGCTGAAATTTTAGCGCCTTCTCTAAGCGTCGTCTCTGAGCTTGATTGACCCACTAATGAGCTGTCGGTAAACGGCGCGATTTCCATCATATCTGCACCGGTTATTGGAAACTCATCGGCAATGGCTGACAAAATATCAAGCGCATGCTGTGGTGTTAATCCATTTTCTTCAGGTGTACCTGTTGCTGAGGCAAATTGAGCATCTAGTGCGTCAATATCAAAGCTTACATACACTTCATCAACCTTGTCAGCCTTTAGTTGCGCGATTGTATCGGCAGCAACAGCGGCTGCGCCACGCTCAATAATTTCAGCAGCCCAGTGCTGTTTAACGCCAAAGGTACTTTCCCAATGTGATTTAGGCTTACCACTTGAGCGAATACCAAATTGAATTAAATGATGTGGCGCGGGTAAAAATTCTAAAATATGGGTACACCAAGAGCCAAAACATAAATCGATGCCTAAACGCTCAACCAATAAATCGGTGTGGGCGTCGAAATGAATAATAGCCGTACGCTTACCTTGGCTACGCTTTGCTTTTAAGTACGCTTTTGTCAGCGGGTAACTAATAGAATGATCGCCACCAATGCCAAAAATGCCTTTATCTTGGAATGTTGCATAAAAGCTGTCACATACATCTTCGGTAATAGACAGTGGACTTACGAAATGATCGTTATTGTCATTGCCATAAAGCGCTTTTTGGCAATTGGTAATTGTTGCCTCGTTTAAGTATTTATCGTGTAATAAATGCGGTATTACGCGCACATCACCTAAGTCAAATGAACGACACTGTGTTTGCTGGTCAATTAAAGCTGAACGTAAAAATAAAGGCCCCCAGTTTGCACCGCGTAAAATACCACCACCACAATCAGAGCTAATCCCCAGCATAACCGCTTTGTGGGGTGAGTTAGGTAATTCATTTAGCGAGTCACGCCATAAAGCATCGACATTTTCAGTTTGACCATATAATTTATTTCTGAGTGCTGCTTTGCGTTCTTTTGCCGTATTAACCGTGAATACACCGTCGCCAGGTGCACATAAACAGTGTTCAACTTTATTTTTAAATGCTTGAAATTGTGTGCTCATTGTAAACCCTTTTTCAATCTGAATATCTTGTCTATTATTGAGTAGTTATGCAAAACGACGAACGCTGAATAAATTAAAAATTAATTGTCTGTGGTTATAAAAATCACTGAACGTTGTGTTTTGCGAGGTTAGGTCAGCGGCAAAACAATACAAAACCTACTAACTAACCTTATGAATATAAACAATTTAAAATTTAGCTAACAACTCTTTTAGCTAGCTACTGGTTTGCTCTGAGGTATGAATATAGTGTCTGAGCAAACAAGTCAACTGGCTCATTTTGTTAGTAATTTTAGCCATTGATTGAATATTCAGAGTTGATGAATAAATCAATACGGACATCCGTCCTGTACTTCATTTAGGTTTCTCGTAATCATGTTAAATTGACAACAACTCTTATTAAAAAGGCTTAGTTATGGAAAAAGTATTTCACTTAGGACTGTGTATTGATGATTTAAAAGGTGCAAAACTGGCTATTGTTCCAGGGGATCCAGATCGTGCAGCACGCATTTCACAGTTCTTAGATAATCCAACCTGCCTTGCTCAAACGCGTGAGTTTCACATTTATTTAGGCCAATTAAACGGCCACTCAGTGGTTGTATGTTCAACCGGTATCGGCGGCCCTTCAACGTCAATTGCGGTTGAAGAACTGGCTCAACTTGGCGTACGTAGCTTTCTTCGCATTGGCACAACAGGCGCGATTCAGCCGCACATTAACGAAGGCGATATTTTAATTAGCCAAGCCTCAGTTCGTTTAGATGGCGCGAGTCAGCATTTTGCACCGCTGTGCTACCCTGCTGTTTCTGATTTTTTTGCCACTCAAGCGATGGTAAAAGCCTGTGAAAACCTAAACATCGATTTTCATATCGGTATCACCGCTTCAAGCGATACCTTCTACCCAGGACAAGAGCGTTATGATACGCATTCTGGTTATGTTCCTAAGTCATTACAGGGTAGCTGTGAAGAATGGCAAAAACTAGGCGTGATGAACTACGAAATGGAATCGGCTACTTTATTTACTATGTGTGCCGCTCTTGGCCTACAAGCAGCCTGTGTTGCAGGTGTATTAGTAAATAGAACACGTCAAGAAATTCCTAACGTAGACCACGGCGAGATTGAGAAAAAATCGGTTGCCGTGGTACTTGAAGCCGCTAAAGTGTTACTTGGCTAATGTTGCGCTAATAACCTCAAGTGTTGGCAAGCCAGTAAAGCTTGCTAACACGGCTTTTGCCACCCCTGATTGGTTTTCATGACCAGCCGTTTCTAATAACGTAACTGATTTAACTGTTTGCTTATCAAAGTTCAGTCCTGCTAAAAACAACTGACTCACAGCACTTTGTAATGGCGATAAACTCGGGCTGTACGCTGCATTTTCTGCATAGCTGCCATAAAAATCACCGTTTTCAAACGTACTTATTTTTACTGCACTGTAATTTTGGCTGTATGGCACATAAGCCGCTAAAGCATAGCTCATCAGCTTTTCATCAAGTTGTTTGTTTTCAAAACAATTAGTTTGCTCTGCTGGGTTAAATAAGCTGTGCTCATTGCCTAAATCGGTTGGTCCAAATGAATGAGGTAATAACTCTGCCAATTTAAAGTTTTGTGCTGGCAGTAAAATATCAAGCTCTTTCGCATCAGCGAGTTCATTCATAAATTGACGACAGTACCCACATGGGACATCACTAATCGCTATTTTAAGAATTTTTTTACCGCCATTTAACCAGGCATTATTAATTGCAGATTGCTCACCGTGCACCACTAAACTAAGTGCTTGATGGTCAAACTCAGCGTTAGCGCCAAAGTAAAAAGTAGTGTTTCCTTGTGAATCGAGCCCTTTTACAATTGCGCCGACATGAAATTTGGAAATAGGTGCAACGGAAAACTCTGAAGCCATAGGCACTAAGCCTTGTAATAATGCATCGTCGCTAACATTAAGCTCGGTGCAAAGCGCTTTAATATCGCTTGAATATAAAATACCGCGTTGAGTTTTTAATTGACTGCGTAGAGCTTGCGTTTGCGCTACGTTTAGAGAAATGTGTGAATTGCTAAGTGCTGTATTATGTTGCACTTTAAAAGTTGCTGAAGCCATAATAGTTTTTATTTGTTCAATGGCCAAGTAGTGTAAAAGGTTGGCAAACTAAATACCAGCCTATTCAACGTAAAAAAGGGAACACGTCGTGTGTTCCCTCTAAAACTAATCTAGTTTTGGATTAACCTGTATTACGCATACCCGCTGCAATACCGGTCATAGTGATCATCAAGGCATTGTCTATATCATTTTCATTGCCTTTATCATCGCCACGAGAACGACGTAATAACTCAACTTGTAATACATTAAGCGGGTCGGTGTATGGGTTTCTAAGCCCAATAGACTCTTTGATCCAAGGCTGATCAGCCAATAAGCTTTTTTGTGGGCTTAATGATTGCACTAACGTCATCGCCTCACCAAGTTCCTCTCGCAAGGCAACACCTAAAGGCTTATACATCTCTTCCACCAGCGCATTATCGTAATGCTCACTCAACCAGCTATCCGCTTTACTAAATACCATTTCTAGCATTTCTAAACGTGCTCTAAAGAACGGCCATTGCAAACTCATTTCGCTTAAGGTTTCAATTCCATATTTTTCAAGCGCGGCCTTAAGTCCGCTTAATGCACCTAACCATGCAGGTAACATTAACCGGTTTTGACTCCACGCAAAAATCCATGGAATAGCACGTAAGCTCTCAACCCCTCCATTTGGATTTCGTTTTGCAGGTCTTGAGCCTAACGGTAATTTTGACAATTCCAATTCAGGTGTCGCCATTCTAAAGTAAGGCACAAAGTTTTCATCGTGGCGCACCACATTACGGTAGTGCTGACACGACACATCGCTAATTAATGCCATTACTTCACGCCACTGTGATTTAGGCTCTGGTGGTGGCAATAAATTACTTTGTAGTACCGCACCTGCATAAATATTTAAGCTTTGTAATGCCACATTGGGTAATCCAAACTTAAAGCGGATCATTTCACCTTGCTCTGTTACCCTAAGCCCGCCTTTTAACGACCCCGGCGGCTGAGAATGCAATGCTTGTGCAGCAGGCGCACCACCACGTCCAACCGTACCACCACGTCCATGGAATAAAATAAGCTCAATACCGCGTTCATCCGCTAGTTGTACGAGCTTATCCATTGCCTCATATTGTGCCCAACCAGCAGCCATCATGCCTGCATCTTTGGCTGAGTCTGAATAGCCAATCATTACATTTTGGGTGTTTTTGATGTGTCCACGGTACCACTCGTTATTTAAAAGCGTAGTGATGACGTTGTGGCCATCGTTTAAATCGTCCAAGGTTTCAAATAAAGGCGCCACGGGCAGTTCAAAACCACAGCCAGACTCTTTAAGTAATAGCTGCACTGCTAATATGTCAGAGGCGGTTCGTGCCATAGATATAATGTATAAACCAAAGGTTTTTTCATCTTGCTGTGCAATAACATCAAAGGTGTCGAGCACCTCTTGCACTTCTGGACTTGGTTGCCAATGCCTAGGAATAAGCGGACGACGTGAATTTAGCTCTGTCAGTAAAAAAGCTTGTTTGTCTTGCTCTTCCCATTGATTGTAATCGCCAATACCTAAATGACGAGTTAATTCTGAAAACACATCGCTGTGTCTTGACGAATCCTGTCGCACATCCAGTTTTGCCAAACGCAAACCAAAGCTATTTACACGATGGATCACATCTAATAGCAAGCCATCAGCAACCACTTGCATATTGCATTTTAACAATGAGCGATAACACACCTCAATTGGGTGCTTAATTTGGTTAATATCAGTAATTAAATCTTGTGATTCTGTACGCTTATTTTTAATTTTAGCGCTTAAGTACATCACTGTTTCAGCCACTTGATTTTTAAGCTCTTTGAGCACGGCTCGATAAGGTTCAAACTCTTGCCCTGCCAGCTTAATAAGCTCATCGCTGGCATCAGACATAGAAAGTTCAGCACACAAAGTTTCTAAATCACGCTGGTATAAATCCAGCGCCATCCAACGGCCATGATCGAGTACTTGCTTTGTCACCTCGGCGGTTACAAACGGGTTACCATCTCGATCCCCCCCCATCCATGACGTAAATTCTATCGGACTGTAGTTAGCTGGTAGCTCAAGGCTCAAATGCTGTTTAACATGCTGGCTAAACTCACGTAAAAAACGTGGCACGGCATCCCATAAGCTATTTTCAATTACCGCATAGCCCCATTTAGCTTCATCAACTGGGCTTGGGCGAGAACGACGAATATCGTCGGTATGCCAGGCTTGGCTAATTAGCTGCGCAATTCGATTTAATATCGCTTCGCGCTCTTGCGCAAGGTTATCGGTACGCTCAAGCGACGCTAAACAATCGCTTAGTTCAACATGTTTATTAATAATAGTACGGCGAGTCACTTCGGTTGGGTGAGCGGTTAGTACTAAGTTTATGTGGAGTTTTGAGAGTGTGTCGGCTAAATGATTATGATTAAGCTGACCTTGTTCGGCCTTTGCTGCTAACGTTTTTAATGTTTGAGTGAGAGGATTTAGTTGGCAAAAACCAACATCATTAAAACGTGATACGGTATGAAACTGCTCTGCAACATTAGCTAAGTTTAAAAAATGATTAAATGAACGGGCAACCGGTAAAAGCTCCTCATCACTAAGCGCATGAAGTACATCAATTAACGCTTGGCGATCGGCTTCATTGCCACTGCGAGATGATTTTGATAAAGCCCGAATTTCTTCTACTTTATCTAAAATCTCTTGGCCTTGGGCATCTTTAATAGTTTGTCCTAATAATTGACCAAGTAGACTAACATTACCTCGCAAGGCGGCATATTGTTCACTCATTTCTAGCTCTCCTTCGTTTCTTGGAGACCTATTAATATCATTAAGCGGGAATATTTAATAGATCCATTTGCATCGCCTTGTCGTAAAAAAGCATATGTAAAATAAACACAAAGCGACAACATGATCATTTTTTACGATGGCAATTGCCCCCTTTGCAATGCAGAAATGCAACATTTAAAACGTGCCGATGTTGATCATAAAATTACACTAGAAGATTTAAATGCGGATGATTTTAGTGAGCGTTTTCCTGCAATCGATAAACAAAATGCCATGGATTTATTGCACGCCCAAACTGATAAGGGGCAGATGATTTACGGCTTAGACGTCACTTATCAAGCTTGGCGCACCGTTGGGAAATACCGTTGGCTTAAAATAATTCGTTTGCCAGTAATTCGCTTTTTTGCCGATCATGCTTACACTTTTTTTGCAAAATATCGTCACCACATTAGCCGTTTTTTAATGCCCAATGCGCAGTGTAGTAATGGTCAATGCAATATCAAATCTAAAGGTGAAAAATGAAAACAGTGATTTTATTTGGCGCCAGTAGCGCCATTGCACAATCCTACGTAAATCATTTAAATCAGCAAGCAACACAATTTAATATAATTTGTGTCAGCTCATCGAATATTGAGCATAATGATGACAAGGTAACCTATTTCCACAGCGACTACTCGGCGCAAAGCCTAAATGAGCTAACCCAGTCGTTAAAGTCACAACAAATTGGGCTTGCTCAGGTAATTATATTTAATGGTCAATTACATAACGACCAGCACATGCCGGAAAAAAAGCTCGAAGAAATTAACAGTGATTATTTTATGCAGCTTTTGCACTCTAATACACTTGTCCCCCTGCTGTGCTTACAAAGTATAGTGCCGCTGCTTAATCATAAAACTCACTGCACAATTACTGCTTTGAGCGCTCGTGTAGGCAGTATTAACGACAATAAATTGGGTGGCTGGTATACCTATCGCGCATCTAAGTCTGCGCTGAACATGTTATTTAAAACAGCCGCCATTGAACTTGCTCGTCGCGCTAAAAATACCAAACTTGTTTTATTTCACCCGGGTACTACAGATACACAGCTCTCTAAGCCATTTCAAAAAAATGTGCCCGCAGATAAACTGTTTACCCCTGACTTTGTTGCTCAGCAATTATTTAAATTTACTTACGAAAACCCACAGCTAGAACTCAACGGCGAACCTGCCTACCTAGATTGGCAAGGAAACACCATAAAATGGTAAGGAACAAACACATGCATTTTTCGAAAGACCGCATAGCCGCACTTGAAAAACATACCCGTACACACTTTATCAACTCACTTTCAGGGTTTAAAAGTGCAAACTTAATTGGCACACAAGACTTACAAGGTAATACTAATCTAGCCATTGTCAGTTCAGTTATTCATTTAGGCGCACACCCACCGCTAGTAGGCATGATAATGCGCCCGCACAGCGTACCAAGGCATACATTCGAAAATATTATAGAAACAGGTATCTATACCATTAATCAAGTAAACAGTGATATATACCAGCAAGCACACCAAACCTCTGCACGTTACGCCAAAGACGAGTCTGAGTTTAATGCAACGGGTTTAAAAACAGAGTACTTAAACGACTTTAAAGCGCCTTTTGTTGCACAAAGCCGACTAAAATACGCAGTAAAATTTGTTGAGAACCAGCATTTAGCTGTTAATGGCACTGAGCTGGTTATTGGCGAAATAATGGATGTGTACGTAGATAAATCAGCACTTCAAAGTGATGGCTTTTTAGACTTACAAGCCATCGATACCGTTGCAGTAACCGGATTAGATAGCTACCACACGGCGAATAAGCTCAATCGTTTACCCTACGCGAAAAAATAGCCCAAGGTTATCAAGTCCTTGGGAATGAGGGACTTGATAACTCCCCCCATTTGTTTAATCCCTTGTTCACTAATCGCAATTAATTTGAATTGAACGCGTTTAGCCTACACACTATGCAAAATTTTGTAGGAGAAATATATGACCACAGTTGGTATTGGTACACACACACCCGAACAAGCACTTGATAGTTTAAGCAATATGACCCACTCAGTAACGCCAATTCAGGCCGATGAGTATTTAGTACGTATGGCCAAAGCGCAAGCTTATATGCAAGCTAATAATATTGATGCGATATATTTAAATGCAGGTACCAACTTAACGTATTTTACCGGTATGAAATGGTACGCCAGTGAACGACTAGTCGGCGCTATTTTACCCGCCACGGGTGAGGTGCAATACATTGCCCCCCACTTTGAAATTGGCTCTTTAAATGGCTTTAAAGTCATTGATGGCCCAATACACGGCTGGCAAGAACACGAGAACCCTTTTGAGCTATTCGTTAAAGTGCTGAAACAGCTTAATATTAGCGACACCGCTACCGTGGGCATTGATGAAAGCGCACAGTTTTTTATTTTTGATGGCATCAATAAAGCCAGTTCAGGATTAGAACTAGTTAACGCACAACCTGTAACCGCACATTGTAGAATGCATAAATCAGCCAATGAATTAGCATTAATGCAATGCGCCATGGATATGACTTTAGCGGTTCATCAGGCTACTGCGAGCATGCTTTATGAAGGAATTAGCACAGTAGAAGTCGAAGAATTTATAAAAAAAGCGCATCAAAAAGTAGGTGCCCCGGGAAATTACTTCTGTATTGTATTGTTTGGCCTTGCTACCTCATTCCCTCATGGTGTAAAAGATCCACAAATTTTGAAAAAAGGCGACATGGTGCTTATCGATACTGGATGTAAAGTGCACGATTACCTGTCTGATATTACGCGTACTTATGTATTTGGTGAAGCAACCAGCCGCCAACGCCTATTTTGGGATTTTGAAAAAGCGGCCCAGTTAGCAGCTTTCAATCAAGCCGCCCTTGGCGAAACCTGTGAATCGGTTGACGAAGCAGCTCGCAGCTACTTAGCAGCTCAAGGCTTAGGCCCTGAATACCAAACACCAGGTTGCCCACACCGCACAGGCCATGGTATTGGCTTAGACATTCATGAATGGCCATACTTAGTGGGCGGCGATAAAACCCCGCTTGCCACAGGCATGTGTTTTAGTAACGAGCCAATGCTGGTTATTCCAGATGAATTTGGTGTGAGATTAGAAGATCACTTCTATATGACAGATGACGGCCCGCGTTGGTTTACCCAGCCAAGCCACAGCATTGACGATCCATTTGGCTTAAACAGCTAACTTGAAAACATTCAATAAACGAGCAGCACTTTCGCTGCTCTTTTTATGTTCAATGATTGATAAACTAAACTTCATCCCAATATCCATTGTTATTAAAAAGCAATCCTTCAAGGATCCCTATGAAAAACTTAAAAATTGATATCGTCTCAGATGTAATGTGCCCGTGGTGTATTATTGGGTATAAAAACTTAGAAACCGCATTGGCAGAATTAAAAGACGAAATGAGTGCGGATATTACATGGCACCCTTTTGAGCTTAATCCAGATATGCCACTTGAAGGACAAGACTTAAACGAGCACTTGCAGCAAAAATACAGTTTAACTGAAGAAGAAAGCGCGCGAAATCGTCAAAACATGGCGGATGCGGGTGAACGAGCTGGGTTTACCTTTAACTTTGACGGTAAACGCATCATGATCAACAGCTTTGATCTACACCGCTTGCTAATGTGGGCGCGTGAAGAAGGCAAACAAACTGAGCTGAAATTGGCGTTTTTTGAAGCACACTTCACCGATTTAAAATATTTAAATCAAGAAGATGCGTTACTGGATGTGGTAGAAAAAGTCGGCCTTAACAAAGACACAGCCAGAGAAATTTTACACTCAGATAAATACGTACAAGCGGTACGCCAAGAGCAAAATAACTTTAAACAAATGGGAATAACCTCAGTACCTACTTTCATTATAAATGATAAGTACGCGCTTACCGGTGGGCAACCGAGTGAATCGTTTATTCAAGCACTTAAGCAAATAAGTGAAGAAGAAGCCAAGCAGGAGCAATAATTTTCGGGTTAGGCTACATTTTGCGGCCTAACCTTATTAATTTTTTAAGTTAAACACCCGTCTGTTATTTAAATTAAGCCCGTCCTCAACATCACGATAATAGTGTTCATAAAGCGCATTTAACTCGCCGCTATCTGCTAACTTTGTTAAGCCTTGCTCTAATAACTCAATGATTGCTTTGTTATTTTCGTTTGCGTAAAAATAATAGTAATTATCGTATTGCAGCATAATATGAGGCTCAATAACAAAGTTATACTGAGGATGTTTACGTATTTCGGCTTTTATAGCAGTTACTGAACGCGGAAAATAATCGCCAAGTCCTTCATCTAACGCTTTTAACATGCTTTCATAACTCAAATCACCATTAACTGTTAAGCCATTGTTCTTTAATACATAATAATCAGACCAACTTTGCTTTTGTAAGGCTATGAACGGCTTTAGTTGTTCAAGGGTTTTTATATCAGAAAATTCTTTTAACCGGCTTTGTTTAACCATGAGCAAGCGCTTTGAATGCAGCCCATTATAAATAGGATAACTTGTGCGGATTAAATGTCTTTGCTCTGCAAGGGAGTTTGGCAAAGTTAACCAAGCTAAATTAACATCATCGTTACGTGTGAGCTCTTCTAAAATTCTTTTAGTATTCATTGGCTCAAGACTATAAGCAATATTGAGCTTTACATTAACCTTTGCAAAGCTCTTTTCTAATAATGTTAAAATATAGTGGTTTTTTGGTATGTCTTGGGTGCTTGGTTTGCCAAGCTTAAGGGCGATCGTTTGCTCAGTGCTACTGGCAAAAAATGACACTGCCATTAAAATTAAACTGCAGCATAAAATAATAAGCTTCATAGTTATTCCAAGTTGCTTTAGCAATGTAACAAACTAAACAAATGATAAGTATAGCGGCAACTTAAAATTGCGTTAGTTTATGTACGATAAAGCACCTTAATCACATGCCAACCAAATTTCGTTTTTACTAAATGCGGTTCTAAAATTGCACCACTAAAGGCCACCTTATCAAACTGTGGAACCATTTGGCCTCGTCTAAACTCACCTAAATCACCGCCTTTTTTACCCGATGGGCATGACGAATACTTTTTAGCTAAAGTTTGAAACTTTGCGCCTTTGCCTAATTGCTTGATGATGTCTTCTGCAATCTCTTTATGTTTTACTAAAATATGCAGTGCGTGCGCCGTATTTGCCATGTAAGTGCCTTTTTAATGCTTAAATTTAAACGCCGCGATTTTAGCACAGCCAATACATTCAGGCATCTATTAAAGCACTTATAAATAGTGGGCTTGGTCTTGCTTTGAAGGGATCCTGCAATAGTGATATTTACCAAATAAGGTATATCGATTTGATGCAATTTTATCATAAAGCCAATTGTTAAAACGATTTGGCAACACACTAAATATACCACTAAGTTTCCACGGATAGCCTAGCTGTTTAATCACCTCAAAAAATGCATGGCTTTGTATAAATGCTTGAGCGTTTTCAATGTAAACCATAGAGGCAAAATCAGTTGTCGAATAGCCAAAGTGCATTAATATTTGTTGTCCTTTTGGCGATTGTACACTGCACAGTTTAAACATGGCCTGAGGATCGTGAGCAATAATAAAATTACACCACGCACTACAAAGCTTGCACTGGGCGTCGAACAGTATAATTTTTTGGCTTTTTATTAGCGCGGCGGTATGAGTCATTAATTGCTTGCTCAAGTGAGGGCTTATTGCTGCACAGGTTTTTTTTGTAGCTTGCGCTGCAAAGTGCGTCTATGCATATTAAGCTGCCTTGCAGTCATTGATACATTACCGTTGTTACTGTGTAATACATGTTGAATATGCTCCCACTCTAAACGCTCGGGTGACATAACCTCTTCAGGAATTTCGGTTACTGTCGATACCGGCTCTACTTTTAGCGCTTTTAATAAGCTTGCCATATCGACAGGCTTAGTTAAATAGTCATTAGCGCCCAAGCGCATCGCCTCTACGGCTGTAGCTATACTTGCAAAGCCGGTAAGCAATACAATATGAGCATGTGTGAGTAAATGGCGCAGCGGTGCAATAAGCGCCAGCCCATTTTCATCTGCTAACTTCATATCTAATAAAATACAATCAGGTTGCTGCTGGCGAGCCCTAAGTAAAGCCTCTGTTTGGTTATGTGCAACCTCACAGTTAAAGCTGTGTTTTGTTAAGCGCCTTGCCAAAGTGGTAGCAAGGTTAATGTCATCTTCAATAATTAGCAGCTTCATAGCGCCGACTCGGTTATTAATAGTGGCATTTGTATCTTGGCCACCGCCCCACCATCGGGGTGATTATAAACAGTTAACGAACCATTTAAACGCTCAAACGTGACATTTGATAGCATAACCGCTATTCCCATGCCTTGCTCGCTGGGCATGAGCTGCCCGCCTAACTCCGCTAACTCTGAGGATAAAAAACCAGCGCCAAAATCCCGAATAATTAACGCAATACTTTGCGCATCTGGCTGTTGCCAACTCAACTCTAATTGCATTTGGCCTTTTTTTTCGTTAGCAAGCGCTGCATTTTGTAATAAGTTTAAAATAGCAGGTAGCAGCATGGCATCACTTTTTAATGTGGCTTTAGGCGCCTCATTAAGCCAGTTTATTTGTTGATTAGGGTATTGTAATAGCAACGTATCATGAATTTGATTTTGCAGCTGCTCTGCTTTTATAGGTGTTTGCGTGTTTTTATCTCGTAGCTGCATAGAGAGCTTTCTAAAATCATTAAGCTGAGTGCGGCATTGCAGCAAGGGTGATTGCATTTGCTGAATAATTTCATTGTTGGGATACTCTTCTACAAGCTCTTCAAACAATAATTGTAAATTAGCAATAGGCGTTGCTAATTGATGAGTAATTTGCGCCGCTGCGCCATCGAGAGTAACCAGTTGTTCACTACGCAACTGTTTCTCTCTAACTTTGGCAATAGTGCGCTCACGTTGTTGTAAAGCACGGTTCATTGCACCAATAACCAACGCAATCACGCAGGCACTGATAACAAAATTAACCCACATGCCAATAAAGTGGCCACTCATGTTCATTTGGTGCATGCTATGCTCTGGCATTTTAATCAGTAGCATGCTGTAGGCAGCGATAGCCAGCACAGCAATATAGGCAAGCCCACGAGCGCTCAATGTAATTGCCGCTATCATAATAGGTAACAATAATAACGACACAAATGCGTTAGTTGCACCGCCACTTAAAGACAACAAAATAGTTAAAAAAAGTACGTCAGCGGTCAGTTGCATCAGCATGCCAACTGGCTTTGCTTGGCTAACATTTCTATAAGCAAAGATACTTGCTAACTGAAAAACCGCCTCAAGCGTAATAACGGCTAGCAACGGCATGAGCGCAATTTGATGCTCTAATAAAAAATAAACGCTTAACACCGCAATAAGCTGCACAGCAATGGCGCCACTGCGCAGCATTAATAACCGGCTAATAGCAGGATCGGTTTTAATTAACACAATAAGATTCACCTGACTGAATATACATTGCTTTGTTATCCATTATAAATAATGCTTTTTAAGTAATGCTTTTTAAGTAATGCTTTTTAAGTAATGATTTCATAATATGCGCCCCATATTAGCTGCTCACTCAGCCGCACTCAAGCATATATGGTCAACAAAGTATTCGTATTCTATTAAGCTTAGAAAGCCTATGAGCTATCGTGTAAAACACGCAAAATCATTAAAAGCATTTAATTAACACAATAAAAACAAGCCACTTACCTTTAAACAAAAATGCAGCAAATAGTCCGTAAAATAGCAGTAATTACTAAGCAAACCATGCTTTAAACTAGTGTTAACAGCTAATTTTTGATATAACGTCCTCATTAGACGAACACGTCATACCACTTTTAAGAGAACACACTATGCCTTACGCACATATCACTGGTTGGGGTAAATGCATTCCACCAGCAAGCATCAGCAACGACGAAATAAGTGAAATTGTAGATACAACCGATGAGTGGATCACCACACGCACAGGTATCAAGGCACGAAGAGTTAGCCATGTAAGTACTGCTGAACTTGCTAGTGTGGCTGCAAAACATGCCATTGCTTGTGCTGGCGTAGATGCAAAAGATATCGATTTAGTTATTTTAGCAACGTGCACCCCCTCAACAGTAGTCGCAAACACCGCCTCATTAGTACAAAAAAATATTGGTGCCACAGGCGCTGCAGCCATGGACACCAACGCGGCATGTTCTGGTTTCTTATATGCTTTACAAGCTGCGACAGCGCAAATTCAAGCTGGCATGATCAAAAAAGCTGTCGTTATCGCGGCTGAGCGCATGACGTGGTATGTAAACTGGGCACGACGCGACAGCGCAGTATTATTTGGTGATGGTGCCGGTGCCGTTGTGCTTGAAGCAGCAGAAACTCCTGCAGGCTTATTAGGGACTAAAACCGGTTGTGACAGCGAAGATCGTGATATTTTACACATTACTAATTTTGGCAGTGATTTAAATAAATATGAGCCAATTGGTCCATCAGACCTTTTATTTGAAGGCCGTGAAATATTTAAACGTGCCGTTAAAGGCATGAGTGAAGCCTGTGACGACGTGCTTGAACAAGCCAATCTTAAGTTAGACGATATCGATGTACTAGTTCCGCATCAAGCCAATCTACGCATTATTCAAGCTATTCAAAATCGCTTAAAAGTGGATGACGAAAAAGTAATGGTCAATATTGGTGAATATGGCAACACCTCTGCTGCCACCATTGCAATTGCATTGTGTGAAGCCGTTGAGCAAGGCTTAATTAAACCGCATGCAAACATTATGTCGGCGGCATTTGGGGCTGGCCTTACTTGGGCGGCAAGCTATATAAAATGGGGCGAGCGAGTAACGCCTATTGCTGTTAGTGATGCTGAGCTTCCACCGTGTGATAAAACGGGTTTAGAGCTTGTTGCACCGGCTGTAAAAGCGTGTAAAGACGCAGAGCCTAGCTAAAAGCTAATATATAAACATGCACATGTATTGATAAACAGCGCACTGCTTTTAGTGCGCTTTTTGCTTTTTAAGGAAAATATATGCAACTACTAGGCATTCATCATGTAGCCATCATTTGTAGCAACTACCCACGCTCTAAACATTTTTATAGTGAAATATTAAAACTCACGATTATTAATGAGCATTATCGTGCACAGCGTCAGTCTTACAAACTCGATTTAGCTTTACCTGATGGTAGTCAGTTAGAATTATTTTCGTTTAATGATGCGCCAAGTAGACCAAGCTACCCCGAAGCACAAGGACTTAGACATTTAGCATTTAAAGTTGGGTGTATTAATACTGCTAAACATTATTTAGAGTCACACAATGTCATCGTCGAAAATATTAGAGAAGATGAAATAACCGGCAAAAAATTCACCTTTTTTGCCGATCCAGATGGCTTACCCCTTGAGTTATATGCACTTTAACATCAAATAACTCAAGGTAAACCTTAATCCAAGTTCAGGTTAGTTAAATCGATTTTGTAGGTAAGTAAATACTGCACGAATACCCAGTGCTTCACCACCAGCTGGACGCCCGGGTAATGCACGTAAATTCCATGCCATTACGTCAAAGTGAACCCATGGTGTATTTGGCTCTATAAACTCTTTCAAATAAAGCGCAGCGGTTATTGCGCCACCAAATGGCGTACTTGCACAGTTAGCCATATCAGCCACATCGCTTTTCAAAAATGGTTTGTATTGTTCGAATAACGGCAATTGCCAAACAGGGTCGTTAACTTGCATTCCCGAGTCCATAATGGCATTTGCTACAGCGCGATCCGTTGAGAAAAACCCCGGTAACTCCGTACCTAACGCAATACGGCACGCACCAGTTAGTGTAGCAAAATCAATGATTAATTCAGGATCATCGTTTTGTGCTTCGCTTAGTGCATCACACAGCACTAGTCGCCCTTCTGCATCGGTATTGTCTATTTCGACCATAATACCTTTACGGGTTTTTACTACATCGCCAGGGCGAAATGCATTACGCGAAACAGCATTTTCAACCGCAGGCACTAAAACACGAAGGCGTATTGGTAAGTTAGCGGCCATAATTAGCTGAGCCAGGGCAATAACATGCGCGGCCCCACCCATGTCTTTTTTCATGTTGCGCATGCCTGAACTAGGTTTTAAATCCAGTCCACCGGAATCAAAACACACGCCTTTACCGACTAACGTAATTTGTGGCGCATCGACTGCCCCCCATTTCAAGTCAAGTAATCGTGGTTTATTTTCACTCGCGCGCCCTACCATGTGAATAGTTGGGTAATTTTGCTCTAATAACTCATCACCTATCCACTGCGAAAATTCACCGTCGAATGTATCTGCTAGGTCACTCATTACCTGCGATAAATGCTGCGGCATCATATCAGCAGCTGGGGTATTAACTAAATCGCGTGCTAAATTAATGGCGTCCGCTTGTTGTTTTACTTGTTCATATAATGTTTTATCAGCAATGCCAAGCTGAGCTTTTGCTGTGGCTTTTTGCTTGTACTCACTAAACTCATAACCACCTAACACAAAGCCTAAAGCAAGTTGAGCAACTAAAGACTCATCACCTTGAATTTGATAACAACCCGCAGGTAATTTACTGGCAAGCTCGCCAGCAGCCCAAAAATCATCAGTGCTTTGCATTACACAAAATACCTGACTTAGTTCACCCGTTTCTGGGTTTGGTACTAGTGCGAGTCCTGATTTTTCAAAATCTGTGTTTGCTAGCCAGCGCTGTACAAAACTCGGTTGCTGCGTAAGCCAATCGGTTAGTTCGTTTTTAACGATAAAAGATAGAGGAATTCCTGAAGAGGTATGACGAAGTAAAGCACTCATTAAATGACTCACATAATAGAAAATGATGCCTTAGCATAACAATAAGCACTATTAAAAGGTATAGCTAATTATGTTCTGCTAGCTTACTTCTTCTTTGAGGGCGTTGAGTCTTGCTCTTGGTTTTGTTGAGCAATTTCTTTATCAATTTCTTTAATCGGCTTATTCATACTAAAAGAACTCGGTAATACATCAACACCTACTAACTGCCCTAGTTTAACAACCAGTGGAATAGTTAATGGTGCAAACGGTAATAACGCAAAAACGCCTAGCCCTAGTCCTTTTAATATATCAACAAACTGCTCGTTGGCGCGTTTTAGTTCTGCTTTATTTGTTTGCCCTTGGGTATAACGCCTGTAAATTATTAGCATTTCTTTGGTTTCTTGCCTTTCTTGGGCAAGCGCAATTTTAAGCGCGACCATAGCACGACGAAAGCGTAGTTGTTGCCGCTTTTTACTTATTTTAGCAACCCGCCAGGGTGCACGATGGATAACTTTATATAATCGCATAGCCTGTATTCTCACACAGCGCTTTCAGTTCACAAAGAATAATTTACACGCTTTATTCAATCATTTATTCTTAAAGTTCATTTTCCTCAGTTTTAATTAAAAACATGCAAAAAAACATACCCAACACTAAACCCGAAAGGCCAAAATCTGATGAGTGCTGCGGCGGCGGTAGTTGCTGTCCATGTGTATGGGATGAGTACAAAGAAAAACTTGCACAGTGGAAAAAACATCATGGTGAAAATATCAATAGCAGGTCAGTTTAATTCAATAATAGAAAGTAGCTAAAATAGCTTATTTAATTAATAACTATGTATCAATGCCTGCTTTTACCCCTTTTCCCTGCCCTACTTATGATTAACTCTGCGTTATTTTTAGATAAATCATTTGTTTCAACTTGTTAAATAGTGGTTAATTACCCATTGCCCTCTTTAGTTTTTTTATCTATAGTCTATTTCGAGGACTCACAGGAGGTGCGCTTAGTTTATTAAGCTTTTAGGAGTGAGTTAGCAATATCTGCTCCCCATTGAATGTGAACCGTCCACAATAAAGTCATTAAATAGACTATACAAATCAATTCTAACTGGGGATATTTAGAATGAAATTAAAAAGCAATGCGCTTCAACAGGCCATCAAATTTGCTCTAGCAACAACAGCCGCAGGCTTATTTGTTTCTGGTTCAGCAATTGCTCAAGAAGAGCAAACCGAAGTTAAAGTTAACAAAAATGTAGAAAAAATTGCCGTAGTAGGTACGCGCTCTGCGCCTCGTTCTATTGGTGACTCTCCTGTACCTATCGATATTATTGGTGGTGAAGAGCTAAGTAAATCAGGTAACACTGATATGCTAGAGCTATTAAAAGGGGCTATTCCTTCTTTAAACGTACACTCAATGCCAATCAGTGATGCTGCTTCATTAGTGCGCCCTGCAAACTTACGCGGACTACCTTCAGATAGCACACTAATTTTACTTAACGGTAAACGTCGTCACCGTGCTTCAGTTATCGCCTTTTTAGGTGGTGGTATTAACGATGGTGCGCAAGGTGCTGATATTTCAGTAATTCCAAGTATTGCACTGAAACAAGTAGAAGTACTTCGTGATGGTGCCGCTGCACAATATGGTTCTGATGCGATTGCTGGGGTTTTAAACTTCCAACTTAAAGATGCCTCGGAAGGCGGATCTTTCGAAGTTCGCAAAGGCGAATATTATGAGGGCGACGGTGATACAACTCAAATTTCAGGTAATGTGGGCTTACCATTTACCGATAGCGGTTTTGCTAATTTAAGCTTTCAGTACAAAACAGCCGACGCAACCAGCCGCTCAGTACAAAGAGCGGATGCTACCGCACTTGATGCCGCTGGCGTACCAAACATTGCCCCGATCACCCAAGTATGGGGTGCACCTGAGGTAGATGACGACATCTCTATCTTTGGTAATGTTGGTTTAGAACTTACTAACGACTCACAATTTTACATGTTTGGTAACTACTCAGAGCGTGATGTACGCGGTGGTTTTTATTACCGTAACCCACATACTCGCCCTGGTGCATACTCAAATGATGGTGGCGAAACACTGCTTGTTGGTGATTTAACCGGTGATATGAGCGGTAACTGTCCAACCATTATGATTGATGACAACGTTCTTGATAACCCTGACTACATTAATGGTGTAGCAAATAACCCTGATTGTTTCGCATTTAACGAAATGCTTCCGGGCGGTTTTACACCAAACTTTGGTGGTAATATTACAGATACGTCACTTACTATCGGTACTAAAGGTGAGTTTACTGGCGGCTTTTTAGAAGGCGCTTATTATGATCTAAGTGGTACGGTAGGGTATAACGAATCTCGCTACTTTATATACGACACAATCAATGCTTCACTGGGTCCAGATAGCCCGCGTGATTTTAGCCCAGGTAAATATGAACAATTAGAGAAAAACTTTAATTTTGATATTTCAAAAGGGTTTGACTTTGATTTAGCTTACGATGTAAACATTGCCGGTGGTTTAGAATGGCATGAAGAAACCTTTACCGTAGTGGCAGGTGATGAGGCTTCGTTTATTGCAGGTCCATTAACTGATCAAGGTTTTGGTATAGGTTCTAACGGTTTCCCTGGATTTAAACCATCAGATGCAGGCGAATATGACCGTCGTAACTATGCAGCTTATATTGATATTGAAGCGCCATTTACTGAAGAGTTCCTAATGGGCTTAGCGCTTCGCTACGAAGATTACGATACCTTTGGTTCAACCACTAACTATAAGTTAATGGGTCAATACCACTTGACTGAAGATCTAAATATTCGTGGCTCTATCAGCACCGGTTTCCGTGCGCCTACCGTTGGCCAAGCGAATGTTAGTAACGTACAAACTAACTTAAGCAGTGGTGTACTAGTAGATTCGGCTTTGTTACCACCTACAAACCCAATTGCTATTCAACTAGGTGGTACTGAACTTGAGCCTGAAGAATCACAAAGCTACACCTTTGGTGCGGTGTATACTATTGGCGATTTATTCTTAACGGTTGATTACTACAACATCCAAGTAGATGACCGTATTAGCCAATCAGATAAAATTGAACTTAGCCAAGCAGATAAAGACACGCTTGAAGCTGCGGGCGTACCTAACGTACAAAACCTTGCGCAAGTTAGTTTCTTTACTAATGACTTTGATACCACTACACAAGGTGTTGATTTAGTTGCTAACTACTCAGCTGAATTGTTCAGTGGTAGCTCTACATTTAGCTTAGCGTACAACTGGAATGAAACAGAAGTAACCCGCTCAAGTGATATAACTGGTGCATTTAAAGTAAGCCGTCTTGAAAATGACTTACCTAATCACCGTGCAACACTGAGCTGGGCACAACAATGGGAAAGCTTTTCAGCATTTTCTCGCCTTAACTACTTTGGCGAATACCAAGGCGTTCATGTAGATTATGATGAAACAGCTAAAATGGCTGACGCAGCTATGACGTTAGATGTTGAAGTCACTTACTTCATGAATGACTCAATTAGCTTCTCATTGGGTGCACAAAACTTACTGGATCAGGAAGCAGAAAAACTTGATTTCACAGTGGCACCAAATAACAACTGGGGTGGTAAGTACTACGAAACATCTCCATACGGAATTAATGGTGGCTTTTACTACGCTAAAGCAACCTATACTTTCTAACATGTGTTAATGATAATCAAAGGCGAAATGTGTAATGCATTTCGCCTTTTTATTGCCCTTTATAAACCTATTTAAAATGACTTTTACACTCGCATTTTTTGTCACTTTGGGGTTATAGTAAATAAAAAGAATATTAGTTGTATTATGCTACTAAAGAAAGCGGACCAGTTATTATCACAAAACAAGCTCAGAGAAGCTGAGTTTCATTACAAAATGCTATTACAAGCAGAGCCTGATAATGGTGACGCCCTGTTTGGCTTAGGTAAAGTAGCACTGCGTTTAGAACAATTTGATGCCGCTGTTTATATACTACAACGAGCGTGTCAGCATCTCCCTTATGTATTAGAACCTTTGTATGCACTAAGTGATGCATTTAATGCGGTCAACTCTCCTGAAGATGCGCAAAAAGTACTCGAATACGCAACAAGTATTGCCGCAGACAACCCAGACACTCATTATTATTTAGCCCAGCACTATTTAACCTTTGGCGAGCTTGATAAAGCGCAGGCCACGTTTGAGGAAGCATTAAAGCTTGGAGTAGCACCAGTTACGGCTTATGTTTTATTTGAATTGGTACAATTAGGCCGCTTTAATAAAGCAAATAATTACATCGATCAGTTACACCACTTTTTAACGCAAACAAATAACCTACGCTTAAAAATGGTCTGCTACTATGCTTTAGCTAAAAGTTACGACAAGTTAGACGATACTGATCAAGCATTTAACTATTTTGTGATTGCCAATCAGCAACAACACAAACTCAGTGAATTTAATACTGAAGATTTAATTGGGTTTTATGATCAACTTATTGAATATAACAATGAAAGTGTGCTCAATTTAGCAAACCTAAATAAGCAGTATCCTGTTACGCCCGTGTTTATTATTGGTATGCCACGAAGCGGCTCAACCTTACTGGAGCAGATGTTAGCAGGACACAGTCAATGGGCAACGCTTGGAGAAGACACCAGTATTAGTAAAAAGGTAGTCGCTTTTTTAGAACATAAAACAGGGTTACGCTACCCTCAATGCTTAACTAAGCTAACAACGCCTTTAATTAACCAAGCCAGAGCTATATATTTAGATACCTTAAGTTCTTCTGGGAGCAATTGCGCATTTGTGATCAATAAACTGCCTAGCAATTACCAAAACTTAGGGTTAATTTATATTCTATTCCCAGACGCTAAGTTTATTAACCTGACCCGCAACTTTAACGCAACCGCATTTTCAGTGTTTACTAATTACTTTGCTGAAAACGAACCCTATTTTTGTGATTTGAATGAATTTACTTTGTACCATCAGCTTTATGAAAAACTGATGAGCTATTGGCAGCAATTTAACCGCTTAGCTATTTATAATTTAAGTTATGAGCAGTTAATTGAAAATCCTAAAGATCAATTAACCGCACTATTAAGTTTTACTGGCTGTGAATTTGAACAGACTTGTTTAGACTTTTACAGAAATAAAAGCGCCGTTACAACGCTCAGTAAACATGCGATTAGGCAGCCTGTAAATAACAAAAGCCTTGATAAATGGCAGCGTTATGAAGCCCCTTTACTTAGTTTGCTCTCGTTGCCTCAAACCAATTAAGCACATCCATAAACTGTTCTTGGCGTGCCTGTGGATGGGTAAGCATATTAATATGGTCGTAATCTACTTTGTGCCCAAAGCGGCGGCCATATATTTGCATTTTTTGCACCCCAGTACCTGACTCATCAATAAACTTTTGAATATCGATAGGCTGTGCCAATGCTTTATCTTTTACTGCCGCAATATGTAACGTCGGAGGAAGCGTGAGATTTGCTAATGTTTTAGCGTAATCAAAGCCATCATCACTGTCTATCCACGGATTTTTCTTAGCCCACTGCATACTTTGATAGTGCGACTTTTGAGTTTCATCATCACTGCCCCACTTTAAGCGTTTTGCTGGTAAATAACCGTGTTTTTTCGCTAATATTGGCGCCATAAAATACCAAATTAAATTGGCCTGAAATAACTTTTTAGGGTGGTTATTAAATAGCGAACGCTTTGAACCAAAATAGGCACACGCTTTTATATCGTTAATCAGCTCAGGGAAGCGAGCAAACACGCTATTAAGCAACACCCCACCCCAAGAATGAGCAACTAAAAAGTCAGGTTTTTTACTCTCTAACTGTTCAATTTTCTCAATAAATGCCGGAATATCTTCAACAATCGCCTCAGTTTGTCCATACCGTGCTTGCTTACAAATAGCAGGTTTACTTTCACCACGCCCGCGTAAATCAGCGACATAACAACAATACCCGTGTTCAGCTAAAAAAGGCGCTAACCCTTTATTGCTATGAGTGTAAAATATTTTGCCATTTTCTACCGCACCATGAATTAATAACACCACAGGACCACTTGGCTTCTGGTTGGCGATACGGCGTAAATGCAGTGTTTGATGGTCATCTAATTTAATAAAAACAGACTCTTGAGTAACTGCCAAAGCGAATTCCTTATAATTGCTAACAACTCATCCTACCAGTAATGCCTGGTAAGCCAAAGGGAAAATTATGCACTTTTTTTGTCTGTATTTGTTACTATTGGCTTTTATTCCTGTTGTTAAAAAAGCCTCATGAAAGCAAAATCAGCTCGTTCTAAATTACATCCGCGCAATCAACACAAAAATGGTTACGATTTTAATTTGCTTACCTCGCAAACCCCTTCGTTAACTGCTTTTTTAATTACGACGCCAGCAGGCAATCAAAGTATTGATTTTAGTAATAACTTAGCTGTAAAAACCTTGAATCAGGCGCTATTAAAAAGTCATTACAACATTAACTTTTGGGACATACCTGAGCACAACTTATGCCCACCTATTCCAGGAAGAGTTGACTATATTCATTACTTAGCTGACTTACTCAGCGAAGATAATCAGCAGGTTATTCCCACTGGCCGACAAATTAAAGTGCTTGATATAGGCACTGGCGCTAACTTAGTTTACCCGCTAACGGGCAATAGCGAATACCAATGGCACTTTACTGGCAGCGACATCGATTTAGCAGCAATAAAAATAGCCAAGCAGCTCGCTCAGTTTAATGATTTAAAAATAACGCTTAAACAACAAAAAAATCCCGAGCATATTTTTAAAGGGGTGGTTAATGCGAAAGATTTATATCACCTAACGATGTGTAACCCGCCATTTCATGCCAGCGCAGAAGAAGCCAATAAAGGCAGTGAGCGTAAATGGAAAAACTTAGGTAAAGCCCCCAGTAACGCCCTCAACTTTGGTGGCCAAAGTAATGAGTTATGGTGTGAAGGCGGCGAGCTGACCTTTATTTCTAACATGATCAAAGAAAGCGCTCAGTTCAGTGAGCAAGTGATCTGGTTCACCTCGTTGGTTTCTAAAAAAGAGACCCTTGCTGCTTTACAAACACAGCTAAAACAGCTCCCTATTTGCGACTATAAAATCGTTGAAATGGCACAAGGGCAAAAAGTCAGTCGCTTTATTGCGTGGAGTTATTTTGATAAAACGACCCGTGAACAAATTTGTGAAGAATTCATATAACAACCATAAGGACTACTCATGATAGATTTTCGCTCAGACACAGTGACCAAGCCTTGCAATAAAATGCGAGATATTATGTATCATGCCCCGGTTGGCGATGATGTATACGGTGATGATGAAAGCGTTAACCAATTGGAAGCCTATGCTAGATTGCGTTTTAATGTGGCCGATGCATTATTTTGTAGCTCCGGCACGCAAGCAAACTTATTGGCATTAATGGCGCATTGTGAGCGAGGTGATGAGTATATTTGTGGGCAAAGTGCTCATAACTACAAGTTTGAAGGCGGTGGCGCTGCCGTTTTAGGCTCTATTCAACCACAACCTATTGAAAATGAAGCCGATGGTAGCCTATGTTTTACTAAAATTGCTGCTGCAATAAAACCCGATGATAGCCACTTTGCGAAAACGCGATTACTGAGCCTTGAAAACACCATAGGTGGCAAAGTACTGGGTATTGATTATTTAATTAAAGCACGTGAATTTGTTCATCAACATAACTTAGCACTGCATTTAGATGGCGCGCGAGCATTTAATGCCGCAGCCGAGCTTAACCTTGATATTAAAGAAATCACCAAACATTTTGATTCAGTCTCTATTTGTTTATCGAAAGGCTTAGGTGCGCCAGTTGGCTCATTATTATTAGGTTCTAAGCAGTTAATCGCTAAAGCAAGACGCTGGCGTAAAGTGCTTGGCGGCGGTATGCGCCAAGCGGGTATGTTAGCTGCTGCGGGGCAATATGCGTTAGAAAATAACACTCAACGTTTAGTCGATGATCACGCTAATGCGCGTTATTTAGCACAGCAGTTAAGTGAAATTTCAGGCTTTGAAGTAAATATGAGTAATACCACAAATATGGTTTACGCTACGTTTGATAACAGCATAAACATCACAAAGCTAGCAGCCGATTTAAAAGCACATGACATTGTGTTTAGCCCAAGTAAGCAACTTAGGCTCGTAACCCATTTAGGTATTACCCAAGCGGATATAGATACCTTTATTAAAGTCTTAACGGCCCATATTTAACGCCGCTTTGTAATGCTTGCGGCACACCGATTCATAACGGTCGTTGCCGCCAATTTCAACTTGATTACCATCGGCAATAGCCTCGCCATTTTCATCGGTACGTAATACGTGATTTGCTTTGCGCCCACAATGACACACCGTTTTAAGCTCAATTAGCTTATCAGCCCAAGCAAGTAAATACTGTGACCCTATAAACAGCTCCCCTCTAAAGTCGTTGCGCAATCCGTAACACAATACGGGTATTCCTAACTCATCAACCACATCGGTTAACTGCATAACTTGGTCTTTTGATAAAAACTGACATTCATCTACCAGCACACAATGGCGTTTTTTATCTGCATTAAGAGCTTGAATAAGCGCAAAAACATCTATATCTGCATCATAAATATGCGCATCTGCTTGCAAGCCAATACGTGAGGATACTTTACCTACTCCGGCTCTATCATCGATAGCCGCCGTGAGGATCACCGGCTCCATACCACGTTCTTTATAATTGAATGCAGATTGTAGTAAGGTGGTTGATTTACCTGCATTCATTGCAGAGTAGTAAAAGTATAATTGCGCCATTGTCGTGCCTTCAAATAAAAAGTGCGCTTATGCTACCTTAAAGTGCTCAGAATACAAATTTGGATACGTTATTTAGCTATTTATTTTGCTTCATGCTCTAGTAACCATTGCTTGCGCTCTAAACCACCTGCATAACCAGTTAGTTTTTTATTTGCACCAATAATACGATGACACGGCACAATAATACTGATTGGGTTTTTACCATTTGCAGCCCCTACCGCTCTCACAGCTTTAGGGTTGTTTAACTGCTCGGCAATATCTTTATAAGTCGCCACTTTTCCATAGAGTACGCTACACAATGCCTGCCATACGCTTTGCTGAAATGGCGTGCCGCCAGTATCAAGCTCTAAATCAAACTCAGTACGCGTATGAGCAAAGTACTCATTAAGCTGCGCCACACAAGATAAAACATGCGAATTATTTATCTCGTTTAAAGGCGTACTGATATAACTGGCCGGTGGATAAAACCCCACATAACTAATACCTTTTTCAGTTGCCTGAATAATAATGTCATCAATCGGGCTGGGTAAACTGGTTTGCACTATCATAATTGCTGCCAAAGTTGAAAAGTTAAGTAAGATCGAAATGGTGCACAGTTCGCAGATTCAAAAGAGCTTGCTGCCGCTTGTGCCTTTTTAACGCCTAAATCGCCATCGAGTAAAATATCGGGCTGGCTTTGGCCGCGTAACTTTGCATAATTAACCGTCCATGGGCCAATCCCTTTTAAACTAAGCCATTGGTCTAAATCATCACAATCGGGATTCACGGCACAAAATTCAGCGAGGTTATGCAGTGCATTTTTACGCGCCTGTGGCATTTTAAAGAATGCAAAATCACTGTGTGCTAACACTTCAGGCTCAGGAAAATAGACCTGTTGGTGTTGCTTTTCACCAAGCTGTGTTACTAAATTAGTCACTAGGTTGTGCGCCGCCGCTACACTGACTTGTTGCCCAAGTATAGCCCTAACTCCCGCCTCAAAACTTGACCAAATACCCGGTAACCTTAAGCCTTTAGTAAGTGGAAATGCATTATTAATGTGTTCGCTTAAATGCGCCTCAATTAAATAAGTATCTGCATCTAAATCAAGTACACGGCGAATGTTGTTAATAACTGGCTGTAAATATTGCGTATTATCTATATCAATTTGCACCCGAAAATGATGTTTATCTGCAACAAACTCAGCATCAAAACGCCCTCTACACGATTTATAAGTAAAAGTACGCCCATAACTGGTTGGCGTTAACCACTCTATTGGCTGAATTAATCGTTTTGCTAAAAACCCATGCAATGCCTGCCAGTTATACGGCGGACGAAAAGGCAAAATTAAGGTGAGCCCAATATCAGCTGGGTGCTTGGCGGTTCTGAGCGCTGAGGGCGCAATATTAAGTTGTTTTAAAAAAGCATCATTAAAACGCCTAACACTTTTAAAGCCTGAGGCAAACGCTATCTCGGTAAGCGGTAAGCTAGTTTCTTGAATCAATTTTTTTGCAAAATGACATTGGTTAAACAATCGATATTGCGTGATAGAAATGCCAAAATATTGAGAAAATAATCGCCTTAAATAACGGCTGCTTATTCCTAAACGCGTGGCGAGCTTTTCGCAGTCGTGCTGATTATCCTGATCAATTAATTGCTTGGCTCGTAGAGCCGTTGTTTTTGTTCCCTGCCAAGCCGCACTTCCTGGTGCACTATCGGGCCGACAACGAATACAAGGCCTGAAACCAGCCTGCGCGGCAGAGTGTGCAAACTGATAGTAGACTACATTTTTTTCGTGAGCTGTGGGCGCAGGGCAAATTGGCCTGCAATAAATACCGGTACTTTTAACGGCTACATAAAAAAGCCCATCGAAACGCGCATCACGACTTTGACGTGCTTTTTGCCAGTGCTGATCACCCATAAAATGCTCTTGTAAATTAGGTAGCGCTTAGCTTAGCAAAAACTAAGCGTATTACTGGCCATATTCGGCACTAATCTTTATTTGCAAAATCAATTAATGCCTGACCCGTTAAACGATATATAATCCATTCATTTTGTGGCTCAGCGCCCATACTATTATAAAAATCAATCGCGGGTTTATTCCAATCAAGTACCACCCATTCAAAGCGGCCACAGTCTTTATTGATTGCTCTGTTTGCTAGTTCTTTCATAATGGCTTTACCAGCCCCATTTCCGCGGCTATCAGGGCTCACGTATAAATCTTCTAGGTAAAGACCATTTTTACCTAACCAAGTCGAGTAATTGTAAAAATACACGGCAAAACCAATTGGCTCATCATCTTGTAAACATATTAAACTGTGCGCCGTTGCGCCTTCACAAAACAGGGTGTTTAAAATGGCTTGCTCATCGGTTTTAACTGCATCAGGTTCTTTTTCGTAAATAGCAAGCTCATTGATAAAGTGTAGAATTGTTTTTGCATCACTTGGCTTTGCATCGCGAATTTCTATTGCTGTGTTCATTGTTATTGACCCTTAAAAAACTACTTTTATGCCTGGTAAGCATCTAATTTAATATAAAAAGTGCTTAACTAATTATGATAATTTAAGCCATTAATACATTTATTTATACCCTAGCATATCGTTTTATATTCAATAAGTAACGTTCATGAGCTTATTTCAATTTATTCATTAGGGCATTAAAAAAACAAATTAAAACAACGCTTTTATATATGGCAAAAAGTTGTCATTATGAGTACACAGTAAAGCAATGAGGAAGTTTAACTAAAATGGGTCATGGTCATTCACACAGTCACGTTGATGATAACCAAAGTGATAAACAGCTCACTCTTGCCGTATTTATAAATGTTTTACTGACTGCAGTGCAAGTTGTTGGCGGCGTATTTTCCGGCAGTCTTTCATTAATTGCCGATGCATTACATAACCTAAGTGATGCGGCCTCAATTTTTATTGCCCTCGTTGCTCGAAAAATTGGCAATAAGCAAGCTGATACAACCCACCATTTTGGCTACAAACGTGCAGAAATTCTAGCAACTCTTTTTAATAGCACCACGTTAATAGTCATCGGTGGTTATTTAATTTTTGAGGCCATAAGTAGTTATTTAAACCCTCAACCTATCAATGGCTGGATCATTGTGTGGGTTGCTGCAGTAGCGCTATTCATTGATTTAGTCACTGCATTATTAACCTTTAAAGCCGGCGCTAAAAACAACATGAATATAAAGGCGGCGTTTATTCATAATGTGTCTGATGCCATGGCCTCTATTGTGGTTATTATTGCCGGTACTTTAATTATTTTATACCAATGGTATGTAGTTGATTTAATAGCGACGATATTGATATCACTGTATGTTATTTATCACGGCGTATTATTACTTAAAGCCAGCTGCAGCATTTTAATGCAGGCAGCCCCCATTGGTTTTGACCAGCAACTTATCAGTAAAAAGTTACTGCAACAGTTTGCCATTACTCAAATAAAATCAATAAAAGCATGGCAACTCGACGATAACACCACACACTGTGAAATTGTGATGCAAACAGATACCCTTATTGAGCTTAACGCCATTAAACATTATTTACATGATGAATTTGCAATTGAGCACTGTGTAATCGAGTGTTACTAATCACTGTTTTCAATAACCAAAATGATTACATTAAAGCTCTAAGTAGGTTTACTTATATTAGATAGACTTCTCAGCGGTTTTTATTTAAACCGCTACAAAAATACGATAGATAAGTATTATCACAAATTAATTAAATTAAAGAGTACTGATAGTTGCTGCTGCAAGAGGCAGCATTAAGTTTTCAGCTTTATCTGCTTTTTTCACGGATATTTGTGTAAACAATAAATGTCCACTTCCCTGCTCCTTAGCCTTTCTTACTTCATTAATTACAGAGCCGTGAGCTGGGTGCAAAGACATCACCCCGCTACAATAGCAATAATTAGATTACGAGAGTGGCTACAAAATAAATTGAGTGAAAAAACTCAGTTGTGTAAATATTTCAGTTTTACTGTATTCATCCCAGAATTCGAAGTAATAAAGCGTAAAAGAACAACCTCAACACTTAGAATAGCTGCAATACTTTACTTAATAACCTTAGTAAGTATGCCTTTTTATGTTATAAAAAATGTAACTTGCTGATCTAAAATACAAATAACAACTTGTCCATTTGTCAGCCAGCAATGCAAACTTAAACAAGAATCAAACTCAATATTAACCATATGATTTATAAGTAAATTACTTGCAATTCTGTGCCTATATACTAGACTAGCCACAATTAGAATTTTTAGGATAAGCGCTATGAAAGGTAATCAAAAAGTAATCGACGCCTTCAATACATTGTTAGCTAACGAATTAGCTGCTATTGACCAGTATTTTATTCATTCTCGTATGTACGATGATTGGGGCTTAAACAAACTTTATGAGCGTCTTAACCATGAAATGGAAGAAGAAAAAGACCACGCTGACTGGCTAATCAAGCGTATTCTTTTTTTAGAAGGCGTACCAAACATGACCAAACGTCGTGATCTGTTAATTGGTGACGATGTAAAAAGCATGATGCAAAACGACTTAACCTTAGAACTTGAAGTGGTTGAGTGTGTTAAAGAAGTTATTGCCATCTGTGAACAACAGCAAGATTATCAATCACGTGAAATTCTAGAAAAGCTATTATTTGATACCGAAGAAGATCACGTCTACTGGTTAGAGCAACAATTGGGTCTGATTGACAAAATTGGCACTCAAAACTATCACCAAGCTCAAATGGGCGAATAAGGACTTATATTATGAAAGGCGATAAAGACGTTATTGCAGCACTAAATAAAGTACTTGCTAATGAGCTTGTGGGTATTAACCAATACTTTTTACATGCACGTATGTTTAAAGATTTTGGTTTTAGTAAACTAGACAAAGCTGATTACAAAGTATCGATACAAAAAATGAAAAACGCCGACCGTTTAATTGAGCGTATTTTATTTTTAGAAGGCTTACCTAATCTTCAAGATTTAGGACGTTTACGTATAGGCGAAAACAGCGAAGAAATGATTGCCGCTAACATGAGCTTTGAGCTTGATACCGTAGACGAACTGCGTACTGCCATTAAACTAGCTGAAAGTAAAAAAGATTACATTAGCCGTGAAGCGCTCGATAACATTTTAAATGAGCAAGAAGAGCAAATTGATTGGCTCGAAACACAGCAACTGCTGATCAAAAACACTGGGCTTGAAAACTACTTACAATCACAACTGTAAGTTAAAGTTATAAACATAAAAAAAGCAGCTAAGGCTGCTTTTTTTATGTTTAATTTTTAAGTGTTAAACCAATTCGTTTAGATAGGGACTATTATATAGACTACTATTAGGCCACTTGATCGGTTATATCTGCTATTTGAATCAGTTTACGATTGAGGATCTTTTTAGTACAGCCACAACACTTACCGCATTGGCTGCCCACTTTAAGCTCTTTAGTTAGCTCGCGCATGGTAGTAGCACCATCGTCGATGGTTTGCTCAATTTTTTTATCGGTCACACCGTGACAAAGACAAACATACATGAATACAAACAACTCTCAATTTCATTTAGTGGGTTTATATTAATCTAAACGAAAATAGTTATCAATTGGTTTTTTATAAAATTTGAATTTTTTGCATTTTTTTTGGCCAGCGCCACTTAAGTTGAGAATTCGCGGCAGCTTGAGAATTGTTTGAATTTAAAGCAAGGTATAGCACTCAGATTGAGATTTATTAACTAAAGTCTCGCCTTAAATTTGAGTAGGATTAGATTTAGGTAAATTATTGAATGATTGAATGATTGAGAATTAGTTACTTTAAAGCCTGAAGAAACCTTAATGTATAAATATAGAATTAGTGCGAGGGCTATTTCCGGTTTATGCCATTTGCAGACAGTGGTAACGCCGTTTTAAGCGGTAAATTGCTGTTGGCTAAAATAAGTGAGGCACGAACAAAAAGCCAACTGTAATTTATCCGACTTGAAAGCCCTTGTTATGTGTTCACTTTAAATTCCATTATGAACTTAGTTTCTTCAACACAGACAACTTGAAAACCATGAGATTCATAAAGTTTCACGAGGTGCTCTTCACAACGAAGATATATAGCTGGTATTTGTAACTCAATCGACTTTGATTTAGCAAACTCGATTAGTGCTGTTGATATACCTTTCCCTCGATGTTCTATAGGTACACAGATTCCATCTAGCCAATGGTTATAGCTAGGATAGTCAGAGTATTCGCGATATTTTAATTCTCCAGCTCCTGCTAATTCACCGTCAATATGAGCGACAAATGCGGTTCGGTTTGAAATTGAAGAAACCTTTTCGATAACATTTTCTAGCGTCGCTTCCGAATCCTTATGATCCCACTCATTAAAATACCAATTGGCGACAACCTCAATTTCACTCGGGCAATCTACTAAATTTGAAATTTTCACAATACCTCGATGACACATAACGCTTGCAGTAAAATTTGTCCGTTGACTGCACTTGTTAGTTTTCTGTTACTGATACCAACTTACCGTCTATTGAAAGGCTACCGTCTCGAATCAAAACTTCACCCGACCAAATTGAACCATAAAACTTATTACCAAAATACAGTTCTTTTTTGTACTTACCTACAACTTCAAGCTTATGTTGATTTGATTTGGTTCCAAATATAATAGTATGTCTCAACGGCGAAGGTGATGATTTACCAACCGTAGATATTGGCATTAAATCGGGAGCATAAGGTACAATAATTTTAATTGTAAGCCCCGGATGAGTGACGTTATATGCAACCCAGTCATCGTTAATTCTTTTTCCAGTATCCGCACCAGTGACACCTAAAATACTAGCGCACCCAGTAATGAGTAATACAATACTGACAATGACTAATTTACTTAAAATGTTCATCTACTCTCCATTGAAAACTAACGCCGCGCTCTGCGGAAATTTAGGAGCGCCAGCGAGTAAATTTTCCGTAGCAGCGTCTTGTTATATTTCACTTCCCTTTTGCTCGCGAAATTACTCCCATCATGGAGTGAGAAAATTGTCCAATTTCAGCTTTTTCATCAAGTTTATCTGAAACATACTTACCTGTAGCTGCAGCCGCACCAAGGGGAAGTAACGCACCTAAGAAAGGAGCTAAAACGGGAAACATAGTTACACCTAATGTACCACCAGCAATTAAAGCTGTGTATTTATGCTTTGCTTGATATTTATCATTAAATAATGAAACTTGCTTCTCATGTTTCGATATTGCTCTTTCAATATGGGAGTACACTTCAGCAGCAACATACCCTAAATCTTCGACCTTGGTATTAGGTAAGCTGTTAACTAAATCTCTTAACTCTCTTCTAAACTCAATATTTTCATCTGTCTTTCTCAATGCCACAAGTTGCGAGTCTTCAATATTAGCTAAATAATCAAGTCTTTTAGATGTAAGAGACTGTAAAATTGCTGATGTAGATGGGTCAAATGACGCAACTTCACCAGCAGATGCATTCTTCATATTTGCAATAAGCTGGTAATAATGCGCCTGCGCATTAACACACAGAAATGGATGACTCCTAAGTTCATCTGCATTTTCTAGTAAATGATAATTTGGCATAATACGTTCAAAGATCGCATTAGTTACAACACTTGCATCACCATTCGAAAACAACTCATTACACCAATCTTCTGACCTCCACTGCCTCATTTCAGCTTTGTAATTTTCTAATTCTACTTTCACAGACTCCCCTGGCTCAGAACCTGGTGAAACAAAAAGTCTTGCCTCTTCTATCTTTTGAAAGTATTGGTCGGGGTGATTTGTAGCGAACTCCATTATATCTTGCGGGTGCGCTATACCTGAATCGACATAATGTGAAAACACATCGGTGATAAGTTGAACACTATTTTCTTGCGTTTGCTGATCGTGTTCTTCAAGTGATTTTTCAAAGCTTGGAAATACAATAAATGGCGGTAGATCAAACTCGTCACCTTTAATGTCAGACAAATGCAATATGAAAAAAGCCATTTGAAGGGGTATGACATGATTAAACTTTTCTTCATCACGTTTTTTTTCTAACCACGGCATGACAGGGTCTGGAATTAAAACTGTATCGGAATAGAGAAGTGATTTACGTGTAGCATTTAACTGTGTTTGTAAAAAGCGACTACTCCCTCCCAAGTTCAATTTACATGCATCTAATTTCTTGGCTGCACTAAAAGCTTTACCACCTTCTTCTGAATATAATTTCTTAAGATTTTTTTCGAGACTTGAAAAAGCCATCATAGACTTTTCAGCTCTTTTAGGGTTCTCTCTTAAAACAGATGCGATTCCTTGAATTGAGTCAGAGAAGCTCTCCAATGGAGAAAAATCACGTGGCAAACAGCCTGTAACGCAGAGGAAAAACTCCGTTAATATCTCAAAATACCTATCTTGATAAATAATTAAATCGTGTAATTCCTGCTGACTCACTTAAAGACTCCATTTGAAATATAACAATTTAATAGTGCGCTCATCGCGCATATTTCTGCCGACTTAACGCTCATTTATCTACTTTATATAGTTTTAACAAATTACCTAAGGCATTACTATCACTAAGTTTTCTAAATTTTTTAGGTAAAGTTAAATGAACCAATATGCGGGCAGCGCTCATTTTCATGAATATATGCGCAAAGAGCAGTTTAACCAATCAATTAACGACGATATTCAGCCAGTCTCGATGACCGATTATCGCTCATACCCGAATTCTTTTGTAGCGAGCTAAGCTTAAACTCCATAAACACCGGAGTACAACTAAGCGTTTGGCATTGGTTTCTAAAAAATATGTTAATCCGCGCTACTTAGTTCTCATAAAATTATAATGGAGCTGTATCAATATTGATTTGATAAGGCTTACTGACAAAGTCAGCCATTTTTATACACTCCTTAACTGCAAATCCTCGTCCTTTGTAGCTTGCGAAAGCAACATGAGTATTATCAGTTAACACTGCATATAATCTATAGTTATGTGTGTAGCCTTTTCTTGGTATAGCTTTAAAACCTTTAATATCTGATAATTTATAAACACGTTTAAAAATAGTATATAAACTACTAGACTTTAATTCCAAGGTTTGTTTTGCGAGATCAAAACGACATACATAGCCACCAAACGAGCCACTCCACCCTAACCAGCATATAAACCCAGATACCCATATTGGTAATGATTTTGCTTCATCAGAATTAAACACATTAATTAGTCCGATAAATAAAAAGAAACCACACAACAAAACTAGCAATAATCTAGTTAACCTTGGTTGTCGATAAATAGCTAGCTCACTAGATAGTTCTTTAAAATACATTACAGCACTCCGTATTTAACTAAGCCGGCAATGGCTGTAAAAACAAAAAATGGCAGGGATAGTTTTATTAGCGATTTGCGATCCCATATTTCAATGAAAACAAGATCCTCTCTATTAAAATCTACATCTTTCAGATGAGAGTTTGAATTAGCTTTAGTGCTATCATGAGCAATTTGTGGTGAAATATCTAATTCGCTTTGAGCAAACCTTATCGGCGTTTTATTTGGCCAATCCGATATGGTTTCAGCAGCAATAATATTATATTTTTTATATAAAAACGAAATGAACATTTTAGCATCTGTATACTGTTTAAATTCATATAACTGATCAACAAACTTAATTTGATAAGGGCCTTGCGCGCCTATACTACTTAATTCAATTGATAGTGTATCAAACGATGTAATAACTTTACTTCTTTGAAAGTAACCCCATAATGCGGTTTTTAAATTAAGCTGTTTTTCTGTCCCGTTAAACTCTAAGCGGCTCTTTCGACCAAAAAGCAATATAGATATACTTAAAAAGAAGCTTGCAGAAATCGCGAAGAAAATACTTTCCCCTCCTTCGCTTGTTACTGTCATCACAATGCTGGTAATTCCAGGAATAAGCATAATAAACGCAAAAATTTTGCTTGTCATTTCGCGTCTTGAGGGCATTGTTGTATTACCACTTTGATCTGTTTTGAGAACTTTTTTTACAAGCTTGGATAGATTGTTATATTCCATTACTTCAACCTTAAAAGTTAATTATTACCTTATTTACATTAACATAAAGTAGCTAAGTAAATCTTATCTCACGATACTCATATTATTCCTTATATAGGAGCCAAATTGCTATTTCCAATACAGTAGTTAGTTCAAGTCAGGGAAATCTTAAATGCATTTGGTATAAAAAGGTGATCGTCCGGTTTTCGCTGAAATAAGACCCTGAAAAGTTGTTTATATAGCTATCTAGGTTAACGTTTTCAAGAAACAGAATATATTTCGATAACTACCTTTGAAGCACTAGAAACGGAAGTTTACTCCCATTTTGTACTTTAAGATTATAAGCCGATGTCAAGTGAAAGCTGGAAAGTCCAAACTCGTTTCTGCCCCAAAACGAGTTAACGTAAATGCTCTAAGGGCAGCTTTGAGCGAAAAGCAGACATTGACCGTTAATCGTTTCAACGACGGCAATTAGCCATACGTTGCATGTTTGCTCCCTTACTGGTTTTACGATATCCAAAACCGACATAACGACCATTAAGCAAATACCAAAGTAAAATAGGTATGTGCTCCAATCATATAGCCAAAGAGGATAAAGCGTTAATAGCACTGCTACAGGCCCTAGAATGCTGAAGACAGCTCTGGTATGGTTTTTATTTTTGTGCCAGTTGTATAAGTTTACCAATAGTTCCAAAGATGCAAAAATAGGTAAAAGCGTATTTACAGCTATTCCTTCGAAGTGAGAGAAGAAGCCTAGTCCTAATGCCGATGCAAGTGACCTTAATGCAGGGAGGCAGGCCGTGCCGCTAGCCAAACGCCACTAGAGCCTACTCTGTCTAATATTTTATTTATCATTTGAAAGTCTATTGGTTGATATTACCATCATTCTAAACTCCGTATACAAGTACGGAGTCAATCATTTTAATGAGTCAATTATGGGGCAATGTGTTGGATCTTCGTTTTGCATACAGGTATTTGTCATACCCACAATTACTTTCTCTAAACGTTGAAGGTCATTAATTTTGTCTCGAATGATTGCTAACTTTTGTCGGTTTAATAGCTCAACTTGAGCGCAGTTGCTGTCCATAGACATTAGCGATTTTATTTCTCTTAACGTAAAGCCGAGCGCTTTGGCTTTTGTGATAAACCTAAGTTGTCCTGCTATTGATTCGTCATATTGTCTATAACCAGATATTGGTTTTTCAGGTTGTGTAATCAGTCCTTCTCGTTCATAAAAACGAATGGTTTCTACATTTAAATTTAATGATTGTGCTAATTTGCCAATGGTTTTCATTATTGCCTTTGTGAATACTACTAATCTAAAGTTATATTTAGTTCAACTATCTAATGACTTGATAATGCCACAGACTTCAATTGTACCGTCAGACCCGCAAGAGCTTGCCATTAGTTTTAACTCTTTTTTGAGTGCATTCAATTCCTTCATTCGTTGATTAACTAAAGTTAGTTGCCGATCAATTAATGCATTTACACTAGAGCAACTCTCCTCTGGCTTGTTTTTTAATTCAATGAGTCGCTTAATATCATTAAGCGGAATATCTAAACTTCGACAATGCTTTACGAACTCTAGCTCTTTAAATGCCTTATTAGAATACAACCTGAAATTCCCTTCAGTGCGATCAGGATCTGACAGCAAGCCCTCCTTTTCATAATATCGGATGGTTTGTACTGAATACCCCGATGTTTTCGATAACTCACCAATTTTCATAAAATTTCCAAATAAACTTGACCCTATAGTCACTATAGGATTTATAGTTAGAGCATACAAGTTAATCGGAGATGAAAATGAGCGATTGTGGGTGTGAAGTTGAGCTAAAAGATAACCAGCAAAAAACGGTGCTTTATTGGCTTCTGGCTATCAATGCCTCGATGTTTGTTTTTGAAATTGGCTTTGGTTGGTTATCAGAATCAACGGCTTTAATTGCAGATTCGTTAGACATGCTAGCGGATGCAATCGTCTATGCAATTGCACTATACGCGGTGGGAAAGTCAATCCAACATAAGGCTAATGCTGCTTTAGTGAGTGGCTATTTCCAACTGGGGTTAGGCGTGCTAATTCTAATGGATATTGCTAGAAGGCTGTATGGTGAAAGTGAGCCTCACTCTTGGTTTATGATTGGCGTAGGCATGGTTGCTTTAGTTGCAAATGTGATTTGTCTCATCCTTATTCGAAAGCACAACAACGATGAAGTACATATGAGAGCTAGCTGGATATTTTCAGCGAATGATGTAATTGCAAATCTTGGTGTCGTTATCGCAGGCATACTCGTTATGGTGCTGAAACAGCGTTGGCCTGATATCGTCATTGGTAGCATCATTTCAATGTTAATTCTTCGAGGCGCTTACCGAATACTAAGCGATGCTAAACAAGAATTAGCTGTTGCTGAGAAAACACGTTAAACACCAAATGAAGATAAACAATCAACCTTTGGTTGTTCAAAGTAAGGAAACATCAATGAATAGCAAATATCTAGAAAAAACCAAGATAGTAAATTTTGAACACTCTACAATTCAATCATTAATTTCTGAGCGTAATTGGCAAGAACTCGATGACTTCAACAAAATTGGTGCAGCCTACCAATTTGTTAAAGATGAAATATTATTTGGTTACAATGAGAGTGATGATATTTCAGCAAGCAGTGTTTTAGCCGATGGTTACGGACAATGCAATACCAAGGGTAACTTGCTGATGGCTTTGTTACGAGGATTAGGTATTCAATGTCGTTTTCACGGCTTTACTATTGAGCAGCGATTACAAAAAGGAGCTATTCCAACTTATGTATTTTGGTTAGCACCTAAATATATCATTCATAGTTGGATTGAAGTTTATTTCAAGGATCGTTGGATAAACTTAGAAGGCTTTATATTAGATGAACAATATTTAAGTTCACTACAGCACAAATTTAGTCAAATAAAAAACGAATTTTGTGGTTATGGTGTTGCAACAAAGTGTTTCTCTTCGCCAGATACAGATTGGCGTGGTCAAGATACCTATATACAAAAAGAAGGTATTCATGATGATTTTGGTGTTTATAATTCCCCTGATGAGTTTTATCTCGAAAAAGGAACTAACTTATCAGGAATCAAACGTTGGATGTATCAACGAGTGATCCGTCACTTTATCAATTTTAACGTAGTCAATGTAAGAAATTTAAAAGTTCTTGAGGTGGAAAATGCACAATCATAGCCATAGCCATTCGCATGGAAAAGACGACCGTATAGGTTGGACATTTTTCCTTAATGTTTCATTTACTATTATCGAATTTATTGGTGGTTGGCTAACCAACAGTACCGCTATTATGGCTGATGCTGTACATGACCTGGGTGACAGTTTATCTATAGGATTCGCTTGGATACTGAGTCGTTTCTCGGATAAAGAAGCATCCGATAGATTTAGCTATGGCTATCGTCGTCTTACCCTGTTTGGCGCATTAATTAACAGTATTGTATTAGTTATTGGTTCTGTCTGGGTGCTATTTGAAGCAATACCAAGATTATCTAATCCTGAAATGCCAATGGCTGAAGGAATGTTGGGTCTTGCATTACTTGGGGTTGCTGTTAATGGGTATGCAGTATTTAAACTAAAAGCGGGTAAAACGCTGAACGAAAAAGTACTTACGTGGCATTTGCTTGAAGACGTACTTGGCTGGGTTGCAGTCCTAATTGTTTCTATCGTGCTGCTTTTTGTAGATCTACCAATATTAGATCCTTTGCTTTCTATAGGCTTTACACTGTTTATATTGTTTAACGTTTTGAAAAACCTGAAAACAACATTGGCACTATTTCTTCAAGCTACACCTGATGAAGAAGTGCAGAATAATATTGAAAAAGCGATAAAGGCTATACCTGAAATTAATGGGATTCATCATATGCACTTTTGGTCATTAGACGGGGAAAGTCACGTATTAACTGCTCACCTAGAGTTAGCCCATAACTTTGAGGTTGATAAATTAATTAGGCTAAAACAACAAGTGGCTAAGGAACTTTCTTCTTATAATTTATCTCATACAACCATTGAGTTTGAGTTTCCTCAAGAAACTTGCCGTGACGAGCATGAAAAACATGCGCATGGCTAGTTTAGAAAACCTTTTTTTGATATTATAATTTTTCATATTTAAGTAGGTGTTTATTTTGAAATTCAATGTTGCGTTAAAAATACTATTAGTCGTTTCGATTGTTTTGCAATCGTTAACTGCTGTTGTATCCGCAACACCTGAGAATCACCAAATAGATATAGAGCACCTTCAAATTCAACATGATCATGCAGATGATCGAAATGTCTCAAATGATAATGTAGGTGATGAGCAGCATAATGAAAAAGATTGTCATCACTGCGGACATTGCAGTGGCAGCCACTTATCTTGGATTTTAGTCAGTAATTCAAATACCACGGGCAAACTAAACATTATCAATAAAACGCCTTATCAAATTGATCAAACAAGTACCTTTCTTGAAGCGATACTTCGTCCGCCCATTTCTTAATTAGATTAATTTTTAATGACCTATTTATCCTTTAATAATGGATAAAGGTTTCGTGTTTATTAATTTTAAAATTAAGAATTTTTATGTATATATATTTAAAAAATGCAGGTTTAGTCCTGTCTTTATGTATGGCTGTGAGTTTTTCAGTTGCCACTTATGCCAAACAGAAAAGTATTTCATGGCTAGATAGTCAAATAAATAAAGATCCCGAAGTTGTTGCGGCTAAAGAGTTACTTAATGCAAGTAATCATAGAGCCAAGAGCTTAACTAAAGCCGTATATAACCCAGAGCTTGAAGCAAGCTATGAAAAAGAGGGTGATTTTGATAATTATTCTATTGGTATCAGTCAAACGATTGATTTTTGGGATAAGCAATCAGCAAATAAAAGCATTGGTGAAATTGGTGTTTATGCAAACCAGCAACAATTGTTATCTCTACTCGATTCTAAAAAGGCTAACGCTTTAACTGCAATAGTTAATTGGCAAGCAGCAAAAAAGGTGGCTCAGTTACTTTCAGTAAGAGAAAATCAATTACAAACGCTCGTTGGAATTATTGAAGATAAGCGAAAAGCAGGACTTTTAGAGCCACTTGACGCTGAACTGGTTTATTTAAACTTGTCCCAAGTTTTCAGTGAAATATCTGAGTCGCAAATTGCTTTGAAAAATGCAGAGGTAAATGTTCAGGAGTTATTGCCTGATTGGACGCCTAATACTACCAATTTGTTTTCATTTACTTTTGGAGCAACAAACTATTCATTTAACTCTCAGTGGGTTGAGGAACATCCAAAAGTTAAACTCGCTAGAGCGCAATGGAAGATAAAACAATCTAAAGCTCAACTAACCACTATGGAATCTAAAGCCAATCCAACCATTGGAGTTAACGCAGGGAAAAGTGGAGATGAAGACTTGATTGGCGTGACTTTCTCAATGCCTTTAAATATCAGAAATAACTATTCAGATACTGTTAAAGCCGCTTATTCAGAAGCAATTGCAGCAGAGGCTAACTTTCGGTCGGTTTATCGAAAGCAGTCATTTGAAGCAAAAGCTAATTATGAATCGCTTATTGTCAGTAAAAAATATTATGAGCAATGGCAAAAACTGACAAAAGGCAGATTAGATAGCAGCGAAAACTTATTAAATAAGCGCTGGGAAGCTGGTGACATTAATACTTCTGACTACTTACTTGCATTAAATCAACGTGCGGAAGGGCTTCATGCAGGAATACGTTTGGAAAATCAATTCAAGCTTGCAGAAATATCCTTCATTTTAAGTATGGGTCAGTTATCCAAATTTGAGATTTGAGCGCTTTGTTTTTTCAGTAGCGAAAAACGAAATCTTAAATTTATTAAAAATATAGGTTACAAAAATGAATACAGTAATTAGTAAAAAATTTTTAGCCGTAGTAATTAGCTGCCTGTTAGTTGGGTTTACTACAAATCATGATGCTTTTGCACAGTCGTCAGATGGAACTGGTTCTGTCACAAACGTTTCGAAACAAGAAGAAAAAGAACATCAAGATGAGCATGAACACGAAAAGGGACATGAAGAAGATAAAGGTGACCATGACGAGCACGGCCATGAAGGTGGTAATAAAGAGGGAGAAGAAGGACATGAAGAAGGTATCACTATTGATCCAAAGAAGATGTCGCTTGCTAACATTAAAGTGGAAAGTGTTAAGCCTGAATATCAATTTAGCTCCGTATATGCACCTGGCGAAATAAAAGCTAATGGCTATAAAAGTTATGTGGTATCACCACGTACAGAGTCAGTCATTATCAGTCGCCATGCAGCGCTTGGCGAGTATGTAGAAATAGGTCAGAAGTTAGTTACATTATTTAGTGAAGCAATGGCACAAGCACAAGCTGACTATTTAATCGCTTCAACCGAATGGCAACGTGTAAAAAAGCTGGGTAATAAGACGGTGAGTGAAAGTCGATTATTACAAGCTGAAACAACATACAATGCGAGCTATGGCAAGCTCATTGCTTTAGGGTTAACTGAAAAAGCAATAAATGGTATTTCTAACAAAGACATTAAAGCATTTGGACAATATGCATTAACGGCGCACCGTGAAGGTGTCGTGCTTCAAGACGACTTTATCCAAGGGCAACGTGTTGATGCTGGGGATTCAGTCATGTTGTTAGCTGATGAAAAACAACTATGGGTTGAAGCAAAAGTTTCTCCAAATAAAAAGCTAAATTTATCAATTGATTCTCCTGCGGTACTTAAATTAGAAGGCCAGAGTTACAATGCCAAAGTTATCCAAGAAGCCCATACAATTGATCCCGTAACTCGTACAAGAATTATTAGATTGGGGGTACAGAATGCTGATGATAACCTTCATTCAGGTATGTTTGTAAAAGTTTACTTTCAGTTTGCCACAAAGCAGAAAGTGATGGCTGTGCCAGAAGAAGCATTGATCCGCAGCGCAGATGGTGATTGGACCGTATTTGTCGAAGACCACCCTGGAGAATTTAAAGCTGTAGAAGTAGAACTAGGCCGAGCCTTAGGTGATTTTAGGGAAATCATTGGCCTTGATAGTGGGACGCGAATTGTAACCAAAGGCGCATTTTTTGTTGCTTCTGAAATCGCTAAAGGCGGATTTGATCCGCATAACCACTAAGGAGCAAGACTATGTTTAATAAAATAATAGATTGGTCTGTTAATAATAGACTCCTGATTTTGATTGCGCTGTTTGCCACAATTGTCGGCGCAATTATGGTTATACCAAAACTAAATTTAGATGCCTTTCCTGATGTTACTAATGTTCAAGTTGCTGTAAATACTGAAGCGCCAGGACTAGCTGCTGAAGAAGTTGAACAACTCATTACGTACCCCATTGAAGCGGTCATGTATGCCTTACCTGATGTAGAACAAGTGCGCTCAATTTCTAAAACAGGCTTGTCTGGCGTCACGGTTGTTTTCAAAGAAGGCACCGACATTTACTTTGCAAGACAACTTGTATTTGAGCGTCTTCAAGCCGCAAAAGAACTGATACCAGAAGGTGTCGGCACACCCGAAATGGGGCCAAACACCTCAGGGCTAGGCCAAGTATTTCAGTACCTTCTTATTTCAGATAAAGATGCAGGCTATGATGCTATGGCACTCAGGAGTCTCAATGATTGGGTAGTAAAATTACTCGTTATGCCTGTCGATGGTGTTACTGATGTACTCTCCTTTGGAGGTATTGTTAGGCAGTACCAAGTAAATGTAGATCCATCTAAGCTTCTTTCTTATAACCTAACGCAAGAAGACGTTGTTGGTGCCCTAGATAACAACAATGCCAATGTTGGCGGATGGTATATGAACCGTGGGCAAGAGCAGCTTGTTATTAGAGGTGCAGGTTGGTTTGAAAGTGGTGACGCTGGTATTAGTAATATCAAACAAGTTCCCGTCAAAACAGTTGATGGGACAGTTGTGACGGTTTCGGATATTGCTAAAGTTGAAATGGGCAGTGAAATTCGTCAAGGTGCTGTCACAATGACGCGCAAAACCGAAGACGGTAAAGTCGAAAATTTAGGTGAAGTTGTCTCTGGCATTGTCTTAAAACGCATGGGGTCTAATACTAAAGCCACCATTGATGGTATCAATGCAAGAATCCCATTGATTAATCAAGCATTGCCTAAAGGTGTTCGCTTTGAACCATTTTATGATCAGGCTGATTTGATTGAAAAAGCCGTTGATACAGTAGTTGATGCACTATTACTAGCATTTATTTTCATCTGTATTGTATTAGCACTATTTTTAATGAATATACGTGCAACCTTCCTTGTCCTAATATCTATTCCAATTTCAATTGGTATCGCGTTAATGATCATGGCTTGGTGGGGCATTTCTGCAAACCTTATGTCATTGGGTGGCATTGCCGTAGCCATTGGTATGCTAGTTGATGGTTCAGTCGTGATGGTTGAAAACATGTTTAAGCATTTAAATAGACCAGACTCTACCCATTTAAAAACTGTAAAAGAAAGAGTGCCTAGTGCTGATACTGATCCACATGATGTAGAACAAGATGAGCATGGTATTAAGTTACGTCTTCAAAATGCGGGTAAAGAAGTGGCTCGTCCCGTATTTTTTGCAGCTTCTATTATTTTAGTCGTATTTACGCCTTTATTTAGCTTTGAAGGTGTTGAGGCAAAGTTATTTCAACCTATGGCAATAAGCATCATTTTAGCTGTTATATCTGCTATTGTGGTTGCGTTGTTTGTTGTACCCGCTTTAGCTACTTATTTATTTAAGTCAGGTGTAAAAGAGAGGGAAAGCTTTGTTCTTAGGCCATTAGACAAACTCTACAGAAAAGGGCTTACATTCGCACTAAAACGCACCAAATTAGTCATTTCAGCCGCACTTATATTAGTTTTCTCTGCCTTTGCATTAGTTCCATTAATTGGTACTGAATTTGTACCTGAGTTAGAAGAAGGGACGATAAACTTAAGAGCAACGCTTGCACCTTCTTCCAGTTTAGATACCGCGCTCACTGTGGCACCAATTCTAGAAGAAAAACTAATGGCTTTCCCTGAAGTAACCTATGCATTAAGCCGAATTGGTCGAGCAGAAATAGGTGGAGACCCAGAGCCTGTGAATAACATCGAAATTTACATAGGGTTGAAGCCTGTTTCTGAGTGGACCAGTGCATCTAATCGATATGAACTTCAAGGAAAAATGGAGAGATCTTTAGAAGAATTCCCTGGGTTGCTACTCAACTTTTCTCAACCTATTGCGACTCGTGTCGATGAGCTACTATCTGGTGTTAAGGCTCAGTTGGCGATAAAGTTGTTTGGGCCTGAACTTGAGGTACTGGCGGCTAAAGGTCAAGAAATAGAAACAGCAATTAAAAACATTGAAGGTGCAAGGGATGTTGCATTGGAGCAAATTGCTGGTGAAGCGCAATTGGTGATAAGTCCTAACAGGCAAGAACTATCACGCTTTGGATTGTCTGTGAGTGACATAATGGAGGTTGTGCGTGATGGTATTGGTGGTGTTGAAGCCGGACAAATAATCAATGGTAATGAACGTTATGATATTTACGTTCGCATAGAGGAAGAGTACCGAAGTAACAAAGAAGCTATTGCTGATATTCGGCTTCAATCACCTACTGGTGCTTGGGTGCGGCTGGGTGACGTAGCCTCAGTCTCATTTGAGTCAGGCCCACCACAAGTTAGACGCGATGATGTACAACGAAGAGTCGTTATCCAAGCAAATGTACAAAATCGAGATATGGGAAGCGTGGTTGCCGATATCAGAACGGTAATTGCTGAAAAGGTTGACTTACCTTCAGGTTATTCTGTTTCGATTGGCGGCCAGTTCGAAAGTCAAAAACGTGCTCAAAATAGGTTAGCTATAGTTGTACCTTTATCGTTAGCACTAATCGCACTACTACTTTACTTTGCCTTTGGTTCTGTTGGTCAAGCTATGCTGATATTGGTCAACGTGCCGCTTGCTGTAATTGGCGGAGTTTTCTCCTTATATTTATCTGGACAATACTTGTCTGTACCAAGCTCCGTTGGCTTTATTACCTTATTTGGTGTAGCGGTATTGAATGGGGTCGTTATGGTAGAAAGTATCAACCAACGTATTAAAGACGGTCTAGAAGCATCTAAAGCCGTTTTTGAAGGCGCTACTTCAAGATTAAGACCTGTACTTATGACTGCTATAACATCAGCTTTAGGTTTGATACCGATGTTAATGTCTAATGGTGTTGGTGCAGAAATACAGCGCCCATTAGCGAGTGTTATTGTTGGCGGCTTGGTAACTGCAACACTGTTAACATTATTTGTTTTACCTGTTTTATATCGCTGGTTTTCAGAGAAAAAAATAAAAGAGCTATCCAGATAAAATTACTGTGAACTCTAACCCCACGCTAAAGTCACGTTTAGCGTGGGGTTATTGAGTAGATGAACGAAAAGAAAGATTAGATTTAACAATAAACTAATAGTCATGACTGCTTTGTCGGAATATTTGTCGTTAAACAGGCCAAAGCTAACTTCCGCTTTCGTATCTTTGCAGTCTTAATCTCTATGTGTCTCAAGGTCGGATTATGGCACGTGCCAGACTCTAACTTCGAGTCTGGCTTAGGTTCAAATTTAAGCATCGATCTGTTCTGATACTTCTAACGCATCATCAACTTCTATTCCCAAGTACCTGACAGTGCTCTCTAGTTTTCTATGGCCAAGTAGAAGCTGACAGGCTCTTAAATTTTTAGTTTTTTTGTAAATTAGTGATGGTTTGGTACGTCTCATTGAATGAGTGCCATATTGAGTCTTATCTAACCCAATTGAGGTGACCCAAGAGTCAACTATACGTCCATATTGACGGGTTGAAAGGTGTTCAGAGGAATGAATTCGTGACTTAAACAAGTAATCATAAGAATTGAGAGTAAATTGCTCTATGAGCGCCACAATTGATTTCCTTGTATTTCCAGTAATTTCAAATTGAACAGGCATACCAGTCTTTTTTTGAACGACTATTGCCCGTGATTGGATTGCTTTACCATGTGCAATGTCATTAACTTTTAGTGAAACTAAATCACACCCTCTTAGTTTGCTATCTATGGCTAGGTTAAATAGTGCTAGATCTCTTATTTTATGAAAAAGTTCCAGTCGTATTCGGATAGCCCATATTTGCTGTAATTTTAGAGGTAACTTTTGTCCTACAAGCTTATTTTTATTCCAAGGCTCTTTAGGCTGATATATAGTTAACTGGTGCATTAGTTGTACTCCGGTGTTTATGGAGTTTTAAGCTTAGCTCGCTACAAAAGAATTCGGGTATGAGCGAGGAGCGGACACTGAAAAGTTAAATTTATTATTACTTCTTTGAGTAAGAGCCTAATTCTGTTCGATAACATTATTAAACGCCGCTTTGGGGAAAAATAACATGCTTAATATCTCGCTATTTTAATTACTTGTTTACAAAGGAAATTATTGGTGAAATTATCGGGGTATGTAATATACGCCGTTTTGGTGTGTTATAAACCACCAAAACGGTGTTCAATAAGCTGTTAGCCATTAATTCATACGTACGGAGTTTATATGCTTACCCATTCCTTCGAAGACCTGACTCAAACGTTTAGAGTTCTGCTTGAATCGAATCAAAGATTAAAACAATTAATTGATATTGATAGAGCAGAAGCCGTGGGTACTGTGGAAACTGCAATTAACGCAAAATTAAATGCATTCCATAATTTATATGATTTGATGGCGCAAGAATTAGGAAAGCCAGTAGATTGGTATTCAGTCCCTGAACTTTGCATAATTCTGGCAATTCGCAATGCTCGCCACCATAACAAAGCAAACAGAATTAGAAGTTTATGGAACTACCATAATCAAGTTTGTGAAAAGCCTACAAACAAAAAGAAGTATCTATACGTAAATTCTGTTGTACCTGAAGAGGAAGAAGGTGGAGGGTACTTTGATATACCTCTATCTTGGTCTGATTTAGACGATTTGTTAACTTTGCCACGAAATGAATCAAGATTGAGAGCTAATGCTAGAGATCTAATTCGTAACTATTTAAATGCAGATAAATTTGAAGAAGAGGCAAAATCTTTAGGTTTCAGTAAATCTCAAATATTTTTCAACTTTGTGCCTTTGTCTCTGAATGCAGGAATTGCATTGCACCCATTTGTGAAAGAGCATGTGACACCTGATTCAGTAGAGTCTGAATTTTTTTTACAGCACTTTGAAAATACAGCCTCAGCACTGACTAAAGAACACGACTATCAAGAGTTCACATTTTCACTACCAGAGTAAATGGCTAACAAGAGTCTAAGGTTACGACAGTCCGCAAATGGCACAGAGCCGTCCTTCAGCTCTAACTCATTTTTGTCCAAAAACGAGTTTACCTGACCGTCTGCTTCTCGCTCTAAGCGCAGTTCAATCACACATAATTTGCTTGGCGTTTTGCAAACAATGACAAGATTACCTACCCCCCTATCTGCAGTAACAATAATAAAGATTGATTGGGTTATGCGAGTAAAAGCTTTTTTAAATTAGGCAGGCATTTTTTAACTTAAAACACAAAAGAGTTTTAAAACTGAATAATTTTCATATAAAAATTCAGTAAAATTTTTTATCCATATTATACTTTTTTATTATTGCTGTAATTTTGGATAACTATGTTAAACAATTATTCTGTGCGTACCCGTTTAGCCGTGCTTGCATTGCTACCAATTATGATTTTTTTAATTACATCGTTTTTTTCAATAAACACAATGGGAAGGTTAGTAGCAGGGATTGATAGTTTATACGACGACCGAGTCGTACCACTTAAGCAAATTAAACATGTGTCTGATAATTACGCTGTAAATATTGTTGATTTACTTCACAAGTATCGTGCTGAGTCTATTACCAAATCAGCGCTTTTAGCGAATATTAATGATGCTAGAAATACGGCTGATAATGAATGGAAAGCCTACCTGAGCACACAGCTAACAGCTGAAGAAAAGCGCTTAGTAGATAACGTTGAAAGTAAACTACAGCCTGTGCTTACGCACTTGAATAATTTAATTGTAAGTATTAATAGTGGTGAGTTTTTACTAATCCCACAAAAGCAATTTGTTTATGAGCTTTACCAACTCTTTGATCCGCTGAGTGCCAGCTACCAAGCTTTAATTGATTTACAACTTAAAGAAGCAAGTGATTTTAAAGTTAAAGCTGATGAGAATTATCAATTTATAAAATTGATAATGAGTGTGACAATCGCGATATTGATTTTACTGTTACTGATTGTTGCTTACTTTATTTATTCTTCGATACAAAATCCATTAATGTCATTACGCGATACCATAACGCACATTGCGACCAATGCTGATTTAACAGCTCGTGCTGAGGTTCAAGGTAAGGATGAGATTGCAGATACCGCATCTAACTTTAATGATATGCTACTTCGGATCCAAGGTTTAGTAAAAGATATGGCAGGCGCAACGCTGACACTTGCCTCTGCAGCTGAAGAAATGAACTCTATTAGTATTCAGGTTGCCAGTACAGCAACGCAGCAAGAGCAACAATCGGCTATGATTGCAACTGCAATTACTCAAATGAGCAGTGCAATAGAACAAGTTGCTCAAAACGCGCAAACAACCTCCGACAAGGCAACAAGTGCCGACATTAAGGCAGGCCAAGGGCAACAAGCTGTTGCTGATAATATAGAGTCAATAAATACGCTTTCAACTTTAGTTAATACTAATACGCAGCTCATTACAGATCTAAATACACAAACCAATGATATAAACCAAGTTGTTATGATGATTCAAAGCGTTGCTGAGCAAACTAACTTGTTAGCTCTAAATGCAGCTATTGAAGCAGCAAGAGCTGGCGATTCTGGTCGTGGTTTTGCCGTTGTAGCCGATGAAGTAAGGCAACTTGCCCACAATACTCAAAAGGCAACCGCTAGCATTAATGAAATGATCACTAAACTACAAGGCATGGCTCAGCAAGCTGTTAATGCCATGGGTAACGCTGAAAGCAGCGCTAAAGAGAGTGTTGAGCATGCTAATTATTCTTCGCAGGTGCTCAGCGAAATTAACCGTGAAGTTACTGAAATTGCAGATATGAATACTCAAATATCAACCGCAACTCAGGAGCAAAAAATGGTCGCAAATGAGCTAAGCAGTAATATTAATGAGTTTAGCGCGAGTATCACGTCGGTTAGCGAAAGCTCACAGCAAAATGCACAGGCATCGCAAGAACTCGCACAGCTTGCGGCAATGCTACAAGGGCAAGTTAATGTATTTAAAGTTTAGGTACTTTCATTTTGCCGCATGTTAGGAGTTATACCTTAAATGAAAGCCTTATTTGCCATCAATTAAAATTATTAATTGATGGCATGCTTGTTACTTTAAGCACTCGTTTGATTTGACAATATATTTATCCAATCACTGGGGTTTGAGAGTATAAACTGATACGAGCTGCCATCTTGCGTGAAAACCTCTATCGCATCAGCTGTTATTGGAACAAGGCCTGCGCCTTTGCCTTTACATTCAACCACTTTTAAAATTGTATCACGGGCAATTGTATATGGTTCTAACCCTAATTTTTCATTAAAAGGTTCAAAATTTAAGTCGGTTTGCGTAATCCAAAACTTTCCGTCCGCTTTCATAACTCCATTTTGAATGGTTGCCATTGTTGATTTAACGACAGTTGATTGCATATTTAAATTCCTTTACACGTGAATATAATTTCAAATTGTTCAACTTCCTTCTGTTTATTATTACAGCTAACTTGATAGCCAAAAGCAAGTTTATTTGTGCACTAACGACACAAAGCCACCTTTTAAATTTAAAAGTTACCCGTATATATTTACCTACTTTAAACTTTGTGGAATAATCGCTGCTCTTTTAGGGGAGTAGCCCGCTCAGTAATGAGTAAACTTATCAACATAATTGCACCTCATGTGCATGGTAAGTTTGTAATGTTGTAGCAAGCGTTATCGGCGAGACCTAGGTAGACACTATCCTCATGGCGGGAGATAGCTGTTTGCCTTGGTTTAGTATTCCCGCCTGAAGATTATATTAATGGATATTTTTTTAACCTCTACCGTCACTGTTGCCCTTGCTGAAATAGGCGATAAAACCCAGCTTTTATCTTTACTATTAGCTGCTCGCTTTCATAATAAAATTGCACTTATTTTAGGCATTCTCGCTGCTACTATTATTAATCATGGTTTATCTGCATGGTTTGGTGATTGGCTAAGCGGAAACTTTGCCGTCGAATACTTACCTTGGATAGTCAATATAAGCTTTATTGTGGTAGGGCTGTGGCTACTTATTCCAGATAAAGATGAAGAAGTGAGCCATAAATACGACCGCTATGGTGCATTTTTAGTGGCCTTAATCTTATTTTTTATTGCTGAAATTGGGGACAAAACACAAATTGCAACCGTGTTGCTCGGTGCACAATATCAATCAGTACTTTGGGTTACGCTGGGTACTACATTAGGCATGTTAATTGCCAATGTCCCTGTTATTTATGCCGGTAAGGCGTTACTAAAAAGAATTCCATTAAATACCGTAAGAGCGATAGCAGCCAGTGTTTTTGTACTGTTGGGTATTTATGGTTTAGTGACTATATAATGATTAAATAACGTTTAAATCACTCTTTAATCGTTAAACAATAAAAAGCGCTTACCTACTTTTATACAAGTTAGTTGTAAGCGCTTTTTATATAAGGGTATATGATTTAGGCGTTATTTACACAATAGCAGCCTTTTGTATCCGCTATTAATAATGATGAGTTAAATCCGGCCTGTAAATTACTAATAACGGTTTCCACAAAGCCACTACCTTGAGAGCATGCCAGCCCTTCAGATAAAGGCCCTGCATAAACAAACTCACCATTTTTATCAATTAAAACGGCGGCAGGTGTGGCAGGGACCACTGACTTTAACTCATTATTTAATACAAAATTTTGCACTTCAACACCTTGGTTTGTAGCAAAGCGTTGCAAGGCTGATAAATGAGGCTGTGCTTGAATTGTACAGCCGCAATTTTCTTGCGTAATAATCACAAGTTGAGCACTGTCTTTGTTTTGCCACAGTACTTGGTTTTTAAATTGCGAAAACCAGTTTTGCTGTTTAAGCATATTACCCTCATCAAAGGGCTTTAGCTGCCCTAGCTGAAAGTAAACAAGTGCCGACACAACAAAAGCAAGCCATATACAAATTAAGCTAATGGTGAAATAACGAGACTTACTTAAATTTTGCAATACTTTGCTCTAATACATCAATACTTACGTCTATCAGCTGCACTTTAGCCGTTAACTGCTCAACTATTTTAGTCTCTTGATACTGATTTTGGCGCATTTGATTTGTACTCATTGCTATTTGCTCTGTATTTCCAGCCTGTTCGGAAACCACTTGAGCTACTGAGTTAGTGCTGGCAGATACCGCTTGAATTTGATCACTCATTGACGAAATATTCTCTTTCATCGTTGCGCTTATTTTTGTTAAATCAACCACAAATTCTACACATTGATTCATCGACTGAGTTGACGTGCGACTATTATTTACCAGATCAGTAAGCGTAGACGCTATTTTGGTTGTTGTTGCTTGGCTGCTATTTGCAAGCGAGCGTACTTCATCGGCAACAACAGCAAACCCTCTGCCATGCTCACCCGCTCGTGCGGCCTCTATTGCAGCATTAAGGGCTAATAAATTAGTTTGGTCGGCTATGCCTGAAATTTCATTGAGTAAACTAGTAATAACATCCCCAGCGGCCACTAAATGGCTTAACTGCTCTTCAGTGTTTGTTAACAAGGTGAGTAGCTCGGTGCTTTTTCTGTCGGTTTGTAATACTTCTTCCAGCGCAACATTGGCTGATTCAGTAATGCTATTAACTTGTTGTTTTAAAGTATCGCTTTCTTGTTCAACTAACTTAAAACCATGCGCAACTTGTGCGCCTGAATTAGCAATATCATCTGTTTGCGCGTTTCGTTGCTGCGCGCTATTGGCTAACTCATCATGAACATGAATAAGCTCTTTAGAGTTATTTTTTAAAGAGTCTGACTGAACTTGAACTTGCTTAATCACATCTGATAAGTACTCAAGCAAAGTATTAAAACCAACTACCGCTTTGCTTGTTGTGTCATCTGCTCGCATAGAAAGCTTAACTTGATTTGGATCTTGCATTATTTGCTCTGTGGCATAACTTAACGATAGACCCGCACGGCGTTCGCGATTTAATGTTACGGCAATAAAACCAGCTACAAGCGCTTCCACAATGGCATACGCTGCGTGAATAAGCACTGTTGAAAAGGCGAGTCGGTCTGGATCAAATACGTAAAAACCAGTATTTTGTGTTTGCAAATAGTAAAAAGATAAATGGTGTATAGCTACAAACACAATAGCGGTAATAAACACTCGCCACTCTATGAACATTATTAGCATGGCTAAGAAAATGAATATTTCGAAATGCACTTCAATAAGGCCATAGGCTTGTTGAATATGTAAAAATGAAAACATCATAATTGCAGCCGCAACAACATGCGGTGTCATTTTGCTATCGGGTTGGGTTTTTAAAAGCCAAATGGGGAGCAAACATAACGGTAAGCCGACAAGAAATGCTTCTGTCAGGGTGCCAAAATAAAGACCAATACCTATAGACTCAATAAACAAAAGACTAAAAATAATTGTGAATAACCGACTTACACTAGACATAAAAACCTTAAATTAATTGTGTTCTAATTTAAACACGTTCAGCTGATATTTAAACTCAAAACAGCTAGCTATTTATTATTTCAAATCAAACAAAGTACAAATTATTTGATTTAAAACCGTTTTTAATGCGCTACTTAACAATTGGTAGTATTTGTTTAAAGGTAGACGTCCCTGCTTTTGTTGTCCATTGAAATATGATGGTCTCTACACAAGAGACTATAGCACCGGCTTGACGAAGCTGTTCTAGTGCAATAGCTTTGTGCTCTGTGTTTCTTGATGCTACTGCATCAGCTGCCACAGTGACCGCATAACCCTGCTGTAATAAATCTAAGCATGTTTGTAACACACAAACGTGCGCTTCAGTGCCAATTACAACTATATGTGGGCGATTTAATTGCGCAAGAGTATCTAAAAACCCCTCTTGTGCACAGGCACTAAAGTTAATTTTTTCAAAATAGCGAGCATTAGGTAACACAGATTTTATTTTCTCATCACTTTCACCTAGTCCTTTTTTATAATGTTCTGTAATTATTGAAGGAATTTGATGAATAGCACTTGCTTTTGCTAACTGCAAAGCACAATCTAGCGTGTCATTAAACGAAGCAATCGCTGGTGCTAACTTACTTTGTAAGTCGATAACTAAAAGTATACTGTGCTCTGCTTTAATATTTCCTGCGTAATTCATACTATGTCCTTACGTTATAACTAGATTAACCTTGTAACAAACAACAAAAACACAACAAACAGTTTACATTTAATGCTTTTTGTAATTTTTGAATTAAACTCATGTTATATTACGCCAATATTTAATACCAACCTTGTTCGTTGTAAGGGTAAGTGCTTTTGAGTAAGTTTTTCTTTATTGTTTATATGTTTTTATTTGTTTGCTCGCAGCATAGCTTTGCTTCACAAACTTATTCAGAACAATTACAACGTATCACTAACAACGAACAATTGTCGCAAAGCTTTATAGTGAAATCACTCCAAGATGACGTGGGCTATGTATGGATTGCTACAACTGAAGGTTTATACCGATTCGACGGATACCAAGTCACGCCTTACGAGAGCGAATTGGGTTTAAAAAATAACTACATTAATAGTATTTATAAAGCAATTGACGGCCAAATTCTGGTTAATACTCAACTTGCAGGAAGTTATTTGATTAACCCTAATACCTTGCAAGCAGAGCTAATATATTCAGGGCATTTAAACCAAAATCAAGAAAAGTTCTCTCCTGTTCAGGCTGTTGCTGAACAACCGGCGCATTTTTATTTTTCTATTGATTCGCACATCTACCGATATGGTAAAACATCAAAAGGCCTAACACTCATCTCATCTTTGCCCGATGAAAATATGTTTATTAGAGCATTATCATTATACCAAAACACATTGTATATTGGTGCCGATCAGGGGCTATATGTTTATAGCTTTGCCAATAACGACCTACAACAAATAACACTTAACGACATTCAAGAAGTTACAAACGATAGCAACAATGTTAAATTTTTATCCATAGATGATGAGCTCGGTTTGTTAATTGGTACGGTTGAAGGAATGTATCGGATTGCTTTTGATGAAATTAAAAATATAAACCCTTCAGCATTAACAACTTTGATAAGTGACTATAATATTTGGGATTATATAAACACACCGTATGGTGAGTTTATTGCCACAGAAAGTGGGTTATTTGAATTCGATAGAAAAAACACAAGCATTAGCCCTATTTTAAACTTCAAAGATAGTAACTACAACGTAACAGAGAACACGATAAACGATATTATGTTTGATGAGTCGGGCTTACTTTGGTTAGGTTCTAGAACACATGGAATATTTACTTGGGCAGCACAAACAAAAAAGTTTAAAAAAATAACCTTACCTGAAAATAATATTGTAAATACTATTTACCAAGATAATAGTAAATTACTGTGGATAGGCACTGACGATGGGCTTGTTCAGTATAACTTAGAAACCCAAAAGAGTGACTTATATCTACAATCTAAAGATAGCAAAGCGGTCTATGGCCTATCGGCTATAGGTGATATTTTCCCTGCATATGGCAAAGGCGATAACTACCTATGGCTAGCAACTTTTTCCGGGCTCGATCTCTTTAATAAAGAAACAACAACATTTGAAAAAAACAAATACATTACTCAGTACAAGTTAAATACCGACTATACGTTCGGCATTGCACAAGTTGCACCCGATACTTTTGCTTATATAAACAATGATAACTTTTATATATTTAATGGTAACACAGGCGAAAACCGAGTTATTAATGGACTAAAAGAGCAGGTATCGCCCATGCTTGCATATACGTTTCATACCCCCTCTGAGGCTTTCCCTGGCGAATTACTGTTAAGTACCTCTGACACGCTTTATCGATACAACGAAGAAACAGCGACTTTAGTTACTATTTTTGAATCTAAAACAGCAAAAAACAATCTTTACCATACAGTAGAGAATTATTATTACGATGCTAAGCGAGGGCTGCTGTGGTTAGCCACCACCCAAGAAGGCTTAATTGCAGTAAACGCTAAAACATATCAGCAAGTGCATGTATTTGATAAACACAACTCATTAAATACTAACTCTATTTTTAAACTTATTGCAGATAATAAAGACTTTTTATGGATAAGTACTGATAACGGTCTTTATCAACTTAATTTAGATACGCTTAACATCACCACGTACACAATAAAAGATGGCTTAAGTAACAATCACTTTACAGCTCTAGCAGCATTAAGATTACACAACAACGAGTTAGCGTTTGGTAACCGTAGCGGCGTGCTAATGTTTGACCCAGATCAATTTGATAATGAACAGCGAAAAATCAATAATAACTTAGCAATTACTAATATTAGTTTGTTTTCACAAGCCCTTAATTACTCCCCTTCAAAATACAGCACTGATCCATTAATGCTTAAGCACGACGATATGGGCTTAACGGTTCGGTTTTCAAATTTTGATTATAAAAATATTAATAAAACCTACTACAAAGTTGAGCTTACAGGCCCTTCGTCTTTGAGCTACAACGATTTAAAATCTAACCAGGTGTTTTTTACTAAATTACAACCTGGTGATTATACTTTGTCTGTCTCTACTCAACAGCGAAATGGAGTGATCACAAGTGACCCCATACAGTTAAAATTTAGTGTAGCTTACGCCCCTTGGCAGTCTCCTATTGCATATACTTTATATTTTATTGCTATTGTTGTTATTTTGTTTTTATTTTTCTGGCAATACCGAAGCCGTAAAATTGCAATTGAACAAGCTCACCGCGCCGCTGTGCACTCTAAAACACAAACTGAGCTGGCACTAAAAAGTAATAAAAGCGGTGTATGGAACTATAGCTTTGCAGATAACTCAGTAAATACAGATAGAGGCGCAGAGCTTGGCTACGAGAACTTACCTGAACGCATCGATATAAGTAGTTTTTTTAATATTATGCATCCTGATGAGCGTCGCAGGCTACAAAGTAAATGGAATACTTTTACAAACCAAACTAAGCAAAAACATTGGCAAGCTACTTATCGTTTACGGCACAAAGATGGGCACTGGTTATGGTTTCATGATTTGGGGCAAACTATTTATAATGAAGACACTAAAGAGCCTCTTTATGTGTCGGGTATTTTTACTAATATTACCGAGCAGCTGGCAAACGAACAACAAGCCAAGATATTAGGCGAAGCATTTAGTCAAATAAATGACTTTTTACTTATTTTAGATGAAGACCTCGTGCCATTTTCAGCCAATAACAGCTTTATGGATGTGTTTTCTGATGAAGGCAGAGAGGGGATTGTTACCTCAAAATTATTTATTAATGCCATTGGTCAAGCTAAGTGTAGAGAGTTTGCAACAATTTTAAAAGCACTTAAACCAAAAGAAAACTGGCGAACAAATGCTTATGTAAAGACCACAAAAGCTGAAAAACACCCTATTCATTTAAGTGCCACAGCCGTTGCTAATGAAAAAGATAAAGTCAGTTATTATGTTATTGTTATTACCGATTTAACAGAGCAGAAACGCGCTGAAAATGAGTTACGCTACCTTGCTAATTACGATGCGTTAACGGGCTTACCTAATCGTAGTTTAATGAATCAAAAAATCGAAAATGCCATTACAAGCGCCGCTAAAGACGATTCGCAATGCGCTGTTATATTTATAGATTTAGATAAATTTAAACCCGTCAATGACTCCTTTGGTCATGCAGTGGGTGACAAACTATTGTGCAATATTACCGAGCGAGTGAGCCAATACTTAGGTGATGACGCTACATTTGGCCGCCAAAGTGGTGATGAATTTTTAGTGTTAGTTGAAAACGTTACCTCAATGGCCTCTTTACAACACACCCTCAACGAAATGAGCAAAGAGCTGGCTAACAAGGTTATTATTGAAGACTTCGCGATTAATATATCAGCCAGTATTGGTATTGCATTGTACCCATACGATGCAACATCGACCGATGCCCTCATACGTAACGCAGATATTGCCATGATGCATGCTAAACAAGCAGGCAGAAATGGATTTCAGTTTTTTAATGAAAAAATGAATGAGCAAATTAAACAAAAGCTTATTCTTGAAAACGACTTAAAAGATGCTGCTAGGGATAATCTGTTTTTTAATCACTATCAACCTATTGTTAATACACTAGATAAAACAATAAGTGGGGTTGAATTACTTATGCGCTGGGAAAACCAAGGCAAACCGGTTTCTCCCGCTTTATTTATACCTATTGCTGAAGAGACTGGCTTAATTGATATGTTAACTGAGCAAGCATTACAGCGTGCAATTACTGAGCTTGCTCCACTTTTGAACATTAACCCGTTGTTTTACATATCGTTAAATTTGTCTCCAAAACATATTTTAAAGTCCAATATAACGCAGCAGCTCAGCTCCATACTAGAAAAAGCACAGATAAAACCACAACAACTTCGTTTAGAAATTACAGAAAACACGCTATTAGAAGATAAATACAAAGCAGCTAAGCAACTAAAAAGCTTACAGGCTGCTGGGTTCAACCTGTTTCTTGATGATTTTGGCACTGGCTATTCATCGTTAACTTATTTGAGTCAATTTCCAATTAATGTGATAAAAATAGATCAAAGCTTTGTTAATAGTATTGGTATTGATAAAGGGAATGAATCTATTATTAAAACGATTTACTCACTCGCTGAAAACTTAGAGTTATATTGCATTGCCGAAGGGGTAGAAACGCGGGAGCAGCTAGAGTTTTTAAAAAATATTGGCTGTCATAAGCTACAAGGTTACTACCTTGCTCGCCCTATGAGTGCTAACGATTTAATGAGCCCGGAGTGCTTCGAAAAAATTATTGATTTGATACGAAACTAAAAGCGACTTAGTTAAGTCGCTTTTAGGTTTAACGCATTAGTGTATGTGCTTGCATTCGTAGCTTTCTATTTGTAATACGCTGTTGCGCACATTAAATTTATCTGCAAGCAGTTTAATTACCTTTAAGCGGCACTCTTCATCATGTTTTTCTATAGTACAGTGTTGTTTTAGCACAACATGAGCACCAACAATAACCTTTTTGTTTTTACGAACAACAGTGACATTGTGCACATTTGCAACATGTTCCATGGTGGTTATTTCTGTTTCAATATCGGCCACTTTAGGTAACTTAGCTTTATTTGAACGCAACCCCTTGAGACAGCTAATAATGACCTTAATACCGGTAAATAAGACAAAAGACGCAATTAACATGCTCGATAAAATATCAATTACATTCCAGCCTGTTATGTATATAAGTACACCAGCAGCAAAAGTAGAAACCGTTGATATTAAATCAAAAAACGAGTGTAAAAACACGGCATACACATTAATGCTCGCCTTACGGCCTTTATAAAGCACCCATGCCGCTGCGCCATGAAATAAAAAACCAATAGCAGCAATTACCGACATCAAGTAACTATTAATAACCAGCTCATGTCCCCCTTTATGATGCATAAAGCGCTCAGTGCCCTCATATAAGATAAGTGAACTAATGGCTAGGTATAAAACGCCGTTGATCAACCCCCCTATTAGCTCTGCTTTTTGATGGCCATCGTTATAGGTTTTAGCTAAATGAATAGCAAAGCTAGACGCAATGAGAGCAATGAACAAAGAGCTATTATGAACAAACAAATGCCCTGCATCAGCAAGTACTGCAAGTGAGTTTGCGTAATACGCACCCACTAATTGAATCACCATAAATGAGCAGGTAATTGCAAGTGCAATTAACAAACGGCGACGAGAAGCGTGATGTGTGGTTATTTCTGTCATGAAATATAATAGACCTTCACTAAAAATAAAGTAAGCTTATGAAATAAAGCAAATTGGGAAATACGTAATGATATACAGTCACAATTGTAATACGTAGGCCAAATAAACGCACTAAAAACTTAGTAAAACACAAAAAACTGTACTAAAAATAACTAAGCAGATACAAAAATAATAATTAATTCATAAATATGGTCAGTTATCATATTTTAATGCGGAGAAACCCGTGAGCCATGACTCAAACAATACAATTTGGCAGGTTTTTAATCTAATTAATTTAGCGGTGATTGTTTATGACAATAAAACACATAATTACATCTTAAACCAACATGCCAAAACGTTACTTAACATAAATAGTGACGACGCGCTTAGCAGCGATGTTTTTAACAATATTACGCTTCGCGACTTTAATGATGATACGGTTGTTACCGTTGAGCAATTATTCACATCTACTCTAACAGCTGTTTTATTAGAGTGTGAATTCACGCCTCAGCTTTTAAATGTGAACTACTCAATCATTGATGACTCTGTTTCTATGATCACTTTAGAGCAAGACCATAGTCATGCAGAGCAATATAATTTTGACCATATTATTTCAAAAATATCCACCAAACTAATTGATATTCAAAATGACAATATTGATCAACAAATTAACTTTGCACTCAAAGCCATAGGCACCGTTTGTAAAGCAGATAGAAGCTACTTATTTGAATTTAATACCGATAGTGAAACTTTAACCAATACGCATGAATGGGTGAACACCGGCATAACTGCCTACAAAGACAGGTTGCAAAACGTCCCTAAAGCCGAGCTACCCTACTTTTTTGATGTAATGAACTTAACACACCTATTTAAAGTTAATGATGTTGCTCAGTTACCGCCAGAAGCGAATTCAGAAAAAGCAGAGTTTGAAGCGCAGAGTATTCAGTCTGTTTTATGTGTTGGCCTGCGCTTTGACAAGGAGCTTGTTGGTTTTATTGGCTGTGACTGTGTTAATACAAAACGCCAATGGAGCAAAATAGATTTAATAAGAATCAAGCTCGTAGGCGAAATTATTAATAACGCACTCAAAAACATAAACTATAAAAAAAAGCTGCAGTTAGCCCAAAAACAATTAATTAACGCTAATACAAAATTAAATAAGTTAGCAAACACCGATGCACTTACTGATATTGCCAACCGCCGATTTTTTGATACTTCCCTAAAGAGCGAAATTAAACGCTCTGCAAGACAACACCAACCAATTAGTTTAATTATGTGTGATATCGACTTTTTTAAGCGCTATAACGACAATTATGGCCACCACAAAGGCGATGAAACGTTAAAACACGTTGCTCGTGCATTAAAAAGTTTATGTAAACGTGAGGGTGACATAGCAGCTCGCTATGGCGGTGAAGAATTCGCAATCATTTTACCTGCTACGAATATAGAGCAATGCCATAAATTTGCTTTGTTAATTGAGCAAAAAATAAAAGCACTGAATATTACGCATGAGTTCTCTCCTATTGCCCCTTACATAACACTTAGCTTTGGTTGCTTTTGTAGTTATCCAAATGCAGATACACACACAGAAACCCTAATAAAAAGCGCTGACATTGCTTTATATAAAGCAAAGAAAGCTGGCAGAAATCAAATATGTATTTTTGAATAATAAACAATCATAAATTACTCTTTTCACAATGAAAGTCATATCATTATATTAATAACCACTTTGTGCTATTTAAATGAACAATAAATTGCCCATTTAAATTTATAAATTAAAAACACTTTCTTAGCTTAAGTCATCAGCACTTGGGATAACCACGCCATATAAGTCATTAATGGTTGCTAAGGCACTTTTATGTAGATCATATGCCAACACATCACTTACTGAAGTTTGTAATGGTCTTGTAGCGCACGCGTCAGCGACTACCGTTGCGTGGTTACCTCTTAAAAATGCACCTTGCGCTGTAAATGTCACACACATGTGGGTCATAAACCCAACAATGATCAATTTATTATTACCAATTACATCTACTTGTTCGCCTAAGTCTGTTCCTACAAAACTATCGGGAGCTGTTTTAACGATAACTTTTTCATCCGCAATTGGCGCGACACTTGAGTGTATTTGGCCTATTTCGGCATTAATATCGTAAGGCGAGCCTTCACCACCATCATGCATAATATGAATAATTTTAGAACCAGCAGCACGTGCATCAGCCAGTAAAATTGCCGCATTATTAAGAGCATCTTGCCACCCTTCTAACTCCATAACACCTTGTGTATAAGTATTTTGATAATCAACAAATATAAGTGTGGCGTCTGTAAGTGAAGCGGGTGTGGAGTCAAGCCCATTAAGTTCACGAAGTGTCGTCGTCATAATTTATCCTTTAATACCGAGTTAAATTTAAGTTTATAAGCTATCACGGCTGTGACAGCCGTGTTGCTGCGTTTGCACCGTGACAGCTTATACTTTATAGTCGGTTGCAAATAGTGTCCTAAAGGACGGTAGTCGATGATATTAGGCCAAAATGACATTACTCTGTGAACATACCGTTGCGATTGTTGCTTATAACAATATCAGTTTGTTTCACCTATCTATTCCGTGTAGTATTTTTGGTGAAGACTTAGACCGCGTGGGCGCTCGTCCATATAAAGTCACAGTATGTACAGAAACGGTAGGTCTGGTGCCAACACTTTCTGGCTTTCCCATAGAAATAAAACAAGACCTGTCAATACTTGAAACTGCTGATACTGTCATAGTACCCGCGTGGTGCGATCCTGATATACCCGCCTCAACAGCTTTACTTAATGCACTTCGCCGTGCACATGCTCGTGGAGCAAGAATGGTAGGTTTATGTTTAGGCGCTTTTGTGCTTGCTGAAGCAGGTATATTGGATGGCAAAACAGCATCAACACACTGGGTATGGGCTAACGACTTCGCACAAAAATACCCAAAAGTAAACTTTGATAACGATGTACTGTACATTGACGAAGGAAATGTTTTTACCTCAGCAGGCGCCGCTGCCGCAATTGATTGTTGCCTACATTTATTACGTCGTGATCACGGCGCAGATATTGCCAACAGCGTGGCCAGACGCATGGTTGTGGCGCCTCACCGCAGTGGAGGACAAGTACAGTACATAGAAAAACCCATTCCTCGACACATCGATAGTAACCGTTTAGAGCCGGCTATCACTTGGGCACTAAAAAATTTAACTAAACCTTTAACAATCGATGAACTCGCCAGTAAAGCAAGTATGAGTCGCCGTAATTTTTCTCGACTTTTTAAAAAAGCAATGGGCACTACATTTACACAATGGCTGCTGAGTCAACGTCTAACCATCGCGCAGCAGCTATTAGAAACAAGTAACCACAATATAGATAGAATTGCTAATCAATCTGGGTTTTCATCGAGTGTTAGCTTTCGACAACAGTTTTTAGCCGCTTTCTCTATTTCACCTTCCGCTTACAGAAAGCAATTTAAAAGTAGCGAGCCGCAATAAAAAGTTACTCGCACATACGCAAATCACTTGTTAGCATGAGGTATTATCAAAGGATGGAAATGAGCATGACGAACAATAATCATACGTTAGTCGTTGAAGGTGGTGCAATGCGCGGTATTTTTGCTGCAGGTGTGCTTGATGAGTTTTTAGAGCAAGGATATCAACCCTTTAATCGGTATTTTGGAGTATCAGCTGGTGCTACAAATGTGGCAGCCTATTTATGTAAGCAGCCAACACGCAACTACAAAGTGATCACCGATTACTCCTGCAGGCCAGAATTTATTAATCTCGCACGTTTTATCAAAGGCGGCCATCTATTTGATTTAGATTGGCTGTGGCAAGAAACAGTTCGTGAAATCCCCTTGAATACCGACGAATTCTCGCAATCTCTTTACGATTTTTATATTGTTGCAACAGCAATAGATTCAGGTAAAGCTCACTATTTGCAAGCAACGGGCAATGAAATGGTTGAGCAATTAAAAGCCTCTTGCGCCATCCCAATCGCTTATCGGGATTACCCAACAATAAACGGGATCGCAATGACCGATGGTGGCGTTGCCGATTCTATTCCGGTAAAAAAAGCCTATGAAATGGGTGCATCAGAAATAACAGTTATCCTCTCCCAACCTTTAGGCTATCGTAAAAAAGACAACAAAGTACCGTGGTTAACTAAACAACTCTATAAACAGAGCCCTGCGCTTGCAGAGGCCGCCATACAACGTTCTAAAAATTATAATGACAGTATTGATTTTTTGCACAATGCTCCGTCAGATTGCAAAATAAATATTATTGCACCACCAACAGGGTTTAAAGTCGGCCGCACCACTAAAAATCGAGCTATACTCAATTCAGGCTATCAAATGGGCATAAGTGAAGCTAAAAGTTACTTGGATAAACCTAGATTTGGTAGCAATGGTTATGAGCGATAAAACCATTCCAAACAGATTGCTCGAAGTCGAAATTGCATTTACTCATACACCCAAAGCTATTGAAATTATAAAATATGTTTATGGTGAACGTTACTCAACGTGCTTGAGCATACACAGGTAATACAAGAAGGGTTATTAATAAACAGCGTGGACTAAGAAGAACTACATAGTGATATAACCCTGAATTTACATCTAATTCAAGCTATTAATTTTTAAACCCGCGAGTTAATGTAGTAAGGAATTATGTGTTAATGGCTTATTGTCAAAAAATAGATTATGTTTAGGCATAGTGCTTGCTTGTGTTTTTGTGTACGTACTAAATAAATTAAGGTTTTTTGTGAATTTTCTTCGATGCTTTCATAATATAGTCTCTGATCAACAGCTTAGCTTTGATCAAAAAATTGCAGACTTACTTGCTTTTGGGCTCGATGTTTTTCAGCTCGATTTGGCTATTATCAGCCGCGTAAAAAATAATTCTTACACTGTTTTACATGCTATTACCCCTGACAATTCTCTTGCTATTGGTACTGAGTTTGAGTTAAACGGCACCTATTGTACACATACTTTGTTGGCCAACTCTGCACTGGCATTTCATAATGCGTCGCAAAGTAGTATTGCAAATCATCCTTGCTATATTAATTTCCAATTGGAGGCGTATATTGGAGCGCCTATACGAATAGGTACAGACGTATTTGGAACTGTTAACTTTTCATCAGCTCAAGAATGCGCCCCTTTTAGCGATGAAGCTTATGATTATATTGAATTATTGGCTCAGTGGTTGGGCTCAGAATTTGCGCGCAATCAGGATAAAGTTAATCTCACTAAAAATAGTGACACCTTATTGAAACTTGAAAGCGTTGCAAATATAGGCACATGGGAAGTCGACCTAATAGACAATAGCATTTTTTGGAGCCAGCAAACTCGACGTATTCATCAAGCCGAAGAAGGCTATACTCCAAACATGGAAACAGCCATTGAATTTTATAAAGCGGGTAAAAGTCGAGATAGCATTAATAAAGCGGTAGAAAATGCGGTATCTAAGGGTGAAAAATGGCATTTAGAGCTGGAAATAGTTACCGCAAAGCAGCAAAATATTTGGGTGTCGACTTTTGGAGAGGCCGAGTTTAACAACGGCAAATGTGTGCGATTATTTGGTACTTTTCAAGATATAACTGAAGCCGTTAAGTTACGCGAAGAGTTAAAACAAAAAAAAGCACTTGCAGAACAACTCCTCCAAGACCGTAGTATGCTGTTTGCCAAAATTAGTCATGAGCTTAGAACCCCGCTTAATGGTATTACGGGAATGTTAGCGACTCTCATTGATGAACACGATTATGACAAGCGGGCAGAAAAAATTAAAGTCGCCCTTCGAAGTGCTGACATTTTATTAAGTATTATTAATGAAGTACTCGATTTTTCAAAAATAAATCATGGTGAGTTAAAACTGGAGCCTCACCACTCTCTACTTAAAACGGTATTTACCGATTTGGTTTCTTTATATTCGGTATTGTTTAGTAATAAAAACATTGAACTGCTAGCCACTAATCTCATTCCTAATGATGTTTGGGTATACTGCGACACCTCTCGATTAAGCCAAATTGTCTCTAATTTACTAAGTAACGCGTTAAAATTTACAGAGCATGGATCTGTTTCTCTCTATTCGCAATTAGCATTAGACACAAAACACCCTTTACTTACCATTAAAATAACCGACACGGGTCGCGGCATGAGTAAAGCGTATTTAAACTCATTATTTAAGCCTTTTACCCAAGAGGTTGATGCTAACAACAATAAAGGCGGCACCGGATTAGGTTTAGCAATTGTTAAAGAACTCGTTGGTTTTATGAATGGCAAAATTGAAGTAACGAGTGAGGTTAATGTGGGTACGTGTTTTACCTTAACTATCCCGATTGAACTTGGCAAACAACAAATACAGACACCGAGTCTTAAATTGATTAATAATCATGGTGCCAAATTATCAGTACTGGTGGTTGATGATAACGAAATAAACCGCCTTGTATTAGAAGCTGCGCTGGATAAGTTTAATATAAAATCAGACTTTGCCATAGACGGCCAAGACGCAATTTTAAAGTGCAAACAAAAGCATTACGATCTTATTTTTATGGATTGTATTATGCCAATACTTGATGGTTTTGAGGCTACCAAACAATTAAGATCTAATAACATTTGTAGCCCCAAAAGCACATATATCGTCGCTCTGACGGCTAATGCTTCTTCCCAAGATAAACTAAGCTGTAAACAAGCGGGCATGGATATGTTTATAGCCAAACCATTTAAGCTTCCAGCAATAGAAGAAGCAATTACAAATACATTAAAAAGGCTGAGCGTAGCCACATTATAATAACGAGTGTCGCTCAGATTAACTTGCACTAGAAAACAAAGGATCATTATGACAAATAAAATTATTGGTATTGTACTTATTGTTATTGGTATCGCACTGGCAATATGGGGCTATGACGTTTATGACTCAGCAGCCTCTCAGGTTACCCGCGCATTAAACGGCGAAACACCTATGGAAGCCTGGCTTGGCTTTATTGGTGGCGCAGTCTGTATTTTAGTGGGTATTACCCGACTTAAATAGCGCTCAAAAAAGCCGCCTTTGGAGAGGGCGGCTTGGGTGAACAAACAGCTATGGGTGAGAGCTGTTATATCAAGAGACTTTAAGCTAAAACACTATTAAGCAGCGCTTTGCTCTGCATCGGGCGTTTGACGAATTAAATAGTCAAACGCACCTAGGCTTGCTGTTGCGCCCGCCCCCATCGCAATAATAATTTGCTTAAATGGCGTAGTGGTTGCATCACCTGCAGCATAAACGCCTTGTAACGATGTTGCGCCTTTGGCATCAATGAGTATTTCACCAAATTGGCTCAGTTCAAGGTCGCTGTCTTTCAACCATTCGGTATTAGGTATTAAACCAATTTGTACAAATATACCGGATAAGTTCAACTGTTTACTCTCGCCGCTAAGGCGGTCGGTATAACTTAACCCCGTTACTTTTTTGCCATCACCAAGTACTTCCGTGGTTTGGGCGTTTTTAATAATAGTGATGTTTTTTAAGCTATTAGCTTTACGAATAAGTACCTCATCGGCGCGTAACGTATCAGCAAATTCAAGCACAGTAACGTGTTCAACTATATTGGCTAAATCAATTGCCGCCTCAATACCTGAATTACCACCACCAATAACCGCAACCGGTTTACCTTTAAATAGAGGCCCATCACAGTGCGGGCAGTATGCAACGCCATGGCCTTTATACTGTTGCTCACCGGGTACATTCATTTCGCGCCAGCGTGCACCGGTTGCTAGTACGAGTGATTTTGCTTTTAATACAGCGCCATTTTCTAAAGTAATATCATACCCATTACTGCCTTTTTGCAGGTTTGCCGCGCGTTGGTTGTGCATAACATCAACATCGTATTCTTTAACGTGTTCTTCCAACTGAGCCACCATTTTTGGCCCTTGCGTTGCTTTAATTGAAATAAAATTTTCAATCGCTAATGTATCAGCAACTTGACCGCCAAATCGCTCTGCTACAACCCCAGTATTGAGCCCTTTACGTGCTGAATAAATAGCTGCCGAAGCACCAGCTGGCCCACCACCGACGACAAGTACATCAAACACCGACTTTTCATTGAGTGATGCTGCTTGGCGCTGTGCACCTTTGCTATCCACTTTATTTAAAATATCAGTGAGGCTCATGGCCCCTTGGCTAAAAGGTTCACCATTTAAATAAACAGCGGGTACAGCCAGTATGTTTCTTTGCTCAACTTCATCTTGAAATAATGCCCCATCAATCATGGTGGCTTTAATATTACTATTTGTTGCTGCCATAGTATTAAGTGCCTGCACAACTTGCGGGCAGGTTTGGCAACTCAAGCTAATATACACTTCAAAATTAAGTGTTTGTTCAAGTGTTTGTATTTGTTCAATGTCATCTTTACTTGCTTTACTAGGGTGACCACCCGTATTTAATAGCGCTAACACTAAACTAGTAAATTCGTGTCCCATAGGTACACCTGCAAAGGTAATATGGGTGTTTTTTTCTGGTGAATGCACCACCATAGAAGGCCTGCGGGCGCTAGTATCGGGATTATTTATTACACTAAACTTATCGCTTAGTGACGCTAAATCGTTTGCTAGACTTTCTACTTCTGTTGATTTTTTGCTGTCGTCCAAGGCGATAAGCAGCTCAACAGGCTGAGTCAGCGATTCAAAATGGCTTTTTAGTTGGTTCTTTATGTTGTTGTCTAACATGGCTTAGCCCCTTAAGGAAAATTAAAACAGCAAGGTTCCCATGCCATCAGTGCATGTGCGAAATTTTAGAAACGTGTGATGGCGTGGGAGAGTGCCCAGTGAACCTATACAGGCTCACTGGTATTAGAGTCATGTTCTACTCTAAATTTTTAGTTAGTGGTAAGGTTTAAATCTTACCAACTAGGTCTAGTGAAGGTGCTAGTGTGTCTTCACCTGGCTGCCAAGATGCAGGACAAACTTCGCCATCGTGTGTTGCAATGTATTGGGCTGCTTGCACTTTACGAACAAGTTCTTTAGCACTACGACCAATGCCTAAGTCATGTGTTTCAACAACTTTAATTTCGCCTTCAGGGTTCATTACAAATGTACCGCGAAGTGCTAAACCATCATCTTCAATCATGACACCAAAGTTACGTGTAATGCGCCCTGTTGGGTCACCAATCATTGGGTAAGTAATTTTACCGATGGTGTCTGACGTGTCATGCCATGCTTTGTGCGTAAAGTGTGTATCTGTTGATACTGAATAAACTTCAACGCCCATTTCTTGTAACTGTGCGTAATGATCTGCAAGGTCACCTAGCTCTGTAGGGCATACAAACGTAAAGTCAGCTGGGTAAAAGAAAAAGATAGACCACTTACCTAATACGTCTTTTTCAGTGAGTTCTACAAAGTCACCATTGTGGTAAGCTGTTGCATTGAAAGGTTGTAATTTTGTGTTAATCAATGAAGTGCTCATAGTATTCCTCATTTATGTTTAGTGTATTTAAAAAGTTAACGCCTTGTGCGTTGGCTTGATTAATACAATAAGGCCATTGAGAAATTAAATAAAATTGATTGTTTAGATTAAAACAATCGATTTTTAAGATTGCAAACCCAAGGAGTGATCTACTGCTTACTTTTAAGTGTTAAAGCAGTTACAACTCAACTACCACTCATAGTCAGTTGCGTTATATAGATTTTAATAAGATTACACTGCACATCCTTGCTACAATAACGTGGTTTACATTACACAACCTTCAAAGGCATTTCATTTATGGAAAAATTCGTCAATCACATTCAACTTGGCTATTTGGGCTTATTGCCATTTTTAGGCTGTGTGGGCTGGCCACTCATGGTTGGCAGTAACAGTGTAAATTTAGAGTTTTTTAGTTTTTACAGCATTGCTATTTTAGCGTTTATGGCGGGTAACTTATGGCATGCAGGCCAGCAGAGCTTTGCTGATGCGATTAAAGCTGTACTACCGGTTATTCCTATTCCGTTTTTATCATTCTTACCGATTGAGTGGATGCTTGCTTGGTTAGGCGCGAGTTTTTGGTTAGTACTGATTTTTGAAAAGGCCACAATACAGTGGCAGGGTTATCATAAAGATTATCAAAAAATGCGTTTTGTGCTCACATCAGTGGTATTTGTGTGTCATATCTTAATTATTGGTATGAGTATTTACCCTAAATAACACGCCATGGCTTAACCATTGGTCTGTAATAGGGTAACATCCGCGCACTGTATTGAGAGGACACACCATGATAGACCAATTACGCCAACAGCTTACTGACCTTGGTGAGAATTTTGTAGAAAAAAACGCGGCTTTTAAAATTAAAGTTATCCCGTTTTTTTGCGCTATTAGCATAAAAAAAGATCATAAAAGTGAGGGGCGTCTTTCTTTTTATTCAAATCAGCTCATTGAAATATTTATGGTGGTGTTGTTTGTTTTATTTGGCTTAGCCATTTACGACCCTCAAGCCGGTTTTACTCATGGCCCTATTCATATTGTGTTTGCTATTTTGATTACCTTTAACTTAATTCTTAAACAAGTTGCCATTGAAGGGTTAAAAACGCGTTTAGCTATGTATAGGTTGCATCAACAGCTGATTAATACACCGCATCCTGGCACATCGCCTGTTACTAATAAAAACATATAATTTAATATGTATTTAAACCCAAATTGGAACATACTCACGGTAGGTGATGGCGACTTATCGTTTTCAAACGCGCTTTACAACCACATTAAACCGCAAAAGTTAGTTGCCTCAACCTATGATGCAGCTGCAACTCTTACAGAAAAATACCCCGATAACGCGCTTGCCTCACTTAAAGCACATAAAATTGATGTGCTTAATGAATTTGATGTCACCAACACACAATGTTGGCAACAACTAGCCGAGCACCTAAACAGCTTTGATGTGGTGATTTTTCAATTTCCACTTATTCCTGCGTTTATTGGTCGCGACGCATTTGAGAAAAATACACGTAATAACAGCATGAACGTGCTTAACCGTGCGTTACTGCATCAGTTTATAAAATATGCTCATCAGTTTGCCTTGAACCCACAAGGCCCTGGGTTATGCTATATAACCTCAAAAGATGTTAAACCGTATCGTGAGTGGAATATTGAGGGGAGTTTAAATACCCATTTAAAAGCGGCATACCGAGGACAAATGCCATTCGATATCAGTCGCTTTGATGGCTATAAAATTCGCAATGTCGACCGTGACAAACACGTCAAAGACACCAGCGGTATTACTTATGTATTTAGTGAAAATACACCACCCGAATTAAGTGGTATGTTAGCAACTCCTAACTATCTAACTGATAATTATTGCCCGCTTTGTCGTGTGGGGCCGTTTTTAGCGGATGAAGATAAAAACAAACATTTTTCCGCTAAAAAGCACCAGCAAATGCTCAAACTAGAGCAAGACTGGCAGCAATGGTTAACAGCGTTTTATAAGTCAAGTTAGTCACAAAGTGCAGCTTGCTTTATTAAGTCAGCTGCTTTTTCTGCAATTGCTATTACCCCAGCATTGGTATTTCCGGTAATAATACTGGGCATAATAGAGGCGTCTACCACCCGTAAATTTTGCACACCGTGAACACGTAATTCGCTATCAACCACAGCCATATCGTCTTGGCCCATTTTGCAGGTTCCTACGGGGTGATATTCTGTATCGGCTGTTTGCCTAATAAACTCAATAAGCTGCGCATCATCATTAATATCAAGCGGATACACCATATCTGCACGAATAGTATCAAACGCTTTGCTTTGCATTATGCTCAATGTTTTTTTAAGCCCAAGTAGCATAACCTGTAAATCATCGGGGTGGCTTAAATAATTAGGATCAATGAGTGGCGCACTTAAAGGGTTGGCATCCGCTAAACGAATAGTGCCGCGGCTTTTAGGGTGCATTATGCTGCTATGAATACTGTATCCATGGCCATAATGCAGTTTACGGCTGTGATCGTCCACCAACCCAATAACAAATTCAAGTTGCACATCGGGCACAATAGAATCTGTAAATAAGTTTATAAACGCATGTGATTCGGCAAAGTTACTGGTTAGCTTTCCTTCACGTTTGGCAAACCAATCAACGCATCCTTTTGCAATATTAAACGCACCGCTGGCACTTATTCCAAATGTGCCTTGCGAATATTTTGCTTTGTATAATGGCACAACGGTTAAGTGATCGTGCAAATTACTGCCTACACCTTCTAATGGGGTTACAAGCTCAATGTTATGCTGCTTTAAATGATCTGCAGACCCCACTCCCGATAACATTAAAAGTTGGGGGGAGTTAATCGCACCGGCACTTAAAATAACTTCTTTATGGGCATTTAGCACATAGCTTTTATTATTAACTGCAACTGTTACACCAGTTGCAGATTTCCCGCAAAAATTAATTTTATTTACCTGCGCATCAGTGAGCACGGTTAAGTTTTTACGAGCTAAATTAGGTGTTAAGTACGCTTTTGCCGCACTGCAACGCTCCCCTTTATGTTGAGTGACCTGCGATAACCGCGCACCTAGCTGTTGCTGCGCATTAATATCGTCATTAAGGGCCACGCCTTGCTCTTGGCATGCTTTTAAAAACAGCTGATTAACTGGGCTTGGTAAACTTAGCTCTTGCACATGTAAGGGGCCATTTACACCATGATATGGGCTGTTGGTAAAGGTTTTGTTGTTTTCAGCTTTGATAAAATAAGGCAGCAAACTGGTATAATCCCAGCCGGTATTTCCCATAGCGGCCCAGTTGTCGTAGTCTTTTTTATTCCCCCTAATGTACACCATGGCATTGATTGAACTTGAACCACCAAGCACTTTACCTCTGGGCATAAATCCACAGCGGTTATTAAGCTCTTTTTGTGGCACCGTATTGTAATGCCAGCTATTAATGCCATAAGGCACACTAGCTGCAACTCCCGCAGGCATTTGCACCAGAGCACTTTGGTCACGGCCGCCGGCTTCAATTAAACACACACTCACATTTTTATTTTCAGATAATCGCGAGGCAACAACACAGCCGGCACTGCCTGCGCCAATCACAATGTAATCAAATGAGGTGGTATGCATAAAATATCTCCCATTAAAAAAACTACTTTGCATGGATTATCTACTAAAAACTTGATATTTTTAGACACCTCTTCACTAATGCAATTGTTATGAGCAGCCTAATTAAAGCCACTTCTTTACAGGGAATTGATACATTAATTACCGAACTAGGTGGTGATACAGCAAGCATTATGCGCCATTGCGCCATTGAGGTATCGTTAAACTCCCTTGAAACCCAAAGCTTAACTTATCGCCATTATGCCGAACTTTTAGAATACTGCGCTCATAGCTTAAACTGCCCAAGTTTTGGTCTTAAACTCGCTAGCAAACAAAGTTTTGATATTTTAGGGCATATCGCTATCGCCGCTAAAAGTGGAACTGATTTAGGTGAAGCGCTTACATGGGTAATTAAATACCTGCACTTACATACACCCGCACTTAATTTAACCACGCATACACTTGAAGATGACCAAAATATATTTTTATCATTCGAAATAAAACTCAAGCCTTTACCTGTTATAAATCAAGTTATTGAATTAACAATTGCACTGGCGCTCGCTACCTTAAAAAAAGTGAGCCAAAATCAATGTAAACCCATTAAGGTATTTTTACCGCAAAAGATTGATGCAAATATACGGGCTTATCATCAACACTTTGGCTGTAACGTTATTGAACACAGAAATAGCGCCGGTATTTTAATCGCCAAAAACGATTTATTATTGCCACTTAATGTTTCTGATCAACACAAAGTACAAGCCGCATTAAACTTTTTAGCCGCTAATAATGCGCATACTCAGTCGTTACCTTCGCAAGTAAGTGCACTTATTCGACCCATGCTGCCCCTTTTTCAATGCTCAAACCAAACGATAGCAACGGCACTTAATCTGCATCCTCGCACCTTGCATCGTGAACTTAAAAAACATAACACCAGCTTTGTAAAACTAAAAGATGCCACTCGCCGCGCATTATGTGAACACTATTTAATGCAAAACCAATTTTCTATTTCACAAATATCCGAGCTGTTAGGTTATCAAGAACAAGCCACATTAAGTGCCAGTGTAAAACGCTGGTTTAACTGCTCTGCCCGCGCATTTAGAGCAAAATATTGTTAAACTGCAAAACTGTGTAAAATACATAAAAAGGCTAAACATGAATTTTGTGATTGTAGGTACCAATTTTATTAGCGACACCCTACTTGATGCGGCAAGTACTCTGAGTAATTTTAATTTATACGGTGTGTGTTCTCGGGCAGAAAGTAGCGCTGAGCGATTTTTAGCTAATCACCCCACTCATTCTCAAGCAAAAATATTTACCTCCATTGACGCTGTTTGCCAAGACGAGCTTGTAGAGGCAGTATATATTGCCGCACCAAATAGCCTGCATAAAGACTATGCTGTGCAATGTTTAGCTGCGGGCAAACACGTACTTGGCGAAAAACCCTCAGCAGCAAATAGTCATGAGCTTACTGCTATTTTAACGGCTGCTCAAAAACATCAACGTTTGTACATGGAAGCGATGATGACAACGCATTTACCTAACTTTGCTGTTTTAAAAAACGCATTAAAAAGAATCGGTACACCGCGTAAATTTATTGGCCAATTTAGCCAATATTCGTCACGTTACGATAAGCTCAAAAACGGCGAGCGCCCTAATACCTTTTTGCCTGAATTTGCAAATGGCGCATTAGTAGACTTGGGTATTTACCCACTTTATTTACTTATAGCACTGTGGGGCGCACCAAACAGTGTGCACGCCAGTGGCGTATTACTAGAAACCGGTGTTGATGGTGCCGGCGATGTACTTTTAAATTATGCAGATAAACAAGCGGTAATTAGTTATTCAAAAATATCGCAAGGCGAGAACATAACCGAAATACAAGGTGAGTTAGGCCGTATTCGTATTGAAGCTGTATCGCAACTTAAAAAAGTGGAATTCATCGCTAATAATGGCCAAAAAGAAACAATAAGTGCAGATTTTGATGAGCATTTTATGAAGTATGAAGTGGCGCACTTTATTGAGATGATTGAGCAAAATGCATTAGAGTCACATATTAACAACCACCAGCTTTCACGCGATGTGATGACGGTACTCGATACCGCCCGCGCACAATTGGGCGTTATATACCCTGCCGATAGTAAAGCTGAGCTATAAATTTTTACTCAATCAGTCAGCCCTCATTACCCGCCACCTCAATCTTAAAAAGAGTAACGCTTATTTTTCATTCAGCCCAGTGATAGTCTCTCATCACTGGGGACTCCATGTAAAACGTTAATTTACATTTACCTGCGTAGGTAAAAGCAGGTAATATGCGCCGCAATTAAATGGCAATATTTAAGGACGACCATGCAAAAATCAACCAAAGAGCTATTACTGGCTATTTTATGCATATTGCTTGCAATGATCACTATTCAGTCTGGGGCTTCACTGGCTAAGCAGCTTTTCCCTATTGTTGGCCCTGAGGGCACAACGGCCTTACGTTTAGGTTTTTCTGCCGCTATTCTTTGTTTAATTTTTAAACCTTGGAGACACTTTCCGGTTGCAAGCCAGCGTTTACCCATCTTAATTTATGGTTTGAGCCTAGGCGGCATGAACATTCTATTTTATTACGCCATTGAACGTATTCCACTGGGTATTGGTGTTGCGCTTGAATTTACCGGGCCACTTGCCGTTGCGTTATTTTCATCAAGACGAAAGCGTGATTTATTTTGGGTTGCTTGCGCAATTACCGGAATATTATTACTGTTACCCGATATGAAAGGCCAAGAAAGTTTAGATCCAATTGGCGTGATTTTAGCTCTAGCAGCGGGTGCGTGTTGGGCAGGTTATATTTTATTTGGTAAAAAAACCGGCAGCCAAAGCTCTGGTGGCGCAACGGTAGCGATGGGCATGACCATTTCAGCTATTGTGCTTGTACCTTATGGTGGCATATCACAAAGTGCCGCATTTACTTGGGATATTATTCCGTTAGGTATTGCCATTGCGGTACTTTCAAGTGCCCTACCTTACACTTTAGAAATGATCACATTGCGGAATATGTCGCCGCAAGGGTTTAGCATTATGATGAGCCTTGAACCCGCTATTGCAGCACTCGCTGGCTTAGTTATTTTAGGTGAACTACTTAGCATTTGGCAGTGGCTTGCTATTTTATTAGTTATTATTGCCTCGGTTGGCAGCTCAACGTCAAACAGTAAAAAGCAGCCAGTTCCTGCTTAATATTTAATTAAATATTAAACTACCGAGACACACAAAACCCACGCTATTTGCTAGGGTTTTGTAGTTAAGTCATTCACTATTTTATAGGGGATGGCTGGCCATGTGGGCTTGAGCGCAAATATTGCTTTGGTGCTTGTACTTGCGCGCCCAACTCGGCCGCAGCATGCCAAGGCCAATGTGGGTTATATAAAATACCCCGCGCTAAAGCGACACCATCAGCACGTTCATCACTAATAATACTTTCAGCTTGCTGTGCCTCGGTAATTAAACCCACTGCTATCACTGGCATATTCACAACCTGTTTAATGGCGGTTGCAAACGGCACCTGAAAATTCTTAGCAACAGGTATATTTTGCTCAGGGCTTAAACCCGCAGTGCTTACATGAATAAAGTCACACCCTAACGCGTCAAGCGCTTTTGCCAGTTCAATTGATTGCGGTAAATCCCAACCATCATCAACCCAATCGGTTGCTGAAATACGTACACCCACCGCTTTATTGCTTGGAAATGCCGTTCTTACAGCTTTAAATACGTCGAGTAATAATCGCATTCTATTTTCTAGGCTACCACCGTATTGATCATCACGTTTGTTTGCCAGCGGCGATAAAAACTGGTGTAGCAAATAACCGTGCGCGCCATGTATTTCAATTAAATCAAGGCCCAACTCGTCAGCGCGCTTTGCCGCATTAACAAAGTCACTTATGAGCGAATCTATATCATCTTGGTTCATCGCTTTGGGAGTGGGGCTGTTTTCATCATAGGCAATGGCTGATGGCGCAACCGTTTGCCAACCATTGAGGTGATCGGGTATAAGTGCCCCACCGCCATCCCATGGTTTATCGGTTGACGCTTTACGACCTGCATGGGCTAATTGAATACCAATAGGCATTGGGCTGTATTGTCTTACGGCCGTTAAACTTTTTGCTAATGCAGCTTGGGTTGTATCATCCCATAATCCTAAATCGGCGTAACTAATTCGCCCTTCGGGATTAACGGCCGTCGCTTCTAAAATAAGTAAACCCGCTCCACTTAAACTCAATTGCCCTAAATGAATGGTATGCCAGTCACTTGCAGCGCCATTGTTGGCCGAGTACTGGCACATGGGTGCAATAATAATTCGATTATCTAGGCTTAACTTACCAAGTGACAATGGTGAAAACAGCTTTGACATTATAAATCCTCATATAACTAACTCACAGCCACAACTAAATTGTGCTGTTGGTGTTATCAATAATTAAACGTGTATTTATAAAGGTTATGGGGGGGAATATTCATTTTTATAGTGTTTATAAAAATATAAGTAATGACGTTTTAAACTATTCATTATCCAGTTTTTATCTATATTAGGCACAGTTATTATTTTGGTTGATTTTAAAGCAATGCCTTTGTTTATTTAATATACAGCGTGAAACACTCAAACCCACTTTTATATTTTTATTCTAAAAAAGTGAATTAAAATTCATGTTTTTATTTCCATCAACAAAACTCCCTGATATTATTAGCGCTCATTTATTAACGTACTAAATCTAACTGGGATCAATTTTTATGTTTAAACCAAGCCTGTTAACCTTGGCTGTATCAAGCGCACTGAGCGGTGTATTATTTAGCAGTAATGCAGTGGCACAAGAGCAAGTTATTGAAAAGAACAAATCGCTTGAAGTTATTGAGGTTACAGCAACGCGCCGAAGTGGCTCAATTCAAGCTGCGCCTCTTAACATTACCGCGCTCGATGCTGATGTAATGAAAGATCAAAACATCAGTGAGTTGGCCGATGTAGCACGTTGGGTACCGGGCTTAACAATTACAGATCAAGGTGGCCGTGCCGGTTCACCTATTATAGTCCGTGGTTTAAATACTAATTCATCAGGGCCTTCATCAGATGGTGGCACTGTTGCCACTTATATTAATGAAATTCCTGTCTCAGTTGATATGCGTTTAGTTGATGTAGAGCGTGTGGAAGTGCTTATTGGGCCGCAAGGCACATTATATGGGGCAGGCACACTTGGTGGCGCTATTCGTTACATGCTTAAAGAGCCAGAGCTTGATTTCACCTCAGGTGAAGTATTTGGTGATGTTTTTCAAACTCAAGAAAGTGATTCAATCGGTGGTGAAGCGGGCTTTATCTTCAATTTACCATTAATTGAAGACAAACTTGCTGTTCGTACCAGCTTAAATATTTATGAAGACCCAGGGTTTATTGACTACGGCTATACCGTTCGTGAACCAGGTGTGTCGATAACCGACCCTGATTGGACAAACCTTGATGCAGTCAACAGCAATCTTAAAAATGTAAAAGACGCCAACGGTGAAACAACCACAACTGGCCGTATTTCATTGCGTTACAAAGCAAATGAGTCATTCGAAGGTACATTAAACTACTTCTATCAAAAGCAAGATACTGAGGGTCGTTCCATTGTTCATCACAACAGCCTTAATGCTAACAATGGCTTAAGTGATCGCATTGGCAAATACGAGTCAGCGTACCGTTATGAAGAGCCACGGATAAAAGAAGACCAATTATTGAGCCTTGAACTTAAAGCCGACTTAGGTTTTGCTGAGCTAGTATCAGCTACCGGTATTTCACACTTTGACGCCGATGGGCAACGCGACCAAACTGATCTTTTAATTCGCTTAGACTATGGCTACGAAGAGTTTCCTTCGTTTTCAGCCTTTACTCGTGAAATTGACGAAAAAGACACGTTTACCCAAGAACTGCGTTTAGTCTCACAAAGCGATAGCGATTTAAGCTGGATTGTTGGTGGTTTTTACAACAAAACTGACACCGATGCATCAAGCAGAGAGTACACACCAGGGTTTGATCAGTTCGCGGTTGATAATTTTGGTGGCGCACAACTTAGACCAGACTCTTTAGAATATTTAGAAATTACTGGCAGCAAAGTCACTGAGTCTGCACTTTTTGGTGAAGTGGGTTACCAGGTAACCGATAAACTCGACATTACCATTGGCGCGCGTTTTTACGAATACGATGTTGAGTCAAAAGCGGCTTTTGACTTCCCATTAGCAAATACCTTGTATGAAGGTGCTGCACCTGATGCAATTTCAGTTAACTTTGAAGAGAACGAAGCCGGTGACAACGGTAATCTGTTCAAATTTAATGCTAAATACCAATTTACAGATTCAGTAATGGCGTATGCAACTATTAGCGAAGGATTTAGAATTGGTGGCTCAAATGGCTTAGTGCCTTGCCCAACACCTCTACCTGAGGATCAACAAACAGGCTGTGGTACACCTGATGAAATGTTGTATGAGGCAGATACAACCACCAACTATGAGCTAGGTTTTAAAAGTACCTGGTTTAGAAGCCAACTACACTTTAACGCTGCCCTATTCAATGTAGATTGGGATAACGCACAAATTGCCGGTGCAACAACAGTAGGTCAATTACCGTATTTATCAAATGCTGGTAGCGCAAATGCGAAAGGGATTGAGATTGCCACGCGTGCAATCTTATCAGACTCATTTACTGCCTATGCAACTTATGCCTATACAAAAGCAGAGCTAACCTCAGACGCTCCGTATTTATTTAATGCCGATGGCACTGATGGCGCAAAAGATGGCGACCGTTTACCGGGCTCACCTGAGCATCAGTTCTCTATGGGGATTAACTACCAAACAGAAGTGTTTAACGACAAAACCTTAGATATTAACTACGGTTTAACTGCACAAAGTGATGTAATTTCAAAAGTAGGCCTACGTGATAATGGTGAAGCACTCCCAGGTTATAGCTTAAGTAATATTTCAGCTAAATTAACCGCCGATGCATGGTCGACTACTTTATATGTAGATAACCTATTTAATAAATATGCGGTTACCTCTGTTCGTCGTTCAGATGCGGATATTACAACAGCCAATGGCGCAGACATACAACGTAACTATGGTTACTATATTAATCGCCCGCTTACTGTTGGCATTAAATTTAACTATAAGTTTGAAATATAATTAAACGATAAGTTTAAGTACAATAAAAAGGCTCAAATTAATTTTGAGCCTTTTTATTTGTAAGTACATTATTTATAAGAGTATTCATGCAGCCAAACTTAAAGCAACTACACCAAAGCGCTATAAACAACTTAAACCAAGGCAACATTCAGCAAGCGCATAAAGCACTGGTTGAGCTAGTGACACAGCAGCCTGACTTTGCTGATGGCTACTTTTTACTCGCCATGGTTAATTTACAGGTTGGCCAAATTTATAAAGCAATAAAGCTAATTGAAAAAGCATTAAGCTTTACTAAGTCTATTGAATATACAGCGCAACTTGCCAAGTGTTACGCCCTTACTGGCGATTTACAAAAAGCGAAAAGCACCGCACTCAGCGTTAAGCTTGAACATATTAGTAAAGCACTTGATGCCGATACATTAGGCGTCGCACTCAACCAAGCGGGTTTACATCAGCATGCTGCTGACTATTTTAAATGCGCGTTAAGTTTGGCTGAAGCGAGTAATACTGGTCAGCCGCAGTTTTATTATAACTATGGGGTATGTGCTAAATTTTTAGGCCAGTTTGAAAAGGCGCAGCACGCGTTTGAAAATGCCATTGCACTGAATCCGCTTCATCATCAAAGTCATTTTGCTTTAGCTGATTTAACTAAAGTCACTGAGCAAAACAACCACATAGCGCGATTAAAAAACGTATTTGAACAGGTCAATCATCCTGACGCTAAACTGCATATAGGTCATGCGCTCGCAAAAGAATATCAAGACTTAGGAGAGTTTTCAGCAGCCTTTGCCGCGTTACAACAAGGTAAAGCAGCAAAACTCGCTAATAAGGCGTTTGATAATCAAGCGTCTGAGGCTTTATTTGCACATATAAAACAGCTCAGTGATAAATACAAAAACCAACAAACAGCTGGCAACCAAAGCAGTGAGCCAATTTTTGTATTAGGCATGCCGCGCTCTGGCACCACATTAGTTGAACGCATTTTATCAAGCCACAGCGACGTACAATCGGCGGGCGAGCTGCAAGACTTTGGCCTAAGTGTAAAAAAACTTAGCCAAACGCACACGCCTCAAGTACTCGATATAGACACCTTAAACCAAGTTTACCAGCTTGATTTTGCAAAACTTGGCAGTACTTACCTTGAAGCAACGCGCGTTGTAACCGGCAGCCATAAACACTTTATTGATAAACTACCGTTTAACTTTTTTTATATTGATTTAATTACCAAAGCCCTGCCAAACGCCAAAATAATTTGCCTACTTCGCGACCCCATGGACACCTGCATTGGTAACTATCGTCAGCTATTTACTATTAACAACCCGTATTATGCTTACTCGTTAGACTTACTCGACACCGCTAAATTTTACAGCCGCTTTTATAAACTGATACAGCACTTCAGCGCCCTGCACAGCAATATTAAACTAGTAAAATACGAAGAACTCATCGCCGCACCAGAGCAAAAAATAAAAGAATTAGTGAGCTATTGCGACTTAGACTGGCAACCACAGTGCCTTGATTTTCATTTAAACACCGCACCTGTATCAACCGCTAGCAAAATGCAAGTGCGCCAACCGCTTAACAACAAAGCCATAGGCCGCTGGAAAAAGTTTAAACCCTATACCAATGAAGCGCAGACCCATTTAGTTAATGAAGGAGTGATAGGTTTAATGAAATAACAACAAATGTTACGTGGGCGGGTAGTTCATTGTGATTAATTTTAGAGTTACCGGATGGATATAAGTTTTTAAGCTGAATGTATTTGGGGGTTTTTCTCTGTTAACTTACCCTCTTCCACTTAAGGAAAAACCCAACGCTACCATAAAAAACTAATAAAAAGTAATGCACCAATTACTACAGCAGCTATAAATAAGTATTTACCAAGCTTAGCATTGTGTTTAAGAGATTCTTGATGTTTAGCCTTAAGCATAAGTAATTGTGCTTCGTTTAAATCGGAACAATGCGTACATTTATCCAAAAACTCAGAATAATACAGTTCACACCTATCACATCGTTTTTGTTTAGGTTGCTTAGATCTCCATGATATGCTCATACCTAGAGACATTATAACTTCCACTCAAGAGTGTTAGTGTACTCAACCTTAACCAGCCTACCACTTAATAACGCAGGCTTAAATCTCCATAGCTTTAAAGCCCGTAAACCTTCCTTTTCAAATACACCTTTTGGGGCAGATTCAATTACTTCAACTCTTTCTAACGCTCCAACTTCATTAATTATTGCTTTGAATTTTAAGTAGCCCTCTACGCTATTTTTAGCCGCATCTTCAGGATATTTTGGTTCAATCTTCACAACCCATTTAGCAGGTGAATCTGTTTGCGCATTGATATACACAATACTTGAATTTGCCGCTTTATCAGTACTATTACAACCAACCAGTAAAAGGACTAAAAATATAGTTATGTACTTCAAAGACACTCCTAAAAATATAGCTCAGTTAAATGTACAACTAGTTGTTAAGTTTACTAAGGTGTACAGCAGCGCTAAACGAACTTACTAAAATACTCCCAACAAAAAACGCTTTTCTATGAACGTATAAACCTAGACAAAACATTTCAAAATTTATCTTAAACCTCTTTTTTAGTGTCATTTTCATCACGAACTCTGATCAAGCGGGTTGATATAATAATTAACACACCGCAAACTATCCCCAAACCAATGGACTTACTTAATCCCAGTGATCCTAAAACAGGTTTTATCATAAAATAATTAAAAATAACCATAGGTAAAAGCGCAACGAAAAACACTTTTACATTAAAGGTTACTGCAAATGGTTTTTTGCATTGTGGGCACTCTCTTATCTTGCTCCAACTTTGTAGCGCTTTAGAAAAAAATCCAATTTTTTCTTCACAATGAGGACATTTATAAAATTGTTCATTCGCCTCAAAACCATCCTCTACTTCATGACTCGTTATTGGATTTTCAAGGCGATTATTTAACTCTTTCTTTAGTTCATTTGTTCTTTCAGGATACGCTTCTTGATCGATAGCACGTAATGACTCTTCTAGCTCTGAAATTGAATATTCTGAGTAATTTGGTTCCATACCTGTGTTCTCCTTGTTTAATAAAGCCCACTGAGAAATAGTTTCGTTAAAGTATCCTCAAGAGGCGCTAGTCGACTGTTTTTTTTTATATAAATAAAATAAATGAAAGGTCGCTATAAAGGGTGCAATAATAATATATATAAAAATAAATTCTTGCGGTTTCATCGTACTAAATTCAGTCGTAGTTAAAACGACAGGACAAAAACTACAACCTAATAACAATCCAACTATCACAATAATAGGATGCTTTAATACCGTTAATTTTTTCATCGTTTTTATTAATGAATGTAGTGACCATAAACCATATGCACCACCCAGCAAAAAATAGCCCAATAAAGGATTTAATGTAACTGAAAATACAACCCAACCAAATATACTATAAATCAAATAAAGCAATAACGTAGGTATAAAAACAAAAGCAGTATAAAGAGATATTATTTTTTGTAATTGAGAATTACTCATACGTTTTATAAACATCCAAAACTATGTTTAATTGCTGGCTAAAGCATCGTACGATTGCAATATGTCGCTTTTTCAAAATCACTAATATTCATTGCAATGTTAGGAATTTCAGGAAATAAAGTAACAAGCTTACTAACAATTACTCGTGAGAGGTTCGCTTTTTGCTCTGCTGTTCTTCCTTGCATTATATGGGCAAACACATGGATAAAGTCTTCACGCTTATTCCCCACAGAGAAAGTATTAAATGGATTTACTCTAACTTTTATATCACCTTCATCGAATAAACCTGTAGCGTGAGCTACAAAATGAATTTGTTCAATAATGTATTCCTCGCTATGTGACCCAAAAACACTTTCAGAACAGTCCATTATAAAATGAGGCATATACTCTCCTTGATATTAATCGCTAATATGAATAGTTTGACCGCATCTTACTTGTAAATAAGGTTCCTATTGGTATTTATCTTAAATACATTTTTTCAATACAGCTTATATAAACATTTCGTGAGGATTTAAAAAAAACATTCTTTTCCAACCCTGAGTCTGTGTTGTAGCTAACCAAGGAATTGGAATTATTGATAAGATTGAATAATGAATATGCGGTTGTTTTCCCTGGGCATTACCTGAATCTCCCAAAACACCAATAACTGAGCCAGCCTTAACAACAGTACCCGTTGTAACAGAGTAACTGTCCATATGCGCGTAATAGTGAATACGCCATTTAGGCACTAATACTGCCACTACATTCCCGCCTTTACGTATTGTGCCCGTATAAATGACTAAGCCTTTGCTAGAAGAAAGTGTGGTAGTCCCTTTTTTACCAAATATATCAATCCCTTTATGGACCACAGAGCTTCCCCATGGCTCATACCAAAAAGTATTATGGTTCCAATCATTGGGTGTTGCACCCTCAACAGGAATAACAATGTCATCTGGTATGATCATACCTATAAGGAAAACTGCGGTAAGTAGAACGAGTATAAATCTTAATTTTTTCAATGAGCTATCCTTGGCACATATTAACCGAAGTACTACCAGCTTGGGTGTCAGCGTGGGAACTATTCATACAATGGGCTTTACTTTATAAAGGGAAGATTTTAATGCCCTAACCAGGCCCAAGTTAATGAAATCCGCTGCCCTAAGCCATCCCTGCATTACTCAGCATATTAGTTAAGCTGATATTAAACCGAATTAAGCGCGTTAAATCAACACACTAATTTCGACTTACATTATCGATTGTCTGCAAAGTGCCATGAGCGGACTGTCGTAACCTTAGACTCTTGTAAGAGTTAAATTTCCCGTTTTGGGCAGTTTTGTAGATATTCCGGATCACTAGGATTCCTGCTAGTTGAAAAATCCATACGGATAGAAGTTAAAACAGGCGAATTGTCTATATTTTTCTCTGTAGCTTGCCACTTCCATTTAACCATAGCCGCTACTGCGTTTTTATCGAATACGCCTTTAGGGTACGATGAACGAACCTTATACTCTTGAGCTTTTCCATTTTGATCAATACCAACTATTAGATCAACGCAACCAGATATATTATTTTTAGCAGCTGAAATTGGATATCTAGGCTCGATTCTTTTTGCAACAGTCCAATACTCATCAACTAATTTAATTTGATTTTTACCTGATATATCGAGGTAATTTATTTTTGGTTCCTCAACTTTAGTTGTTGTAGCACAAGAAACCACAAAAAGTGTAAGTGGTAATAATAGGTATGATTTATTCAAAGCTTTCTCCTTTTAGCTCTAACGCCCAAATAACAGGCAATAAATAGTTGGTTAAAATAAGCGACGAAGGAGCAAAACCAACTGTTTTTGTCCTTGTTTAATTGTTTGTTAGGTAACATTTACCACGTTAGCCTTACTTTTTGACTGCCATAACCAAATAGAAGAACCAATACAGAAACCTAGAAACAATGTTTGAAGTTGTAAAGCAGAACTATCCGAAAGAACGTTTAATGAATAAAAAGCAACAGAATTAATTGCTACGTCGCTAAGCATTATAACCAGTGTTAACACCAAACCAGCGTTACGCCATTTAACTAACAAGTAAACAGCCACAATATCTATAACAGCCAACGCTGTCCAATAAATATTAACCCATTCAGGAGCAAATTTATAAGGCAAAAATCCATAATATAAATTATCGAATATGTGAGTTGCACCACCTATAAATAGGCAGAAACACAAAACGAAAATTACTACTCTATCCATGAGTCTATACACCTGATTTGTTACCTAACGCCGTAAATAAACGGCAAAAAATAGTTGGCTAAAATTTGTGAGATACGAGCAAAGCCAACTGTTTTTGTCCGACTTGAAAACCCTTGTTAGGTGTTTTGTGGGTACATATGGAATGACCAATATTGCATAGCTTCAAACTCTTGCTCTTTCCATTTTTGTCCGCAACAATCACATATTAATATACTAACGCTTTTTTGATGCTCATCTCTATAAGATTCACTCTCGCTAAAATGACAGCCATTTTTTCCATTTGGTCTTTGGTAGTTCCCTTAGGCCTGTTAGATAACTCTATGAAAAGACAGTTACAATGTAAATCATTTATTGCTACTTGTAATAAATTAGCTTTCCAAAACTCTTCCCAAGTTAGTTTATCTTTTTTAAATTCATCTAAAAGAATAATGTCTCGATTTGAAATCTTACACAAATCTTTTAACCATCTTTTTTGAGGACCATTAAAATCCATTCTGCAACCTCAAAAAAACACTTAACAGCTTGTTGAACATCATTTTGGTGGTTTAGAACACACCAAAACGACATATATTCATACCCTGATAATTTCATCAATAATTACATTTGTAAACAGCTAAAATTTTAAGCTTGTTATCTTGCACTAAAACGGCAGTTAATAATGTTATAGGACAAAATTAGAGTCTTACTCATCAAACCAGAACTAAGTATAACTTTATAAGCGTCTGGTTCTCGCTCTTACTTACCTTCTAGGTTTTGATCTAATAGTTAAAACTATATAAAACTCAGCACGTAAATTAATGGTTATTGCTCATCAGCGTCGCGAATGCGTTCTTTACGTTCTTGCTCTTCATCAAAGGCGGCTTGAATTTCGTCAAGTACTGAATCTACATCTGCAGCTTCGCTGTCATCTTCAAATTCGCCACTGAGTTGTGAGTGCGGGGTTAAGTTAGCATCTGCAAACAATGCCCACATTTCTTTGGCGTATTGCGTGTGTAATAACGCAGGTGCAAATTGGCCATAATAGCGGCGCATGTTATTTACATCACGGGCAAACATCGCCTCGGCGCTATTATTAGCAGAGGCGTTAACTGCTTGGGGTAAATCAATAATTACTGGGCCGTTGCTATCAACAAGTACATTAAACTCCGATAAATCACCATGAATAATCCCAGCGCACAGCATTAATTTGATGTAATGCATCATTAATGTATGTTGCTCAATGGCTTGTTGTTCGGTTAAATCAACTGCACCAAGCTGAGGTGCAACATCCCCTTCATCATCACTTACAAGTTCCATTAACAAAACACCGTCAATGCAGCCGTAAGTTTGCGGTACGCGAACACCCGCTGAAGATAAACGTGACAGCGCGTCAACCTCGGCATTTTGCCAAATTTCTTCTTCTAATTGGCGGCCGTAGCTTGAACGTTTACCCATAGCACGGGCTTGGCGGCCACCACGTACTTTACGGCCTTCTTGGTACTGTGCTGCTTTTTTAAAACTGCGCTTACTGGCCTCTTTGTATACTTTAGCGCAGCGAATGTCATCGCCACAGGCCACCACAAATACATCGGCCTCTTTACCGCTCATTAACCGGCTGATCACTTCATCAATAAAACCATCATCAACTAATGGCTGTAAGCGCTTAGGTATTTTCAAACGACACCTACTAAAAATACAGGGTTGGCTTTTTGTTTTGCTATGTGGTTCAAACGAGGCATACCTTTGGGGATTGAAGAAAGTTATAAATTATTAGTAAACTTTAAAGTTACATTTAATGACTAAATTACTCAGCTAGAATAAGCGACTACAGCGAAAAAGCCAACCGCCTTTTTTGCTTTTTAAACATTATTGAACAAGAGCCTAGGGTCTGTTGACTTTTCAAGGTTAAATTTGCAGCAGTCTGTTTGGTATTTAGGTAAGGCAGAGCCTATGTGGTGTGGTTATTCCCAATAAATAGGTGATAACGCAGCATCAATGCCAAACAGGCACTGCCCTTTGGGTTCTGCCTAGGGGCAATTTACTCTTTGTTGCCTACATGGATGTAGGTAAGGGGCATGAGCAGGACGCGGAAGCTTTGCTCGGTTTTTACTTAGCCCACTAGGTTACAAACCGAGCGCCGCGATTAAACCGCCCCTAGTTTGAACAAATTTTAATCCGCAAAGGTCAACAGACCCTGGATAAAACCAAAAAACGAGCACGGTTTAGCGTACTCGTTTACTTTATATTATTAAAAAGTGTTTAGAACTGCCACACTAAAGACGCCCAATAGCGACGGCCATCTTCAACATAGCCATACTCTTGCTCTGTGATCTCTTTATCAAGCAAGTTGTAAATTCCAGCACCAAGTTTAACGCTGTCACTTAGCTGATAATTAGCGCCTAAATTGGCAATGGTATAATCAGGAGCAATTAAACTACTTTGTGAAGGCCCTGTGGTAGGCTGGCTTTCTTCTCCACGATATTGCACACGTAACCATCCGCCTAACTTATCTGTTGGACGCCAATTTAAAGACGTTTGTAAACTATGTTTTGGTAGCTGATTAAGTGGGCTCCCTTTATATTGACCGGTTTTTTGCTCTGAATCGGTGTAGGTATAACTAGCACTCAAATCAATTTCAGTTGAAATATCGTAATCTACTGATAGCTCAATACCTTGGGTTATGGCTTCATCCACATTAATGTACGTAGTTGGCATAGAGCCGAACTGATTTGGGCCATCTGTGCACTGCGTTAATGGGCAAGCTATACGGGTTATTTTGTCATCAAATTCATTATAAAAAACGGTTGTCGATATGCTTAAATCGCGTCCAGAATCATAGTAAACACCCATTTCATAGTTAACTGATTGCTCAGGTTTTAAGTCAGGGTTACCATAAATATTACCGCCACGACTCACTTGTCCCCATTGGGCGGTAGATTGGCGAATATTTGGCGCACGGAAACCGGTTGATATGCCGCCTTTAATGGTGATCGCTTTAGATGCGCTATAAACACCATACAAACGTGGGCTCCAATGACCTGCAAAGTTGCCATCATGATCGTAACGTAGGCCTGCGGTGAGCTTAAAGTCATCCGTTGCTGCCCATTCGTTTTCACCAAAAACAGACCATTGCTCGTTTTCTACATGGGTTAAGTCGCTGATTTTATTACTTGTATAATCATCCAATGACTCTTTTAAATAGGTCGCACCAAACGTAGAGTTATGATTGCTATATAGCGGTAAACTCCATGTCGTTTGAATGTCGGTATTTTCGACAAACATTTCACGTGAGTTATTATCAAACTTATCGTATTTAATGTAACTACGCGACGAGCCAAAGTCATAAAAACCATTGTGTGACATAGAGTATGTTTGTTGCTCATACTCAGTAGTTGCTGATTCAGGGCAGCCACGTCGACCACAACTTTCTCCTGGAGCAAGCTCGGCAACTGTTTTGCCGAGGGTTTCATCTAATGTTTGTTTTGCCGAGCCAAGTTCAAACATTAATTCGTGACTATCATTAGGTGTTAATGTGAACTTAGCTTTTACATTACTTTGTTCTTTGCCTCGAAATCCTGCAGTAAAATCATCTTCATTTCGCTTTGAAAACTGCCCATACAATTGCACGCCCAATAGATCTGGAATAATGCCACCAGAAGTGAAAAAGCTGGCTTGGTTTATATCACCTGACTGACTTTGCTCTTGAATGGTGCTGTCTAAACGCAGTTCTCCATACCACTGCTCTGGCGCTTTACGGGTAATAATGTTGATCACACCACCAATTGCATCAGAGCCATACAGCGACGACATAGGGCCTCGTATTACTTCAATACGTTCAATTGCTGAAATTGGCGGCGTCCAAGCACCTTCTACGCCGGGGCCATCACTATTTGGTCGTGTTTCTCTTGAACTTTGGCGTTGTCCATCGATAAGAATGAGCGTGTATTGGCTTGCCATACCACGCAAGCTAATATCTTTTCTGTCACCTCCGCCGGTCACTATTACACCCGGAATATCAGCCATTGCGTCGGTTAAGTCACGATAAAAGCGTTTTTCTAGCTGCGCTCTGTCAATAACACTAATACTTGCGGGTGCCTCTTTGAGCATTTGTTCGTAACCAGAAGCAGTGACAACCATTACTTCCATATCTTGTTTTTTTTCATCAGCAAAAGCAGGGTTAGCAATTGCAAAAGTACTTAAAATAAATGCAGTTACCGGCCTTAACTTACAACTTACCGTGTTCATGATATTTCTCCGTGACATTTAGCATGTAAATGATAATAATTAGCGTTTGCGATAATAGTGAGAAGTTCCCTTTCTCACAACGCTATTTTTATTAAAGCTAATTTAAGTAAGGCTTAACGGTATGAGTGATAAGTTAACTAAAACCCTGAATATATTTGTTCGCACTGTGCAAACGGGAAGTATGAGTAGAGCTGCCGCAGACCTTTTAATGACAACCTCTGCAATTAGCCAACAAATAAAACAAATAGAGCAAGATGTAGGTTTGAGTTTATTTAATCGCAGCCCTCGAGAATTAACGCTTACCGAGGCGGGTGAACTTTATTATCAAAGTTGTTTACAAATGCTTGCCGTTGCAACAGCTACATCAGAACAATTACAGCATTTACAAAATTGCCCGAGTGGGCAATTAAAACTAGCAGCCCCTGTTGGTTTTGGAGGTGGCTTACTAAGTGAGCCTGTAAAGCATTTAATTAGCCAATTTAGTGATATAGATGTGCACTTAACGCTTTCTGACGAGCCCATTGATATGATCAGAACAGGTATAGATTTAGTGCTGGCGATTGGCCCTCTCGAAGACTCAAACTTAATTGCACGCCAGCTCGCTAGTTGGCCATTAATACTGTGTGTTCATAAAAATCATGCACTAGCACAGCAGCCAAAAATCACACTGGATGACCTAAAAGCGCATAACCGTATTGCGCATATAGCTGTTGATCCGGCGCTTACGCACCTTACTCGCGGCGTAAGTACAACGCTACCAAAAGCGCGTATTACCATTAATAATATGCAAACTGTGATTCAATTTGTTCTCGATGAGTTAGGCTATGCTATTTTGCCTGAGCCTGAAGTACGCAATTTCTTAGCTACAGGAGAACTTTTAGAAATATGTTCAGATTGGCAGCTTCCCCATTATGATGTATTTGCTCTAACGCCTGCACGCGACACGTTAGCAGCAAAAACAAAAGCTGCAATTAAAGCACTTAACGCATCATTTTCAGCTATTTAAATAACCTAAATTCAGGTTAAGGCTTGTTTATAGTTAACTAATTGCAAGCCAAACTCCTACTAGCACCATTAAACTCCCCGCAATTCGGTTCATCCACTTAATATTGTTGCCTTTGGTTAGAATTTATACTTGCAGTTTTTCTGTTATGTAAACGCAAAACAAGCATATAGCTAAGCGCTCATTCAGTAAGACTGCATTATTATTAATACTTTACAGAACATTAATAAACACAGGATTATTACACAGGAGTATACATTACATGGCAACCACACCTAAAAAGTCACATGAGGTTAATAAGATACAATCGGCTTTATTAAACCCAGAGCACAGCATTCAAGTAAGAGGCGCACGTGTTCATAACTTAAAAGATGTGGATGTAAACCTGCCCCGTAATTCACTTGTGGTGTTTACCGGTATATCGGGCTCGGGTAAATCATCGCTCGCCTTTGGAACATTATTTGCCGAATCGCAACATCGTTATCTTGACTCGGTTTCACCTTATGCACGCAGATTAATTGATCAGGTAGACGAGCCTGATGTAGATTCGATCGAAGGCCTGCCACCAGCGGTCGCACTGCAGCAGCAGCGTGGTGCACCCTCGGTACGTTCATCGGTGGGTAGTGTAACCACTATATCTAACGCGCTGCGAATGCACTACTCACGCGCAGGCGAATACCCCAAAGGGCAAGGCATACTTTACGCCGATGCGTTTTCGCCCAATACGCCACAAGGCGCCTGCCCAGAGTGCCATGGTATTGGCCGCGTTTTTAACGTCACCGAAGAGCTACTAGTGCCCGATCCCACTAAATCAATTAAAGAGCGCGCCATTGCAGCATGGCCGCCTGCTTGGCAAGGTAAAAACCTAAGCCGTATTCTTACCTCTTTAGGCTACGATATTAATAAACCGTGGAATACCCTGCCTAAAAAAGCCCGTGATTGGATTTTATTTACAGACGAAACACCTACAGTGCCCGTGTTTCCTGAGTACACACTTGAGCAAACACAAGCGGCAATTAAAAATGAAGAAAGCCCTAGCTACATGGGTACATTTACAAGTGCTAAACGTTTTGTTTTACAGTCGTTTGCGAGCACTCAAAGCCCACGTACTAAAAAGCGCGTATCGCAGTATATGCAAATATCACAGTGCCCGCAGTGCGAAGGAAAAAAACTCAAAAAAGAGTCGTTATCGGTTAAAGTAGCTGGTCTTGATATAGGCGAAATTTCGCAGCTAACACTCAATGAGCTGGCAGATAAGCTAAGGTTTGCTGCTAATAATCCCGCTAAAAGTAACGCTGCAAACCCCGAAAAAGCCATAGTTGCAAAGCGTATAGCGGGCGACATTCTTAAACGCGTTGAAGCACTTACCAAACTTGGTTTAGGGTATTTATCGCTTGAACGCACCACCCCATCGTTATCGCCAGGTGAATTACAACGCTTAAGGCTTGCAACACAAATTCGCTCAAAATTATTTGGTGTAGTGTATGTGCTAGACGAACCCTCTGCAGGCTTACACCCTGCCGATACACAAGCCTTGTTAGCGGCATTAGATGAGCTAATAGCCGCTGGTAACTCAGTGTTTGTGGTTGAGCACGACGTAAGTGTTATTCGCCATGCTGATTGGGTGGTCGATGTAGGGCCAAATGCGGGCTCCCATGGCGGTAATATTGTTTATAGCGGCCCAGTTGAAGGCTTAAAGCAAATTAGCAGCTCACACACGAGCCAGTATTTATTTAAAAATATCGAAGCGCAACAAACTCACATACAACGTAAACAACGCCCAGCAAAAGCATGGCTAACGCTTAAAAATGTTGAGCGTAATAACTTACAAAAACTTAATGTAGAATTTCCGCTTGGGGTTATTACAAGTGTTACAGGGGTATCAGGCTCAGGTAAATCAAGCTTAGTAAGCCAAGCACTTGTTGAATTGGTTTACGATGCACTAGGGCAAAAATCGCAGCCACAAGTACCTACCGATGAAGCCGAGCTACTCGAGCAAGAGATTGATATAACAACCGGCGGGCAAATAACTCACGGCAGTGAACACATAAAGCGCCTGGTAACGGTTGATCAAAAAGCCATTGGCCGCACACCTCGTTCAAACCTTGCAACTTACACGGGCTTATTCGATCACGTACGTAAACTGTTTGCCAATACCAAAGAGGCAAAAGCGCGTAAGTACGATGCCGGTCGTTTTTCGTTTAATGTTAAAAAAGGTCGCTGTGAAAATTGCGAAGGCGTAGGCTTTGTAAGCGTGGAGCTGTTATTTTTGCCTAGCGTGTATTCGCCCTGCCCTGTGTGTAACGCCAAGCGCTACAACCAAAAAACACTCGAAATTACCTATAAAGATAAAACCATTGCCGATGTACTTAATTTAACTGTTGAGTCTGCGCATACCTTTTTTGCCGATGAACCCGCCATTTTACGTGCGCTAAATGCGCTGCTACAAGTGGGCCTTGGCTATTTACGTTTAGGCCAACCTGCTACTGAGCTTTCGGGCGGTGAAGCCCAGCGCATTAAACTTGCCACCGAGTTACAGCGTACACAGCGTGGCGATACGCTTTATATTTTAGATGAGCCAACCACTGGCCTGCACCCTAAAGATGTAGCAATGCTAATGGCGCAGTTAAATGGCTTAGTTGATGCGGGCAACACCGTCATTATGGTTGAGCACGATATGCAAGTAGCCAGTAACAGTGATTGGGTTATTGATATTGGCCCAGGAGCCGGCGACGAAGGCGGGGTAATAGTTGCACAAGGTAAACCTGAAGAGGTTGCGCAATCTACTAAAAGCCGTACTGCGCCGTTTTTGAATAGCGCTGTAAAGTCACGCATACTCAGATTAAAAGGTTAGCAGTTTTGTATGCTCAAAATAAAAAAGAGCCTCGGGCTCTTTTTTAACCCAAAGCTAACCAAACTCCTACTAGCACCATTAAACTCCCCGCAATTCGGTTCATCCACTTGATGTTATTGCCTTTGGTTAAAAATAACCGCAGGCTTTTACCACCTGTTGCGTAAATCATCATACAGATAAACTCTGAGAGCAAAATAATGGCCACCAGCACCGCTAATTGCGGCGCAACACTGTATTGCACGTTAATAAAAGGAGGTAATAAGGAAATCATAAACGCCCATCCCTTTGGATTGGCAATGGCGGTTACAAACCCCTGTGAAAATAATGAATATCGGCTCACGGCTGTTGTGTTATGCGTATCAACCGACATTTTTCCTTTTGCACGCCACATATTAATGCCAATGTAGATTAAATAAGCGCCACCTAGCCATTTTAAAATATCAAATGCACTGGGGTAATTAAGCATAACACTGGCTACACCAAGCACCGCGGCTACCGCAACTGTTGCTACACCGAGGAGTTCACCTATCATCATCCATAAAGTTCGTCGCACGCCAATACTCATGCCTAAGGTCATGGCCAGTGTCATACACATACCGGGTGTAATTGATACAAAAAAGAAGGTAGGAATAAATACCGCAAGTGCAGCTACATCAATCATTTAAAGCTCGCAATAGATTAAAAATTAGTGTTAATTATGAATGAAAGGGTAAAGGAAAAAAGCCAAAGGTGAAAGATAAAACAACTATCAGTAAAGTAGAAATAACGGCTTCGAGGATCGGGTTAAGAGCACCGAGCTTAGCCTGAGGTTCTAAGCCCGATACTCGAAGCCTATAACTCAGCGCAATGTGCCGTGAGATTAAGAGAGGATATTCTTAATCTCACGGCATTAAGCAAATTAATTTGCGTTTACGTCTACAACCGCTTCAGTTGTTTCAGTATCTGCTTCTTTATCTGTAAACAGATACTTATCAAGCCACTGCTCTTGCTCCCACAGTACATGTAATAAGCTTTTACGGGCACGGTAGCCATGAGCCTCATAAGGAAGCATCACTAAACGCGCTTCTTTACCCAAACCTTTAAGCGCTGCGTACATACGCTCACTTTGCATTGGAAAAGTGCCCGAATTAGGGTCCTCTTGACCGTGGATCATTAACATAGGTTCGTTAATTTTTTCAGCATGGAAAAACGGCGACATGTTTGCGTACACACTTTGTGCTTGCCAAAAATCACGTTCTTCACCCTGAAAACCAAACGGCGTCAATGTGCGGTTATACGCACCACTGCGGGCAATACCTGCCTTAAATAAATCGCTATGTGCTAATAAATTAGCCACCATAAACGCACCGTAAGAGTGCCCTGCAATAGCAATGTTATCTTTATCGGCAATGCCCTTTTCAACCAGTACATCAACCGCTGCTTTAGCGCTAGAAACCAGCTGTTTTCTAAAGTGATCATTTGGCTCACTGCCATCAACGCCTACAATCGGCATTTTAGGATCGTCAAACACCGCAATCCCTTTCGCAAGGTAAGGCATAGGGCCCCAATAACCTATGTAGGTAAATTCGTATTCAGATTCACGCACTTGTGATGCAACTGCTTTATCTTTATATTCAAGTGGATATGCCCACATCAATACCGGTAATGGCCCTTGTGTTTTGTCATATCCTGGTGGTAAATAAAGCGTACCTGAAAGCTCAACACCGTCATCGCGGGTATAACGTAACTGCTCTTTGGTTACGCCTTTAAATGCAGGGTAAGGGTGCTCAAACTGAGTAAGCTGTGTTAGCGAGCCTTTATCTAAATCGCGAATGAAAAAGTTTGGCTGCTGCGTTTTAGACTCACGAATAGTAATGAATTTTGTGCCTTCATCATCTAACAATGCACGCACACGCTCGTAATAAGGCGCTGCTGATTGCCATAAACGTTTGGTGCTATTCGTTTTAACATCGTACTGATCTAAAAAAGGAATGTTTCCTTGCTCAGACGCGCCATCGCCACGTAAGTAGATGTAACGTCCGCCAACAACTTTTATTACGCTAACACCTAAATCGTTACGCTCGTAAATTGCACTCCCTGGATCTTTATAGGCATCGTTATAACTGCGCTCTGAAAATAACACGCGGTTACTATCGGCATTACGTGGTTGAATTACATAAGTGCGCACTTGTCGATCACTAAAACGCCAATCACTTAGCATGGCAATATTATCATTACCCCATTGTATGCCAGCAAAACGACGCTCTACTTTGGCAAATAATTTAGGGTCGCGTTTAAATGGCGCTCGTAAACTGTAAAGGTAGTCATGATATTCAACCTCAGTTTTCATATCACCGCCATCTTGCGCCTCGGCCCATATGACTTCAGCACCTTGATCGGCTCGCCACTCAAAATCACGACGACCGGTGCGTACACTGTCGTAGCCTTGTGGAATGTTGTCGGCAAGGGGTTGCTTTGCCAGCTCTACTAATGCATAGCCACGCATTCCCCATATTTGCCATGTAGTTGCAAAACGACTGTAAGGGACTTGATACGAAAATGGCTCGTCGATGGTCGCGACTAAAATATTGGTTGAATCAGGCGAAATTGAAAACGATTTAAATAAACCGGCACGGCCAATCGGCTGTGCTTTACCATCAAGCGTGATATACGCTAATTGACCTTGACCATAAAATTTAAATTGTGCTTCATCAAACGGGCTGGTCAATAAGTTTTGATAAGTCCTTGCTGGGGCTTTTTCGCCAGTGCTTTGTTGAATAACCGGCACTGTACTTTGAGTATCATTGGTTAATCTTGGTTTGTCTAAGTTTACCGCTAAATTAGCCACAATCGCCGTGCTATCGGGTAACCACTGATAAGGTGTAGCAGTTAGTACAGAATTAAGTGCAAGCTCACTTAACTGCTTAGCTTGTTTGGTTTTAACGCTATAAACCCATAGCCGTGCGTTATCCGGTTGTTCAACAATAAACGCTAAATGTTCGCTATTTGCTGACCAACGCGGCGAGCGAATAATCCCCTGAGGCAAATTATTAACGTTTATTACTGTTCCACTTTGAACATGCTTAAGCTCTAACGCGCTGTACTTTGCACTTACCCGTGAGCGTGAAAAGTTAGCAGGATTAAGCTTAATTCCCGCAAGCTTAAATTCTTCTTTGGCCAGCTCATCAAGCGACACAACACGCTTGCGTTCAAACAGAGCAAGCCACTGACCATCATTCGATAAAGAGCTAGTTGGTGCTAACTTAGCATCTACGAGTGCAGCAAGCGCCGGTGAAGGGGTTTGATATCCTTGCTCTGCATAACTTGCAGGCAATAAAACAATGCAGCCTACCAAGGCAATAAATAGCCTAAAAGCATTCATGTTTTCATCCTTTTTTATTGTTAAATATTACCCGCTATATAAACACGTTTTACCTTGTTCATAAAGTGTTAAGCAAGGATAAAATCAGCTAAATGATGCTTAAGTAAGGCGAATAAGTTAAACTACGCGACTATTTACTTATCGTTACTGTGTTGTCGTTATGTACTTTGGCTTAATAAAACGCAGCGTATTTACACTGCTGAAAAAGCACGCAAATAAACTAGGGTCTATTGACCTTTGCGGATTATAATTTGTTCAAACTAGGGGCGGTTTAATCGCGGCGCGAAGTTTGTAACCTAGTGGGCTAAGTAAAAACCGAGCAACAAAGAGTAAATCGCCCCTAGGCAGAACCCTTCGGGCAGCGCCTGTTTGGTATTGATGCTGCGTTATCGCCTATTTGTGGGGAACAACCACACCACATAGGCTCTGCCTTGCCTAAATACCAAACAGAATGCTGCAAATTTAACCTTGAAAGGTCAACAGACCCTAATAATAAGAGATCTAGCCAATGAAAAAAGTGCTGGTAATTGGCTATGTATGGCCAGAGCCCAATTCGTCTGCTGCGGGTACGCACATGATGTCGTTACTTAATGCGTTTAAATCGCAAAACTGGGATGTTGAATTTGCTACGCCTGCACAACCTACAGAGCACATGGTAAATCTGAACGATTACGGCATCACCAGTCAAAGCATCGCACTTAACTGCGATAGTTTTGATGATTACGTTAAAGCCTACAACCCAGATATTGTTATGTTCGACCGTTTTATGATGGAAGAACAATTTGGCTGGCGCGTAGATAAGCATTGCCCAAATGCACTTAAAATTTTAGACACCGAAGATTTACAATGCCTGCGCAATGCCCGCCATGAAGCCCATAAAGGTGAGCGTGAATTCAACCATAGCGATTTACTATCAGACATAGCTAAACGTGAAATAGCCGCTATTTTACGCTGTGACTTAAGCTTAATTATCTCAAGCTATGAGATGGAACTACTCAATGAAGTGTTTAAAGTTGAGCCTAGTGTGTTACATCATTTACCATTTATGGTTGATTTAAGCGACTTACCTGAGCAAACTAAATCGTATGATCAGCGCCAACACTTTATGACTATTGGTAATTTTAGGCATGCCCCTAACTGGGATGCAGTACTGTATTTACAAAAAATTTGGCCGCTCATCCGCAAACAACTACCGCAGGCAGAGCTGCACATTTATGGCTCATACCCACCACCTAAAGCCACCGCACTCAATAACCCTAAAACCGGTTTTTTAATTAAAGGCTGGGCAGATGATGCTTATGAAGTAATGCAAAGCGCGCGCATTTGTTTAGCCCCGCTTCGTTTTGGTGCTGGCATAAAAGGCAAACTTTTAGAGGCCATGATCATGCAAACCCCAAGCGTCACTACCCCAATAGGTAGCGAAGGTATGCATAACCATTTACCATGGCCTGGGGCTATCACTCAAAATGCAGAAGAGTTTGCAAACGCTGCTGTCTCAATTTATACCAATCAGGCTGAGTTTATAGCTGCACAAAAAGCTGGTAATGAGTTACTTCATACACTTTATGATAAAGCGCAGTTGAGCCACAATTTAATCGAAAAAATTCAATTAGTAAGCCAAAATTTATCGGCGCATAGAATGAAAAATTTCACCGGTCAAATGCTAAAACATCACACCATGCGCAGCACACAATACATGTCGCAATGGATAGCAGAAAAAAATAAAAAATAACGGTGAGAAATGACTAGACAGACGGCGATTTGTGTTTAAAATCGCCGCAAATAAACTTGGGCAATTTTAGCATTATTGCCTATATTTTTAGCTTAGTTATTTAATAGTTGGTTCAAAACAAATTTGAAAACCGCAACGTTTACAGAAAAACGCAAATTTATCGTTAAATTGGGCAAAATGCTTCATAAGTACGGTACACCGGCATATCGCCTAGAAGCCCATTTAATGGAAGTGGCGACTTACCTCGGTCTTAAATCATCGTTTGTCATGTCGCCAACATCGGTTACCTTTGTTATTTGGACTGATGGCCACGAAGATGAATACACCCATGTTGCCCGCGTAGACCCTGGCGATCATGACTTAGGCTCACTTGCAGATACCGATGATCTCGTTAATAAAATGCTTAATGGTGAATTAACGTTGCAAGAAGTTGATCAGCAACTTGATATCATTTTTGATGCCCCAAACCCTTACAATAGAGTGATTACAGGTATTGCCTTTGCTACCTCTGGCGGCGCATTTGCAATGCTTATGGGCACCAGTTGGAATGACGTGCTGTGGTCTGGTTTATTAACCTTTGTTGTTTATTTATTTGTGCTGTGGTCGGCACGTTCCAAGCGCGTTGCCCACATGTTAGAACCCTTAGTGGCCATTGTTTCAGCGGTACTGGCGTGTGCCATTAGCGTTCATTTAGATGCGCATATTAATATTCGTTTAATTGTTCTGTCGGCCATTATTGTGTTTATTCCAGGCCTAGCACTGGCACTTGGTTTAGCTGAACTCGCAGCGCGGCATTTAGTATCTGGCACAGCACGCATTATGGACTCGTTTATGTTGCTGTTTAAACTTTATTTTGGTGCATTTATTGGTATTGCTATTGGCTTTGCTATTTTTGGCCAAGCTGATTTTGTACAGCCAGAGCCACTGCCTAAATGGACAGCTTGGTTAGCTATATTTTTACTATGTAGCAGCTTAATTGTGATATTTAGAACTAAGTTTAAACATGCTGCTTGGTCTATTGCTTCAGGATTTATAGCCTACGGCACCAGTATTGGCTCCGCCATGTATTTAGATTACACGCTGGGTACCTTTGTTGGCGCATTTTCTGTCGGTGTATTTAGTAACTTATTTAATCGAGTTGCTAATGCCCCTGCTTCCATTGTAGCTATGCAAGGCTTAATTGTGTTGGTACCGGGGAGCAAAACGTACATAGGTTTAAACTCACTCATTGAAGGTCAAGACTTTGTTTATGCTGAACATATTGGGCAGCAAACGTTTTTAATATTTATGTCACTGGTGGCAGGACTTATTTTTGCAAACGTGGCGCTTCCTCCTAAAAAGAGTCTATAAATGTATGCGCGGTATTGCACAAGAATCACTTCACTTAACGTCCTCTTTTGAGGATTAATCGCATTTTTTAGTATATTGGTTACACATTGTTATAATGAGGTAAATCTTATAAAGCAAAGGAAATAACAATGCTAAAAACTAGCTTAGCGCTGGCAATTGGGCTTTCAAGCTCAGTTGCATTTGCGCAATCGGCCATCACTGTTGAAGACATTCCAAAAATTAAATCTGTGATCCAAACCAGTGTTAGCCCAGATGGCGACAACGTTGCGTTTACACGATCGTTACCGCGTACATTATATGTTGATGAGAACGGCAGTAATTACAGTGAACTTTATGTTGTTGATGATAAAGGCGTTGAACGTCCTTTTATTACCGGCTCGGTTAACATTAAAAGCATAGAATGGTCAAACGACAGTAAAACAATTTACTTTTTAGCGAAATTAAAAGACGATAAATTTACCTCGCTTTACCAAATACCTGTTGATGGCGGCCAAGCACAACCTGTTCTTGCTTTAAAAGACACATCAATTTCAAGCTACAAATTAAGCCCAGACAACAAACAGGTGGCTATTTTAGCGATGCCTGCAGCAGACAAGTCAGAAAAAGAACTTAAAAAACTTGGCTTTAAAGCTGAAGTATATGAAATGGGCTTAAATAACAAGCAGCTTTTTATTGTTGACTTAGCTAAAGCGGATAAACCACTTACCCCCACCGCACTCAACGTTGATAATTACGTGAGTGATGTTAACTGGGCTGCTAATGGTGAAAAGCTACTGGTTAAAACTCAACCTACCGCATTGATTGATGATAAATACACAAAATCTATGTGGCATTTGTTTGATATTGCTAGCAATAAAGTAACCTTATCGTTTAAAACTGAAGGCAAGCTAGGTGATGCAGAACTGTCGCATGATGGTAAATACATTGCTATTTTAGGTGCAGAAGATAAGCACGACCCTGCAACAGGCCGCTTATTTATTGCTGACACTAAAACCGCTGAAATCACTGAATGGTTACCTGACTTTATGGGGCACGTTGTTGATTTTGAATGGTCGCATAAGCGTAATACACTTAACTTTATTGCCAATGTAGGCACGCAAAGTTTTGTAGCGAGCATTAAAACGGGCTCTAATAAATACAAAAAATTAGTCAAAGAAGGTGAATTTATTGCCTCACAATTGAGTGTTTCAGATTCAGATAAAACACTCGCACTTCGTGGTAATACCGCAAAACACCCTAACGAAGTGTTTATTGTGCGCAGCAATAAAGCAACACGTTTAACCGATTCAAATAGCTGGTTAAATGATAAACGCTTTGCCAAGCAAGAAACCATTACCCTTAAAGCACGCGACGGCGTTGAGCTTGATGGTGTGCTTGTTTACCCATTAAATTATGAAAAAGGCACACGCTACCCACTGATTATGTCGGTACACGGTGGCCCTGAAAGCCATGATAAAGACGGCTGGGTAACTAACTACTCGCGACCAGGTCAAATGGGTGCAGCACGTGGCTATGCGGTGTTTTATCCTAACTACCGTGGCTCTACAGGAAAAGGGGTAGATTACTCAAAATTAGGCCAAAACGATTACGCAGGTAAAGAGTTTGACGATTTAGTTGATTTTAAAAATCACCTTGTTGATATGGGTTTAGTAGACACTAAACGTGTTGGTATTACTGGGGGATCTTACGGTGGTTATGCATCGGCGTGGGGCGCAACAAAACTAACCGAACACTTTGCTGCAAGCGTTATGTTTGTGGGTGTCACTAACCAACTGTCTAAATTTGGTACTACTGATATTTCTAACGAAATGAACCTAGTTCATGCGCGTTCATACCCATGGGATAAATGGCAGTGGTACTTAGAGCGCAGCCCTATTTACTGGGCAGGCCAATCTGAAACACCTCTGCTTATTATGCATGGTAAAGACGACCCTCGCGTTCACCCTGCACAATCTATGGAGCTTTACCGCTACATGAAAGTGCAAGGTAAGGATGTACGTCTTGTTTATTACCCAGGTGAAGGTCATGGTAACCGTAAAGTGGCAGCGCAATACGACTACAGCTTGCGTTTAATGCGCTGGATGGACAACTATTTAATGGAAGGCAAAAAAGAGATGCCAGCGTTTGAAATTGACCATGCTGCTAAGTTAAAAGAAGTCAAAGACGCAAATAAATAAGCACTTATAAACGCGTTTAATTTTAAAAGGCCAACATAAAAATGTTGGCCTTTTTTATAGGTCTAAATTGGCGAGCACGCATCCTTAGTGACATAGCACAGCTTATGTTAAACTCTTGGCAATTATTTTGTTAACTGCTAATTTTACTGCCATGTCAAACCCTGCTAGCTGCTTTACCGTTTTTGATGAAAACGTCGATTCCCTTGCTCTGCCTGAGCAGTTTACATTTCCATTTTATTATAAACCGCACCCTTTGGCCGTTGTCGCTGCACAGCAATTACAACAGCAATTAAAAAAGCTAGATAAGGCTATTTTAGATACGGATGATATTGATGCGGGTAAAATGTTTGGTGTGCTAGTCGTTCAAAATCAGGCGCAACAACTGGGGTTTATTAGCGCCTATTCGGGGCAAATAGCGGGCATAGATGAGCAACTGAATTTTGCACCTAATGTGGCACTTAAACACATAGACGATGCTGTATTTAGTCAGCAAAGCCAAATCATTAACGCCATTAATGCGCAAATTACGGCATTAGAAAACAGTGAAGATTATCAAGCCATTGAGCAGCAATTAGCTACAGCACGTAAAAATTATGAACAGCAACTTGTAGCCAAACAACAAGCCATGCAAGTGACCCGCAAACAGCGAAAAGAGCAACGCCAAACTGGCCAAGAGCAACTCAATGCCGATGACTTTGAACAACTTAAAACAACCTTAGCTGGGCAGAGTATTGTTGAGAAAAAACAACTGCAGGCATTAAAGCAAGACTGGCAAACGCAAATTACAGCGCTTGAGCAAACCCAAGCAGCTATGCTGGGTGAAATTAACGGATTAAAAAAGCGCCGCAAAACACTCTCAAAAAACCTACAAAAGAAATTATTTGCTCAATACCAATTTTTAAATGCACACGGTGAAGTGACCGATCTGAATGCTATTTTTGCCAAACTTCCTGAGCACACTCCACCTTCGGGAGCGGGGGATTGCGCCGCCCCTAAATTATTACAATATGCATACAAGCACGATTTAAAACCAGTGGCTATGGCCGAATTTTGGTGGGGTGCACCGCCTAAATCAGCAATCAGGCATCACTTACATTATTACCCATCGTGTTATAGCAAATGCCAACCCATTTTAGGTCATATGCTAAAAGGCTTAAATGTTGAAGAAAATCCATTACTAACAAACCCTGCAAAAGGAAAAGACTTAACTATTGTTTATCAAGACGATGATTTACTGGTAATAAACAAACCCGCGGAGTTTTTATCGGTGCCAGGGATTAATATTGATGATTCAGTGTACATGCGTATAAAAACTCAGTTCCCCGCGGCTTCTGGCCCACTTATTGTGCATCGGTTAGATATGTCGACCTCAGGGCTGTTAATTATTGCGCTTAATAAGCGCGCGCATAAAGCGCTGCAAAAACAGTTTATTGAACGCACAATTGAAAAGCGTTACGTTGCTTTAGTGGCGGGCAATATTACTGAGAATAGCGGAGTGATTAATTTACCTCTTGTGCTCGACTTTGATGATAAACCACGCCAAATGGTGTGTTATAAAACCGGTAAACCGTCGTTAACAACATGGCATGTACTGGAGCGCAAAAACAACACCACCCGACTGCAGTTATACCCTAAAACAGGGCGTACACATCAGTTACGGGTACATTGCGCTCATCAATTAGGTTTAAATACCCCGATAGTTGGCGATACTCATTATGGTGAAGAGGCAGAGCGCTTACATTTACATGCCGAGTATTTAGCCTTCACCCACCCTATTTCTCATCAACGTTTAGAATTTGAAGTAGCCGCTGATTTTTAAATCAGCGATACTAAAACTCCCCTCTGTTTTAAAAAGCCTTGCCATTTTTTTATATTGCAAAGTCGGTAACCTTTACCGTTGCAATATAGAAAAATTTACCTGCATTATGCAAAGCCTCTACTTATAAATAATAAATAGTTATATATTTCAATACATTAAAAGTTGGCATTAGCTTTGCTTTTATAAAAATAAGTATTTATTACAGTCCACTTTATTTGATTAAAAGCGCCAATAAGCGCTTTTGATGACACACAGTAAATGGGTAACTAACCGTTTACTGCGTACAACAGAACTTCCTACACTCCCTGTGTACTTTATTGGTTATAGGCTAACGCTTATAACCATTTTTTTTGCCTTTATTATTTAATCGTAAATTTTACGTCTTGATCGCGTAATAAATAAAGCGCAAAACACGCAGCCCACATAGGCCACGCCGCAAAAAACAGTAAATTATTAAAGCCATCAATGTATTGATTATATGAAGAAAGCGTAGATAAACCATGCATTATAAAAATAGCACCGTAAGTAATACGTTTTTTAATACCGACCAAAAATGCTATTACTAGCAATAATTGCAGTGCACCTAAAATATAAGCAATAGTATCGGTAGAGCCACTGATCCCATAAAAATGTTCAAAAATACGGGCGCTATGCCCCGGATTTACAAATTTATCCAGTGTCCACTAGGGCCTGTTGACCTTTACAGATTGAAATTTGTTCAAGCTAGGGGCGATTTAATCGCGGCGCGAGGTTTGTAGCCTAGTGGGCTAAGTAAAAACCGAGCAACAAAGAGTAAATCGCCCCTAGGCAGAACCCGAAGGGCAGGGTCTGTTTGGCATTTATGCTGCGTTATCGCCTATTTATGGGGAATAACCACACTACACAGGCTCTGCCTTGCCTAAAAGCCAAACATACAGCTGCAAATTCAACCTCGAAAGATAAACAGGCCCTTTACATCACTATAAACACCCCACACCGAAGCGATAATAAAGACCACTGCAAACGATTTTGTACATCAGTATTCATTGAACCTGTCATAAAATTTCCTTAAAAAAGATATAAATAAACTAATAAGCAATAAAGACCGTACAAACTCCCTTTTATTTCATAATAATTGTAAATAGCTGTTAAGCTTGTTTAATAAATCGATTAACAAAGCAGCTATTTTTAATATTTTAATAAATAACAATATTGTTAAATTGCTGAAAGTTATTTTTAAGCCTTTCGGTCTTTTATAACCATCAACATACAATTACAGAGAGAAAACGTTTGAAATATTCATCCTTGGCCGTATCTATAGCCGCTTTATTAAATACACCCGCTATTGCTTTTGCTACAACAAAGCCTGTAACAGAAAATGCCATAGAGCGTATTGAAGTAGCGGGCCAAAGTTTAAATTCTCAAGGACTTTCTGTTAAAGATGCAACCATAAATGGCCCCTTTGGCGATAATTTAGCACTGCAAGATATAGCACGTTCAGTCACGCCTATTTCAAAAGAGCTAATAGAACAACTTAACATTACCACCTTGCAAGATGTACTTGCTGTGAGCCCTAATACGTATGCCGCCAGTGGCTTTGGTGCACCAAGCTTACCCACTATTCGTGGCCAATTAGGTGAGCTTTTTCAAGATGGAACTCGTCGCCAAGCAGGTAATAACGGCTTTGGTGTGCCGTTATCATTTAACGCGGTAGAACAAATAGATGTAGTTAAAGGCGCTCCTCCAGTATTGTTTGGTTCAAGCCAGCGCAATGGTGGTTTTGTAAATTTACACTCTAAGCAAGCCTCCACTGAAGAACACAAAGGTAAAGCGAAGCTCTCTGCGGGTCGTTGGGATCAATACACCGCTCAGCTTGATTACACCGCACCGATTGTAAAAGACAAAATTGGTTTTCGTGTGAGTTATGAACACCTTGATCATGGAAGCTACTACGATTACTCAGGGACTAAAAGTGACAGTCTTTTTGCAGCACTGCGAGTATTGCCTGATGATAAAAGCAGCTGGGATATTAACTTTGAGCTATATCAGGTTGAGTTTACCGACAACGCCGGTATTAACCGCCCTACTCAAGCACTCATCGACCATGGTCTTTACATTACCGGCCAAGGCGTTCAAGCAAACGGCAGCACAGTACCCGCAGCGGGTTCAATTGTATCTCCTACAGGGTTAGTTAACATTGATCGCAGCACCGTACTTACCGACCCTGATAACCAAAACGAAGCCACTACTTACCTACTACACAGTATTTATAAGCGCGAGCTTTCAGATAAAGCGTCGCTTAAAAATATTAGTTATTTTCAGCACTTAAAACGTGATGAAGTGGCTCAAAACAGTTTTGTTGAAATTATAGATGGTGCCGATACCGCACAAAACCGCACTGAACTAACGTATCAATGGAATAATGAACAGCAGACTATCTTAGCCTTTGATGTGCGCTACAACAAAGTACTTGGATACAGCCAATTTACCACCGAGGCCGACACGCCAATTGATTTAACGGGTCCACTTTCAAACCGTCGTATTCCATTAACCGATGCGCAAAAAGCACGCTTAGTTGAGCTGCGCCCCGGTGTATTTGTATCTCCAGGTGGTCAATACGATATAAACGGTGATGGCAGTGGTGATTTTAACTTATCAGACACCACCGACTCGCGTTCTTGGCAAACTGGCTTTGCTATACAACAAGACTCACAGTGGACAAATAAACTGCGTACCAGTGTGGGTTACCGCCTTGATTATTATGATGTAGAAGCACACGATCCCATAGCGCCACAAGGACAAACAGCAGCCAGTGATAGCATTAACGACACGCTGCAATCTGGCCAAATCAGTTTTAATTACAAGCTCAATACTGATTTTACAAGTTACGGCGCAGCAAGTTACAACGAAGCGACTTCAAATAGTATGGCCGGTGGTAACACCTTAGGTGGTGACAACACGATTAGTGCGCAAAACTTTGCAACCGAAAACACGCTGGTAGAATTTGGCTTAAAATATGCGCCTACCAACAGCGATTGGTATGCTGATGGCGCCCTATTTAGCCAGCGCCGTAGTTTACGCAACCGCGATGGCAGCAATACCGGTATTCGTACCTCAGGTTTTGAAGGCCAAGTATTTTACGACGCTTACCCATATTGGTTAAGTGCAGGTTATAGCTATATTGACGCACGCTACGATAACTCTGCGACTGGCCAAGACTCGGCGCAAATTGCTGATGCGTTTGATAACTCACGCCCAGATATTATTGCCGGTAATGGTATAGGCGCGCCAAGTTATACAGCGTTTGCCCCTTCAAATAGCCAAGTACAAGGTATTCCTGAGCAATCGTTAAGCGTTAATGGTAGTTATTCAATTAATGAGAAATGGCAGGCAGGTTTTTCAGCTTTATATACAAAGAGTTACCCGCTAGATTTTTTACAAACAGTGAAAATTCGTGACCAATACACGTTAAACGTCAATACCAGCTACGCGTTTACGCCTAGCACTAAGTTGCGATTAGATGTGAACAACGTCACAAATCAAGATAACTGGCGTCCAGTGTTTGAAGGCGGCTATTTTGGCGCAACATTAGCATTCCCTGAATTACCAATAAACGCCAAGCTTACCCTAACGCATAACTTTTAAGCCCAAGAGATAATATGATTAAAAAACTATTGTTATTATTGATTGCAGCAGCCGGTATTGGCATGTTCTTTCATTTTAATTTGCACCAGTTACTTACACTCGATGGCTTAAAAGGGTCGATGGATCAGTTTAACCAATACAAAGCGCAATCGCCGTTGTTAGTTATTGGCGGGTTCTTTTTACTCTATGTGGTAGTAACGGCTCTCTCTTTACCCGGCGCAGCTATTTTAACATTGGCCGCAGGCGCATTATTTGGCTTAGTAGAAGGCTTACTGGTGGCGTCGTTTGCCTCAACGATTGGTGCTACCCTTGCCTTTTTAGTGTCACGCTATTTATTACGCGACACCATTAAAAAACGGTTTCCTGAGCGTTTAGCTGCTATAGATAAAGGCGTAGATAAAGAAGGCGCTTTTTACCTTTTTACTTTGCGTTTAGTACCGGTATTTCCGTTCTTTTTAATTAACCTATTAATGGGCTTAACCGCTATTAAGTCGTGGACTTTTTATTGGGTGAGCCAAATTGGTATGTTGGCAGGCACCTTTGTATTTGTGAATGCCGGTACTCAACTTGCACAAATTGAGCGTTTATCGGGCATTTTGTCACTAGATTTAATTCTGTCATTTGCTCTATTAGGTGTATTCCCACTGATTGCGAAAGCGATTTTAAATGTATTTAAAAAACAACGGGTTTATAAAAACTACACTAAGCCCAAAAAATTCGACCGTAACATGATTGTTATTGGCGCGGGTGCAGGCGGCTTAGTTACCAGCTATATTGCCGCCGCAGTAAAAGCCAAAGTCACCTTAATTGAAGCCGGCGAAATGGGTGGTGACTGCTTAAACACTGGCTGTGTGCCTAGTAAAGCCATTATTAAAAGTGCAAAAATAGCACAGCAAATGCGCCATGGCGAAAACTATGGCCTTGAAAACACTACACCGCAGTTTTCCTTTAAAAAAGTAATGGCACGTGTACATCAAGTCATTGCTGATATAGCCCCGCACGACAGCATAGAGCGCTACACAAATTTAGGTGTGGAGGTTTTAAAAGGCTATGGAAAATTGATTGACCCGTGGACAGTGGAAATTAAACTTAACGATGGCAGCACGCAAACTCTTACCGCTCGCACACTTGTTATTGCCACCGGTGCACGCCCGTTTATACCGCCACTGCCAGGTATTGAAGAAACCGGTTACGTTACCAGCGATACTTTATGGAGCAAATTTGCCGAGCTCGACGAAGCGCCCAAAAAACTGGTTGTTTTAGGTGGGGGCCCGATTGGTTGTGAGCTTGCACAAAGCTTTGCTCGTTTAGGCTCAAGTGTGACGCAAGTTGAAATGACTCAGCGCGTTATGATCAAAGAAGATGTTGAAGTGTCAGCTTTTGCACACCAATCATTGGCCGATAGTGGCGTTAATATTTTAACCTCACACCAAGCGCTGCGCTGTGAAGCACGCGAGGGTAAAAAGTACCTCGTGGTGAAGCACAACGACACCGAAATTGATATTGAATATGATGAGCTACTGTGTGCCGTTGGCCGAAGCGCACGCCTCAAAGGCTATGGCCTTGAAGAGCTTGGTATAGAAACTAATCGAACCATAGTAACTAACGACTACTTAGAAACACTCTACCCTAATATTTTTGCCGCAGGCGATATTGTAGGCCCGTACCAGTTTACTCACGTTGCGGCTCATCAGGGGTGGTACGCGGCGGTTAATGGCTTATTTGGCCACTTTAAAAAGTTTAAAGTAGATTACCGTGTTATTCCATGGACCACCTTCATTGATCCAGAAGTCGCGCGCGTAGGCCTAAACGAGCAAGAAGCGATTGATAAAGGCATAGACTATGAAATCACCCGCTTTGAGTTTGAAGAGTTAGACCGCGCCATTACTGAGAGCGCCAATAATGGCTTTATTAAGGTGATCACCCCTAAAGGAAAAGACAAAATACTCGGAGTTACTGTGGTTTCTGAGCATGCAGGCGATTTAATTGCTGAATTTGTTTTAGCCATGAAACACGGCCTTGGCCTTAATAAAATTCTAGGCACAATTCACAGCTACCCAACATGGGCAGAAGGCAACAAATATGCCGCTGGTGAATGGAAACGTAACCATGCTCCACAAACTGTTTTAAACATGCTTGAAAAATACCATGCATGGCGCCGAGGTTAAGCCTTTGTATACGTTATTGAAGTTTTTAGTTTTAAGTGCACTACTGGTCACGGCGTTTAAAAGTAGTGCACAAAACCTGCACGATAGTTGGAACACGCTATTAACTAAACATGTTGTCGCTATTAATCATGGGCACAGCACTGAGGTTGATTACGCTGCAATTAAACACGAGCATACCCAATTAAAAGCATATTTAAATACGTTAACAGCCATCACACCAGGTGAATTTAACACGTGGGGTAAACACAAACAGTTGGCGTTTTTAATTAATGCCTATAATGCCTTTACCGTTGAACTAATATTAACGCAGTACCCTAATATTGAATCAATCAAAGAGTTAGGTAGCTTTTTTAGTTCACCGTGGAGCAAAGAGTTTATTTCGCTGCTAGGTAAAACACGCAGCCTTGATGATATAGAGCATGAGTTAATTCGTGGTAGTGGTAAATACAACGACCCGCGTATTCACTTTGCAGTAAACTGCGCCAGTATTGGTTGCCCTGCACTTCGTGAAGAAGCCTACTCGGCCGATAAACTAGAAGAGCAATTACACCAGCAAACTGTTCGTTTTTTGTCAGACAACACCCGCAACATGGCAACAGGCAATACTTTAAATGTATCGTCTATTTTTAAATGGTACGGCGGTGATTTTGAACAAGGCTTTAAAGGAGCAAACACATTACACCCGTTTTTAGCACAATACGCTGATGCATTAAAACTGCTACCCGCTCAACAAAAAGCGCTGCAAAATAATGACATGAAAATTAAATTTTTAGATTACAACTGGAATTTAAATGCACGTCGTTAAGCCAATACAAATACTCAGCCGATATTGTTTTTTGAGTATTGCTTTGTGCATTGTTTTAGTTGCTAGCTTTAAAACCATGGCAACCTCTCCCTCTGATACTCGCTGGCAAACTATCCAAAGCCAAGGTAAAAACCAACCCGTTTATTTTTATGCATGGGGCGGCGATCCGCAAATAAATGCCTACATTCAATGGGTGGCTGAGCAGGTCAAAGCGCAATATGATATTGAATTAGTGCATGTAAAATTAAGCGATACCAGCGAAGCAGTAAGCCGAGTATTAGCAGAAAAATCAGCCAATAATCACGCTCAAGGCAGTGTCGATTTAATTTGGATCAATGGCGCTAACTTTGCCGCTATGAGTAAGCATGACTTGCTGCTTAAAGACTGGGCCCAGACGCTGCCAAATTTTGCATTAACCGATCCTAATAATAACCCCGCGGTAAACTTTGATTTTGGTTTGCCTACAAACGGGATGGAAGCGCCTTGGGGGCAAGCGTCGCTCACTTTTTATTACGACAGCCTAGCAATAGATGGCAGCACAACGAATCAATTACCCACCACCCTACATCAGTTATTAACTTGGAGCGCGCAAAACCCTGGGCGTTTTAGTTACCCAAAGCCGCCTGATTTTTTAGGCATGAGCTTTTTAAAATACGCTTTAGTGGTACTACATAACAACAACGATGATGAATTAAAAGCACAGCTAAACCAGCCAGCTACAGATAAAAACACCACTGAGGTGCTCAACCCTTTGTGGGTATTTTTAAATAAATTACACCCTGCGCTTTGGCGTAGCGGCAAACATTTTATGCAAAGTGGCGCACAAATGCGCCGCTTAATTGACGATACTGAGCTTAGTATCGGGTTTACCTTTTCAGCGCCAGAAGTGCCCGCTGCAGTACAACGCTTTGATTTACCCACCAGCACCCGCAGTTATGCTATGCATGATGGCAGTTTAAGTAACACCCATTTTGTAGCAATACCGTATAATGCAAGCCATGCACAAGGCGCACAGTTAGTCGCTAATTTTTTATTAAGCCCTCAAGCGCAAGCTCATAAACAAAAGCCCACTATTTGGGGCGATAAAACCGTGTTGATCCAATCAATGCTAAATACCCAGCAACAAGCCTTATTTAAAACCACACAACCGCACCCAAGTGCGCTGCCTTTTAATAGCATAAAACGCACACTCAGTGAGCCTCACCCAAGTTGGGTTAATGCCATAATGCAAGGTTGGCAAACGCGCTATGGGGTTAGCCAATGAATAAAGTACCCGCTTCAAATAGCCTATTTACCTTTTTGGTCAAACTAAGTCCTTACTGTTTGGTTGCATTGCTTACTTTACCCGTTTTAGGGGGGGTAATCGGCGTGCTTTTACCTGCCTTTGGTTGGGCGCCGGCACTCAATGAAACAAATATTGGCTTAGCAGGATTTAACGCATTATGGCAAACGCCTGGATTGACACACATGGTAGAGCTGAGCATACGAACAGGGCTTATTAGTACCTTAATCGCGTTTGTGCTGATGATCATTATGCTTGGCGCGTTTTTTAATAGTGTGTGGCTTAAACGCATTGAATATATTTTAAGTCCAATATTGGTTATTCCGCATGCCGCTGCCGCGATTGCGGTGAGTTTTTTAATTGCGCCATCGGGGTTATTTACTCGTTTATTTTCTCCATGGTTAACTGGCTGGCAATTAGCGCCAGAAGGCGCGTTACCTTACGACGCTTTTGGCTGGAGCATTATTATTGGGCTTGTGCTTAAAGAGTTACCTTTTTTACTACTGATTGCATTGGGTGTTTTGGCGCAACCCGAACTTGGTAAAAAGCTACGCAAGCAGCATCAAATTGCGGTTAATTTAGGTTATTACCCTATGGTGGCGTTTTTTAAAGTGGTGCTACCCAGTTTATACCCACTGTTACGTTTACCTATTTTTGCAGTACTTGCTTATGCCAGCGCCAGCGTTGAAATGCCACTCATTCTTGGCCCAAATACCCCTCCCACTTTAGCCGTTGCTATAATGCACTGGTTTAACGATGTAGATTTAAACCTGCGAATAAAAGCCTCGGCGGGTGCCCTGTTACAATTAGCGGTCACTGTTGGACTACTCTTAACGTGGCTATTGCTTGAAAAAATCATTGCTCTAGTTTTTAAGCAATCACTTATTAATGGCCGCCGCCAGTATGCACATCAATTGATCTGCACATTTACTTATGTTTTCACGAGTCTAATTTTAATTTTTATTGTTGCTACGCTAATTGGGTTAGTGATGTGGTCAATAGCGGGCTATTGGCGTTTTCCGGATACCGTGCCCTCAAGCGTGGTATTTCTGCATTTTCAACATGCATTTACACAAATACATACTCCCTTGTTTAATACCTTAATAATAGGGGGAATAAGTACGCTGTTTGCTATCACTATGGTATTGCTGTGCTTAGAAGCCGAGCAGTTAAACGCGAAACTCTTGTCGAAATGGACACAGTTAATTATTTATCTTCCTTTATTAGTGCCCAGTATTGCGTTTTTATTTGGTATTGTGTGGTTACAACAACTGCTCAATAGCCAGCATGCCTTTTTTAATGTGATATTTGTGCACGTTTTATTTGTTTTACCGTATGTTTTTTTATCTATTGCCGATAGTTACAGGCGTTTAGACCCTCGATTAGCGCGCGTTGCCGCAAGCTTGGGGGCAAGTCCCTGCAAGGTGTTTTTACAGGTTAAATTGCCACAACTATTCGCCCCTATTTTAATCGCGATAGCGCTTGGGCTGGCGATTAGTTTTGGCCAGTATTTATCTACACTTTTAGCCAGTGGCGGGCGTATAAGTACCATTACCACCGAAGCCGTAACCCTTGCTAATGGCGCAAGCAGACGCACCAGTGCAGTTTACGCCATTTTACAAATGGCATTACCGCTAATTGGTTTTGGTGTGGCATGGGTGTTACCTAAATACTTTTTTAAAGCGCGCGCTTAACTATAAAACCATTAAGGCTATTTAATGCAGTCATCATTACACATCAAAGATTGTCAGCTTTACCGTCAAGGCGAGCTGTTACTAAGCTTAAACGAGCAAGTAAATGGCGGCGAAATACTCACCATCATGGGGCCATCGGGCAGTGGCAAGTCAAGCTTATTAAATTGGCTTACAGGCTGTTTGCCCAAAGACTTTAAGGCACAAGGCGAAGTATGGCTAAATGAGCAAAATATAGATAACACCCCCCCGCATTTACGCCATATTGGGGTGCTCTACCAAGACGCTTTATTGTTTTCGCATTTAACAGTGGCAGGAAATATTGCCTTTGCTATGCCCAAAGGCAATAAAAAGCAGCGTCTTGAAAAAATAGACCACGCCCTAGAACAAGTTGGCTTAAAAGGATTGGCAGCCCGTCATCCCGACAGCCTATCTGGTGGGCAGCAAGCGCGTGTTGCACTGCTACGCATGTTGCTCAGCGAACCTAAAGCTATTTTACTCGACGAGCCTTTTAGTAAACTCGACACCCAATTGCGTGTTGATACCCGCGAACTGGTGTTTAGTCAAATACGCGAGCATAAATTGCCTGCCATTATGGTTACACACGACCACAGTGACGCCGTGGCAACAGCTGGCAAAGTGATTACTCTAGGCACTGATGCTTAAAACCTGACTCATATTCAAGGCAATACGTATGTTAGATAAATTTGTTACCCCCATTATAAAGCCACTACTAACACCGGTTGTTATGCTCATTAATAAAAGCGGCATTACAGCTAATCAACTCACTGTTTTTGGTTTTTTAGTGGGTATGTTTGCCGTGCCTTTACTTGCCTTTGAAATGTGGTATGGCGCATTAATCGCCATTGCGTTGAATAGAATTTTAGATGGACTGGATGGCGCATTAGCCCGCTATGCTAATCAAAGTTCTAGCGCGGGTGGGTTTTTAGATATTACTCTCGACTTTTTATTTTACGCAGCGATTCCACTGGGCTTTATTTTGGCTAATCCAGCACAAAATGCCATTGCAGGTGCTATTTTACTGGCTACTTTTATAGGTACCGGTTCCAGCTTTTTGGCCTTTGCAATTGCCGCTGAAAAATTTAAACTCGACAAACCACAATTTAAATATAAAAGTTTTTACTACTTAAATGGCTTAACCGAAGGCACAGAAACCATTGCCTTATTTGTTGCCTTTTGTATTTGGCCGCAGCACTTTGCCATAATGGCCAGCTTATTTGCTGCAGCTTGCGCCATAACGATTTTCACCCGTATTTATGGCGGTTATCACACATTAAAACAACTAGAAGCTAATATCAGTAAAACGGAGGCTATCAATGGATAACGAATTATGGTGGCGGCTTGGATGTTTTGTAAGTATTTTAGTCATAATGATGCTGCTTGAGTGGCAAGCCCCTGCACGGCAATCGCCCATAAAAGCCACTAAACGTTGGGTTGCGAATTTTGGTCTTGTATTTACCTCTTCAGTGATTGCTCGGTTAGCGGTTCCTTTAGGGTTAACCGCCGCCGCGCTTTATAACCAAGAACATAGTATCGGTGTGTTTAATCAACTGACTATGCCTCTTTCAGTAGCAATTATACTTAGCCTGCTGTTGCTAGATATACTGATTTATTGGCAACACAGATTATTTCATAAAATTCCAATTTTATGGCGTTTACACCGTGTTCACCATGCTGATGCGCACGTAGATACAAGCACTGGGCTGCGCTTTCACCCTATTGAAATAGGTCTTAGCATATTGATAAAGCTTGCCGCCATAACTGCTCTTGGCGTGCCCGCCATTGCAGTACTTATATTTGAAATAACACTCAATGGGTTAGCACTGTTTAACCACGCAAATATTCGCTTGCCAAACGCAATAGAAAAACCACTGCGCCTCATCCTTATTACCCAAGCGCTGCACCGCATACATCACAGCCAAAACCCCGAAGAAACAAACAGTAACTTTGGGTTTAGTGTAACTTGGTGGGATAGACTTTTTGGCAGCTATAAATCACAGGCAAACCAGCCTGATAAACGTATTGCACTTGGTTTGAGCCAATACCCAAACCCCGAACAAAATTCATCCTTGTGGCAATTGTTAATAATGCCATTTAAAAAATAGCAATACGGCTAATGAAAACGCCCATGTACACCTTTTAAACCTTTATTTATAACATTACTTGGGCGTTTAACCGTTCCTGTTAACAAAAACACCCCGTTAAAAGTAAATCAATTGTAAATTATTTAAACAAATTCTTGACCCAGTTAAAAATCCCCCATATTATTTGTAAGCGCTTACATTTATCACACATAAAAATGTAAGCGCTTACAAAAATGAAAAAATCAACAAATACACTATATTCTGACAATAATCAGTTGAACGGGGTTCAGTTATGAACATTGAAACAACACGCATTACTCGCCTTTTGGCTGCTATTTCATTAGCATCTCTGGCGGGTTGTGGTGGTGACGCAGCAACCACTACTACAGATATTGAAAAAGTAAACCCTACTGAACCAGTCTCTGACTGGCGTATGGTATGGAACGATGAGTTTGACAGCACTAGTATTGATACTAACAAGTGGAACTTTGAATTAAACTGCGCTGGCGGTGGTAACAACGAGAAACAATGTTATACCGACAGTGAAGAAAACGCCTTTATTAAAGACGGTGTACTAAACATAGTCGCCTTACCTGCAGAAGAAGGCGCAGAAAAACCATACACATCAGCCCGTTTAAACACCCGTTACAACGCAGACTTTACTTATGGCCGCTTTGAAATGCGTGCAAAGTTGCCTTCGGGTCAAGGTAGCTGGCCAGCTTTTTGGATGATGCCAACCGATGAAGAATATGGTACTTGGCCGCGCTCTGGCGAAATTGATATTTTAGAAGCGGTAAATTTAAAAACAGTTGCTGAAGATGGCACCGTTGAAGCTAATATTCATGGCACACTTCACTATGGTCGCGAATGGCCAAATAACTCAAGTTCAGGTAAAGCGTATACATTCCCTGAAGGGATGAATCCTGCAGACGATTTTCATACCTACGCAATTGAATGGCAAGAAGGCGAAATTCGCTGGTACGTAGATGGCTATTTATACGCCACTCAACGTCGCTCTGAAGTTCGTTACAATTCAAAAGATGAACCTGTTGGCTTAAAGCATAAAGGTTGGTTTGCTGAATACTTTGAACAAGGTAGCGGCGAGCTAACAACGCATTGGGATAATGCCCCATTTGATAAAGACTTTTACCTTATTTTAAACAATGCTGTTGGTGGTGATTGGCCTGAAAACGTAAATAACTTAGGCGTTGACGCTGCAGCATTTGCAGAAGGTCAAAGTTTTGAAATTGATTACGTGCGTGTTTACGAATGTGCCTCTAACCCAACCACAGGTAAAGGCTGTGAAACAGTCCGCCCAGGTTACGATAGCCTAGAAGATGCACTTGTTGAAGGTAAAGCCCCTGTACCTACCCCGCCAAGTGATGGTGTTGCAAAGAATCTTGATATTTTTGATGGCAGCTTAAATGCCAACTGGATCGCATGGGATTGTTGCGGTGGAACAACACCAGAAACCATTACTGACGCTGACAAAGGCGACGTAATTAAGTTTAACATTAACGATAATAACGGGACTGTGCTTGGTTTCTCTACCCGCGGTGGTCACTTCCCTGATGATTTTACTGGCACTTCATCTCCATTTGATGCATCACCTCTACTTGATTTAAATGGTCGACTCACCTTTGATATGAAAGTAGTAACGCCACCAACATCTTCAACTACTTGGTTATTAAAAGCCGAAGCGGGTGATGGTGGTCCTAATACCGGCGATGTAGCCCTTAGCGATAGTAATGAAGGTGTTACTCCTGTTACTGGCCAATGGCAAACCTATACATTCCCACTTTCTTTACTACAAGAAAGAGGCTTAGATTTAAGTGCCATTGATGTATTAATGGTATTCCCAGCATGGCAAACAGGTGCAGGCGCTGAATATTTAATTACCAATGTTGCGATTGAAGGTGATTTACCTGGAAGCCCAGAAGTTGACCTATTCACAGACGGACAAAATCTAGATTGGCCAATGTGGGATTGTTGTGGCGGTTCAACACCAATTGAGGTAGTAGATGATGAAGAACACGGTTTAACCGCAGAGTTTAGCATTGGCGAAGCACCCACTGTAATGGGCTTTAATACTCGCACCTCAGCCGGTGGTAGTGGTAAACCATTTGATGCAACAAGTATTTTAGAAAATGGTGTACTACAGTTTGATGTAAAAGTAATGTCAAATCCAAATGATCCAGCAGCTGTTTGGACAATGAAGATTGAATCTAATGAAGGCGATACAGCGGTAGAGCTTCCATTAACCGATGCTGGCGATGCACCCGTTGCTGGTGAGTGGAAAACTTATACCTTTACATTCGCTGACTTAGCGGGCGCAGGTTTAGATGTTAGTGCCATTGATGTAGTGATGATATTCCCAGCATGGGGCACAGGTGAAGGTGCGGTTTACCGTGTTGATAACGCTAAAATGTACGATCCGAGTGCATCAGCAGGCGATGAAATCACTATTTTCCAAGATACAGCCGCAGATATGTGGAGTATTTGGGACTGTTGTGGTGGCTCTACACCGACTGAAGAAACTGACGATGCTGAACACGGCACAGTGGCTGAGTTTGTTATTGGTGCTACACCAACAGTAATGGGCTTTTTAGCTGACGAAGGTGTTTCTTTTGATGCATCAGCAATATTAGCAAATGGTGTTGTGCAATTTGAAATGAAAATGGTGACACCACCAAATGATCCTGACTCAGTGTGGACATTTAAAATTGAGTCAACAGGTGCAGCAACGGCGGTAGAGCTTCCTCTTGCACAAAGCGTTGAAGGTGAAGTACCGGTTATTGGGCAATGGCAAACATACACGTTTACAGTGCAATCATTATTTGATGCAGGTTTAGACATTAGCGATATCAATGTACTGATGGTTTTCCCAGCGTGGGGAACAGGTGAAGGTGCAGTTTATCGTATCGACAATGTGGTTATCGCTAACCCATAAACCCTAATTCAGTGGTAGGTACTAAATTAAAAGTACCTACTTACCGTAATAAATTAAGTAAAAGCAGAGCAATTATGAACACAAATAAGTTTAAAAAAAGCCCACTAGCGGCTTCTGTGTCACTTATCATCGCTGCAAGCACATTTAACTTCGCTTATGCTGCGCAAGAAAATACTGCCGAACCTGAACTAGAAGTTATTGAAGTAAAAGGTATTCGTGGTTCATTAATCCGTTCAATGGATGTAAAGCGTGACGCATCAGGCGTGGTTGATGCCATTTCTGCTGAAGAAATGGGTAAATTTCCAGATACTAATTTAGCTGAATCGCTACAACGTATTACGGGTGTATCGGTAAGTCGCTCAAACGGTGAAGGTAGCCAAATTACCGTACGTGGTTTTGGCCCATCGTTTAACCTTGTAACACTTAACGGCCGTCAAATGGCAGGCACCGGTTTTACGCGTTCATTTAACTTTGAGAACTTATCATCTGAAGGCGTTAGTTCACTTGAAGTTATGAAAACAGCGCGTGCGGATACACCAACAGGTGGCCTTGGTGCAACTGTAAATATTGTTACCGCTAAACCTCTACAAAAGCCGGGTCAGCGCTTTTCATTGATGGCTAAAGGCATTCACGATACATCGGTAGAAGAAGGTGATGAAGTAACACCTGAAATTGCAGGTATTTACAGCAATACTTTTGCTGACGAAATGTTTGGTTTTTCAGCTAACTTTTCATACCACCGCCGTGATTTTCAGCGCCAAGCAGCCAATGTACGCTCTTGGTTAGTCAACCCTAACCTATCGGTTGATGCTGAAAACATAATTGATAACCGCCCAATGGATGCAGATGGTAACCCAGCTAAGCAGTTTTTCGATCCAAATGCTGGGGATAATGGTGAGTTTGTATCTGCCGCTTTCTTCCCACAAGAAGTCAGCTTTTCAAAAGATGATATTCAGCGTGAACGTTTAAATGCGCAAGCCACTTTTCAGTTTGCACCAACAGATAACTTAACGTTTACACTAGATCATACAATCTCAAATGCAACAACAGGTAATAACTCACTATCGTGGGGTATTTGGAACGGTTCGTTTGGTGGTAATGGTAATGCCTATGAGCTAGATGAAAATGGCACCGTTATTTACTATAACTCAGCCGGTGATGATGCCTCATTCACGGCATTTCGTGAAACTGCCGAGGTAGACTCAAAAGCAACCGGTATCAATGTTGAATGGTTAGCAACAGAAAACCTTAGTTTTAACTTTGATGCCCATACTTCAAAAACCACAACAGATAATGGCAAAGATCCTGGCTTAAATTCTAATGCCCGTATTATTTTGGGCTCAGCAGAGTTATCTACTAAAGAATACTTTTTCCGCGAAGGCGATGTACCGGGTTTTAATATTAATTGGAACAACGGCACACAAGAAGTAAGTCCAAATCAAATTGGTTCTAACTTCAGTATTTTTACCAGAACACCAGGTGAGTCAGAAGTTTCTCAAGTACAATTAGACGGTAAATTATTTACTTATACAGATATTGGTCTTGAAACCGTTAAATTTGGTGCGGCTTACACTAAGCAAACACTCAGTGGTTGGGGCGGCTCTAATAACGCCAATGCACCTGGCTTTAACAACGGTACATTCGCTGAAATTTTCCCAGATGCGATGTTCGAAAGGATTGATTTAAGCGGATTCCTTGATGAATTTTCATTTGGTCCTAACGGCGTAGCGCCAGGTTATGCTTACACTTATGACCTTGATGAAGCATTTGCTCGTCAAAGTGCTTATTTGACCGAAGACGTAATTGGTAGTGATTATTACCGAATTGGTAGCTTTGATAACTTCCCAACTAACGAAGTAGAAGAAGAAACCATTAGTGTTTACCTTTCTAGCAACTGGGTATTTAACGTTAGCGACTACGACGTATTTGTAAACTTAGGTCTTCGTTATGAAGAAACTGATATTGTAAGCCCAGCAAAAAGTCGTGTAGCGGAACAAGTTTACTGGGCAGGCGGTTCAGAGTGGTTAACTCAATTTGCCGCTGGTGGCGAATTAGTTGAAGTAGACTATGAAGGACAATACGACTTACTACTTCCTATGATTGATATTAAAGTCGATCTTACGGATGACTTAGTAACCCGCGCATCATGGGGACAAACAATCACCAGACCAACTCTTGGCGATATGTTAGGTAACTTGGCTTTAACACCATCACCTAAATTAAATTCAAGAAGTGGTAGCCGTGGTAATCCAAACTTAGAGCCATTTAAATCAACTAATCTAGATTTAAGCCTTGAGTATTATTACAGCGAAGGCAGTTACGCTGCTGTTGGTCTATTTTGGAAAGACGTAGATAATTGGATTGATAACACCCAGGTAAAAACTACCTTTGAAGGTTTACATGATGTGTATTTAGGTGAGCGTTGGAACAATGCAGTAGCCGCCATTGAAGGTCGTGGAGATCAAGCAACTGACACTGCAATTTACAATGAAATTGTAGCTAATGGCGTAGGCATTGGTGAAAACAACCGTATATTACCAGATCCAGCGACTGATCCGCTGATTGAATGGACCATCAATTCACCTGAAAACGTTGGTTCACGTAAAGTAAACGGTTTTGAATTTGCTGTTCAGCACTTGTTTGGCGACTCAGGCTTTGGTGCAGGCTTTAATGCCACCGTTGTTGATGGTGATGTAGAGTACGATAACTACTACCTTGCCTCTCAAGCAGTATTAGCTGGTTTAAGTGATTCTGCGAACATACAAGGCTTTTACGAAAAAGATGGCTTATCGGTGAAAATTACCGGTGCATGGCGTGATGAGTACTTAATTGCGCAAGGTTTACCTGACTCAGGTGCTACGGCTCCTCCACAATACGCAGAAGAGTACTTACAGTGGGATATTAGTGTGAACTACGAAGTTAACGAAAGCACAACGGTATTCTTTGAAGGTGTGAACTTAACCAACGAAACCGAGCGTTCATTCAGTCGCTTCGAAAGTCAGTTCTTAAGCGCGGCTCAATACGGCCCTCGTTATGCCTTTGGCGTTAGATACTCTATGGGCAATTAATACATTGCCCAAATACAGTTTTTGATTACCCCTTATAGTTGAAAAGTCAAAGCCGCTCATTGAGCGGCTTTTTTTATAACTGTTTAATTTTTTCTAATAGCTTATCGGTTGTCCAATCAATATCGTTATAGGCAATATCGGGTTTATAATAATCGCCCTTTCCTCTTGCTCTATTCACATACACTTTATTAGGCACTATCACTTTACCTAAACCTGAGGGTAACTCAGCTAATCGAACATCCATATACAGTGAGTCAGCACTGCTTGGCGCGCCAAATAACTGAGTGTTTGAAAACTGCTTAAATACATCAATGGCATCAAGACACGCACTTGCACACTGTGGCGGCACAATAACAAAAACCTGTGTTTTAAAGTCACTCTCTGGCACCGTGCTATCGCTTTGGTTTGGTTTACTTTGCGGCTCTTCGATGTAAAATAGCTTATTATTTTCAAGTGACTGCGCCATACCTGCAGCTATTTCTTTAAACTCTTTTTGTGCTTTAGGTTGATCTTTCAACACTTCAATTAATGATTTAACATGGCTAGTATTATCTTTTGACGCTCTCCACCAAACTCGGCTATTTTTTGAGTAGTTATCCATTTTTTGTTCAACAACTTGCTCACCCCACAACTCTTTTGCAAGCTTTAAGCTCCAATACGACGAGCCACCTTGGTTATGACGAAGATCTAAAACCACCGTTTTTGCACTGAGTAACTTAGAACGTTGATCAGTCACTTTTTTATACAAGTTATTGTAATCATGAGTTTGCTTATCGTTATTTGCAAAACTGGGCATAGCAATCCACGCTATGTTTTGCGCAGGCCAAGTTAAATCGGTTGTAAGCTCATCCCCATTATAGGCATGTGTTAAATGCTTACTTACACTCTTTGGCCGAACAGACCAATCAAGGGTTTTACTGTAAGCTTGCCCATTGGCTTTAACAAATTGACATTCTTTTAGAGGTGTTAAAAATGGGTTGCCCTCATCAATTAGTAACCGCCAACCTTGCTGCCACCAATGCCCAGGTTGTGTAACCTGTCCATGAAATTTAAACACTCTTTGTCGCATTAACGTCTCGGTACTTTGCCCATCGCAACCACTTATCACATCACCTTTATTTATATTATCTGTTTCACTGTAATACACTTTTAATGCATCACCCCGCCAAACGGCACTAAAACCTGGCCAACGACGAGCAGGTCGTTCAACGCTTGAAAACACACCTGCATGACCATCTTGTAGCACAGTACTAAAACGCGCAATTGCCGCAACATGAACCTGCGGCCCGCTCGCTTTGGCAGACAGTGCAAGTGCTTCTGCTTTTGCTTGCTTTAATAGCTCAGGAAAGACTGGGTTGTTAACATCAAACATACCGGGGTGGTTTTTTGCCGAAATACTGTAAGCAGCTTCAATATCACGATCAGTAACACTGCGCCATTGCTCTGGTGTTTGAGGAGTAACTGCTAATTCTGCCATGCTCAAGGTAGGCGTAATTAATAAAGCACTCAATAAAGTACGGCTAACTATTTTTGTTTTTATGTTCATGAAAATCCATTTTAAATTAGGTTATATAATTACTGTAAACCCATTTGGTGGAACTAAAAATACCTTAAATCAAATAAGTATCAGCAAATTATTTTTATAGCAGTAACTTAACAACATTAAAAGCAGCTAACAACGAGTAAGATTTAAAATGAACTGGCTTTAAATTTAGAGCAACACCTTACTTAGACGTTTGTTCAATTTTGGTTTGCAGTAGTGTTATGCGGGCGTTGAGTTTTCTAAAGCTATACTGTGAATAGAAAAAGTTCAAAAAGAAAGCAGCAAAACCTGAACAAGCAAGCCCTATCAATGGGCTGAATAAAACATTAACAACAAAACAATAACAGCCATCGCTATCGTAAGCCCCAAATAATGAGATGCACTAAATAACTTTCGGTTGTTTTTTTCAAGTTGAACTATATGAGAATCTATATCCATTAAAAATTTCCTTTTTAAAAACTGATACTTAACAAATCAACACTAACTATTCTTTCAGCTTACTACCTACATAGTATTATTTAAACAAGTGAGTTACTCCACTGCGCCTTAGTTAATCGATATAACTGTACGGTACGACCATGAAATTCATGAGTACTGTAGTCTGTAAAGCCAATTTTCTTTGCTACTTTTAATGACGCAATATGCTCAGGTTCAATAATAACAACGACTGATTGATGAGTAGTTTGCGTAAACACATACTTTAAAACACCTTTAGCCGCTTCGCAGGCTAATCCTTTATTCCAAAAATCGCCCGCTAATCGATACCCTAAATTAGGCTCTTCGTTACCCGCGACACTTTGTGGAGAAACACCACAAAACCCTATAAGTAGGTTACTGTTTTTATCTATTAGTGCCCATGGGCCCAAACCGTATGAACCGTAGCATTGTAAACACCACTTTATAAATTCACGAGTTGCAGCTTCATCGCACACACCACGAATTGAGTATTTCATCACCTCATCGTCACTAAGAATTTCACTTAATGCCGGCACATCATCAATTGAAAACTGCCGAATAAGCAACCTTTGGGTTTCACAAATGTTCACTCAAACCTCCTTGTAATCACAGCTAAAAAATTTCAACAAACAAGTGATTAAGGTTGTTATCTCAGTTATTTCGCTCTTTTTTATATTTCGAATGCCACAAAAAGTATCCAAATAATATGCCTACTAAAGGAAATATTATTAAAGATGAAATGATTCCATCAAAAAAATCTTGCTCACCTGTAAAGTACATAATTAATTGAAATAAAATAGCTGTAGGAATTCCCCAGCCTAGAACACCTTTTAGTAAAATAAAACGGAATTTAGTGTGGTTTATATTCATGAGCCTTCCTTGAGTTGTGGAGCCAAATAATAAGCTGAAATAAATCATAGTCGTTAGTGAGTTGAGTCTCTAAATTATTGGAGGCGATTTAAATTAGTTTAAAATTACATTAACACTATTGAAAAAACACTTAACCAACTTAATTGGATACCATAAGAGATACGTTGATAGCTACCAGGGTTACTTTGTAGTTTTATTGCTTTAGCCATAGCAAACAGATAATAAACAGTAGCGATAACAGAAACAATTGAAAAAACACGAAAGTATAAAGGAGTAATTTCTGTGGTTGGACTGATCGCTATTAATATTGGTGCTAAAACGAGCGAAAGCAACATAATGAAACCAGCCCAAGAGTGAACCTTGCAATTAAAAGTTGGGTGTTTAGTAAATGGATCTGCATCCATAGGAAAATAACCTGCAACCCATGTACCAATACCATGCATTATGACTAACCAGCCAGCAATATTAACCAAAATAGATACATTAGATAGTTGTGTTAAATACCAGCCAAAAAAGCAAAATAAAAAACCTAATGGATAATTATTAATTAGCGGTGACAGTTTTTCAGTTGGGCTTCCCGTTGCACCTAATTCACTACAAAATTGTTTAGAATGACTGTAACCTTCATAAAACCGACTTGCTACATAAACACCAATGAATATCCATAATGTGGCTATTAACCCTGAATAAATCGCAATCGTTTCAAACATCACCATAATCCTTTTTGTGATTAATTCATTAAAGCCTTTTTGAACACAGAGGAGAAAATGAGCCGGCTTCGAGTGACGAGCTGTGAGCTTGTACAAACAGCCTGAAACCTAGTCATAACAGCCCTGAGCTAGAACCTTTAATCTACTTTTTCAACCCAGCGCCTCATTAATAAATCGTTTCTTTATCATTATAATTAACCACTAATCAAATGCTATCGGTATTAGTTTTAAAAAAACAAAGCGCTACAAAAATGTAGCGCTTTCATTACTTATAGGTTGTTTGTTTAAACTAAAACGCGTTATTAAAAAAAGCCAAGCGGATCTTCGCTGTAACTTACTAGCAAGTTTTTAGTTTGTTGGTAATGATCAAGCGCGAGTTTGTGAGTTTCGCGGCCTATACCAGACTTTTTATACCCGCCAAACGCAGCGTGCGCTGGGTACATATGGTAACAATTAGTCCATACACGACCTGCTTCTATTTTGCGACCAAAGTGATAAGCACGATTCATATTACGGCTCCATACCCCTGCGCCTAAACCAAATTCTGAGCTGTTAGCCAGTTCAAGTGCTTCGGCTTCGTCTTTAAAGGTCGACATTGAAATAACGGGGCCAAAAATTTCTTCTTGGAACACGCGCATGTCATTACGTCCTTTTAATAGTGTAGGTTGAATGTAATACCCGCCGTTTAGCTCGTCGCTTAATTGCTCAACATGGCCGCCAGTTAATACTTCAGCACCTTCTTCTTTACCAATTTCAATGTAGCTTAAAATTTTATCAAACTGCGCTTTAGAGGCTTGAGCGCCTACCATGGTTTCACTATCAAGCGGGTTGCCACGTTTAATTTGTTTAGTACGTTTTAAAATACGTTCTATAAATTGCTCATAAATATCTTCTTGAATGAACAAGCGTGATGGACAAGTACATACTTCACCTTGGTTAAAGTAGGCAAGAATGGCACCCTCAATTGCCTTATCTAAATATGAGTCGTCTTTTTCCATAACATCGCTAAAGAAGATATTAGGCGATTTCCCCCCAAGCTCGACCGTTGAAGGAATAATATTCTCGGCTGCACATTTTAAAATATGTGAGCCCACAGGAGTTGAGCCTGTAAAGGCAATTTTAGCAATGCGCGTACTAGTTGCCAGTGCTTCACCAGCTTCTTTACCAAAGCCGTTTACCACATTTAAAACACCCCCTGGCAGTAAATCGCCAATAATTTCCATCAACACTAAGATTGAGGCGGGTGTTTGCTCTGCGGGTTTTAATATTACACAGTTACCTGCTGCAAGTGCAGGCGCTAATTTCCATGCGGCCATTAATAATGGGAAGTTCCACGGAATAATTTGCCCTACAACGCCTAGAGGCTCATGAAAATGATACGCCACCGTAGTTTCGTCTATCTCGCCAATACTGCCCTCTTGAGCACGCAAACAACCGGCAAAGTAACGAAAGTGATCGGCGGCCAGTGGAATATCAGCGGCAAGGGTTTCACGAATCGCTTTGCCGTTATCCCATGTTTCGGCCACTGCAAGTAGCTCCAAGTTTTGTTCAATACGGTCGGCAATTTTTAATAGTATATTGCTGCGCTCGGCGACTGAGGTAGTGCCCCACTGGGTTTTTACTGCATGGGCTTTGTCGAGTGCAAGGTTTATGTCGTCTTTATCTGAGCGCGGTACTTTACAAAATACCTTGCCATTAACTGGGCTTATATTATCAAAATACTGGCCGTTGACTGGGGCAACCCACTCGCCGCCAATGTAATTACCATACTGCTGTTTAAATGTGACGAGTGCGTCTGGTGAACCTGGGTTTGCGTAAATCATATGTGTGTTCTCTTGTTGTTGTTAGCTAAAAGTCTAAGCCGAAATTTGTTAGAGTAATGTAGCAACTTGCTTTATATTTAATCGGTATTGATTGACATTAGACCATTAAGCGCTTAAAAACTTGCTTAGCTGTCCAAAAAAGTTGTCTGTGAGTCCATATTAAAAACGCTCTATAACGATTAAAAAAGGCTGAACATGCACACATCTCAGTTAAATAAAAAACGCCAACAACTTGATGTACTGATTGAAAACAAAGTGACCTTTGCTGCCGATAACTCTGAGCTAAGTATTTACGATACCTATAAAAGTGCGCAAAAAGTGGCGTTGCATTCTAACGAATTACTGTTTTGCGCTATGCTCAGTGGTAAAAAAATAATGCATGTTGAGAGCAGTCAATACCACAAAGCGTTTTTACCACATGAATCGTTTGTATTAGCACCTGAGCAAAGCGTGCTGATTGATTTCCCACAGGCAACTATCAACTCACCTACCACCTGTTTGGCGATTGAAATTAGCACCGATAAAATAACCAATGTGGCTAATGCGCTTAATATGCAGCAAAGCTTTGCTAGTGATACCTTGTTTGAATACACCCCTAATTTAGTGCATACCCAACATAATACTCAAACGCAGCAGTTATTAGAGCGCATGGTGCATTTATTTAGTGAGCAAGGCGCCGAGCGGCACTACTTAATTGATTTATCGTTAAACGAATTGATCACCCGTTTATTACAACAGCAAAGCCGTGATTTATTGCTGGCCAACTGTGACAAGCTGCGCCTAAAAAGTAACGTGAGTGATGCACTGCATTATATTGAAGAGCATTTAAGCGAAAACCTCGACATAAACACCCTTTGCAAAATAACCTGTATGAGCCGTAGTAAGTTTTATCAGCAGTTTAAACTTGCTTTTGGTACTAGCCCTGCCCTTTGGCAACAACAACTTAGGCTTAAAAAGGCCCGTACGCTTTTATTAGAAGGCCACGCTATAAGCAAGGTGTGCTACGACCTGGGTTTTAATAGCGCCAGTCATTTTAGCCGTTTATTTAAGCAAACTTTTGGTATTGCACCAAAAGCGTGTCGCCACTAACCTAACACAACAGTTTTTGTTATATTAAACAGCCTAATATGCTAGATTGTTTGCAATGTTGTAAGTAGTAATGAGTCACCGATGAGTAAACCCACCCGCTGGACATTAAAGAGTATTGCCAAAGAATTAGGTGTGTCTAATGCTACGGTATCAAATGCGTTTAATCGCCCTGATCAACTCTCTGCTAAACGCCGCGAAGCCATACTTAAAGCGTGCAAAGAGCTGGGGTATTATGGCCCTAATAAAGCGGCGCAGTCTTTGCGAAGTGGCACGTTTAATATTGTTGCATTAGTCCTTCCTGATAGCGTGGAATACATGGTATCAGACCCTGTTGCGAGCAGTTTTATGCGGGGAGTAACCTCGGTACTTGAAAAAAATAATATTAATGTTTTATTGTTTTCAGGCAATAGTGACAACCTCAACAGCGTTGTTGATTTTGTCGATGGTTTTATTTGTTATGGTCGCCCGCGCAATAAAGCACTAGTAGAGCAACTAAAAACAGTCTCCAAACATGTGGTGACGGTTGATTTTGACATTGCTCGTAACGCCTCAATTAATGTTAATAACGAGCAAGCCAGTTATGAAATAGCCAAACATGTTTTGCATAATCAAGATGATAAAGTGGCTATATTAGGCTTAAGATTACTTGATGAAAATGTATTGTGCCGGGTATACGAACATCACGAATTTGAAACTGGCCAATCTATTTCGCATCAACGTTTGCGTGGTTATCAACGCGCCTTAAGTGAGGCTAATATAACGGTTGCCGACGACCGCATTTGGAATATTCCTGAAAGCAGTGAGCGCTTTGCAAATATTGCCGCAAAAGAGGTATTAACAGCCTCCCCTCGCCCTAACGTGATTATATGCATGAGTGATTTAATTGCCCTTGCCACCATGCGAGAAGCCATAAAACAAGGGATAAAAATAGGCAGTGAGCTGCGTATTGTGGGGTTTGATGGCATAGAAGAAGCCGCTCGTTTTGTACCTCGTCTCACTACAATTCATCAAAATAGCCAAGAAAAGGGCGTTATGGCTGCTAACTTATTTATTTCTAAAGAAGAAAAACAATATGAAGTAGGTTACGCACTCGATATTGGTGCAAGTAGCTAAGCACTGCTAATAAAGCAAATAAAAAAGCCAAACAGAGGCTGCTTGGCTTTTGGTTTTCAACAAATAAAGCTATTTAAGCCAATAAACTTTGTAAGTTTAGAGTGCTTTCTTGAGTGCCATTAACCTGCGAAATAAGTGCAATACGGCTTGCAAAGTCAATCCTCAATGAAATTGATTGTTGTTCAAGCTTCCACATTAAACAACAAACACTTGCGCCGCCTTGAGCCGAAAATTCACCTGCAAATGCGGGATGTTCATTACGCATTTTAATTAGCTCTATGAGCCCTTTTACTACCGGTTTATTAAGGGCTTGCTCTATTTTAGCCGCGTTCAAATATGGGCGATTTATATCACGGCCAACATTGGTTTTTGCTAACAGTTCCATATCGTTTTCACAGGCAAATAAGCCGCCGTAATAAACTTGCGGTACACCTGGCGCAAAAAATTGAATTGCGCGCGACAGTAAATAGTCAAAATCATTAGCGCCTAATGCATTGTAATAAGTACAGTTCACTTGATATAAATCGACATTACTGGCAGCCGCGCCTGTTGCTTGGCGGCTTTGATTGTTACTATTTGCATGCATGGTTTCTACTAGGTTATCAATTTGCTCTGCATTTAATAAGCCTGGTTTTTCACCCATTGGGCCTGCATCAATAATGCCTATGCCATCATGGGTGTCTAGTACCGTTAAACAGTTACGCGGCGATATTTTTAGCCATTTGAGTAATGCATCCGCATTGTTATTAAACAAGCTATGTAGAATTAGTGGTGGCAACGCAAAGTCATAAACCATATTAACGCGCTTAGCTACATCTACTTGTGTTTGATAATGGCTATGAATTTCTGCAATGGTTTCCATGCCTAAATCGTTGGCTTGCTTTGATAAGTTATCTAAGTAGCCAAACGTTTCATCTAGCATAAAACAATTAGTACCCGCCTGCTTAATGGCATAACCCGCTGCATCTAAACGAATAATATTAACGTTGTTAGCAGAGAACTTAGTAAGTACATTATTTAAATACGCAATTCCTGCCTCTACTTTTACGTTTATATCAATTTGATTGTCTGTAAAAGTGGTCCAAAAATCATACGTTTGACCATCACCGCATTTCATTGGCGTAAAACAACTGCCTGGGCGTGGACGGTAAATAGCTTGCTGCTCAGCCTTGCTCATACCATTGGGAAACACGTCTTCTTTGGTTAAAAATAAATCCCAAAATGCTGACGCTTTACCTTTAGCCAGTACATCTTGAAACTGAAAAGATTGCGCCGACACATGATTCACTATTAGATCAGCCATTAAATCATGGTCTTTACCGAGTGCCTTTATGTCGTCCCAAGTACCGATTCGAGAATCAACTTCACTATGATCAATCGGGTCAAAGCCTGCATCGCTGCCATCAATTGGGTTATAAAATGGCAATAAGTGCACACCACCAAAAACGCCCTCTAATGGGCCATGTAAAAGAGTGGTAAGTGCATTTATATCTTGGCCAGTAATTCGATCAGCGTATGTGATCAATTGAACTTTATTCTTCATCATTGTGTGATTACCATGTTGAAACTTAATCGATTAAGATATATCTTTAACTAGCACGTACGAATTTACAAGTTATTTTTATAAATTTTACATACAAATATCGTGGCGACATTAATACTATAATCAGTAACTGACTGACTTACTGAGTGTTAAGAACGCATTTAACGAGGAAAAGCACATGACAAAATCACACACACACGTAAGCAGCGATCCGTTGCAACAAATTCGCTGGCTCACATATATGATGTTTTTTATGTTTGCCATGACCTCCGATGCCGTTGGCATGATCATTCCCGAGCTCATAACTGAATTTGGTTTAAGCATGACCCAAGCCAGCGCATTCCACTATGCGCCTATGGCACTCATTGCCTTTAGCGGATTATTTTTAGGCTTTTTAGCCGATAGCCTCGGGCGTAAAAAAACGATTATGCTTGGGTTATTAATATTTTCTGCGAGTTGCTTTTTATTCGCCATTAGTAGCAGCTTTATATTTTTTGTTTTTTTGCTTTGCTGTATTGGTTTAGCTATTGGCTTATTTAAAACCGGCGCTTTGGCGTTATTAGGCGATATTTCTCATAGCAACGCAGAGCACACTAAAACCATGAACAAAGTAGAAGGCTTTTTTGGTATTGGTGCCATTGTTGGACCTGCACTTGTTGGTGTATTACTGGTACAAAATGTAAGTTGGACTTATTTATATATTATTGCCGGCATTATGTGCTTAATTTTAGCGTTTTTAGCGTGGCGTGCAGAGTATCCGAGCGTTGTTAAAAGCACTGAAAAGCCCGCTTCACTTGCTACCACCATGAAAATGATTAAAAACCCCTACGCGCTTGGCTTTTCGCTCGCCATTGCGCTTTATGTTGCAACCGAGGTTGCCATTTACGTATGGATGCCGACGCTGTTAAAAGACTACACAGGCTCTTGGCCCCTTTTGGCAACCTATGCACTCACCATATTTTTTATACTGCGTGCGGCAGGGCGTTTTATTGCGGTGTGGTTATTAAACCGCTATAGCTGGCAAGGTGTTATGGCTTACTTAAGTTTAGGTATCGCATTGTGTTATGTGGGTACTTTAGTCGGTGGCGTTGATTGGGCTGTTGGTTTATTGCCGCTTTCAGGGTTATTTATGTCGATGGTTTACCCGACCTTAAACTCCAAAGGAATATCGTGCTTCCCGGTACAACAACATGGCGCAGTTGCTGGGGTTATATTATTTTTCACTGCACTTTCAGCCGCATTAGCGCCTTTATTTATGGGTATGATCAGCGATTACTTTGGTCATGTACGTTATGGTTTTTATCTTGCAACCGGCTTTGCCATTATTTTATTTTTAGCGATGCTGTTTAACTATTTCCGTGACCCATCAGCCAGCGCTTTACAAGAGAGCAACCTAATAACTGAGTAAATCAACAAATTGGGGGCTAAAAAAAACACTATATAAATCAATAGATGAGTAAAAAAACAGCAAATAAAGAATAAAATAATTTGCTTATTGTAAAAGATTTGTTATTTTTACTTAATCGATTAAGTAAAAATAACAAACCCCTTCGGGCTCACAAAGCGAGGCGTTCACATGACAACACACAACACACCTTTATATTTAATGAGTGCTTTAGCGCTGGCTGTAAGCCAAGGCGTTTATGCACAACAAGAAGAGCAAAACACACAAGCGCAAGCTAACAAAGGTCTTGAGACTATCGTTGTAACCGGTGTACCACGTCGTACAACCATTATGGCATCAAGCTCATCAGTGAGCAGTTTATCGCTTGCTCAAGTTGAAGTATCTACACCGCGTTCAACTGCTGAAGCGTTTAGAATTATTCCGGGCGTACGCTCAGAATCAACCGGCGGTGAAGGTAACGCAAACATTGCTGTACGCGGCTTACCTGTGGCCTCTGGTGGTGCTAAGTTTTTACAATTACAAGAAGACGGTTTACCCGTTATGCAATACGGTGATATTGCTTTTGGTAACGCTGATATATTTATGCGCCTAGATAATACCGTACAAACTATCGAATCAATTCGTGGTGGTTCGGCCTCGACTGCAGCAAGTAATGCACCGGGTGGCATAATTAACTTTATATCTAAAAATGGTGAAAACGAATCAGGCAGTGTTTCTACAACACTGGGCCTTGATTACGACACTATTCGTACAGACTTTGAATACGGCACTTACCTTAGTGATAGCGTACGTTTTCATGTAGGTGGTTTTGTGCGCCAAGGTGAAGGCCCGCGTGAAACAGGTTACACATCAAATAAAGGTGGGCAAATTAAAGCCAACCTTACCAAAGACTTTGAAAACGGTTACGTGCGTCTTTATTACAAACATTTAGATGACAAAAGCGTGGGTTACTTACCAATGCCAATGTATGCAAATGGTGACTCAATCCCAGGGTTTGACGCACAATCAGATACCCCGCATTCAGCATTATTTACTAAAACAGTGCGTTTAAATGGCGAAAATCAAATTAGTAGCGGCGATATTCGCGATGGCATGAACCCGCAAGTTGACTCAGTGGGTTTTGAAGCTGTATTTGACTTAGATAACGATTGGCGTATTGAAAACCGTTTTCGTAAATCCTCTGTTAGCGGTAACTTTAATTCACTTATTCCTGCTGAAGTAGGCAGCGCGACTGCTATTGCACAAAGTATTGGCGGCGCAGGTGCAACGCTTAGTAATGCCAATACCGGAGCTGCATTTAATGACGATTTAGCTATGCGTATTCATACGTTTGACGTCACAATGAACGACTTTGACTCTATTGTAAACGACTTCAAACTGACTAAATCACTAAGCGATGATACAAGTGTTACGTTTGGTTACTATGCTTCAACACAAAATATTGCTATGTCATGGTTATGGAACTCTTACCTAATGGAGCTTAAGGGCGATAATGCGGCGCTACTAAATGTAACAGCTGCCGATGGTACAGCGTTTTCTGAAAATGGTTTATATGCATACGGAACGCCTTTTTGGGGTAACTGCTGTCAGCGTGATTACGATACAGAATACGATACCCGCGCCCCGTACGTTTCATTTTCAACAAAAGTGGGTGATGTAAGTATTGACGCAAGTGCTCGTTACGATAGTGGTGAAGCACGCGGTAATTACGCAGGTGCAGTAACCTCTACAGTTGATATGAATCGCGATGGAGTGATTTCAGTTCCTGAACAAAATGTAGCAGGCATTGATACCGCAAATGCTAGCCCAGTAAATTACGATTGGGATTATGCATCCTATTCAATTGGGGCTAACTACCAAATAGATTCAAGCCTTGCGACATTTGCACGATTGAGTAAAGGTGGCCGCGCAAATGCTGACCGACTTTTATTTGGTAAAGTACGCGCTGACGGTTCGGTTGCTGATGAAGATGCCGTTGATGAAGTAAACCAGTATGAATTTGGGGTTAAAAAACGTTTTGATTCACTTTCAGTTTTCGCAACAGCGTTTTATGCAGAAACAGAAGAGCAAAACTTTGAAGCAACATCGCAAACCTTTTTTGACCGTGAATACGAAGCAAAAGGGATTGAAATTGAATCAACTTACTTCATCGATGCATGGGATTTTCGTGGTAACTTAACATGGACAGATGCAGAAATTGCTAAGGATGCACTTACCCCTGAAGTGGTAGGTAATACGCCACGCCGCCAAGCTGATTTAATCTACTCTTTAATGGCTCGTTATAGCTTTGATAAAGGTGCTGCCGGTGTGAACTTTATTGGTACTACTGATGCTTACGCTCAAGACAACAACGACCTTAAATTTGACGGTTACACTCAAGTAAATGGCTTTGTAAGTTACGATTTATCTGAAAACCTTAATATTGCACTTAATGTAAATAACTTATTCGATACGGTAGGTATTACAGAAGCTGAAGAAGGCTCAATTCCAGATAATAACATTATTCGCGCCCGTACTATTAATGGCCGCACAACATCAATAACGCTTAAATACGCGTTTAACTAACCATTTTTAGTGTAACAAACGCTGAAGCTATGTTTTTCAGCGATTGTTACACTAACTTTAATTAGTTTTAATAATTCTCCCTTGAATTTTGACCTAGCTCTGCTGGGTTTTTTAGGATTTACACTATGACCAAATTACTTAGCCTCGGCGAGCTACTTATTGATATGCTGCCACAAGATTCTCAAAACAGTGCTTATTTGCCCATTGCAGGAGGTGCCCCTGCCAATGTAGCGGTAGGTTATGCAAAGTTAGGCGGCAAGGCTGCTTTTTGTGGCGGTATGGGTGATGACTACTTTGCTAAACAATTAAGTAAATCGCTTGCGCAATATAAAGTAAGTACAGAGTACTTATTTACGATTAAAGACTCTCAAACGGCCGTGGTTATTGTGAGTTTAGATGAAACCGGTGAACGCAGCTTTAATTTTTATCGCCACAATACCGCCGATTTACTGTTAACGAGTGATCACTTAAGCCATATTAAATGGGATGAATTGAGTACCCTACACTTTTGTTCCAACACGTTAACCAATCCAGCCATTGCAAACACCACCGTGTGTGCTTTAAAGCTGGCTAAAAACAACCATAAACTCGTTAGCTTTGATGTAAATTTACGCTATAGCTTGTGGCAAAATAGCAATGACATTGAACACAATGTACATGCGTGTTATGCGTATTGCGACATTGTTAAGCTATCGCGTGATGAGCTGAACTTTTTAGCTGAGCAAACACAGCAATCACCTGATGATTACTTACAGTCTATTTTAAATATAGGTGTAAAATTGGTATTTTTAACCGATGGCCCTGCACCGGCAATGGTTTACCATAAAGGGTTTATATTAAATGAATCGGCGCCAATCATTAATGCTGTGGATACAACCAGTGCCGGTGATGCGTTTATTGCAGGCGTGTTATATTATTTAAATCACACCGATGAAAATAGCTCGCTCATCGAAAAAATTAATAATGAGCACCTAGTAAAACACGCTTTAAGTTTTGGTTTGCGTTGTGGCTCTAAAGCCTGCTTAGCCAAGGGGGCATTTCCCGCATTACCTACACTTCAAGAGGTGTAATACCAATCCGCAATAATACTTAATCATTTTACGAGGCTAAACGTGTCGCTATCTGCGTTAAAAAATTCTCATTTAGAACAACTAAATAGCAAATTTTTTGCCTAGCTATCAACACGTTTTTCCAGCCTCAAAATAGATCACTTAATTAAACGAATTGGTATAAATACTTTAAAAATAAAGGCCGATTATGGCCTTTATTTAAGCATCCGCTTCTTCATCATTACTTTTTAACCATTCTAAAGCCGCAGTGGCGTTCTCAAAATATTGAATTTCACCTGATACAAACCAACTGCCTAATTTAGCGATGGTTGATTGCCAGTCTTTGTTGCCGTATATGGCTATTTTTTTAAATTCTTTGTTATGCTTTAAGCCAAGTTTTAAATCATCCCATGCAGCTCTAAGTTCCCAGCCATCAAGCTCAGTACCATCTATGAGTACATTAACAATAGGATGTTTAACTTCACCAAGCGCAGAGTCAATCATCGGCGTGATCACCTCATAATCTTTATGAGTGAGTGTACCTATAGCTTTTAAGGTTAAAAAAAACTCGCAACCAGAGCGCTCAATACCAATAGATAAGCCGTGTGTTAAATTTACCATAACCCGAACTCCACAATAATATGAGCATCAAGTATAGGTGATAGCTTATTAACCAATAGTGAAGTAGATCAAAAAACAGGCACATCACTTTTATTGTGCCCATTTTAATTAAATGCTGAATTATGCATTTTTAAGCCGTGCTATTTGGTTTTCAACATCTGTTAAATGACCGATTTTAAGCCACACTCTGGCTCCTTCACTGCCTGCTGTTGCTTTAATTTCGCTGTTAGGCGGCACTCTTAACCAGCTGTGCTGTACTAATGTATCGCCTTGCTCTTCAAGCGAGCCTTCAAGAACTAAAAGCTCGCCCCCACCTGAGGCGTTTAACCATATTTCACTGTTAGGTGCAAATGCAAAAATACTCACCTCTTCAAAGGCATCTTTATAAAGAGAAACTACATTTACATTACTAAACTCAGGGTGAGGAACACTGCACATGGTATTAGTTTGCAAGCGAACATGCTCTCTATCCTCTGGCTGAAACTGCCATAATTTCACAAATATAACGCACCCGTTTTCAGAGCTTGGTGTATGTTTTGACTCAGGCGGATTGCGAATATAAGAGCCCTTGGGGAAATCACCATGTTCATCTTGAAAAACACCTTCAAGCACAATAAATTCTTCACCGCCGGTATGTGTATGGGCAGAAAAATGGCTGTTTGGCGCATATCGTACAATGCTGGTTGCGCGTGCAACCTCATTGCCTACTCTATCAAGTGGACGCCTATCAACACCCGCCATCGGTGAGGCTATCCATTCTAACGATTCGCTATGTACAACAACACGTTCGCTAAAATCAGCTGCAATTTTCATATTTGACTCCATATCTAAACAGCAATGCTTGGACGTTGAGCGACCTTTTCTTGCCATGCTATTAAATGTGATAGCTCACTAGGAATAGCTATTTTTGCAAAGCCTGCAAACACCAGACCGGCGTACAAAGTAATATCTGCAACACTGAAATTCTCACCAGCAACATAAGCAGAGTTGGCTAACACTGTATTAAAATAAACAAAGCCTTGGCGCGCTTTTTCACCTTGCTTTTCTCCCCAAGCAACATTTTGATAGGTTTCAAGCGCTGGGCCTAAACCATCCGTTGCATGATGAAAGTAAGTGGCTACAGCATCAAGTACCATTGATTCCGCACGTTTTTGCATCATATTAATCACCGCGCGCTCTTTTGCCTCAACACCGGTTAATGAAGGGCCTGCAAAAGCGGTATCAATATATTCAGTAATTGCGGTGCATTCTGCTATGAACGTTCCATCATCTAGCTCTAAAACAGGTACGCCTGCTAAGGGGTTTTTAGCTAAAAAAGCCTCAGTACGGTGCTCACCATTTAATAAATCAACAGCAACAAATTCTACTTTATCAGTCGCCTTTTTTTCAGCAAGCGCAATACGTACACGTAATGGATTAGGAAAGTTTTCTACATCATAAATTTTCATAATTATCTCTTTATATTTTTAATCACAGTTTGAGCTAATACTGGCAAGAATAAATTACCTACCTACTGGTAGGTAATTTATATTAAGATCTCGACCTTTGCAAACTAAAAATAAAAGAGCTTGAAAATAACTACCTACTGGTTGATAATTTTTTGCAGCGATATGAAGGAAGTTTAAAATGACAAAAAAAGCAGCCCTGTTAAAAGCAGCAGAAAACAAAGTTAGACTTGGTGGCTATAGCAATTTTAGCTTTAGAGAGTTGGCCAATGAAATTGGTATTAAAAGTGCCAGTGTGCATTATCACTTTCCAACTAAAGCTGATTTAGGTGCAGAGCTTGCGCATCAATATACCGATGCCTTTATCGCTGTACTTGGTGAACCAGAGGCACACAAAGCAAACGGTAAAAACCCTATTGATATTTACACTCAGTTATTTAGAAATGCACTCGTGATTGATAAAAAAATGTGTTTATGTGGCTTGCTCGGCGCAGAAAGCGACAGCCTACCTGATAAAGTGCGGGTTGAAGTTCAGCGGTTTTTTAATAAAAATTTAGCCTGGTTAACCCAAGCACACGCTGCGAATGGTGAAAAAAACCCTGCTCGCGCGGCAATACAAACAGTGAGCTTATTAGAGGGGGCGATGATGATTAGTAAAACCCTAGATGATATCAGCTACTTCGAACAAGCCACTTTTTAGCGATTAGTCATCAAGTATAAAAAAAGCGAGCCTTTATAAGGCTCGCTTTTACATTTTTAAGATTACGATTTATTAAGCCGTACGCACTTTATGCTTTGAATGCACAACAGCTAATACAATAAACCCTATAACAGCCACCGCTGCACCAATCGGTTTACCTAAATCACTTGATAAGTTTAACCCTATTGCCGCGGTCATTATGTATGACAAGGTCACTGCTGTAGCGATTACTGCTGGTATACTAGTGATCCAGTGGAATGTACCACGGTCAAATAAGTACTTGGTCGCAAGCCACAACACACTGGTAGAAAGCAGCATATTTGAGAATGCGAAGTAGCGCCAAATCACAGAGAAATCGAGCTTAGTCATAAAGTAAGCAATGGTTAAAATAGGGATTGCTAGTAATAAACGATTACGTAAACTTTGCGGAATACTAAACGCATCAACCACGGTCAAGCGCAGTGAACGAAACGCCGTATCGCCTGAGGTAATAGGGAAAACAGCAACAGCAATAATTGCCATAATACCGCCAAATACACCTAAGTAGCTGTTTGCAATATGGTTAACTACCAAACCTGGGCCACCAAGATCAAGCATAGCTTTTAAACCCGCATAGCCTTCTGGGAATGCAGCAATACCAGCAAGTGCCCAAACACAACCTACAATGCCTTCACACATCATCGCACCATAATAAACTGGGCGTACGTATTTTTCGTTGGTTAAACAACGAGCAATAATAGGTGCTTGCGTTGAGTGAAAACCACTAATAGCACCACAGGTAATGGTTATAAATAGCAGCGGCCAAGTGGGCAGTCCATCAGGATTTGGTGCTAAGAAGTCATGAGCGTGATCGGCCTCAAAGTATGCTAAAAAGTCGCCCGCTACTGGTAAATGCGGTGCGTTTATTAGCAGTGATACCGCAATAGCTACTGTCATCACAATCATTAACAAACCAAAAATAGGGTAAAACTTAGTGATGATTTTATCAATGGGTAATAACGTGGCTAAAAAGTAGTAAGCTAAAATAGCCAAAACCCAAAAGGTATTATTTGCAAATATTGTATCCTTAAATATATCAAGGTTACTTAATAATCCTGCCGGGCTCATAATAAATACAACACCAACAAAAAATAGTAGCATCGCAGTAAAAATAAGCATAAAGCCTTTAAATACAACGTTGTAGTAGTGCCCTGCTATTTCCGGTAAGCTTTTCCCGTCTTCTTTTATACTCATTACTCCTGAGAAAAAGTCGTGTACAGCGCCACCCAAAACATTACCAAGCACAATCCATACAAGCGCAACCGGACCATATAATGCACCCAATATTGGGCCAAATATGGGGCCTACGCCTGCTATATTTAAAAATTGAATCAAAAATGCACGAACAGGGTGAATTGCAACGTAATCAACACCTTCGCTAAAGCGTTTTTGTGGTGTGTCGACCGTTGAATCCATGCCCGCTTGCTTTTCAACAAACGGGCTATAAAACTTATAGCCTAATATTAAAATAGTTAGGCAAATAAAAAAGATGATCATAAAGCACGCTTCTCTTTTTGTATGTGTGTATAGGGCCAAGTATTGCAGCCCAAATTTTAAAATAACAATTGAACGTAGCATATGAAAAAGCACGCAACAATGAGACGTTTGGCTAATGCTCTGGCAAAATCAAATTTATTTAAAAAAATAAAACTAAGTAACAACATAAGTTACTTATAAAAAAACGTTAAAAAACGTTAAAAGTGCTTATATTGCGACTAAAATCTATACGCCAATTTACAACAATAGCTACACCTGAATGATTAATTAGCCTACGATAAACATTATTACTACTTTTAATGTACTGCCGTTGGCCTACGTGGCTTTATAAAAAACAAGGATGCCCTCAATGACACAGTTTACTACGCCCGATTTATACGATGAACATCGCGACCATGTGCAAGTCGCTGACAGTGGCTTGCAACACTTTGGTAATAAAACTCTCTTTTATGGTCAAGTAGTGACTGTCACCTGCCCAGACGATAACTCGTTTGCTGGCAACATATTACATGAAAATGGTGAAGGCAAAGTGTTGGTTGTGGATGGCTTTGCTAGTAAGCGTTTTGCCTTCATTGGCGATATGATTGCAGAGCGAGCCCTAAAAAATGGCTGGCAAGGCATTATTATTAATGGTTGCTGCCGCGATATTGAAATTCTTGCCACACTTGATTTACCTGTGATGGCGCTAGGCGCTACGCCGCGCTGCACCACTAAGCGCGGTTTAGGTGCCAAAGATCACCCGGTTAATATGTTAAACACCACAATTAATACCGGTGATTGGGTGTATGCTGATGTCAATGGATTAATTATTAGTAATAAAGCCTTGTTTTGAAAAATCAAAGTGACTGTTCGCGATAAAAAAAAGCAGCTCGAAAGCTGCTTTTTATAAAATCAAACAATAAGGTTTTACATTAAAGTGCTAACCATACATCGGTTGAACCAGGCTCGTTCCCTTGAGTCCACCACTTAGCTTGGTACTTGTTGCCCTGATAAGAGACTTCATCACCGCTGTTATAAATAGCCGATGACTGCCAAATTGCAGCACCCGTATCATCTGTAGGCTGTGTTGTTGCCTCCCACGCACCGCCTAAATCAGGACGCTCACCTTGAGTCCACCATTTTGCTTTATATTCAACGCCGTTATAAGTGACGACATCGCCACCAACGTATGCAACACTCGCATCCCAATCTCCTGTTGGTGGAGTGGTAGTATCACCATTTGTCACTGTTACGCTAAAGCTTTGTGTTGTAGTTAATTCGCCATCACTGACTGCAACTGAAACAGTGAAGTTTGTATCTGTATCTACAGCGCCTGCCTCAATGCTCACATTTGCACCGCTGCCCACTAACGTTAAGCCTACTGGTACTGTCCACGTATATGTAAGCGCATCGTTTTGTGCATCGTTTGCAACTACAGCAACACTTGCTGATGCGCCTTCGTCAACACTAACATTAGCAATTGCATTAACACTCGGTGCTGTATTTTCGCCGCCTGATGTTGGCGCAATAACATTAACAACAACATCACGATTTACTGTTGCTTGACCATCTGATACTGCAACGGTTGCAACATACTGTGTATCTGCAGTTACTGTTGGCGCATTAATAACCAGTGATGATGTATTTTGTCCAGATACTACTAGCGCGCTATCAGCACTCCAGCTAAAGCTCAGTGGATCGTTATCTGCATCGGTTGCAGAAGCCGTTACTGTGATGCTCTCGCCTGAATTAACAGACACAGATGAAGACACTGAAACAACCGGTTTTTTATTACTTGGCGGCGCAACTACGCCCCCTAAGCCATCATGCATTGCATTTAGAATGTCACCATTGTCAGCATCAATTTCCCATGCAAATAAACCGCCTAAGTTATGCTGATTAACATACGCACCTTTGGCCAGCACAGACTTACGGCTATCATAGGTGATCAGTTTACCAGTTGAGCGATTCCATACATAAGCGGCTTGTGCTTGCTCATCATAACCCACTTCAAAACCATTAATACCGGTGCCTGCCGCACCAATCATATTGGCTTTAACGCCCTTGTAATCAATAACTCCATCTTCCCATACACCTTGTGCCGTGGAGCCTTTTAATGGGCCATTACCAGGGGCGGTCATTGGGTTACCATCAATCGCGGCATTTTGCGGGTAAACACCTTCCCAACCACGACCATACATAGCTGTGCCCACGACGATTTTTTTCGATGGTACATTTTGCGCAAGTAACAGCTGCACAGCATTATCTGTGGTATAAGCAGGGCCTTTACGAGGTTCGCCATTTTCATCAAGCCCGGTACCATTACATTGACCAACACTCATGTGTTCGCCACAGTAAAGTGCTGTTTGGTGTCCGGTTACGTTACTCCATGCGCCATAAAAGTCATAGGTCATGGCAAAAATGTAATCCATGTACTGGCTTGCGGCTTGATAATCTACATCTTCAATTTTATCGTAACCTGCACCTATGGCTGAGGTTAACTCGTAAGTACGACCCGTTTCTGCTTCAAGTTTATCAAGCATAGCGCGTAGTTCTTGCATTAATGCAACATAGGCTGGGCCATCGTTAATTGGATCGCCAATATCAGGATTGGGGCCGTCACCACCTGGGAATTCCCAGTCAATATCAACACCATCGTAAAACTTCCAGGTTCTTAAAAACTCTTCCATTGAGGCAACAAAGGTGTCGCGGTTTGCTTTATTAGTAAAACCACCAAATGGGTCTGATAACGTCCAACCACCTACAGATGGTAAAATTTTAATATCGGGGTAACGCTGTTTTAGTGCCATTAACTGCGAGTAAGTACCACGAATGGGATCTTTAGCATCAACCCCTGGCAATGCTTTTTGTACTGCGGCCCATGGGTCGTGAATAACCACTTCGTAATCTGCAGAGCCCGCACAGGCTGTTTCCAGTGCGCGCTTAGGACCGCCAGTTAACGACGCATTTTCACCACAAATTGGAATGAAGCCATACAAAATATGACTCAGGTTTTGTGCTGGCATATTCGTTACATCGTAATCACGGCCATAGATCCCCCACTCAACAAAGTAAGCGCCCGTCACTAAATCTTGCTTAACGCCAATATCACGGTTATTTGGGTCAACATCCATAGGTAATGGTGCTAAATGTCCGCCGTCAGTGTCAGCAATTACAATTGGCTTACCCGCACTTCTCGCACAAGTCGTGCCGCCTTCACATAGCTCAACATACATTATATGGCGGCCTGCTTTATCATAAGGGAATGAAATAGTGCCACTTTTAGAACCAGCAGCAAGCGTGCCCTCATTCACTAGCATGTCATCAAAGTACACTTTATAGCTATCGCCGCCATCACCGCTCCACGCACTCCATTCAATGTTGATATTAACTTGCTCAACACGGGTAACCAGCTGTTTGTAAGAGCCGTTTCCCTCAAGGTCTACCTCAACAAACGAATATTGCTGTGGCTCCCAATTAATACTTGGTGTAGAAGGCGCTGCCGATACAGAACCGGCAAATAGTGCAACACCCATAGCTGCGGTTAATTGTTTAATATTCATATTTCTCTCTTATCTATTTTTAATGTGATTATTTTGGTTTAATAAGTTTGAACTACAAAACTTAGGCTTTTAGTTACAGTGTTTTCCATACATTGGCTTGTCCTGGCGTATCGCCTTGAGTCCACCAATTAGCGCGATAGCGCTGTCCTTGATAGATTATTTCTGCGCCCGCTTGATAGGCTTTGTTAATACTCCATGCTGCTGGATTAGGACCCTCCTCAACAAGCTCCCACGCACTTGAACTATCGGGCTGCTGACCTTGATTCCACCATTTAGCTAAGTAAACACGCTCTTGAAAACTCACTTTATCTGTTGCTTGATAAACCTCAGTAGTGCTCCAAGGCGCTATAACAGGATCATTGATAACGCTGTCATTAACGGTGACAACAAACTCGGTTTGGGTCGTTAATTGGCCATCAGAAACAGATACCACAACGGTATAATCTGTAGGTGTTGAAACTTCAGATGAAATTAAGTTGATATTGGCATCGCTACCGGTAAAACTCAGTGGTGCCGGTACTGACCAAGTATAAATTAACGCATTTTGCTCATCATCAAACGCATGTAAATGCACAGTCGTGGTGGTGTTTTCATCAACTACTAGGTTTTCTGGCTTACTAACAATAGGCGCTGTGTTATCAGGGGTGCCCAGCACGCTTAATGTATAGGTGTAATTTGGATTGCTGCCATAGACTTGGTTTGTTAGTACATCAGCGCTGTTAAATACAATATCACCAATTTGATTTTGCACACCAATCTGCACTAAATGCGCATAATCAAGGTTGAGTTGTGACGCCAACACTTGTTGCCAATTTGCTTGATTATCGGCATTGATTTTAAGTTGTTGATTAATCACCTCTTGGCCAGATTCATCAAATAAGCGAGCCCATATAGTGTCGCCTGCAATGGCATTTTGCCCTTGACGTACAAAGTACCCAAGGCTTGCCCACGCATTCGGATTGGTTGGAGCAGCGTCGTTTACAATATTTATATCACTACAGTTATAAAAGCCTTCACCCACAACATCGTTTCGTTGCCAGCGGCTGTACAAAATGGCATCACCGTTGCGTCCTTGTGGAATAGCCACACTCATTTGATAATAACGCTCACCATCGGTGTCTTTAATCACGTCAACATTTTGATACTCCTGAACTAGCTCTAAGTCTTGCCAGGTCAATACATCAGTAGCGGCATTAAAAGTTGGCTTAGTTAAGTAAAACTGCCAAAAGCTGGGATTATGTGGCGTTGATGCAAGGTAACGAACTTGAATTTCACCATTAGCATTGGGCACTACGTCACTACGTTGCCAATGTGGTGATGGTAAATCCATACCGCGTTTGGCTGTATCGCCACCAGCACATAAAGTGCCGTTTGGTACACTGGCCTCAACTGCAGTTTGATTTAAATAGTCAGGAGTATTAACAGAAAATTCAATCGCTTGCACAAACTGCACCGTGCCGGATTCTAGATATGCTGATCGACAAGCAAGGTTAGGAATATTTGTGCCATCTTCTGGCCACCAGTATCCGCCATCATCTTGGCAAAATGCTTGGCGTGCTTTAGGACTATCCATATAACCATGTGCTTGTACTTGCGGTGCTAGCATACTCAGTAGCAAGCCACCTGCGATTGCAGATAGCGATAGTGTGTTAAGTTTAATTGATGCCATTATTTTATCCTTTCTAAGACTCAATACATGGGGCAAGCTCAGGCCTACCCCTCATTGTTTTTGAAAATTACAGGCTACAACTTAGGGTCCAATCAGCCGTTACACCCGGCTCAGACGTTGTCCACCACTTGGCTTTGTATATCGCGTTGTTATGAGACATTAAGTCACCTGCTGCGGCATGGCTTGGGTTGCCCGCCCAGTCAGTTTGAGGGAAGTTTGGATAAACAGGTATCGAGGCTATATCAACTCCTTCACACGTACCTGCAGGGTCACCGCCACCGTTATCTGGATTGCCCGTGCCATCACCCGGTGTTGCATCTGGTAGCATTGGGTATTCAGCTTTGAATGCGTAAGTTTTTCCATCTTTTTCAATGGTAAAGTTGCTAGGCCCAGTGATTGGCATGTAGTACATCACTTGTGCATTCACAGTTGCACCAGCGCTAAAGTCTTTTGGTTGACCGCCCCATTCATTGTTCAGTGTGATTGAGAAACGGTGGAACTCGTTCTCAAAACCGCCAATATTATTACCCGCTGCGTTCGAGCCATTTACTTCTACTGCCATGCCCAGTTTTTCTTGTGCATTCCAGTTGGATTTAAAAATAGCGGAGGTTGATACCGGTACATCAAATGAAATTTTTGCACCGCTTAAATCAAGGCTTGAGTTATTGGTAAACGCAAATGTTGGGCTGATTGGGTAGTTATCATCACCGACAGGGAAGTCTTTGGCTTCAAATGTGATATCTACAGCTTCAGCAGGCACTGTAAAGTTTGGATTTCCGCCATGTACATCATATGCAACACCGCTTTGATTAAACTTATCGTATGCAAGTGAAGTAAGCGTTGACCCCATGAAGTACTCGCCTTTTGCTGAGTCGTAATCAAAATCACCAGCAAGCTCCCAGAACATGATACCGCCAAGGCCGTTGTTAATAACATAATCAACTTTAGAGGCCATCGACTCTTCATCTTCTATCGACAGAAATACTTTTTTATCGGCATTCCAAAGCCAAGGTGCGACGGCAACACTGTCGTAATAACGTGTGTAAGAACCTGTTAAGCGATCGTCAGCATCGGTATCGGGGGTTAAGCCATACACTTCGAGGTAAGAGCCAACAATACCATTTTCGAGATTTTTAGCGTGCCATAAAGGATTTGAACCGGCGGGCATTTCTTGACCTGCGTCGTTCTTATCGTGCCAAAGGTTATCAATACCTAATGCACCATTACCACACTTGTTCTTTTCACCAACCCCTGTACCTGTGGCACAATCAGCTTGGTTTGGTAAAGCCGATTGACCCCATAGACCATTAGTTCCGCCCGACACATCTTTAAAACCTCGAGTATAATAAGGAATACCGATATTGATTCGACCGGCAGCCATTGCCCCTCGGAAATAACGAACCGCCCAATCGGTGTTTAAGTAACCAATCCCTTCAAATTCTTTAGTGCCGTAGACGTTCCATTGTGTCAGTTCTGAGTCTAAACCGGTGTCAAATAAGGCAGCATTGTGCCCTACATGTGAGTTCCATGCGCCATGTAAGTCGTAAGACATAATGTTTACATAATCCAGATATTTAACCGCTTGAAAGGTTTCCATACCTCGTAATAAATAACCAGAAGATGGAGACGCAATAGTGAGTAAATAGTGCTTACCTGCTGCTTCACCTGCACGGTCTAGCTCTTCACGTACTTTTTTCATTAGCACTTGGTATGAGGCATTCAATCCTGCACGGCGCGCGTTGGATATAGGAAAATCATCGGGGTGACCTGAGTCGTTCATTGAAGATGGGTATTCATAATCAATATCAACGCCGTCAAATCCATATTTTTCAATAAACTCAACGGTGCTTTTTGCAAATGCATTAATACCTTCATAATTGACTGAGCCATCAGCATGGGTGGTCATGGTATAAAAGCCACCACTTTCAACGCGGCCGGTTTCATCAAAATACCCCCCCGTTTCAGCCCAGCCACCTACCGATACCAAGGTTTTAACGTGTGGGTGTTGTTTTTTGTATTTATTTAAAAGATTAAAGTGTCCTTTGTATGCAAACTCAGGATCCATTTCAGCGCCAATAACGCCTGGCCATTCCATGTTTGTAGCAGGATTATTTGCTGAATTAGGATCGCCAATAGATACTTTATTATTGGCATCAACATGCGCAAAGGCATAATTAATATGAGTAATTTTATCCCATGGAATATCATTAACTAGATAACTTGGTTGGTCATTAGCACCATTTCGCCAACTAGTAAAATAACCAATAACACGACGCGGGTGGTCAGCTCCCATAACTTCACGACCATCAGCATCATACACAGTACAATAAGGCGTATTAACACCGGGGGTTTGATATAACCCTTGTGGTTGACAATCAGTTACACCACTGCCAGGGGTTGCAGAGTCAACAACATTTAGGGTTTTTGTGGTTTGTGCTGTAGCCCCTTCGTTATCAGTCACTGTAAGTGTAAAGCTGGCTTGCCCAATAGCTGTAGCCTGCCATGTATACTGACTAGTTGCTGATGTCGCTTGATGAGTATCATCACCATTTATAGCAAAATTAAGCGCGGTGATCTCACCATCGCTATCACTACCTGAAAGCTCAAACACAACTTGTGAACCCACAATTAGCTGTTCAGGTAAGGTACTCAATGAAATTGATGCAACGGGTACTTGATTAACAGGGTTAGTAACGTCATCTGCAACTGTTAAGGTATTGATGATTTGTAATGACTGCGCACCTTGATCATCCGTTGCAATTGCACTTATTTGATGAGAACCCGCCACAGCTTGCCAATCAACGCTGTAAGGTGATGAAGTATCTGCAGCTAGAAAAATACCATCAACAAAAAACTCAACGGTGGTTACCTCTCCATCGTTATCAATTGCTTGCGCCGATATGACAACGCTGTCTTTATCGGTTAGTTGAAAACCGTCTGCAGGCATTAACTCGGTAATTACTGGAATTTCATTATCAATGACAGCGTTGTCACATACACCCAAAATTTTCCAATCTTTATAATCACCAGCATTCTCCACTGGATTGGCTTGCGTCCACCAGCTAGCTTCATACGCTGTGCTTTGCGCTTGCACTTGATCTCCAGCAACGTGTGTCTGGCCTGTTTGCCACTGTTCTAACGCACTGCAATCAATAGACGCGTGTACATTTAAACTAAGAAAACTTAACGATAAAGCACTTAGATTAAAGGCATTTGTTATTATTTTACGTGAGCTCATTGGCTCCTCCATTAGCGATGTTTATACTCATTATTTTTTACCTTTCAGGTACAAACTTAACATGGATATCGTAAATATCAAGAAAATAATGCACAAATAACAAACAAAATAAATACAAAATAGTTACATTATAAAATTAACTAATTATTTATTACTATAAAATTAAGAAGGGATATTCCATAAAAAAGCCCAGCATTGCTGGGCTTTGAATGTCTAAGGGGTAAACGTTTTATTCAGAAAATGAAACCGTAATAATATTCGAACATACGTTTTCAGATACGCATAACTGATAGTCGTATGCCGGTAATGTTGCGTTACGCACATAATCACGGTAACGGCCATTATCTGATACGGTATCTACTAGTTCGCCATTTCGGTATAGGCTAAGTGACTCAGCCCCTACTTCTGCCCAGTTTAACTCAACACGCATAGTATCAAGACGTGACTTGTTAGCGCGTTTTAAGCTCAATTCAATTTCAACATCACTAACAACCACTGTTTGAGTGAATGTATCTGAGTTATTTTCACTATCCGTTACGGTTAATTCAACCTCATAACTTCCTGACTGAGCGTAAACATGTGTAGGATTTGGGTTTGTTGATGTTGAACCATCACCAAAGTTCCAGCTCCACTGTGAAATGTCATCATTTACATCACGACTTGTATCTACAAATGTAGCAGTTAAACCTTGTGCTGAAACACTAAAGCCAGCTTGTGGTGGTTGTGGGCTTACCTCACCAATAGCGCTAAATGTAAGTGACCAACCATTGATATTACCCGTATCTGCACCAGCTGTATCTTCAACATGAAGTGTCCAATCTCCGGTTGCCACTTCAGAATTAAATACGCTTGATGTAAATGACTTAACAATATCGTCTGCACTGCCACCTTCATTGCTTTGTAAAGTTACTTCTGTACCTTGCGCTGAAATAAGCGTAAGTACTAAGTCACCAGACCAAGTATGCGTAATATCTACATCAGCAGTGGTGCCAAAAATAGTTAAATCATCAGCAACCGTAATAACCGAGCTTGCGCCCTCTGGAGAATTATCTGGAATAGCGATGTTTTCATCACTGCTGTAAGTAAAGTCATTTAAACCAGCAGGTTGAAGCATTAAGCTAACAGTTTGTTCTTTAACTTGCTCGTCTGATGTTGCGGTAACAGTAAAGTCGTAATTTCCCCACTGAGTATCGCTGTTAGTTGCAACTGTTAGAACAACTTCATCGCCCGGACGAGCGGTAGTTGCGCTTAGTGATGCATCGGTAAGATCTGAAGCTAAAGCCAGTGAAACGTCACCTTCCCATTGTGCAATTGAGCCAATCGTAAAGGTATAAGAAACCGTATCACCTACAGTCGCTTGCTGAGAAACCGGCGATACAGATAATTTAAAGCCTGGAGTTGGATCAGCATCAATTAGTGCTTGGTTAACATTTAGGCGTGTACCTGCAACCGTTTTACCATTTAATGCCGCATTAGCATCACCACTAGACATAAGTAATTCCTTAAGCTCTAGTGTTGTTAAATCAGGATTAACTGAAAGTACAAGTGCAGCAGCACCAGCTACATGCGGTGTTGCCATAGATGTACCTGAATAAGTAGCATAGCTATTACCAGGAACGGTCGACAAAATACCTGAGCCAGGTGCGCCCATATCAACACTTGTTAGGCCCCATTGAGAAAAGCTAGACATATTATCTCTGCTATCAGTACTTGCTATCGATAATACGTTGTCGTTTTCATAATTAGATGGGTAGTGTGGATTTTGATCGTTATCAACCGCATCGTTACCCGCAGCAGCAACAAATAAAATATCAGCTTGCTCACTAGCCGTAATCGCATCAGCTAACGCTTGGCTAAAACCACCGCCGCCCCAGCTATTATTTAACACACGCAGATTAACACCCGCATTTTTAAGGCCAACCATGTAATCGATACACTTAATAGCACCAGAGGTAGAACCTGTACCATCTGCGGCTAAAAACTTACAACCAACAATAGAAACATCATGGTTTACACCAACAACACCAACACCATTGTTACCACTGGCACCGATTGTACCCGATACGTGTGTACCATGGCCTTCGTCATCCATCGGGTCGCCAGCATCAGTAATCGCATTAATACCGTGAACGTCATCAATGTAACCGTTTCCGTCATTATCGATACCATCACCGGCAATTTCACCGCTGTTTACCCACGCGTTCGCAGCTAGATCAGGGTGGCTATAATCTACACCCGTATCAATAACACCTACTACAACATCACGGCTACCAGTAGAGATTGACCATGCTTCTGGTGCATCAATATCGGCATCAGCCGTGCCACCAGTTTGGCCTTCGTTGTTTAAGCCCCATAAATCATCAAAACGAGGGTCATTAGTTGCACTTGCAATGCTCACTCGGTAATCAGGCTCAACATACTCAATCGCTTGATGCGATTTTAAGCGCTCAATTGCTTCTTTAGCACTCATTCCTGATATTTTAAATTTTGCGAGGCGGCCAGAAAATAACGAGGTGAAGTTATCATCAATTTCATCGTTATTTAGATCAGATATTTTGGCTTTTACTAACGAACGAGCTTGCTTACGCATTTCCGGCGAAGCATTCTTTTTATACTTAACAATAATCGAGTCACTGCTCGCAGTTACTTTTTGAGTTGTACTGTTAACATCAGGCAATTTAGCCGCAGCTAAACAAGGTAAAAGTGCAAGTGTAATAATAGATAATTTTGTTTTCATTGTTCTATCCGTAATTAAGTTAACTTAGCTTTACTAAGCGAAATATTTACGTTTATGAATTTAAGTAATCACGTGGCAAGCATTAAGAAAACGGGTAATCAGTCACTAACTCAAGTAAAAAAAGCAAAATCAGGAACAAAACCATTATTTTTAACTAGAAATACAGTAAAAAAAACATTAATAGCAGCCATTTTAATGAATTAAATAACTTATTTTTAACATAGTGTTAACTCATTATTTTTTACTGGTTTTTGATGTAAATAAATAGAAAATACAAATTAAAGGAGTAAGTAATTGAAATTTATAGATTTAAATTACCATTAAAAAAGGTGATTCAAAATGAACTCATTGAAGAATACAGTGACTGAGCAGTTATGAATTAGTGAATGGCAAACCACCTTACCAAGTACTAATGACCAAACCCTAGTTCATATTTAAAACAGCATTTTACGTTTAAGAATAAAAAGCTAATCACACATTATGGCAGCACGGCATGCTGCAACGAAAATACCTTTTTAAAACTTAATAAATAATCAAGGTATTTTATTTTATCTTTCAAGGAGAATAATAATGAAATTGAATAAATCACTTTTAAGCTGTGCAATTGCAATTGCAATGGGCGCCAGCTTTACAGCAAACGCAAACACAGAAACAAAAGCAGGTTCAACTTCTGAGCTTGCAGCTAAAGTATCTGTAAGTAGCATTGAGAATGCTGTCACAGTTAAGCAATCATTTTCTGACAACACGGCATTAGTCTCTCAAGATGGCGATGGCAATATTGCACTAGCTACTGAAATCGGTAACAACAACGATGTTAAAATAGCTCAATTACAAAATGGTAATTACGCCGAAGTTGAAACAACAGGTGATAACAACCAACAAACTTATGCACAAGATGGTGTTGCTAATGGTTTCATTACGCGCATAACGGGTGATAACAACGGCGTTTATGTTTCTCAATTCGGCCAAGGGTTATTTCAAAACAATGAAGCAATCAATATTATCACTGGTAGCGACAATAATATTGACGTTGAACAAGGAAATGGCGGTCACTGGTTTTACAACATGGACATGAGAGGTAATGGTAACGAAATTATTTCATCTCAGTCTGGTATGTGGCAAGAATTTGAAGTACTTAGCTTATCAGGAGATGAAAACATTATTGAAATTGAACAAACAGACACCTGGAATGAATTTAAAATAGGCTCATTACGCGGTAACGAAAATGAGATTGACGTTAGCCAAGATGGTTCACGTAACATCATTACATTTACTGATATTGCTGGTGATGACAACGAAATAGCTATTGAACAAAGCAGCGGTGATAACAATACCATTACTTTTGCAGCCGTTACTGGTAATGATAATGAAATAAAACTAGACCAAGAAGGTTCGAATAATGCTATTGAGTCTGGTCTTTTTGACGGTTCATTCAATGAAGTAACAGTTAATCAAATTGGTGATGAAAACCTTGCGACTACTGAGCTAATGGGCGATAACAATGAGCTTACAGCAATGCAAGTTGGTAACACTAATGAAGCATACATGGGTGTGATTGGTTCAAATAATGAATTTACAGTAACCCAGGTTAGTGATTTTAACTCGGTTCATTTAGCTAACTTTAATGGTAGCGGTAACGATGTTGATCTTAGCCAATCAGGTGGCGATGAAAACGCAATTTTAGTGCAGTCTTCATACCCTGATGTTTCTCTCACTTCAAACGATAACGATATTGATGTTAATCAAGTCGGTAATCAAAACGAGGCGATTGTTACACTAGCGGGTATCCTTGATAGTAACGCAAACCAAATTGATATTGCTCAAAATGGTGATATTAACGTTATTGACTTAATGGTAGAAGGCAGTAATCACTCTATTGATATTGCACAGCAAGGCGAAGGTAACTGGGTAGGTGGAACTGGAGATTCAGCGTTTTTATTAGGCGGTGAAAACGTTTCATTCTCTGTTACTCAAACCGGTAACTACAACACTGTTGAAGGTAACGTAATTGGCTTTAACAGTACATTCTCTGTCACTCAACTTGGTGATGGTAATACAGCAACAATTACACAAATGTAATTGATGAGACGGGGAGAGTAACCCTCTCCCTTATTTTAACTATGAAAAATAAACAATATATCTATCTTTTTATACTTTTAACTTTTTTTACTCCTTTGAGTAATGCCAGTGCTGATTTAGAAATCGATGGATTATTACTAAACAAAAGTATTAGTCGCTTTGGGTATCAATTTTACAGTGAATTTTCAAATTATTGGCGTGAACTGCCTTCAACAGCTGGCTTTAATGTAGAAATAAAAGAAACGGTTATACCCCGTGCTGGTACTAAATTAGTTTTAATAATGAATCATAAGATTATTTATGCAACCCATTTGGGACGAAAGTTAGAGCCTTTGGACGAGCGAGTAGAGCAAGCAGTGCACTCTGTAATGGACGCCATGGCGCGATCGAATATGCAAACAGCGAGTCCTGATATGGCATTGAATGGATGGTAACAATGAAAAAAATAGCATTAACAATAATAACAACTTTAAGCTTTTCAGTCTCCGCAACTGAAATTATTTATACCCCTATTAACCCGAGTTTTGGTGGCAACCCTCTCAATGCCAATATGCTGCTTAGTAAGGCACAAGCACAAAATAAACATAAAGCGCCGGTTGTCGAAAAAGGGTATGCAGAGCAGTTTCAAGATTCATTAGAGCGGACATACTTAAATCGAATGGTGAGAGAAATCACCGACATGGCTTTTGGGGAAAATATTGAAGACAGTGTTTTTAATCAAGACTCTATTTTTATGAGTGGTGATTATCAAATAGAAGTGATCACCAGTACAACCGACACTATCACGGTTAGAATAACAAATGTAATTGATGACTCGGTTGTGGTTATCGAAGTACCGAGGTTTGGATAATGTATAAATTAATAATAATAACAATCGCTCTTTCTCTTAGTGGTTGCTCTACTATGGGTAATTTAATCCCTCCGTCAAAACAAAGTGCGGTAACGTTAGAGCCAACAGATGTCTTTTCTGATTTAAAAAGCTTACCTAAACCTGCGGGCAGCATTCCAGTCTCGGTTTATTCATTTCGCGATCAAACCGGTCAATATAAGCCACAAACTAATGTTAGCTCATTTTCAACGGCCGTCACTCAAGGTGCAAACTCTATTCTAGTGCAAGCATTACATGAGTCTGACTGGTTTACGCCGGTTGAACGTGAGGGTCTACAAAATATTTTAACAGAGAGAAAAATAATTAGAGCGGCACAAGCGACTAACCCTAATCAAGGCGAGCTACCGCCGTTAACCACTGCGAAAATCATTTTAGAAGGCGGTATAATTAGTTACGACACCAATGTAAAAACGGGTGGCTTAGGAATGGAATATTTTGGTATTGGCGCATCAGAGCTATATCGTGAAGATGCAATATCAATCTATTTACGTGCCGTAGATGTAAGAACTGGCCAGGTATTGTTATCAGTAGCCACCAGCAAAAAAGTATTGAGCCAAGAAATGCGAGCAGGTTTTTTTAGGTATGTTAGCTATAAACGTCTGGCGGAAGCTGAGGCGGGCTTTAGTGATAATGAACCAATGAGTATTTGCGTAACGCAAGCAATAGAAAAAGCGCTTACAGATCTTATCACCAAAGGTATTGATAAAGGCTTATGGGCTAAACAGGCAACTTAACCTACTCTTGCAGATGGCCACAACGTCATTGATGTGGCCAAACAAATAACGATTAGCTCTCAACGGGTAATAATACTGAAATATATCTTTGCGCCCAATTGGCCAATTCAACTCTATTACGCGAATTAGTTTTTTTAAATGCGCTATAAAGGTGAGTTTTAACAGTATGGTCGCTAATATTTAGTTTGTCCGCTATTTTATTATTACTCGCTCCTTGTGCAATTAAATGAATAACCGATTTTTCTCGTTTAGTTAAATGCTTATAGTCAGCTTCATTTAACGTGATATCTTCGCTTAAGGAGCTAAACGAAGAGGCCACACTTAGAATATCATTAAAGGCCTTAGAGATTACTTTACGAGTAAACCAAAGCTCACCAGTAGAAATTCTTACTAAGCCTTTAAATATATCTTCTGCTGCTGCCGATTTATAAAATACCCCATTAAAATGATTGAGTAATAAGTTTTTTTCACATACTTGCTCTAGTTCTACATTAAAAAGCACAACTTTATACTGTTTAGCCAAACAAATTAAATCTGCTGGGATCAAGTCCTGCCAATCATTTTGAGATCCATCAATTAGAAAAATGTCATAAGCACCACGCTGATCAATATGTGGGATAGTACTGTCCATTTTTATATCACCAAAAATGGCTTGAAGTGTTCTTAAAATAACTGTGTAGTTTTGAGAATGGAAAGACGATTGAAGCGTTGTCTTAATAAAAGCCGAGCTTTTTTGCAACATATAACTCATCCTTGAAACATTAGATTTACAACAATTGTCACATTACCTAAATTAACTACAAAACACAATACTCTTTTGGTATAAGACAATGAGTTTAGTTACCCTATAAAAGTGTATAAAAGCGTGATGTAACACCGTTAGTCCAACCAAATCCTTGTTGTACTTGATATTCACCCCCGCTGGCTTTTTTTTGCGGTGTGCATACGTTATATTTTTCGAGCAAGCATTTATTTTCAATAAAATCTTGTTCTACCATTGTTAGCCAGTTTTTCATTATGCGTGTAGCTAATTGATCAATACCATAATTACGCAAGCCTTTTACCGCAAACCATTGTAATGGAGCCCAGCCATTCGGGCTGTCCCATTGCTGTGGAGTATCAACAACCGTTGTTACAATACCACCTACTTTTAAAAACTGCTCGCTCAATACGTTTGCAACCAGTTCAGCTTGCTGTTGCGAGGCTAAATTAACAAAAAGCGGGGTACTTGCCGCTGCACTTAAAATAGCAGACGGCTTAGATAGCTTATGATTATAATCAACAAAAAAACGCTTCTCATTACTCCAAAGATATTGATTAATAAGCGACTTTCTTTTTACAGCATAGCTGCTGTACGTTTGTGATTGTTGCTCATTACCAAGCAATTTAAAGCATTCACTAAGCTGATTTTCTAAATTGTACAGTAGGCAATTTAAATCTATGGGTACAATATCTGTCGTTTGAATTGAGCTTAGTAAGTTTGACTCGGCTAACCAGCGCGAGCTAAAGTCCCACCCAGATTCGCACGCAGCACGAATATTACGATAAAACTCAGATTTTTTATCATCACTAAATCCTGATGCAAGCGCTAAGTCTTCTCTTAATGACTCTGCGCGAGGAGCCGCCTCATCATCCCAATAGCGATTTAATACCCCACCACATGGCATTGTTACCACGCGTTTTACACTTGTTTGCGTATCACTGAGTGTATCTGCTCCTTGCATCCAAAATGCGTGCTCTTTTCTTAAAGCTTCAACACACAATTTAAGCCAAGCTAAATTATGTGTTTTACTGTGAGCGTGCTGCCATAAAAGCTCAACCATCAGCGCTAAAATAGGCGGTTGTGAACGCGATAAATAATAACTGCGGTTACCATTTGGAATGCAGCCGTAATCGTTAATTAAGTCTATGAAGTTTTGTAGCATGTCTTCTACTACATCACTTTTATCTGCATCAATTAAACCCAGCGCAGTAAAGTAACTATCCCAATAATAAATTTCTTGAAAACGTCCACCAGGTACAATATAGCTGTGCTTTAAAGCGAGTAAAGAATTAGCTTTGGGTGTATCGGCTTCACGTCGAAGGCCGCTCCACAGTGAGTTTATGTAGCCTTTTACACTTGTGGTATTTGCAGCCCCTTTCATTGTTAATAAAGGCGTTGTTATAAAATGCGCATCAACAAAGTCTCTTAATTGAGTTTTATCAAGGGGTGCTATTTGCTTATACTGTTTACAGGCACTTTGCCAATCAACACGCGCGGTTGCATCAGCAAACGTTTTACAGTCGCTAAATATGTGCTGTGTTTGTACATCTTTAAATAATTGGCTATTAAAAAAACTCATAACTGTCCTAATCTATTAACTATTGACTGCGTGTTGTGAAATGGCATGGGTGCGTTTTTTAAAAATAATCACGCTAATAAAAATTAAACTAATGGGCACAAGTGAAAGATAAAAAGCATGCTGGCCACTAAAGTGCTCAAATACATACCCGGTTATCACCGACCCTGTGGTGCCACCAAGTGCTGAAAACACAACGATTAACCCTGTCATTGCAGCATGTTGATGCTTTTGAAGCGCACTGAGCATGACTGAATTGAGTACCGGATAAATGGGCGCCATAAAAAAGCCAATTAATGGCAAAACAAACGCCGCCAGAGGCGCATCAAATAAACTATTCACCTCGCTTTTAGGTAAGTTTTCCGTTAGTGGTAAGGTAATAATGATCAACGCAGCCATAGCAACTAAACAACAGCTAAGTACTACAAACCAATGAATATGCTTTAATACTTGGCCCGCCACTAAGCGCCCTAAAGCAAGAGCTGCGGCAAAAATACTCGCTAGTTGAATACTAATGGCTACTGGTAATTGCAAAACTTGATTATTAAATGTAGGCAACCAAGTCCCTACCCCTTGCTCGATTAACACATACAAAAATGCACTAATAATAAAAATCAGCACTAACGGTTGATAGGTAAGTTTGAGCATAGCAATAAAGTCATTCCAACCAGAGTTGCTTTTTTGACCCTTAATAGCAGGTTTTATTGGTGCTATTACGACACTGATAATCACCAAAAGCGTAAGCGCTGCTAATACGTAATAAACGTTCAACCAGGCATTGCTATCAACAGGGTCTATAAATGCGGTGAATACCCAATAGCCACTTAATACACCCACCATAAAAATGCCTTCTATGGTGTTCAGTAATGATGAGTGACTATTTGCATCCTCAGTCACTTGGCCAATAATTGAATAAACCGACACCTTTACGACCGCAAAACCACAACCCACAGCAGCAAATAACACTTTAAACATGTAAAAGTCACTTATTACAGCCGTACTCAAACACGCTATAGCGACAACTATCAGTGCTAGCAGCATTGCAAGCTTGTAGCCTAAACGTGGTATAAATGAAGCAACAACAAATGACATTATTGCAATAGATAAGTCTTTAAACCCCTCTAAAACCGAGGCTTCGGTTTTGCTTACTCCTAATGTGTTTATAGCCTGCAAAATAACAGTGCCTACGCTATTTAATAATATTGCGAAAATAAAATAGCTTGCAGCAATTGCCAGTGTGATTTTTATTTTACTCATTGCGTGCCTCGTTTATAGCGACATACGCCATAACGTTTATAAAGCAAATTACCCATAGCTGGTAAATTACCGTGTGTGTTAGTCAGTGAATCCTGAGTTTAGAGTAGAATAAACACCATTGCAATCGTTTGCATTTTAAATTTAACAATTTATATACATGCATACTAAGTTAACGTTTGCTTGACTGGCGAGTAATTAATTCTATATCAATAACTTGTGATTCGACTTTTTCACCTGAAAACTGCTGTATTAACTTTTTAACTAACAAAGTCGCAGCAAATTGGGTGTTTTGTTTAATTGTAGAAAGTGAAGGATGGCTAATATCAGCCATGGCAATGTCATCAAATCCAACCAGTGCCACATCGTTAGGAATACTTACGTAGCGCTCTTTCAGCGCTTTCATCGCCCCCAGTGCAACCATGTCACTACAGGCCATAATCGCGTCAAAATACAACCCTTTTTCACGTAATAACTGATTAATTGCTTGATAAGCAGAGCGACTGGTAAGATCAATGGATATAACATGCTGCTCAAGTTTATGGGTAGAAAGTGCAGCAGCGTAACCACGATGCCTTTCACTAATTTCACCATGCTCAGGATCGCCTAAAAATAAAATATTTTTAGCACCGTGTTCTATTAAATGAGCGGTCGCTTGCATTCCTCCTAAGTAGTTATCACTGCCGACAATAGGATAATTGCTTTGTGTTTTTGGATCCCCCCATACAACTAAGGGAATACCTGCATCGGCAGCCGCTTCTATATTAGTTTGGTTTTTTCCTTGCCCCACAACAATAATGCCATCTGCTCGGCGGCCATTAATAAAGTAATTAGCCCAGTCATCTTGCGCCATAATAGAGTTAGATAACAACAACTCTAACCCCTGTTGATTAAGCGCAAGGTTAATTTCGCTCACTACCTTGAGTAAAAATGGATCGCTGATTGATTGCTCGGTTTGCTCATCAAGATTAATAATGACGGCAACAACATTGGTCTTTTGCGTACGCAAACGGCTAGCCGCCGTGTTAAGGCTAAAATTATGTTTTTTTGCAAGCTGCTGAAGCTTGTCGCGGGTTTCTTGCTTAATGAGCGGGTTATTATTCAGCGCGCGCGAAACCGTTGAGGTAGACACCCCTGCAAGCTTTGCTAAATCAGCTAATTTAATTTTTTTATTATTCATAAAACCCTAAACGCTCCACTGCGGCTGTTGCTATATCTAACTTACTGACAATATAGCATTATTATTTTTTACTGGCTTGCCCATTAACTTAAAAATTACGCTCTTGTGTAATTACGCTCAATAAAACAACAGCCCTTATTAATAAATAATTTACAAATAAATATTGCAAACGTTTGCATTTATCTCTAGAGTTTCAATTTATACAGCCTGTTTACATTAAAATTTAATCAATCTCGCTGTAATACACACTGTTTAACACACTAAAAACGGGATCTCACACATGAAATTCAATAAAGCAAAAAGCATGCTAGCCTGTGCAATTACTTTAGCCCTAAGCACACACGCTGCTCTTGCAGCAGAACAAGCAAAAGAAAAAAAGGTTGAGCGAATTGTCGTTTCTGGTACACCCGCAGGTGTTGGGATCAGAAAAATTGATGCCAGCTACGCTGTAACAAATATTGATTCATCACAAATTATAAAATTATCACCTAAAAGTACTGCTGACTTATTTAAAGCCGTTCCCGGTGTGTGGGTTGAAAGCTCTGGCGGTGAGTCTGGTGCCAACGTATTTGTGCGTGGGTTTCCAGGAGGTGGTGATGCGCCATTTTTAACACTCAGTATTGAAGGCTCGCCAGTTTACCCTGCGCCTACTCTTTCATTTTTAGAAAACTCATCGTTATTTAGAATCGATGAAACGATCGAAACAATGGAAGCACTGCGTGGTGGTCCTAATCCTGTGCTATCCAATGGTCAGCCTGGTTTAACAACCAACTTTAGATTAAAACGTGGCAGTGAAGATACTCAAGGCTTATTTAAATACACCACCTCAGATTACGACTTACAGCGTGTTGATGCTGTAGTAAGTGGCGAAATAACTGACGACCTATATTTTATGGTAGGCGGCTATGTTAAAAGCTCACCGGGTATTCGTGATGCAGGCTTTACTTCTGAAAAAGGCAGCCAATTTACAATTAACATTACTAAAGAGTTAGACAATGGCGAGCTTAACTTTTATACCCGTCAAACAGACGATCATGGCGCATGGTACTTACCAACACCACTCAATGTTAATGGCATTGATGCTGAATATACCCAACTTGGCACACTTAACCGTCAAGCGACGATTTTTACCGGCCCAAATGCGCAAGCACACGACATCGACCTAGGTGATGGCCGAGGATGGGATGGCCATGTATCCGGCGGTAGTATTAAACTTGAATTTGATAATGGCTGGCAATTTATTGATCGTTTTAACATTACCAAAGGCGATGCCAATACATTTGGCCTAGTACCCAATGGCTCAGCAACGACGGTTGGTGAAGTGGCCGACAATGGCCAAACTGCATTTGGTGCGGTAACTGACACCGAATACGCTAGTGACACTGCGATTCAGCAACTGGGTCGCTGGGTAGTATTAAAAGAAATAAGCTCGTTTACTAACGACTTAGCTTTTTCAAAACAATTTGGTGACGTATCAGCCACTTTTGGTTATTACACAGCAAGCACATCTGCGAGCGATTGGTGGAGCTTAGGTAATACGGCGTATCATGTGCTGGAAGCCGGTGGTGAATTATTAAATGGTATTGAATGTAACCAAAACACTGACGGTTGTGGTTTTAATTACGATATCAGCTCAACAGGCGATGCACGCACCAATGCCCTTTACTTTACAGGCCAATATAAATTTGCAGATGCATTTACACTTGATTTAGGTGTACGTAAAGAAAACCATGATGTGCAGTACAGTGTTGATGAAGACCTTGACGGTATTATTACTAAAACTGTTGATTACGATGAAAGTAAAACCTCATGGACAACCGGTTTAAACTATTCAATTAATGACGACATGGGCGTGTTTGCACGTGTTAACCGTGGTTATAAAATGCCATATTTTGATGACTTTAGAGATAACTTTGGCGCATACCAAGGGGGTGAAAAACTAATTAAAGAAGTAACGCAGGGCGAACTAGGTTACAAGCTTATTTCAGACTCTACCGACTTCTACGCCACCTTTTTTGTCAATGAAGTAAAAGGCGATACCTTTGTAAGTCGCCCGGGTGTGCCGGCTGAAATTTTAACCAACGAAGCGTATGGTGTTGAACTTGATTACAACTTTAATCATGAATCTGGCTTTTCTGTTAATTTAAATACCACATTACAACAAACCGAAATCACTGAAAGTCCAGAAAATAAAGGCAATGAAGCACAGCGCCAGCCTAAATGGCAAGTACGTGTAACACCAAGCTATGACTTTGAAGTAGACGGCATGTATGCCACTTTATATGGAACAATTTCAGCGGTAGATGACCGCTTTGGTAATAACGAAAACACCGTGACACTTGATGGCTACGAAAAAGTAGACTTAGGTTTAATTATTGAACCAATGGAAGGCATTAAACTGCAATTAGCCATAGATAACCTAACCGACGAGCAAGGCATCACTGAAGGCGACCCACGCAATGCCGACGCCCCCAATGGCCGTTACATTATGCCGCGTACAACACGCTTAAGTGTTAGTTACGCATTTTAATACACTCCCTAAGCAATAAATTAAAGTCGCGGTGTTTAGTACACGGCGGCTTTTTTTATTATAGGTGTCAACCTATTAGCAAGCTCTCTATGCGCACTAACGGGTAAGTGTATGCCCTCTTTCTTGCATGGTTTTATCAGCGGATAACAATCTAAAAATTCACACGTGTGACGATCAGAGGCGGCTTTGAACTCAATGGATAATTGTTCAGCTTTTTTACCTGCACCTGCGTAAATGCTTTTATAACTTCCCACTTCACGAACCTTGGGCGGGCTTATAATGATTATCTTTGATATTGTTTTACAATGATAAAAGGCTTTAATGGCTAAAATTAACTCCTCAAGCGCTTTGCCAATATCGATAGCAAACAGTGCAAAACGTGCTTTTAAGTCATTGGTGCCAAGCTGAATAATAACAACATCAACAGTGTGCGCTTCCAGATACGGTTTTAAATATTTAATGCCCGATTTATCTCCCATAAACGGGGGGTTATTGACTAAAGTACGATTAGGCTCCCCGGCTTCAATCACTTCAAAGCCGGTGCCCAACTGCTGCTTTAATAAAGTAGGCCAGCGTTCAATTTCGCTCAGCCGTTTGCCATCAACAGGAGAAATACCAAAGGTATTGGAATCACCAAAACACAGAATATTCATTAAAACGGATTCAATGTATAGCCTTGTTGCTGTAACTGCGCATGCGCAGTCATCGCAGAAAGCGCCATTTTCACCCCAGGTATAAGCTGATCTGCTGCTACCTTCATATGCATTGCCGACTGCCCGCATACATATACCTGCGTGTTATTAGCAAGCAGCTGTTTAATTAAAGATTCGGTTTTGTTATCTTTTTCAAACCGAGCTTTATAATCACTGTTTTGCAGTACATCAACGCTGGCTCCACCGTGTACCACCAGCGCAAGCTGAATATTTTCTGGTTTTACGCCGTGAGCCACATGCATATTAATAAATCGCGCTAACGAATTAATATGATTATTTTGCGCGCCCTTTTCAGCGCCTTTACCTACATCAAAAGCTATCTTAAACTGCGCTTGGCTTAAATCAGACACATGCTCGGGCACATTATAAAAATAACCATAGTCTTTAATAACAGGCGCAGGCTCTGCAGCAAGAGTACTAAAGCTAGCCAAAAGTAAGCTTGAGCCAATAAGTAACGTTTTCATACATCATCCTTTTTACTTTTTGTTTAGCCTAACGCTATTTAACGTGATTAACTAGCCTGAACATGTGAATGCGCTTTAAAAGTCATTCCTAAATAATTAAAGGTATGTTTAAACATATCGATAAATGCGTCTGGCGCAGAGGGAGATGCAGCATTAGACAACAGTGAAAACTGTTTTTGACGTAAAGTTCTAAGCTTCGGTTTTAACGCCTCATCATCCATGTAATCTGTGATCCTATCTATAAATGCTTTCATTTTTGGCGTGGTATTATACCAGTACACAGGCGATGCGAACACCCAATGTTCGTAACGAAGTAACACTTCAAACAAATTATAAAAATCATCATTGTGATACTGCTTATCGTAGCGATAAGGTGAAATAACATAATCATCTAAGCAAAAAACAATGCCGCTTTGTTGCTTACTATAGGCATTAACTTGCGCGGTAGTATTGCCATTTTTACGTCCACTTGAATATATGATTGCGATATGGTGTGCTGATTTTTCTTGCATTGGGTTAGCTCCTTTTCTTATGATGGAGCAAAGCTTAAAACCTCAAGTTAAGTTCAGGTCAATAAGAAATAATTTAATTTTTAAAGGAATTAAAGTGATGGCGGTACAAAAAAAGCTTACTGAAGCCAACTTAACGGTTGGGTTTGTCGCTAAACGCAGTGGCGTTAAGGTATCTACACTGCACTTTTACGAAAATAAAGGGCTAATACGCAGTTGGCGAAACAGTGGCAATCAACGACGCTTTAAACCAGATGTACTAAGGCGAGTCGCAGTTATAAAAGCAGCACAAGCGATGGGGATCACGCTCGAAGAAATTAAACAAACTCTGGCAACGTTACCAGAGCAGCGCACACCTACCCAAAAAGACTGGTCTGCACTTTCAAAACAATGGCAAGCACAGCTTGATGAGCGCATTGCTTATATGCAACGTCTACGTGAACGGGTTGATGGCTGTATTGGCTGTGGGTGTTTATCAATGAGTAAGTGCCCTATTTATAACAAAGACGACCACTTAGGTGAAACCCAAAGTGGTGCCATTTTGTTAGAGCGAGATTAAGGCTTATAAAACCTTAATCTAGACCATTTAAGCCTTCTCGGGCAGCGCGATATAATGCCCCTAGAGTTGAATCAAATACCGATTTAATAAAACTGTAAGTCAGCTCTACGGCTTTACTAATAACTTTGCCAGCAAACACTAACATGTGCCCGAGTAAACCTAAGGTTTGTGTTGCAAATGAAGCTGACGCTTTGGCTATTTTATCAAGCGTTCGCGCGAGCATATCGTAAAAAGTTAAACCTGTACCTATGGCTGCTTGCGCCGCAACAGCACTGTAGTAGCCCGAATCTTTTAATAAGGTAACTAACGCAGCGCCAAGTTTATCTGCCCAATGCGAACTAAATGAAGCTTGATTTCTGTCTTCAAACTTCAAACGTACCGGCGTGCTTAAAAAGTGGTTTGCTTTTACAGTTAAATTACCCCAATCATTACTGTTTGCAGTATTAACATAGCCTGGCGTACCACTTAACTTGTGTGCTGCGCCTTTAAGGCCCTGACCATTATCAAGACGAATTTCTTGGCCATTGTAGGGCGCATGTGAAAATGGCCACAAAGGCACTTTTGTAACCGGATCAGCACCGTGTGTACAGCGGTATATTTTATCAATACGAGAAGTAGCAGCGCGCGAAAAGTTATCAAGCCCTACTCTTGGCGAGCCAAATGTATATAATTTAACGGGTAACGAATACTCTGCTTTTATCCAATCGGCTGAAAGCGTAGCCAATGCACCACCTAAACTGTGACCAACAATGTGCACACAGCCGGTTATTTTGTCTCGAATGTTAGCCGCTACAAACTCTTGTAAAGCGGGCTTCATGCTATAAAAGGTTTTATTAAACCCAGCATGTACCATACTGCCATTAGAGCCACCGCTTAACCCAAAGTGTGCATCTGTTAGGCCATCTCTAAGAGAGGCCGTGCCGCGAATAGTGATTACTGAATCACCTTGATACAGCCCTTGGCCATGTCCTAGCAAACCAAAACCAGTGCTTAAACCAAATAAATGAGAGAAAAAACCACCAGATATTCCTTGTACTGCTTCAGGGCTAACCCCAAAGTTAAAGCTACCTCGCAGAGAAGGATGCAAAGAATTATTAAGTAACGTGGTACTTTTAATACTCTTTGCTTTATAAGCAAGCAAAGCAACTTGTACAGCTTGTGTAGGAGTTAAAGTATTCATAAAATTCCCTTTAAATGATTATGTTAAAAGTTACATTTTACATGCACCATATATCGTAAAGAAATGCTCTGGTGCTTCTTCTATAGGTATGTCGTATGTTTGTGGCTCTTCGGCAATATCACACTCTAAGTTAGCGAGTAAGTTTTTTAGGGTATCACTCCCTTCGTGCATAGACACGGTTGTGTACCAAAGTACAACGCCCTCAGGCGTACCATTTTCTAAATAAACATGCTGAACCAGTGATTCATTATCAAACATGTTTGCAGGCTTACTCGTTTTTATAGATTTTTCTGTGAAGGTAAAAAAACCATTTTCATCGGTTATTGCTTCATCTTTATATTCATCACCATAAGTAAGCGCACGTACAACCTTAGTATTTGCAACAGGCTGCCCTTTATCTAACAACTGCCCCTTCATCGGAGCCGATAAAACAAAATCCTGCTTATTAAAAAAACCAAACATATCTGCACAAGCCTGTGTTGTAGTAAAAATAATAGTAATAGATACAACTACCAAAAAGTAAGCTTTAAAACGCGATAACAAAATATACAACTCCCTACTATTAGCCTCAAAATATACGTGTCGTATTGCTATTTAATGACGTTTTAAACTCTTAACTATCAGCGTTAATGAAATTGCCATTTCAACTAAAATTTATTCTAATTGGGTACAAAGCGCACTGCAAGCATTTAGAGCAAAAAACAAGCAATAAATCTTTCCCTAAAAAAACACTTCATAAACCAGCTTACATATAATGCTAAACCCTAGTCCCATCATTAATATATAGCCATACAAAATAGCAATAGCGCCACCCGATGCATCCCCTATTTTGTCTATTTCAATACATGTAGAGCACACTATAAAAAAGATAAAAAAGTTAGCAATTAAGCCTAATATATAAGCTTCGCCAAATAATGGGGAAATACCGACTAATAACGCACTTAGCATAATAAGTATGCCTGAAAGCGCCTCCTTCAGAGAAAACTTATACTCAATAATTTTGAGCACCAAGGTCACGACCATTAATGCTAAAAAATAAACCGTAGGTTTAAACTGGCTATATAAATAATCCACACTAAACATTTGGCTAATCGTTAATGAGGGCTCTTTAGCTGGGCTTAAATCTTCTGTTATCGCGCTTGAAGCGTCATCGGTAAAAAAATACGCTACCGCAACAATAATTAACTTTATCATTCCAAAAAAGATAAAACTGGCGACCATAAACCCTATTGAATCGTCTCTGGTTAATCGCTTGTTTGCTTTACTTTCTACAATTTTAGCTAGCAATACACCCAATAAGCACACACTACCTAAATAAAGCAGCGCGACCCAAAACTGATCAAGATAAAAAACCGATAAGCCAGGGGCAATAAATAAAAACATTGAATCTTCATTATCTAACGAACTTTTAGGCTCAACGCTGTATTTTGACTGTTTAAAAAGTGCTAAATAAACAAATAATGGCTGTAAAAACAGCATTAAAATGCAGGTGTTTATAAGAGTCATTTATCATCCTTGATTACTGCCAACACACTGCGCCGAGAGTATTGGCAATTTCGAAACTAATTAAAGGTTTATTTTTTGAAAGTAGGTTTTAAGCTTTAATAAGCCCGACTCAAGCTCAAACTTTTGTATTTTAGGGTTTTTAAACTTAAACCCGTTTGAAATATGAGTATTAATCATCGTCGCCATGCCTTCAAACCCCGCAGGGGCAGTTGCAACTAAATCGCTCAGTAATGGCTGAATAAGCTCTTGATGCTCTTCAATTTTGGTTGGATCCTCGTAAATATCGTATACAAGGTTGGTTAGTGTTTGTTGGTGTAGTTGTTCCATAATAATTCTATAACGCCTTAACTTTGGCGTTTATAGCTCCTTTTTATTTCAATTAAATCTGTCATGCGAATATCAAAGTATCAATTTTACTAAAATTGCATTTTATTGTTCTGAGTCAATAGATATTCCCGCTTCTCGCATTTGTTTTTTTAATATAGCTTCTTTTTTTTCTTTATAATTACTTTCATCTAAAAAGCGTTTCTGTTTAGCTGCGTTTTCAATATCACCTAACTTTGTATATATCAAATATAGTGCTTCATGGGTTCTGGTTACTCTCATTTTCTCTTCTTCAATACCTTGGTTTTCATTTAAGTATTGACTATATAAAGCAATCGATTTATGTAGGTTTTTAGTAACAAAACGCCCAGACTCATATGCAAAAGCCAATGCTAAGATTCCATCAGGATCACCATTTTCAGCATGTACTTGAGCCTCCGTGATATAACGGCTTCCATCACTTGTATGTAAACCTATAACTTCTAGCGCTTGCCAATATCCCATTTCGTAAGCTTTTTCGCACCATTTTTCAAGCTGTCTAGGCGCATACATCAGGCTTTTTTGGCATTGAAGTATCACTGTGTTTTTGGATAACTTAGGATCATTAATATCATGCTTTGGAAATAAAGTTCCAGCAAATGAGTCGGAACATAATATAAGTATAAAAAAAGTATAAATTAACTTTTTCACTACTATATACCTTTTACTATCGAGGTATTTTCAGGCAGGTGTACTTGATAAGATTTTACTGCAGTTTGAAATGGAAAACCTTCTCGTGAAAAATATTGCTTTTTAAGGTTACCCTTTTCATCAGAATAACCCTCACAACTTCTTTGTGAGTAACAAGCAGTACCACCGATGAAGTCAATAAATCTAAGTTTTAGCGTGCCTTCCATTTTCACAAGTGTATCAAGACCTTCTTGATATTTAGTTGATCTAACAGCATGCCAACGATGCATAAAAGCAACAACGCGATTTTGATTAGTTTGATTTAAAATATTACTTATATTTTGAGCCCAAACCATATTTCTAATGGTGTGACTATTAAAACAATTACCTGCTAATGAATTATCATAATCACACGATTTATCAATAGACTCCATCTCATCCAAAGTCAAATCAAGTGCAATTATTTTTAAGCCTACTTCCCGAGCGGCTTTAACCAGTTCGCCATATGCTTTAGGAACTAAATAACCCCAAGCCCAATTATCATTAAAATATTGCTGAATTACATTAAACCCTTTACCTGTTCGTTGATAAAACTCTATTTTTTCTTGCATAGAACGAGGTAACATTTCAATTGCAAAATGAGTAAAGCCAGCTGTTTTAAGTTGCCTAAGTGCTTTTATAGCTTCATATTTGTAGATTGCGGGATTGTGGCTTGATTCGCCTAACATAACTAAACGCGCATTGCCCGCCATTGTTCTGTAATTTACATCCGTGTTTATTTTATTCATTTTATTTCCATATAAGTTTATTTAAATTATATAATTACTGCAAAGTATAGTGATCAACTACTGGGAGTTTAGGTTTTCTGTTTATTTTTAGTTTAAAAAACCAGAACATATACTACCTTTATTTAATACCATCTATTTCTTTCAGCACATTTAATAAAAGATCATTACCATTTTTAGAGATGAAATTTGCATGTATATATATTCTATCCTTTTTACTAAAATATATTTCTCTGTTTGATATCTCTGATAAATAGTTTTTAACTAATTCTGACTCTACGCTTCTAGTACGTTTAAAGAGCATTGACCTTTCCAATTTATCTCTATTTTTTAAGGCAAAAAACGCTGAAAGGTTTGCCATAAAGTGTGTCAAATCTTCTTTATTTACTTCTAAAGACTCCAAAAACTTTATAAAAGCCTTATCGAAAACCTCAGCGTTATCATTACTCGCTCTTAAAAAAGATTTAACATACCCGCCAAGGTTTGCCCCATAATTATGTAGGTCAAACTCAGGGGTTCTTACAAAATAGCTTTTTTCTCCACATAAGAAACTATTCGTCTGATTTTGCCTTATCGAAGCTTCAAACAAATTTGTAATGTAATATCTCTTGGTCAATTGTATTAAAAGTGTAAGTGTTTAACTGTATCTCAGCTTTAATTAAAAACTCGAACAAATAACTTTTTACTCTAAATGCAATTCGTTTGACATAGAAATAATATCAGTTATTTCACAACTTGCACCTAGTCGACTAAGAAGCTTATAAACGTTTTCTAACTTATTAAATCTACTTATTGCAAATGCTGAATAAATGTATTTCATCAGCTTTGAAGATATCTACTTTTTTGATGTTCTATCAAATCATAAGCTTCATGTAATATCTTTTTCATCTATCTCATTTTTTTGTTTGTAGCTAATGCTGTTTATCTTTTTGTACTTGACGACTACATAGCATCTAATTAAAGATTAAAAACTACTTATAAGATATTATTCTCGTTACGATTCTTTTCTCATCCCCTTGGTACTCAACTTTAATTGATTTACAGAAAAAGAATTTATCCCAAAAATCTTTATCAATATTCTGAATACTCCTACCGCGCTCATCACTAAATATATGGTATTTATTTTTTTCATTATCAATAAAAATCAGATCACATTCATCATTAGGGTTTACTGAACTAAACTTTATATTTTTCATATTTATCCTACTTTGTAACTATTTTATGACGAGGCATCTTTATTGGTTTTGAAAATTTAACTTTACCTTTATTCTCGGGTTGCCAAAACTCAACAAAAGCTTGAGTACCACCGCCAATATAATGCTTGCCACCCTTCGAAGTCTGAGGAGCTACTTCACCCAAGTAAAGAACTGTACCCTTATCCATTAAGACATTTGTATGGTATCTCATACTATTATAAGCATTTCTCCCAAAGCTTTTCAGAGCTAGCTTTTGGCGAACATCGTATCTAGAGGAAGGCATATCTCCTATCGCTACATATGGTCCTGCCGGATTTGATCCACCGCCAGAAAAGCGATGGCCATTTAAAGCTTCTAGCAACTTAACTTTAACCGCCTTATTATTGGTAAACCCCTGATTCGGTCTATCAACAAATCCTATAACTTCATATGATCCTAAAGGAAGACTATCTAAATGCTGCTGAAGCAAATCACTACTCTTATCAACACTTTCCTTACAACTCAACCCAAACGGATCAACCCAATTAACCGGATTCGGTGCATATTGATAGTGGTTTATACCACCCACTAAACCAATCGGGTCTTGGTTTATAAAGCGTTGTTGTTTAGGGCTGTAATAACGATAGCGATTGTAATGTAAGCCGCTCTCTTCGTCTAAATATTGCCCTTGAAAGCGGATTGGCTGAGTGAAGCTATTTGTAGTGTTTGCCTCTGACTCTTCATAACCATATACATCTGCTTGGTTTTCCCAGACTACTTCTGTTTTGTTGTTGGTTACAAAACGTGGAGTATTCAGTTGGTCTAGGTGGTAGTAATACACCTCACCTTTTTTAATTAATGCTAATGGGTGAAATTGATTTGGCAGGTTGATATACCAAGTATATTCACCGTGTTGGTATTCGCCAATTAGCTGGTCGTTATCCCAAATGTAGTCAATTTTACCGTGCTCGGTATGCTTGGCAATACGGCGCCCGAGTGGGTCGTAGTCGTATTGAGTGAGCGTGCCGTTGTTGTTAAAACAACTTAGCTGATTAAACGCGTTGTATTCACGGCGGGTTTTTATGCCTTTACCGGTTTCGCGTATTTGGTTACCAAATTCATCATAATGAAAGTCGCTGTCGCCAAAGTGAGTTAAACGGTCTGCATCAGTTGTGCCAGTAATAACATCATCACTTAAATCACTGGCAAGTGTTGCTACACTTGAATCGTTATATTCACTATGAATTACATTATGTGTGCTTTCTGACTGATTACTTTCAACCTTATTGCTGGCGTCACTAGCATCGCTATCATCATTTAGCTGAGTCGTTTGTTGCTCTGTTAAATCGTTATTTTGAACCGTTGACTGGCTAACTGGGTTACCAAAGCTATCCCACTGGTATTGGGTGGTTTTTGTGTTCTCAGAACTTACTAGATTTTGCTGAATTAACTGGCCAAGGCTGTTGTATTCAAAATTAATGTTATGGCTGCTAACGCCTTGCTCTTTACGCGCAATCAACTGGTTTACGCTGTCGTAATTGTACGTACAGGTATCAAATAGTGCTTGCGCAGGATGGGTTAACTGCTGTTGTGTTAGGCGGTTAAATACATCAAATTGTTGGGTAAGGGTTATGTCATTACCAAACTTTTGCGTTTGAATATTACCTTGACTGTCATAGCTAAGCGCTGCAAGTTCAACAGCCGTGCTATTGGCTTGCTGTAAGTGAATGCCACTCAATTGACCAAATTTATTATAACTGTAATTCAGTTTGCTTGAATCTGGCAAGGTCAGTGATTGCCTTCTGCCGTAGTCGTCGTAACTGTATTTTAAGGTATGGGCTTGTTGCTGATTATGTACTTGCTCAGCACGTACTAATCGCCCGCCTTTATCAAACTGCTGCTTTAAGGTTGATTGTGCATTGTGCGCACGAGTAATTTTACCTTGCAGGTTATAGCTGTAGTAATTGGCGTTATTAACGATGTGAGTATCGGTTGCCAAACTGGCATGCTGCGCAATCACGCGGCCTAATTTATCACGCTCTATTTTTACATGGCGTTTATCGCTTTGTGTAACCGAGGTTAAGCGGTTGCAAGCATCGTATTTATATTGCTGTAGCGTGCCATCAAATCCAGTTACTTGCGTTGGGTTTTCGTTAGCGTCATAACTTATGCGGTATACATGGCCGTCGCTACGTTCGATAGCGGTTAGGTTACGCTCTTTATCGTAAGTTAAATGCAGTGCGCTGCCGTCTGGCTGAATAACACAATGTGGTTGGCTTAGCCCTTCAAAGTGTTGCTCGGTGGTATCACCCTTACTGTTTTTTGAGCTAATTAACCGCCCTGCATCGTCGTAACTAAAATGTTGCTGCTGTTTGTGCTCAGGGTCTTTTTCGTCAAAGGCAATGGTTTGCGCAAGCTGGCCATGCTCATTGTATTTATATTGAGTCAACAAACCTGCGTTATTAATGGTGGCATTAACACGGCCTAAACTGTCGTAGCTGTAACGAATAAGCTCATCGTTATGGTGCTTGGCTAAAAGCTCGCCTTGCTCGTTCCATACAAATTTAGTGACTTGACCATCTTTATTTATGTGTTGGGTTAGCTGGCCAAATTTGTCATAGCTGTAAAGTACGGTGCGACCGTCGCCAAAGGTTTCACTTTGCAGTAAACCCGCTACGCTGTATTTACGGGTTATTGTTTGACCATCAGGCAAGGTGGTTAATACACGCTGACCCAATTGGTTGTAAGCAAATTTAGTGACACTGCCATCTGGCTGCGTTATTGATTCTAACTGGCCGTAAGGGGTATAACTGTATTTTATTTCACTGCTATCAGGCTTTATTTCCGTTATTTTTTGGCCTTTTGTGTTATAGCCGTAGTGCCACACATTACCATTAGGATCGGTGTGCTTAACTAACTTACCTTGCGCGTTATGTACAAAGTGTTCTTTGTGGCCACGCGAATCTATACAAGTTGTTTCACCAGCGTCTAAATTATATTCAAACTGATACGTATAGGTGTTGTTATCGCCCCATTGTTTTATACATTTAGCACTTGATGAATAACTATCCCATTCAAAGTGATGGCTAAAACCACTGGCACGAGTACGCTTAGTTAATAAGTTAGCGGCGTTATAGCCATAATGCTCTGTTTCACCTTGCTGATTGGTCGCGCGAACGAGATTTTTGTTTTCATCATAATCATATTGCGCAAGTAACGGGGTTAGTAATACTGGCTTGTTGTTATCACCTGTACGATAAGCCGAAATGTTTGCCAGCAACCCTTGCGGGTTATATTTTAAAATACAGCCACGCGCTTTATTTACCTCAACGCGATGCAAGCGCTCTTTAGCATCGTAATAAAAACCAATACTTTGGCCTTTTTCGTTAATAACTTTTTCGAGCAACCATGAGTTTTCGCCAGCTTTAAACGTAAGATGCTGATCATCTGGGGTTACCAATACTTGCTTACCATTAGTTTGGTAATGCAACGCCAAATTACTGCTTAGCTGATAGCTCGATTGCCCCGGTTTTACTTTTTCAAAGCGGTGTTTAGCGCCATGCTCATCTTGGTATTCTAACCAGTAGGTGCCTTTTTGTTTTGGGCCTACTTTAGGTGGCGGTAAGTAATGCTCAGTTAACTGCACCATAAAGTCATGTCGCCAACCATTCCCCATTACACTACAAACATCCGCATGCGATGAACGGTATAGGCGTCGCCAAATTAATTGTTTGCTGCCTGCTAAGGTGAAATCAATAAGCGGCAGTATTTCTTCACCTGAGAGCATAGAAACTGGATCCGAGCGGCACTCTTGTTGGGTGATTGGTTCTTCACTTGGGGTATTATTACTTGCACCGCCACTGTTTTTAGCCGGCGCTTGAGAGGCACTTTTACCTGAGGCTTTTGAACTGCTCTTACTACTTGGCTTTTTACCTGCTGCGCCGCTATTGGTGTTATCACTTACCTGAATGGCCGACTTAGCTTTTTGGTGATAGCAACTAATAGTACCTGCAACCAAAGCTTGGGTTAATACACTCGCGGTTTCACGTGCAGACGCACCGCGCGAACAGCTCACTCCTGCAAGGTTAAGCAAGTTAATAACGTCTAAACGTTTAGCGGCGTCGCTAGTAAGCGCACTGCCTATTTGCGCAATTTGATTTTTGGCACTTTCAGCCGTGTTAGCTGCTACAGCAACAAAGCCCGACGGCGCAGAACCTTTACCAGCGACGAGGCAAATTGGGTAACTTATTCCTTGTAAAACAACGGTATTACTTTGCATTAGCTGTCTACTTCCTCACTTATCCATAAGTATGATGCTGCACCTTGATGCTTTGCTTGCTCTTGGGAGAGCATTAATGCATAACTAAAATGCTCAACAATTGCAGGGCTTGTGGTTAATTGGTACAAATTAACTAACCCTTCTAGTGCGCCTATTTTCCCTAATTTATAATTGGGTAGTTCGTAATATGTGTGCTCATCAATTAAGCTAGTAAGTAGCTGTAAATTGTTTAGCCAACTATCATCATCTACCCCATTTCCTGGTGCAAAAATTAGATCAATCTTATTCTCTGTTTGTTCAGCTAATCGCGTAAGCATACCTGCTAGCTGATTATGTTTGCTAAAATCAATAGATGCTGCAATCTCATGGCTTACCTGCGACCACCCGCAAGGCACCATTTCAACTACAGCCAACGCACCACCTACACCTTGATATACAAACTGCTGCTGTTTATTTGCTTTAAAAGTTGCATCTAAAGCAATTACATTAAATTTTTGCCATTTTTTTTCACCAGCCAAAGCTATAGCAGAGTGTGCACCTGTTGTTCCATGAAAAATCAGCTCACTGCTATGATCGGGGTATAACTGTTGTAAGCTTTGAGCTAATAACTGTTTGAGCTCATCTTGAAATGATAATGCCGGTAGTAACCAAATCATCGGCAATGTGCTGTCGGTGACTTCTGCCATTAATTCTTTAGATTTAATTATGCAATCGTAAACACAGGCATCCCAAGACTGCCATTGCAACTCATTAAAAACAGCACTGTTATCGTCAAATAATAATGCATCTACGCTGCTAATATTTGGGGCTGAAAAGCATGTCATCTCGATTGAAAATGCACTCATGATGCCACCTCGTCCTGAGTTTTATTGGCAGCGAGATGTTGATAATAGCGATATAAATTAAACACCCCTTGGCTATAGCTATCCATGGCCGATAAATAAATGGCATTAGGCACTTCATCAAGAGGGTGCCCTGCAATCAGTCGTAAACTCGACATGGCGGTTTCATATTTAGGCCAGTTATGTTTTAACTGCTGCTGAAAATTTATTAGCGCGCTTTCATCACCTTGCCAAGCGAGTCGCTGGATATCGTATTCCACTAGCTGATCGAGTTTATCACCTAACATGCGCCTTATTAGCGCAATAATTAACGCGGGTTGCTCTACCTGTTGTAATAAAGAATTGGCTAAAACAATCAGTTTTACAAAACCGCTTTGTAATAAAATATGCAATGTGTGATCAACCGATAAGGTATTACTGGCATGATTGCTTAAGCTATTTACTTGCTCAAAATTTAATGACAACAAAAATAACGACATTAAGGGTGATAGATGGGCTTGCTCACTTAATGCATCAAAAATAGCCGTTAATATCTGTCTATCGTGGTGCTGCGCAAGGCTGGTAATTTGATTTATAGTAACCAGGGTTTGCGGGGGAATTTCATCATCAGCACTGTAAGCAAAAAACAAGGTGTTTAAATTTAATAGCCGAATTAAGTTAAAGCTATGCTGTTGAATAACGACTTTATTTATAATGACTTTAAAAAAGGCACTCAGCGCTGGCTGATTAAGCAATTCATTTATAAATATAATATTTTTATTTTGTGGCAAGTTAGCCATGACTTCAATACATGCTTGGGCAACGAGCTCGTCATTTTTAGTGTTACTGAGTATTTCAAGTAATTGCTTAATGGTAGGTAGTTCAAAGTTATTTTTTTGATTATTGTTTTTTGCCGTTAACCAACAGCTTTCTAATAGCGTTTTTCTTAAATAGCGAACATGACCTACACACGTAAACGGGCACAACTGAGCATTACTAATTTGTAGTAATTGTGCTTGATGATCACTTAAATAGGTCGTTAGCAAAGTTAACCACCAATTAAAACAGTTGGGTTGCCCACAACGATTTTTCCGCCGTGGCCACTATCATCGCCCATTCTAGCCGCAGGTTTACCATTAATTTGAACACTACCCGAGCCTGTTTTTACACTGTCTGGCGGTCCAACACACACTATCATGTCGCCTTTGCGGGCAGCGGGCATGCCACCTATTAATACATTGCCAGAGCCAGCAACTATAGGTCCGCCCACATGTGGAACTTTAGCGGTCACTTTAGGGCATACATGCATATGACCAATTGTAGCAGCGGGTTTACCCATTTTGACTCCTTGTCGTGTCTTTGTTTGTTTATGAAATGCTATTCATAAAGCGGGATAACTAATAGCTTGTTACTGGTTACCAGTAGCGAAATTTCTTCAATTAACTCATCTTTACTGTGATCAGAAAGTGCCACAGCGCTTTGAGTTGCATATTGATATAAGTTTGAAATTACATTTTCACTATTAAGTGCATCACTTAAATGAATAAAAAACTGCTGTGCATAATAGCCATTCATGGCTTTTAAATGACTTAAAGCCGGGCTTAGTAATGGATCATCTGGCCTGTTTATCGGTAAACACACTAAATGAGGTAAACCATAACGGCAGTAAACAACGTGCCCGTTATTTGCAATGCCGTTTCTAAATCCTGATTGAAAGTTATTGACTATTTCCATCATTAATTTAACTTAATTACACCAGCAGATAAGGTAATGGCACTGCCATCTACTTTTACATTACTGCCTTTAATATCAATGTTTGTACCTTCAATAGTAATATTGCCACTACTGCTCATTTTAATTTGCGCCGAGCCTGTTTTAATCACTATTTCGTCACCCGCTTCAATATTAAGCGTTTTACCGACTTTTAAGGTGTCATTTTCACCCATTTCAGCAACACGGTTAGCTGTGACTTTGAGATTATCGTTATTAAGAATTTCAACATTACGGTCGTTATCTATTTTTTCGTTTTGATCGTTTTTAACGTAAAGCTGTTTATCTTTTTCGGCTTGCATATACACAAGCTCGCTGCCTTTTTTATCCTCAAAGCGCAGCTCATTAAAGTTATCTGCTCCACCTTCTTTAGTTGAGCGAGTCTTAATACCACTTTGCGTTTTTTCACCAGGTAATGCGTACGGAGGCATTAGGTCTGCGTTATAAACAGCACCGCTTATTATAGGTTGATCTGGGTCGCCATTAATAAAATCAACCAGAACTTCTTGACCTACGCGGGGAAAGAAAAAGGCGCCCCACTTTTTGCCAGCCCAGTTTTGTGCAACTCGGATCCAGCATGAACTTTTAGAGTCTTTTTTACCTTCACGATCCCAATCAAATTGCACCTTAACGCGGCCATATTGGTCAATCATAATTTCATCGGCGCTATCACCCGTTACTATGGCTGTTTGTACGCCGTTGATAACCGGTTTCTTTTTGCTCACTTGCGCTCTGTATGGAATGTCTTTTGGCACACATTCAAAGTGGTTAGAATACACTTCTTCACTCGATGCTTGTGCAGCGCCTGATTGATTTGGTACCACAATCGACGTCATCATCGAGGTGATAGCAAAGGTTTTACCTTCAAGGCGTGGGTCTTCATGTTTTTTGAAACTAAACAGTTTACCAACAGAGAATGAGCGGCAGTCACTGCGCCCGCTCGAGAGCTTCATGTCTCTTTGCAGTGACTCTAGTTGAACTGATGCCAAATTAGCCGCGCGGGGATGACACTCTGCTTCAGCTGTATATTCAAAAATTTCTGATACCGATTGGGTCGGTAATTCTGCGTTTGCTTGCTCTGCATCAGGGTAACGTGATGGCTGTTTAAAATCGTAGCCCAAACGTTTGAAACTACCTGGCGCTAAGCTTAATCCGCCCTGCCAACGCGAAACATGAGACTCACTTAAATGGCCAGTTGAATGAACAACTTTAGCCTCACCACACATTTCATATGCGGTAATATCATCTGCTAAAACTAATGTATGGTTACTTTTTGTATGCTCAAAGAAGTAAAAAATCCCCTCGCTTTGTAATAAGCGTTGGATAAAGTCAAAATCTGACTCTTGGTATTGCACACAGTATTCGTATTTGGGGTAGGTTTTACTGGTTTTATCTGAAAAAGCCACATTGTGTTGGCCAAACAAATCAGCAAATATATCTTTAATTGTTTTCTTTTGGAAAATGCGACTGTTTTTACGATTACGCATAGAAGCGGCAAAAGGCACAATGGTAGCTTGATAATCAATGTAATTTTTTTGCTCATCAACATCCGCCGTACGGCTTCCGTTAGAAACAAGCTGACTCACGATACCGTGATAATAACGCTCTCCGCCACCCTCGGCATTTTTTACCTTGATAGAAACAGGCTTGCCAACCAGATCTTCATGTGCAATTTGTTGGCCTATGGTGTACATATTGACCGACATAACAAACAAATCTGACATGGCTTCTTGCGCAACGAAGCGTGTTAAATAAAGGGCGTCTTTACCAACAGGAGTACTAATTTGAATTACGTTTTTATCTTGTGTTGCTTTTTGCATTCCTTGCTTTTCCCATCCTGAAGATCAAAAAAAGCCCTGGGCAAAGCCCAGAGCTACAATCGGGTAACAAATATTACATTTGTTGACCTTTAACACCGCTGTAACCATATACAAGTGGTGCAGTGATGTTGTTTTGGTCGTCAGTTGGTGTAACAGTCATCATCATTTCAGTGTAGCTGATAGTGATTGTTTCAATTGGACGGTCGTTTTGAACTGATACTGAGTAGCTAGAGATCATGGCATCTGTAAGTTCGATTTTCATGATTTCTTCAACTTTATCACCTTGTTTAGTGATATGGAAAACAGCAGGTAGACCTTTACCAATAGTTGCTTCTTTGAAAAGATCCGGAGATGCTTTATCTTGAAGTTTAGTAATAGTCACATCGCCTAAACGAGTAGAGCTAGATTCACGATCCATCGCCGTACCAGTCGCTGCGCTAATTTCACGGCTAACGTTCCAATCTAAAGATAAAACTGTAATTAAATCTTTGAAAGACTCAGCAGTAGTTTCGCCTTTGATTGAACCGTATTTTAAATATGTATTTGCTTGCATTTGATAATGCTCCTTTTTATTAAACAATATTATCCATTATGTGGATTCGTTTACTTTGGTTACCCAAAATTCCTTGAAATCATTATCTTTAAAACAGCAATGAAAAGGTCTTCAGAATTCCTTTCCCTAGATGAAGACAATGTCTCAAAAATTCCTTGTTTCTATATAAGACACACGAATTATAATGCCCTAAAACTAAAGAAACAACCTTAAAAACAAGTTATTTTGAATTAACTTTAGTTAACTCAATATCAAACTCATTATCTTTAATTAACAATGAGATAGATGTTACTTTTTCACCTTCAACCATGCTCGAAAGCAAGATCTCAGACAATAGAGGTAGTACTTTATTCTGTAATATCGTGTGAATATTTCGTGCACCCGATCCGGCATTTTGACAATTTGCAATAATGTGCTCAATCACATCATCGTTATACGTTAATTGCGCATCATAGTGCTTTTTAACACGCTTTATTATTTTACTAATTTGCAACGCTGCAATTTGGATCAGAATTTCATCACTTAACGGAATATATGGAATAACGTTAATTCGTCCTAAAAATGCAGGCTTAAATGCCCCTAATAAATCATCTTGTAATGCTTTTAATAAGCCTTTAATACTTGGCTTACTTTCTTCATCTTCAAATAAGCTCATTGTGGTATCAGTACCCACATTTGAGGTCATAATAATGATGGTATTTTTAAAGTCGATATCGCGACCTTCACCGTCCTTAATCGTACCTTTATCGAATACTTGATAGAAAATATCTTGCACGCCAGGATGCGCTTTTTCCATTTCATCAAGTAGCACTACACTGTATGGTTTTCTTCTTACTGCTTCGGTTAAAATACCGCCTTCGCCATAACCAACATAACCTGGAGGTGAGCCAAGTAGTAATGACACTTTATGCTCTTCTTTAAACTCAGACATGTTGATAACCGTTACGTTATCTTCACTGCCATACACTTCTTGTGCTAGTGAAAGTGCGGTCTCTGTTTTACCCACTCCGCTTGGGCCTGCCAGCATAAATATACCATTAGGGCGACTTTCATCTGCAAGCTGAGCACGGGAGGTTTGTACTACTTTAGCCATGAGTTCAAGCGCATGATCTTGACCAACTACACGTTGTTTCATTTGCGCAGCTAAATTTAAAATGCCATGAATTTCATCTTCATGCATTTTACCAACAGGAATACCAGTCCAATCAGAAATAACCTGTGCAATCAACTCTTCATCAACTTGCCAATGCACCATATTATGTTCGTACGAGGCAAGCTTAAGCTTGCTTTCTTTTAACTGCTCAAGTACTTCAGCAGAAGAGTCTGCATCGTTGGTGTTAATCGATTCAAGCGCTTGGTTTAATTCTGCAACGATGCCTTTTTCAACGTTGAACTGCTCATTTAATGGTTCAAGTTGCTGTTCAATCTCAACTAGTTCAGATTTAAGTGCTGATAATTGTTCGCTGTGATCTAAACCGGTTTTTTGCTCACGATTTAACATTAAAACTTGCGCTTCAATTTCACTAAGTCTATTCATTAACTGCTCAATCGCATTAGGTGTCGATGCTTGGCTCATAGCAACACGAGCACAGGCCGTATCTAACAATGCAACTGCTTTATCGGGAAGTTGCCTGGCAGTAATGTATCTGTGCGATAGATGCACCGCACTTTCAAGTGCTTGCTCTGAAATAAACACTTTATGATGCTTTTCCATAACAGGAACTAAACCACGTAGCATAGCAACCGCTTTTTCTGGCGTTGGCTCTTCAACCTTTACCACTTGGAAACGACGTGTTAGTGCAGCATCCTTTTCAAAAAACTTTTTATATTCAGCCCACGTTGTTGCTGCAATAGTACGTAACTCCCCTCTTGCTAGAGCAGGCTTAAGTAAGTTAGCAGCATCATTTTGACCCGCTTGTCCGCCACTACCAATCATAGTGTGAGCTTCATCTATGAAAAGAATCACAGGGTCAACAGCGTTTTTAACTTCATTAATTAGCGACTTTAAACGATTTTCAAATTCACCTTTCATGCCCGCACCCGCTTGCAGCAAAGCCAAATCTAGGCTGTGCAACTTAACGTTTTGTAATACTGCAGGTACATCTTTTTGAGCGATTCTTAGGGCAAGTCCTTCAACCACAGCGGTTTTACCTACACCCGCTTCACCCGTTAATATTGGATTGTTTTGACGACGTCTAGTTAAAATATCTACCATCTGACGTATTTCGAAATCACGACCTAAAATTGGGTCTATTTTTCCTGCTTTTGCTTGAGCGGTTAAATCGACGGTAAATTGATCTAAGCTTGGTGTTTTAGATGAACCATTTGCAGGTGTTGTAGCACTTGCAGTGGTGGTATTACGTTCTTGCGATTGGGCAACAATTTCAGGCCATGCATGTAGTAGTTGTCCAGGTTCTATATTATTGAAAAGCTTGCTACAACGCGTTACTAAACTAGACAAGGTATCGTCTTTTGTAAGCGTATAAATAACGTAAGCACTGCGAATTTGCTCATCAGTAAATTCTATACTGGTGCTTAACCATGATTGTCTAAGTAAAGTAGTAACATGTACCGATAGACTAGGCGACGAATCACTGCCCGTTTTAAATGACTCTAATGATTGATTTAAATCTTGCTTTACCTGATCAATATCAATATCGAAAGCACCGAATATGAGTCTAACATCGTCTAGTTGCTGCTCAATCATAGCTAACAGCCAATGCTCTAATTCAACCGTAAAATGGCTGCGGCTATTACAAATTGCGACCGCTGCTTCTAAGCTCTTTCTACAATCTGGGCTTAGTTTCTCAACTAATTTGTTTAATGTCATCGTTGACATACACTGTTCCTTTTAATTTTAATTATCCTTTAAACGATAACTTAGTAGGGTTAAATTTAGGGGTGTTTTTACTCGCCATTAAAAAGCTATTTGCGCCTAGTTGGCATTCACTTTTTGACAGCTGCACCGCATCAAGTTGTTGAAAATCTGACTCAATAACAAGTCGAAATGAAATCGCATTGCCCGCATAATCTTTTACAATCTTTGTAGCTAACTCAAATAACTTGCCTTTCGGTAACAAGGATTTTGCTTTATCAATATCAGTAGTGCTGATATGGATCTCAATATTAGAAGAAATATCCCATATCTTTTTACCTATTACGGTATCAACGCCTAAGCGAGCATGTTGTCCCTCATATAGGCGCTCACTTGCTAAACAAGTTTGTTCTTGTGGCTTCAAATCATGCCACTTTCCTATCATTTGTTTGATGACAACATCACAACCAAGGTAAGAGCTCAATACACTTTTTAAATCAAAAGCGTTGCGAATTTTTCGGCTATAAAGGCCTGAAAAGTGCAACTGATGATCATTATAGCCGCCACTTAAAAGTCCCAATATTTGTGTATATGGGTCTTTGTTTTTATCTTTGTTCACATGATTTAAAGACGGCTTATATTTTTTCCACGCTCGATAATATAAAGACACCAAACGATGATTAAACATATCGTAAAAGTCACGCATGGTGGTATCTTTATAGCGAAGACGCTGCATCACCAGCTCGCTGTAAAATTGGGGTAAAGCACCCGAGCAACCCGTTAATCCCATAAAAGAGATCTGCATGTTGACTTTATGCAACCCATCTTCAAAGCTAGCTTGCTCTAATTTTGTGATAGCGTTACCTGGGTAACCAAATTTTTGTGTTGCGGTAAATTTAATTAACTCTTGCTTTGGGCTACTGTCATACCCTACATAGCGATACTCTAAGCCATGCTTTTTCAGCTGGTTTTCAATAATGAAAACAGCTTTATAAAAATCAACTTGTGACGCTTGAGAAATAATATGCTGGATCATATTAACGGGCTTTCCCCAACTCGAGCAGGCCATTGATAATACACTTGCTCTTGTTCTTTGAGCCTTAAACTAACACGCGTAAAACTATTGATTGCCGCAAATTGTGCAAAGAAATGATCAAGAATAGAGGCAAAGAAAAACATGCCACTTCCCGAAAAATCATCATTGGCGAAGGTAATTTCAATTTCACTTCCCGTTGCAAAGCTTACTCGCCCTTTTTGCACAACACGCGCCGTTGCGGGTTCTACAATCACGCGGTAAATATTATCGATAAGGCCTTTTGTTTGCGGTGAAGCTCTAAAGTCATAAAGGCGTAGCACTTCTTTAAGCTTATTACATGCATCATCTCCACTAAACGCGTCGAGCGTTAAATGATTAACTAATTGCCAACGAGTTGCATCGGCTAATATCGGTCTAACTGCATGAGTAAATGGAATTAAACACCTAATTTTTTTAATTACATCACCGCGTTCTGGCATCAATAAGCCTAGCTCATCGTCTCCAAAAGGCATGCTTGCAGGGAGGTTTCGATTACTGCAATTAGCACGTACGGTTAGGACCGTGTTCCCTTCAGCATAATCCATAGCGCTATTTTCAAATCGTGCATCTACCAATGATAGAAACGATTCCGTACCTGACTCAACATAACCCCCTGCCCATGAGGCAGTTTCTCTGCGGATATGCCAAAACAAATCATCATGGCCTTGGTATCGTGGATGAGTTTGTCCATAAAACGGACAAACTATTTGTTTATTTCCCTTATGATCAAAGGCAATTACTTCTGAAATACCAATTACTTCTGAAATCTCAGAGTCCATATAACGCGGCGTTAATTGGTATTCGTATTCGCTCAGTTCAGGGCGAATAGGTTCTAGTTCTTGCTCAAACATATTGATAATGGGCGTACATCCCATTAAAAACATATTTTTGTCCACTTGCTTTTCAAGCTCGGTTGACTCTGAATCAAGATAAATATACACACTGCATTTGTTAGACTTTTTAGGCAGTGATGAACGAATATTTTCAAGTTCAACAAAACGAAACTTTTCCGGAAAGGTAAAATTTTCTACCAGTAACCGATAACCAGCACTTGATCGCTGCGAATAGGGCACCACCGCTTCATTTGCATCAAAGCCTACGGCTTTTAACTGGTTTTTAGAAAGGTACTTTATACCCTCTTCACCATTATCAAAAGCAATACCAATAGCGTGTTTAAATAATAGTTCATACACTTTAAGCGTATGATGCCATTGGCCATTTATAAATAATCGTAATTTTTCCAGCCCGGTTTCAGCTAATGATACACCCGGATATTCACCGGTTAGCTCAAGTTTGAAAATTGACTTAGCTTTTTCATGCCAACGAGGCTTAGGGGCAACAAACGGACTATTATCAAATTGGGCACTTGTAATTTCAACAGGCCATAAATAAGTTTCGTAACAGGTTTGAAACTTACATTGCTTCATCGACTCAACATTGGTTTCTACTTCACTGCCTCTTGGAATGACCACACCCGTGGTGGACAGATTTTCAGCCTCTAATTTTACCACCGACATAGAAGGGATAGGCGCTTGGTAGTCTGGCAGCATCTGTCCCAATAGAGCATCAGTTAGCTCAGGAAAGCTGTCATCGAGTTTTTGCCTAATATTAGCAGTTAAAAATGCGAACGATTCAATTAATCTAGATACATGAGGGTCTTCAATATGGTCATCACTTAACTTTAATCGCCCGGCAACTTTAGGGTACTTTTCAGAAAAGTCTTTACCCATGTGGCGAACAAACGCTAGTTCGCGATTGTAGTACTTCAATAACTCATCGTTCATAAAGAGGCCTCAATAATCTTCATACCTAAATTAACTGGCTCAACTTCAGAATCAAAGCTAATAAATTCAGGTTCTGGATCGGCATACAACAAGGCGTTGATCCTTAGGTTTAATACTCTGTTCACGGGTACTTCATCATCGGTAAACACTTCTACTTCAATAAACCGTGGTTCAAATTTTAAAATTGTATTTCTTACGGTTTCGCATAAAAGTGCACGCCCTTCGTGTGAGCTTACAGACATACTCGAAAAATCAGGCAAACCATATGATAAACACGAAGTCGACAACTCAGCATATTGTGATGGCCAGGTATGCCACTGAATTCGAGCATTTAGCAGCGCTTCTATGTCTCTACGCACATTTTTTCTCAGCTCACTAATGCTGATCCCCTCAGTACGAGAAGGCGCATCTTGAAAGTCAGGCTCATCGTCAATGAGCCTATCTAAAATAGATGCTTGGAGTTGCTGCTTATGTTCAATCATAATCGTTTATTGCGCTTACTCTGCTGTTTCAACGGCGTTGATTTTTAGACTGGGAATGGTGATTGCCTCATCGTTGACAAATAACATTTTCATTCCTTTACCTACAATAAACTCATCTTGTAGCTCATCCCAATCAGAAACCTGACCTAACTTTTCCAGCTCAGTATTTGAGTTTGCATAAACCAGCGGTAAATGTGCCGTGCCTGAAGGACCGTCTTTGATAGTGATCTCAACGCGTAACCAAATGCTCTCTAATAAAGACGCTACAGGTTCTACTTTTAATGTTTCAATTTCATTAAAGTTTGCAAGGTAAAACTCGCCATTCGTGCCTAGCACTTCTAAATATGGGCTTAAGCTATCATCTAAATCTCTAATTGCTGAATGCTCATCATCAACGCTTTCAAGACGAAGTGCTTCCATTTGTTTTGCAAGCGTTGCCGCTTCAGATGTTTCGCCTTCAAGTAAGGCTACGTGCATTTTTAAGAACAAGGTGTCTAGCTCATTAGCTTCATGAAAGAGTTTAGGAATGCCCTTACCTTGATAAAAATCTACACGCGATTGTTGTGCGCGAATTAAATGCCTAAGATTAACCGCACCTACAGCAAATTCAGGGTTCTTTTGCACCATAAAATCTAGCTGTTTATCTGCTTTTTCAAGTTCACCGTTAATGCAAAGTAATTCAGAATAAAGACTTCTAATATCAAAATTTAAAGGCTCATCTTGCAACTCTGTAGCGCAACATAATAAAGCATCAGCAAGTTTTCCCTCGCGAATTAAACTATGTATTTTTTTCATTACTATTCCTTTATTTTATGATGAGGACTGAGCTCTGTTATTAACTTAATACTCGAGACCATTTGGTCTAACTGAAAATGGGGCTGTAACTGCAAAACCGAAAAGTAATGACCCGGATTAGCCTTGTTTTCACTTACTTTTATTTTTGCATTACTGAGTGGGTATTTACTTCTAATGTGCTCAGACGCAGAGTCTGACGCGGTTGTGTAATTATTGATCCACGCTTGTAAATCTCTTTCACAGGCCTGTGCTGTGCTATAAGAACCAACACGATCTCGGGCCAATAATTTTAAATAGTGCGCAAAGCGCGATACACATAAAATGTATTGCAACATAGACGATAAGCGCGCATTGATATTAGCAGCGCTTGAGTCGTAATTTTTTGTCTTTTGAACCGACGCATTACTGTAAAAAACAATATGTTCGGTATTTGTAACCGAAGAGGCAGGGATAAAACCGAGTTCAGAAAATTGCTTTTCAAACTTACTGGTTACTAACAAATCCAGTGGCGGCTTGGCTTCTTTTTGATAAGTATCGTTTGCAAAGCTATCGCGAGCTAGCCCTGTGACTAAGCCTTTTGACACTTTCCCTGGCTCTATACCACGTATATGCCCAAACCAGCCGCTATCGCAGTAAGCTCTGATTATTGTTGATACAAATTGATAGGCTGCATTTCCCCACAGCATATCGGTTTCTGGATTAATAATTTGTTCTTTGAAATAGAATTCTTGATGGCGCTTACCGTCATTAGCATAAGGCGGCCTAACTAGCACATGAGGGAGTGTAAAACCCATGAATCTAGCTTCTTCCATTTTTCTAAAGCTTTGCCATTTTATATATTCAGGCTGCTCAAAATGATTAAATAAATCAGAGTAATAACCTAAGTCGGAAAAGCTATCAGCGCCAAATAAGTTAGCCGATGCCGAACATATAAAAGGAGAAAATGCGGCGGCAGCCGTTCTTGACACTTCTTTAATCGTATCTATATCGTTGTAAATAGTGCCCGCTGAGCAACCATTACTAATTTCATAATCACCAATCACAATACCAAAGGGCTCGCCGCCGGCACTGTCAAATTCGTTTTGATAGAGTAATTGAAAAAACGTACTTTGATCAAAATCTATCGCTTTATTTACGTCTTTTGAGAGCGTTGGCCAGTCACAATTAAGCAATTTAACTTTTACTTTTTTTTCTTTGTCTTGTTGCTCTGTTTGTAATAATAGCCACCATAGATTTCGCCAACTAGCTTCTAAATTTTGAAAGCTTTTTGCATGAATTATATGATTGAGTTGTGCAGAAATCAGTTGATCGAGTTCAATGATCACACGCTGTAAATAAGGACTCAATGACTCCTTATTCCAAGAAAGTGGAGAATCAGAAGAGCCTTCAAGCCATAATAATAACGCTTTATCTAGGTTTTTTTCGTTCAAAAACCTATCGAGTAAAGCGTCATTATCACTTATTCGAGACTGCGACTTTTGTTGAAAAGTGAAGTCTTGATTGATAAATGAAAACTCTTCGTGATTCATTCTATTGCATCATCCTTAATGCAGAGAGCGGTATTATTAACCGATCTCTGGGATTTTAGCTACAAGGCGTAAAGAAGAAGTAAGCTCTTCCATTTGTAACCAAGGTTTAAGCCAAGCAACAGCGTTATAAGCACCAGGTTGTCCTGGGATCTCTTTTACAGATACTTTCGCATCAGCAAGAGGGTAACGTGCTCTAATATCTTGACCACCGCCCTCTGTCGCATTTACATAAGACAGAATCCAACGGTTTAACCATGATTCAACGTCTTCGGCTTCCATAAAGCTACCAATTTTATCGCGCGCCATTACTTTAAGGTAATGAGCAAAACGAGAAGTCGCCATTAAGTAAGGTAAGCGTGCTGAAATGGCAGCATTAGCGGTTGCATCAGGTGTTGAGTAGATTTTTGGTTTTTGACAGCTTTGGCCACCAAAGAAAACAGCATAATCAGTGTTTTTATAGTGACATAAAGGCAAGAAACCTAACTGGCTTAGCTCGGCCTCACGACGGTCTGTAATGCCAATTTCTGTTGGACATTTAAGATCTGGATCGCCATCATCACTTGTAAATATGTGCGTTGGTAAGCCTTCTACTTTACCACCACCCTCTGCGCCACGAATAGCAGTACAGAAGCCATATTGAGAGAAAGCAGCGGTCATGTTTGTTGCCATAGCGTATGCGGCATTACTCCAACAGTAATCACTATTATCAGTACTGACTGAACGACCATCTTTCGCTTCAACTTCAAACTCTTCGTAGTTAAATTCTTCAACTGGTTTTGACGCTGCACCATAAGGTAAACGCGAAAGGAAACGCGGCATAGTAAGTGATACAAAGCGTGAATCATCGCTGTCTCTAAATGAACGCCATTTAGTGTATTCTAGTGATTCAAACACTTTTTCTAAATCACGTGGCTTAGTTAATTCTTCCCAATTATCAAAACCAAATAACGACGGTGATGATGCGGCAATAAATGGACAGAAACCAGCAGCTGCAACATTAGACATTAAGCTTAATGTTTCAACATCTTCTGGGTGATTCGTAAATTCAAAGTCACCTACAATCGTGCCATACGGTTCACCACCTGGGGTACCAAATTCTGACTCGTAAATTTTCTTGAAGGTTTGGCTTTGATCAAACTCAACAGCTTTACTTAAGTCTTTATGCAGCTCTTTCTTTTTCATGTTTAAAACACGAATTTTTAATGTTGAGCTAGTTTCAGAATTCATCACTAAGTGATGTAATCCGCGCCATGAGCCTTCAAGTTTTTGAAACTCATCCGTGTGCATTACGACACTTAACTGCTTTGAGATTTTTTGATCGATTAATTGAATTGCTTCATTAAACGTCACAGTCATGTTTTTGTTCCATTGAACTGTACCTTTTAATGCTTCTTCAGTTAACGTTTTCAGTAACTCTTCAGCACGGCTTGACTCTGTTTGTTTAGTCGCACCAATTGCTTGCTCTAAAAGTGAAGAACTAACTTCTGCTACCGATTCTGATTCTGTTGCTAATTGTTCAGTGCTCATTTATCAGTCTCCTCTAAGTTAAGTTCTTTCGCCATCGAGTCTAAGCTTGCTGTGTTGCTTAATACTTCTTCTAGTACGTTTTCAAGTTCTTCTGAGCGGTCAATCTTCGTCATCAAGTCACGAAGCTTGTTACGCGTTTCCATCAATTTTCGTAACGGCTCTACTTGATTTACAACGGCTGCAGGCTCGAAATCGTCAATCGATTTGAAGTTCAAATTAACTTCAAACTGAGAACCATCATCCGTTAATGTGTTGTCTACTTTTAAACGTAGAGATGGGCTCATACGCTTTAAAACATCATTAAAGTTATCACGATCAATTTGAATAAAACGTCTATCTTTTAGTGGCTTAAGCGCTTCTGTATTATCACCAGAAAAATCGCCCATTACACCCACTACAAAGGGTAATTCTTTTTTTACTGCCGCGCCCTCAGTTTCCACATCATAAGTGATATGTACTCTAGGTTTACGAACTCGTTTTAACTTATCATGGATACTCATTGAGAACTCCTTTTACTATGTTTCAGTTTCGCTGATCTTAATGCCAGACAACTTAAAGTATCCAGTCCTAGCATCACTATCTGTAATTAACTCATTTAATAACTCAGGTAGCGATAATTCGCTCCATCGAATAACTTGTTCTATCGTGTAAGACATCGGTGAATGAGGTTCAGTCTTTCTGAAAAAAGTCGCAATTTCTTGAAGTTTTTTAATTGCGTTTTCTCTTGAATTAATCTCATCACTGCTAAGCTTTTTAGGTTGCTCTGAGTCAGCTTGAATCGCATCCTCAACGAGTTCCTCTTCAGGCTCAGCGTTAGCTTTATCTAGTGCAGTTTGCGCTGCTTCAAGCTTATCTGCTGCTACGTGTTTTACCGCCGCTAAGCTCACTTCTAATGCTTGTTTGATGTTAGACGTCGGTTGTGGCTCACCTGTCACCTCATCCATAACTTCGCTCAAGGCAGCAAACTGCTCTATCGCATCTTCAATATCGTTTTTTAAAGACACAAAAAATTCGGTACTGGTCTCAGCGGCACTTTTTTCTAATTGCTCAAAATCAACTGCGCCTTGGGCTATTTTCTTTTCGCGCTTTTCATCATTTAAACGCGAAATATCATACCCTTGCTGATACTCCCAAAAAGAAAAAGGATCCATACTGACACTGTCTGTCATATAAATGCTTTTTATTGGGATGATCAACGTGCCTTCACCGGCTGTACCATTTAAGCCAACTAAGGCAGACACTTTGTCTGAAATTTCATCACCGTCATCAAGTGTTGGATAAAGGGATTCAAAATGGTGTTCAAGCAAATACTTGGCAACGCGAAAACCAAACGCTATTCCTTTAAACCCGTGAACGCGGCAAAAACCTTCAATTAGCCATGCAAGGTATTCAATATCCTTGCTTTCGCTTTTAACTGCCTCACTGCATTGTTCAAGTAATGGCAGCCAATCTCGCGAAAGTGAAGCAATTCCCTCTTCATCGACTAAGGCATTTCTTTCAGCCGCACGAAGTTGGTTTCTTAAATCTTTTAAGGCATAGTAAGTAGACGTTGGAGAGACGTCTGAGCGCGGATCAATACCTGCAAACTCAGCATCTGAAATAGGGGAAATATACTCTTCAAATAAAAACATTCCATTGTCCTAAATATTATCCATGTGCTCTAAGAAGCAAAGCGGAAATTATATTACATTCTTTAAATTAAATTACAAGCCTTGACGCTATTATGCCGATAAGCTGGCTAATGTTATTTTATAAATAATTGAAATAACAGTTTTTTTGTTCCTGATTTATTTACAACTTTTTTTCTTGATTATACTAAAACAGGCTTAATCAGCTACTTAGTGAACAATGGAATCGTTGCCTCATCTTGCAAATTGCAAGATTGTATCGATTGATTGGCATCCACATCATCATATTTCACTAAAATACAGGTCACGTTATCTTTGGCTCCTCTGACTAACGAAGAATGCATTAACGCCATTCCTGAATCAATAATACTAGAGGGTTCTAATGACAAACATATTTCTTCATCTGATAACTCGCCAGTAAGACCATCTGAACACAGTAAAAAAATATCGCCTGTGTTTATATCCCCTTCAACAACATCAACTTTTACTTCATCCATTACCCCTACGGCACGGGTAATTACATTAGACAGTGGATGATTTTTAGCTTCTTCAACAGAAATCATTCCTTCATCTATTAAGTCGTTAACTTGACTATGATCTCTAGAAACTTGAGTCAACTTACTGTTGCGTAACAAATAAGCTCTGCTGTCGCCAACCCATAAAATGTAATAGCGCTCATTTTTAACAAACAAAGCTGTCACCGTGCTGCCCGCTGTTTTGTTGCTTAAGTATTGCGCGCTATATTCAGTTAATTGTTTATTTGCATCTTCAATGGCTTTAACAATGTCACTGACGTTTAAATCTTCTAGTTTAAACTTTTCAACATGGGTTCTTATAACATCAACAACTAATTGGCTGGCAACTTCACCCGCTTCATGTCCTCCCATACCATCAGCTACTACCCATAAATTATGGCTGTTAATTTCTACATGCGCGTCTTCGTTAAGTTGCCTAACAGCACCTCGGTGGGTAATGGCATAACTTGAGCTTAAATTATTAATCACTATTTTTTACCTGTGTAAAATTCCATTCCCAATGTTTCCATCGTCCATCTAGCATAGCGGCCACTTGATTTACAGGCGGTAGAGCCGAAGTGATCAACACCATAGGCTTAATATTGCATGAGCCATGAGTCCACCAAACACTGTAATCACCATACTTTTTATATAAAATGGCATGCATGGCATCTTGTAAAATGTGATCACTTAATTCGGTACCAGAAAACTCCAATGCTGTAGCCTGTTTATTCTTATCTAGCGAGTTTGCAAAACTAACTTGCTTTTTAGTTGAAGTAATTTCGCTCAAAGTATTAGCTAACTCATTGCGCCAAGAAAATAAATCAACGGAGCCATCAAGTACTTTGAGTACTGCATCTTCGTACTCCAACGAAAAAACACCAGAATGAAGCACATCGACAGGAGCAATATGTGTTGTTCGCGTTACCGTGAGAGGATAATGCCTCCCCACAGCATCCATACTTGGCAATAACGTGCCCATAACGCCAGTATCACCCACAATATTTGGGCTTAAGGCAAAATGCCAAACGGGACCTGTTAAATAGTTTTCTTGCCAAACATCACCAAGCTGTTCTTTACTTACAGCAATGGCAGCCTGAAGCCATTGCTCCCAATGCTCTGAAAACTCTTTAGTAACATTATCTTGAACAAAGTCGCCTAAACAAGGGACTTTGCCAAGATAACCAATATCTACAATCGGGTCGGACATGAGAACTTCTCTACACTGCTATTCCAAAAAGGATGCCTGATTGAACTCGGCAATAATTCTACTTTTGCATTGTTACCCATTAGTGAGAAATGCAGCTCTAAGTCTTCTCGCGTTTTACTTCGCTTTTCACTCAGTTCATCTAACATTCTGTATAGTGACCACTCACCTTGGTAGGTGGTGTTAATTGAACGCCCACCATTTGGTGGAGTAAACACCACTCGAGTTTTGCTTTGACCACTTGCACCAGGCCAAACAAAATTGGTCACCTTAAGCGGACCATGACGATAAATCATAGATTGGCCATCAATTTCAATCATGAAGCTTGAGACCGTTTTGTCTAATTTAAAGGTACGCAAGCCAAACTCAATTCTTGGAGTATTACTACCACGGTCAAAAAATGCGGTTTGAATTTTGTAAGCATGCTCGAACATTTTTAACGTGTTGTTGCTAATACCAATATCTTTTTCAAACTTCCAAGGGGTTGAACTCATGTCCACACTCGGGGCTACGTAGCTATTGAAAAAGTTGTCTATGGTGCCATTAGGACCAAAGAAGCGGGTAAAGTCTTTAATGCTGACTTCTTTTTCAGCCTGCGGAGCAAATGGGTAACGGCCCACAATCGCCGCGTTATACTCGCGTAAAACTTTACTTTTCCAAATTTCATTTAGATGCCTGTTAGCACTATTTTTGGTTATGTTGCTAGTATCTCTACTAATATCCAGTAACCAACTATTAAATGGATAAGGTAAGTCGCTGCTTTGATACTCTAATTGGCGAATAAAGCTAGGTTTACTCTTACCGCTTATTTGATCTTTAATGGAATACTTAAGCTGATCGCCTCTATCAAGCTTGGTTAAATAAATATTTAACTCTCTTAAATTTTTCTGAATATTATCAAGTTGCTGAACATCAATATCAATAATATCTTCAAAGGCTTCTTCTACTTGGTAACCTGGTAGATCAATTTCAAATTTTGGAGCTTCATCAGGTAAAAAGCGCTTAATTCGATTTGCTTTAGTTTGCATAGCGACTTTAGCAGCATTGGCTGCCACATCACCGGCTACTTTTTGATTTTCAGATACTGGTAGTTTAGTAAGCTGAACATTCTTTTTCACCGCATTAATGATATTTTTAATCGGCGCTTCAGAGCCTGCTAATACATCAGTAATATTGACGCCTTCAGCGGGTGAGCTGTATTGATTAAGACTCAAGTCATCTAAAAATGACTGCCAATAATAAATGTAATCTTGGAAATAGCGCTGCTCTAGTTTCTTCTCTATCTCCGCTTTAGAAATATCGTAAGTTCCTGAGGCTTCTTGCCCGTAAACCCAGCTACTAGCCATTAAGTTGCCAAGCATTTTTCCTTTTTCAATATTAAAAATGCCATGAAAACCATTAAAAGTGTATAACCCTGGAATGCTTCGCGTTAAGTCGCCGTTATTACGAAAAGTAAACTTTTGTGCACTTTCAAAGCTAATAATATCGGTTAGTCTGAAAGGCGGAATACTACTATCGAGAAAATCAGCTTGAAGACGCTGGTATGCTCTTTCCGCAATCGGTAGTTTAGTTAACTCTGCACGTGCAACTCGCACAGCTTGGTTATCTATTTCGGTTTGCGTGATTCCCTCATTGAGTAAAGCTGAAATATGATTCATTAACTCACCACGCGTTTGCATATTCAAATCACCGGGTAAGTTTCTGTCTAAATAAGCACTGAACCACACCACAATATCTTCACTTTCAAAGTATTCAGGTTTAAACAACATTAAGTAACACTTTAGCGTTTCATATAAATAGCTTAAGTGTTCTGGATGCGCTTCCATTTCCTTAATTAAAGTATTAGCAACAAATGGCTCTAAATACGTTTGTAAAGAACGCTTGTAAGCATTAGTAGAAGATTCTTTAATTTCGGTTAACTTATTAAAACCAACTGATGAAGCATCCTCAGGGTTAATGAGCTCAGGGTTAGTAGCAGGTAGATTTCTCAGTGCATTTAGTCTGTCGTTCAACACCAATAAATTATTTCTATCAAACGAAGAGGCATCGAGCTCTTGGTAAGTAGTAATTGCCTCATCGGTGGCGTCTATTAAGTTGCTATTCCATGCAAAACTAAAGTACCACGAAACTGAAAAACCTAATAAAGCAACACACGCAGCTGAAATACTTGCAACGCGAAGCCATTTATTTTGCTTATCATGATGTTTGTTAGTGCTTGCTAAGTTTTGCTCAGGAAAAATAACACTTTCTAAAACATTCTTAATAAAGAAACTTTTAGATTGATTTATGTAATCTGTTTTCCCTGCGCTCGCATCATTTAAAAAGCTTGACGGTGTCCCTTCTTGCGTCGCACTGGTTAAGTACACCCCTCTGAACATGGGTAATTCTTCATAGGCATTGGGGGTGAAAATTTCTTTTAAAAAGTCATCACCTACGCCCTGCAATACCCGTAACTGTCGAGGGAATTCAAAAATCTTGGCACGAATAGCTTCGTTTCGCTCATTGATAAGCCGACGATTTAACATCTCTGTAAGCTTAGAAATTAAAGCATGGAACTCTTTATTGAACGCATCTACCTGAGTATCTTTATCTAAATCAAGTTCAAAGGTAATTCCCCAAACCTGCTCACATTCTTCTTCAGTTAGCTCAGCAAAAAACTCTCTAAAGCCTTCAATTAAATCAACTTTAGAAAAAATAACATAAACAGGAAATGTCATCCCTAGTTGGTTTTGTAATTCTTGAAGACGCTGCTTTATAGCACGAGCATGTAGGTTTCGCTCAGTTTTGGTCTGGCTCATTAGCTCAGAAATACCCATGCTGATCATCACGCCATTAATAGGACGTAACGGGCGATGCTTTCTTAATAACCCTAAAAAACCTTCCCATGCTCTTGAGTCATGTTTTGCGTGGCTACTTTGTGTTGTGTAACGCCCTGCGGTATCAATTAATACCGCTTTATTGGTAAACCACCAGTCACAATTACGGGTACCGCCTACACCATGAACTAAGTCAACGCCTAGCTTATCTTTTAATGGATAATCGAGGCCTGAGTTATGAATAACCGTTGTTTTACCTGCACCCGGAGGGCCAATCATAATATACCAAGGTAACTGGTATATATTTTTACCTTTAAATAGCTTTACATCTTTTAGTAGATCTATAGCTTCATTCATTCTCGTTTTAAGAGTAGTAATTTCTTCGTTTACTTCACTACTATTGGCATCATTGTTATCAATTAACTCATCTGCCATTTTTTCATCGCGCTTATTTTGCTGCATAAGACGATAAATTTTGGTCACTGAAAAAACTAATAATACCAATAAAATAGTTAATAATCGTGATGCTAAACCTGCAAGCGGTACATAGTCTGCCACTGCGATTAAAGGGCCACCAAACCAAATTAATAATGATAAGGCTAAAAAGCCGATAATTAATATAGCGGTTCGTGATGTTAGTGCGTAGGTTATTTTTTTAAATTTTTGTGAGAAACTCATTGCAGCCTCATTAAAATAATAGATCGATTTCAATTCGTCGGTTTAATGACCGAGAAGCTGAATCTGAATTGCTGGCGATAGGCTCTGCAGCGCCCTTTCCTTCTGGCCATAAACGACCGCTTAAGTTGGTACTTTTAGCCATTAAATTAGCAACCTGTGTTGCTCTGGCTAAAGAAAGATGCCAATTAGAAGGATACTTATCTGTACTAATTGGTAAGTCATCTGTGTGGCCCGTTATAAGCACTCGCCCTTTAGTTCCCTCTAAGCTTAACGCTAACTTTTCTAAAATAGGCTGAAATGATGGAAGTAGTTGTGAATCCCCTTGTTTAAACAAATTTTCACTGTTTATCGTTATGCGGATCCCATCGGAATTTTTTGCAACAGCAACAATCCCCATTTTAATTTCTGTTTGCAGTAACTGTTCAAGTACACGCAGCTGCTGATCTTTTTTATCAACCGTTTGATTAACAGCTAACGGATGAATGCCCGCTAGTTTTTCATTAATCGCAAAAACATCGTTATTTAGCTTCATATTTATTGATAGATAAATCATCAATAATATCAGCCCCAGCACAGAAAATATGACCCACAGTGGCACTTGATTTCTTAGTTCAACACCTGCAGCAACTCTTTGTTGCCAGTTTGGAGATAGTTTATTATTAATCGGGCCATCAAGCTGATTGAGTAAATGATAAAGCTGTGAACGATACTCTTCGACTTTTGTATCGCCGCCGGCATCTAATCGATATTTCCCTTTAAAGCCTAAGTTTAAACAGTGGTATTGCAACTCCAAAAACTGTTTGTTTTTTTCAGGTTGCCCTAACCCGGCATCAAGTAGAGTATAAAAATATTCACCACCAAAGGTTTCTTTGTGAAAAGTCGACAGTAGACTTTCATCAGCCCACTCCATTGAGCTCCACTTTGAATTCAATACAGACTCATCAAGAATAGCGCATAGGCAATAGCGTGAATTATTAATTACTTCTTTTGATAGGTGCTGGTTACGGACTTCCACTTCAAAACGCTTTATAGCCTCAACACAGCGGTGTTTGAGCGCTGCTAGATTGCTCATTTCAAGCGATTGATTTATGGATATCACAAGAGAAAAGCAATCTGTTGCCGCTTCTAACAAGGGATTTTTAAAAATTGATACCTTATTATTGCTCATCGGCTTTGCAGAGGGTGGCTCAACCGACATAACGGTTTTATCAGCATCATTTTGCGCTGCACCACTGCTTGGGGTATTTCGCCCTAGTCGGCCAGGGCGTGGTTTTATAATGGTTTCGTCCATTGAAACTCTTCCTTTTAAAAAGTTAAGTTCTAATAGCCCAAAGGCTTAATTGGAGTTCTGGGTAACTTCCTGAGAGGTGGATAGCAATTCCTCCGCTGGAGCGCAGTTTTTCCCAATGTTCACCATGGCGATTTAATTCAAAATAATGAAAACCAGCATGGTAAGGGATCTGTCTTGGCGCTGTTGGCAAGTTACTAATTGTAATACCTGGGATCTGGTTGTTAACAAGATCACGAATGGTTTCAACGCTGCCAATTTTAATTTGCGAAGGTAGAATTTTTCTCAACTCTTCATGCGGAACGCTTGCTTTAATTGCTAAAACAAACTGCGCTGAATTTAAAATAGATTTATCTTTTAAGGCACCAAACGAAATACCAAACTTACTTTGTTCAAGCTTAATTTCAGTCGCGGTTTGCTCAATTACATGGCTTAATGATTGGTATAAAAAGTTAACCACTTCACTAAACACTTGCCCTAAATTTGTGTGATCATAATTAGGTAATTTAGGCACTCTTTTATTAGCCGTGCTAAAGGTTGATAACTCACCTGCCAGTTCAATTAAGCGGCTATAAAACACGTTCGGATGTAAACTATTAACGCTGAGCAAATTATTAAATATCGCGTCATATTTATTTAGTGTTTGCAGCATTATAAAATCTGCAACTGACGTACTACCCGCATAACCTTGGCACAACCTAGCAGCAATGCTTTCAGCGCGTTGCTTTATCATTGAGCCAATTTCTCTCACTAGCCCCGATAAAGGTTTACACTGCCCTACTTTTAAAGAGGGAGGAATGTACTTAGCATCTAATTTTATTTGCCCTTCGCTGCTCACATCCACTATTCGTGCTAAAGGCAACACGATATACCCTGAATGATCATCAGAAGACAACATCAACTTACTGTATACTTTTGCAACTTGAATTATTTCTTGAGACTGCGCTCCCAATAAGTCATCACTCACTGCCAAATCGTTAAGCTTATAGCGAGTAACCATATTATCGTCAGTTGACGATATATTAACGCCACTATTTTTTAGCGCAGGAATAGCCAAATAAACAACTTCGTCAAACACATCTTTATTAACCACTAAAGGCTCAGGTAAAGAGGTTGACTGAGGCATATCAATTGGCAGTAGATCTGGGGTAATTGCAGTTAATGAATCCACAGCGAATTGACCACTGTTAAGTAATTCATTATCAATACTAATATCTATTATTCCCCATGGATCAGCAAGGTTTCCACTGCATACTTGCTTAATCACATTTGAAATATATTTATCTGATTGCTGAAAGTGCTGAGGTCTTAAAAACATCCCCTCAGTCCAAGCAACACGAGTGTTATCACTCATTTTAAAAATCCTTTTTTATTGCTCTCTCATGTATGTAGCAATCGCTTCTACATTTACATTGATGTCGTCATAACCGGTGGGGTCAACTTCAATAACCGCTCTCCACCTTGCTTGGTCTATATTTCTGTAAGCAACAACAACCCCAACATAACGAGTATTACGATTAAGGCTCATTTTATATTGCTGTACTGAATCAGGCTGAAGCTCTAACTCATCCTTTTTCAATAAATCAGGGCCTAATATCTTTTCTGGCGTATCGTATAAGCTAAAAAAATCCTGCGTGTCAAAAATTGTTCTTGAGCTCAACTCAAAAATTTTCATCACCACCGGAGAAGGACGTTCTGATGTATCAGGATTAACATTTTTAGATACATTGATGATCAGATCTGTAGAAGGAGGTACGATTTTATTCATCGTAGTACATCCCAGTACCAAAAATAGTAAACTAAAACTCATTAAATAGAGCTTAACTTTATGCATTATTTACTTTCCTTTCTAGAGCGTTTCTTTGATTCGATCGTTATATGCTTTTAAAAAATCATCAGACATAGCCATAGCGCCTTTCGCGTTAACTTCCTGAGAAATATCATCATATAAACTTTGATATAACTTCCAGCATTTAGACTCTATTTGGCCTGGAATAATTTTTAACACGTTAGAATTATCGTTTGCCTGTTGATTAATTTGCACGGGAGAAACTTGCGATAACATCCCTTTGAGCACGCCATCTGCACCAGCGAGCAGTGCTTGCTCGTGCTTGCGTGTATCTACAAAGCTTTCTTTAATAGATTCATTCGAAGACAGAAAGCTTGCACTATTTTTTATGAACAAGTTCTGAATAACATCATCAATATTGGCAGAAAACTTCAATGGGTTGTTCTGTTCGGTCTGAAACATTGTATGGTTCAGTCTTAATTTGTTCTTTACAATCGCGCGTTGGCGTAAAGATTCCATAAGCTCTGTCAGTAACAAACTTAAGCCCTGCCCCATCTCAAACCACAGCTTTTCATTATCTAGAGCACTTTTAAGCTCATCCTTAATCCCCAATCCGTTTAAAAAGGCATCACAAAACACTTTATCATTTTGAGCAAAGCTTTTTACAGGCGCTGTTTGTTTTACAGCTTGCTGCTCAGCATTATAACGTTTAGTCGGCGCACTTTCTTTTATTGGAGCTGGAGTGTCAACTGGCGCTGAAGAATTCACTTCGTCATTACCAAGATCAAACTCATCGGTATTCATAAGGCGAGTTAGCTCATCCCAATCTTCTGGAATATGATTATCCGCTGTTGCTTGTTGTGAAATTACAGATACCGCAGGCATAGACTCATTCATAATTGAATCATTGAATAACGGCGCAGACTCTGCAGTTTGACTACTATGTGAAGCAAATGTACTTACTTGTTGAGAACTGTTTGAAGTAATAAGATTACTAATATCTGCGTGTGGCTCATCAGCTAAACTAACATCAACCTGAAAATCACCAATAGTTAAGACATCACTATCTGACAAACGTTGTTTATTACCTTGGCCTAAAGGCGCCACTGCAAAATTAATAAACAAACCATTGGTTGAATTATCGTATATATAAAAAGAATCGCCTTCTTTTTCAATTCTACCGTGCTTACTTGAGATAATTTTTTCAGGATCGGGGAGATGCCAATCGCATCCCTCAGAACGGCCAAAAGTGAGTGAATCTTTTACCGTTTTGGTAGCTTCGATTTCAGGCGAAAGTCTGTGATAACTAGTGATGTTTAGTATCAGTTCCATTTGATAAGTCAGTCCCTATAGCATTATTGTGAACAGGATAAAGTAGAAGCGAAACTATTGTCAACATTGAAATTAACACAGGAAAATGTCGCATTGTAGATTTTGTCTCTAAAACAATACGCCCTATATACTCATCGACGGCGTTTGTTACTTTTAATTTTAATGCTTTTTAACTAGACCAAAAATAAACGCTTTAGAGACATCTTCTGGCTTTAAATCGACTTTTTCAATTCACTATAAAGCGAGTTCACCGGCAACAATATGCTATTCAGGCATTGCTATAATTGTATATTTTTGTAAAATACATGCTTATATCAGAGGGAAAATTGATAGGTAAGTAGAGATTATTTACCTTTGTAATTATTTAACTAAACACAATAAAAGGATTTTTTAATGAGCAATATTAATGATAACAACGATAAAACTCAGATTGCTTCTCTAGACTCCAGCACAAAAAAAACATCAAGCATCCATAAACAAAACCTCCTCGGCAAAAAGATATCCGATCGCTACCTAATTGAAGAGCTCATCGGGCAAGGTGGAATGTGTTACATATATCGTGCGCGAGATACCTTTTTAGAAAACAGCGGTCGCTCTGAAGCATCGGTCGCTATAAAAGTGCTCCAAGAAGAGTTTTCCAACTCTGAAGAAGCTATTTCATTATTGAAAGATGAAACAGCAAAAACACAACAACTTGCTCACCCTAGTATTGTAAAAGTTTACTCAGCAGACTCTGATGGCGATTTATATTATGTCACTATGGAGCTCATTGAGGGAGAAACTCTAGAACAAATTATTAAGCGAAATAAACCCTCAGGTTTAGCGTTTAAAAAAGCGAAAATTATTTTAGAACAATTAACTGACGCCCTTATATATGCCCACTCACGTGGCGTAATACATAATGATCTTAAGCCTTCGAATATTATTTTTGACTCTAATGGTAACCTCAAAGTGCTTGATTTTGGTATTGCTAAACACAAAAGTTTGGACGACCAATATGCTGTTAAAAACGAAAGTGAGTTTGCAACCATTGGTGGTTATACTCCAACGTATGCTAGCCCTGAGCAGCTAAAAGGCGGCGAAGCATCCATTAAAGATGATGTATTTTCATTTGCCTGTATTGCTTATGAGCTTCTAAGCAGTAAGCACCCATTTAACCGCATTGCTGCAGATAAAGTTCCTAAAAATACTACTGTAAAAAAACCAAGTAATTGCCCTCTCCTTTTATGGAAAAATTTACATAAAGCATTATCTTTAAGCGCCAGCCAAAGACTCGATTCACTAGAACAAATTTCAAAAACGCTAAAAGTGAACTTAAAACCCGCTATTTTTGCCAGTGTGGCTAGTGTGGCAATTATTGCCTTAATCACTCAAAATTATTTTTCAAGCTCAGATAATACCAAGCAATTACAGGCACAACTTGATAACGCCAAGGCAATCAACCAACAAGTGGAAGCATGGATGTCTTGGCAAGGCCCTACTATTTTAAACAAACTAGAACAAATTCCGCCACAGTATGAGGTGCTTAAACAAGGATTACTCAGATCAAATCAGCAAAGTATATTAGATAGCTTTAATGATGAAGCAAGCCAGTTTAATAATATTGCGGGCCGTAAATTTAAAGATTTTGATAAAATAATAGCGGTCTATTCTAATGCACTGAACTACTATCCCGATTCAGAAAAACTTTCGATGCAATTAGAAAGTGTATTGAGGGAGCGCCAATCAATTATTTTTGATATTACCGCGAGAATAGATTTATTACTCGAACAATCACGCTACAACGAAGACCAGCCCAATAGTATTGCTCATCTCGTTAAAGATCTAAAAGAAGTAGATAAAACTTACCGTTATCAACCAACAGATCTGCATCTTGATAACTTTACTGTTGCGTTAAACACAGCCATAGAAAGCGATGATGTCATCTCACAAAAAGTACTTTTAAATGTGGGTAAAATTGTATTTTCAAATAACAAAAAAGCAGAAGAGCTTCTTGCTAATTTAATGAAGCGTGAGTCTGCAATTAATGCACTAACCGCATACCAACAAAAGATTAATTTAGGCGAACAAGCCGAGTTTCCTCGTGCCGATGCGGTCGTTTTTTATGGTCCAAAGTTTCAACGCTTTTCTGCACAATTAGAAACTATTGAAGATCATAAAGCTTTAATGGAATTTGAAGAGTTTATTAAATCCGAATCGACAGCACTACCCAACGATTTTTCTCTTTTAGTATCACTGAGAAAAGAATTATCGAGACGTTACATTAGTACAGCGAACGATTTAATGAAAAAAAGAATGTATAAAGCAGCTGAACGTTTGGTTGAAAAAAGTGAGGCCATCACGCAATCGTTAGACAATATGCTTTAAACAACTCTTATTTATTGCTCAAAAATAACACAGATATAATTGAATATAGATTAGTTAGCTATTAGACTAACCCAAAATATACATAATAAAGTCAAGGACGACGAGTGTATTTTCATCATCATACACTCCGCCAAGATTTTAAAATATTTAGACTTTTTATAATTAATGGAGTACCTATGAAAAATTTAAGCTTATTAGCTGCAGCCGTTATACTTACGGGTTGTTCGACAACTTCTAGTGTAAATAAAACAGAGGAAGTAGTTATTGAGCCAACGTCTCAAGTTAGCGAAGAGAATGCGCCGATATCACTGACTGTTATTACTAACCCTGCAGACTCTAGAGTACGCATTATGAATATAGTGCCTGTATATCAAGACGCTATAGAACTAGATGCAGGTAAATATGATATTGAAGTAAGTAAGGCAGGCTATGTGACTTATAGAAAATGGGTAACGGTTGACAAAAAAACCATCTTAACTATTGAGCTAGATGAAAAACAGCTAAGCCAGTCTGCGCAATAAGCGAATTATCAATTTAAAATGCCTTTATTACGCTCAATAAAGGCATTTTAAATACGGTAATAGGCAAACCACGCATAACTAATTACACTAATATTAACTACAATACATACCCATAGCACTGCAATAAAAACTCGTTTTTGTGACTTATGCCGTAAACTTTGCTGCGCAATAAGTGCACCGGGCCACCCTCCAAATAAAGCCAATAGATGTAAGTGTCGTTCAGGTATACGACTCACCTTTTTATGGTTTGATTGTACCGCTTTTCGCTTATCCCATGCGTAATATATATGTAATACAGCTGATCAAAGAAACATATATGGGTAAGTACATTTCAACTTCATTATTTAAGTAAGCTAACCAAAATAAGGCTATAAACAAGCTGGAAAATATAATTAAGCTACTTTTTATCAAAAAATAATCGCCTATAATGAAGATAATTAAAAGAAACACCAAGGTTAAATTATGACATATTTAAAGGCTTCGATGCTGCTGTTTTCACTATGTATATTCAGTATTCAAGCAAATAATAAAACGGATTTACTAGAGCCTGAGCTTGTGGTATTCACTCCTTACTTAGGTACTTGGCAAGCTGATTTTCATATAGATAAAAACCCGCTTCCAACTCAAGATGTGACCAAATGGGAGCGCACCTTAAATGGTAAAGCCATTCGCACTACGCATTCTATAAATGAAGGTGAGTATGGGGGCGAATCAATGATTTTCTATGATCGCAAAAAACAGTCATTAGTATTTTATTATTTTACTACGGCTGGCTTTTATACCAAAGGAGTCATGAAAGTGTTGAGCCCAACACAATTTGTTGCTTATGAAGACGTCACTGGCAGCCAAGAGGGAATCACTAAAGTTAAATCAACTAGTGAATTCAAGGATGAGCAATTTGTTGTTTCCACCAGTTATTTAAAAAAAGGTGAATGGACTAAGCCGCAAATTCGCACCTACCATCGCAGCAATAAAGAAGTAAAGTTTAAATAAGTTTTACTTATTGCCTTGTAATACCTAAAAACGTATTAGTTCTTTAAAAAACAGTGTTCTAGCCATTAATAATTACGATTTTGAACTAGAACACTGATTTTAAGTTACTTTATAAATTTTCTAAACGCATTATCAACAGGCGTATCTGCAAGATGGTTGGTGTAATTACTCATCACCTTTTGCGCAAGACCCAACACAATTTCAAGAAGCTGTTGTTTTGTATACCCTGCTGCAAAAAACTTTTCCTGCTGTGACTGACTTAACACACCACGTTCTCGTGTCATTTCAAGCGTTGTCTCACGAAGTGTCTCAAGTTTAGGATCAGCAAGCGGGGTTTTATTGACTAATGCATCCACAATATTCTCATCAACCTTCATGGCAGCGGCTATACCACTGTGTGCTGGCACACAATAATGGCACTCGTGCTCAACATTAATTGATTGCCAAACAACCGTTAACTCTTGTGCATTAAACGATGTTTTTTGAAATAACTCATGCAGTACTTGATAACCCTTTAGCAATGTTGGTGCCTCAGCCATCACAGCATGAAGATTAGGCAACATTCCAAAAGCGGCGACAGAGTCTGTTAATAAAGGTTTTGCCTCTGCTGATGCATTTTCTTGCGTGTATAAGGTAAATTCAGCCATAGTTTGCTCCTATATAATAAATAGTATTAAGTCGTGTTGAGAAACATATTATTTGATTTTGAGCGGTCGCTCAAGTTAAAATTGAACAGTCGCTCAAATTAATAGAAACTATTATGGCCAATAAAATTAAATTTGAACGTGAACATGTTGTTCGCGTGGCAAGTCAGCTGTTCTGGGAGAAAGGTTTTCATGCTACTTCTACCCGCGATTTACAGGAAGCTATAAATATGCGCCCAGGAAGTATTTACTCTGCATTTGGCTCTAAAGAAGGGTTATACAGTGAATCTTTAAAAGACTACACCGTACAGATGAAAAGCCAAATTGAGGGCTTTATAGCAAACTCTGATTCGATTTTAGGTGGTTTGCGGGCATTTGTTGAAAATGTAATTATTAAAACCAAGGACTGCAGTCCAAGTGCTATTTGTATGTTAGTAAAAGCAAATACCGAATTTGCTGAAAAAGACACGGCTTTAAGTGAGTTAAGCGCAGGCTTACTGACTAAATTTGAATCTTATTTAACCACATTGTTTACCCGCGCTATTGAAAATGGTGAGCTAAGCGGTGATTTAACTGCAACTGCATACGCACAATTTTTCCAAGTGCAATTTACAGGATTACGAGGTTACTTTAATCGCCCTGCAGTCGAGCATTTGGCGATGCCGATGATCAACCAAATGTTTGTACTAATCAAAAAACTGTAATCCTATTGGGTGCTTGTCTTTGCGCTTAAATAAACTCTTTTTATATTCAGTTTGATTATTCAGCGTATAAAAAAGCGGCTAATCTGTATTAAATTAGCCGCTTATTTAACTCTAAATAAAAAATTTACGTTTTCAACTTATTCAGCTCAGCGTCTTGCTGTGCAACCAACTTATTGAGTTCTTGGCTGCTATCGCCTGCCTGAGCAGATAAATCGGAGAGCTGAGATGCCGCATCAGAAATAATAGTTAAATTACGATTTATTTCTTCAGTGACCAAACTTTGCTCTTCAGCTGCGGTTGCAATATGGGTGATTTGGTTAGTTATTTCATCCACTTTTACAACAACACTGTGCAGTGCATCAAAGGCAGTAGAAGTTTCATCAACTGCATTTTCAGCACGTACAACGCCTTTTTCGATGACAGTTGATGCATTTCCTACTTCTGATAACAAGCTATCAATTAGGCTGCTAATATCGTCGGTGGATGAGCGAGTTTTAGACGCTAAAGCCCTAACTTCATCCGCAACAACAGCAAAACCTCGACCATGTTCACCGGCACGTGCAGCCTCAATGGCGGCATTCAATGCCAGTAAATTTGTTTGCTCAGAAATAGTTCGGATCACATCCAAAATTTGCGTAATATCATTACTACGTGAGGCCACTTTTTCGACTGCTTGGTTGGCTTCTTTGATTTCCTCAGACATTGTTTTAACTTGAGTCATCGCAGAAGATAAACTCGACTCGCTGCTAACCACTAAGGTATTGATTTCATCAGCTTGTTGCGCAGATTGCTCAGAAGCTTTTGCCACTTCAAGTGCTGTCGCGCTCATTTCGTTCATTGCCGTCACCACACTTTCAATTTCTTTAAACTGTGCCTGAACATTATGCTTGGTTTCTACGGCAATATTTGAGGTAACTTCGCCTTGATGCTTGGTTTGATCCGAGACCGCTTTTAGCTCACTAATAAGTTCACGCAGTTTTGATAAAAACTTATTAAATCCTCCGGCCAAAGCTATAAGCTCAGCATGCGTATCCACATGTAGTGTTTGTGTTAAATCACCTTCAGAGCTGGCTAGGTTATCTACACGTTCTTGTATTTGTTTAAGTGGCGCCACAACACTGCCTACTACAAGTTTCATTACTATAAATGCCAATACCGCAATCACAGTCCCCGTGATCAAAATAATCACACCCAGCTCTTTTGCAGCCTCAGACATCCCAGCAGTTAATTGAATAGGTCCTTCAAAGGCAAGTTCAGCGGGTACTTCAATTAGCAGCATCCATTTCACATCAGCAAGCTTAATTTCAATCGGGTAAGACACCATTATTTCAGCGCCTTGTTTGTTTATTCCTTTGGTGCCTTTTAGAGCTTTATAACTCTCATAACTTTTAGCGCTAACAGCTTCTTTTAAAGGGCGACCTAGTTTTTCTTTGTAGTGGCTCGTACCGACAATTAAACCCAAATGACTAAGTAACGTTACTTTTGCTTTACCATCATAAAGCGCTTTTGAAAGCTCTTCTGTCAATTTTTGAAATACAGGTAGTGTAATATCTGCGCCTGTTACCCCTACAAACTGGCCTGATTTAATGATAGGCACCACTAAAGAGGTCATCATTTCAGAATAACCCGGTGTTATTTCATAGAGGTAGGGTTCCATAATGCAGGGTTTTAATTTGTCTTTTGCACATAAGTACCATTCGGCTTCACGTAAACCGAATTCATTAATTTTATCAACATATTTTTCTGAGGCATCTTCTACTACTTGTTGTTCAACAACGCCGTTCGAATTTCTCGTTAGATAAACCTCTAGTGTGCCAGCTCCAGCAACTGAATGATCGTACCCTTGGGTAAAATCACTATCTTTGCCATCAAAGCCATTTTTTTCAAACTGTGAGTAAATACTAGAAATAACATCATTGCTTTCTAGTATTGAGCGATTTAGTAGAGCGACAGATTCTCTGTTTATGGATGTTTTATCGGCGTCTTCTAAAATACTGCCAAGAGAGTATGGGATCCGATAAGCTTCATTGATAAATGCCGCAATTTTCTCACCGTATGCTGCTGCATTTGCGGTTAAGCGACCATCTACTTCACTGACAATTAATGTTTCTGCCTCTGAAGAGGTTTGTGCATTACTTGATGATAATTTAGACCACAATATTCCTGAAAATAGTACAACCGTTAAAAGTATACTTCCAACACTTATCCACAATAACTTTTTTGCTAACGCTATTTCCCGCATTAAAATTACCTTACCTTACATATGTATTTTTTAGTTTAGACCAATTAAAAGAACATACTATAAAATATTTCAGAAATACCGTTTAGTGACTTATTTTAGTATTTAGTGTTCGGCTAACTTTGTTTAGTTAACCGTTGAGTGATTAAACAAACGAGCAAAAGTAAGCTAGCGCTTACCCACAAACAGGCCTGCAGCCCATATACTTTATACATAAAACCAGAAAGTACTGTCCCGACCAGTCTTCCTGCAGCGTTAGCCATGTAATAAAAACCTACATCCAAAGAAACACCATCACTTTTAGCAAGGCTGACAATCAAATAACTGTGTAATGATGAGTTAATAGCAAATGCAGCACCAAAAATAAATAACCCAACAATTAGCGTAGTGTTTACAGCTATATTAAACTGCATCAAACAAGCTAATAACAAGGTGACACACGCCAATACTCCCCCCCAGTAAAACGCTTTCTTTATCGCATCATTACTGACAAGTGACTTACCCGTAATTTTTGGTGCTTGAGATTGCACTACCCCATAAGCAATCACCCATAGTGCCATAAAACCACTAACCCACCAGTGTGGCCAATTAAATTGCGAGGCTAAATAAACAGGCAGTGCAACAACAAACCATACATCACGAGCAGCAAATAAACAAAACCGAGCGGCACTAAGTAAATTAATTGCCCTAGACTTAGAAAATAACGCTTTAAATTTTGGTTTATTTTTAGCTTTGCCTATATCACCCTCTAAATACACTAAGCTAATGATCCAAGCGATAGTTAAAAGCATAATTAAAGCAACTAACGCTCCAACAAATCCTAGTAAAGTAAGTAATAGCCCCCCTAAAAAGAAGCCAACTCCTTTTAATGCATTTTTAGAGCCCGTTAATATAGCAATCCATTTGTATAATTGGCTTTGCTGATTATCACCTTCGGGAACTAAATATTTAATCGCACTTTTAGCGCTCATTTTATTGAGATCTTTGGCAACCCCACTTAATGCTTGCGCTAACATTACATAACTTACCGATAACCAATCGCTTGGTGCACACAACATAGCTAAGGCCACAACTTGCAACCCTAATCCTATGTTCATGGTTTTATTTAAACCTAAATGCGCACCTAACCAACCGCCAATTAAGTTAGTAATAACCCCAAATAACTCATAAAACACAAACAGCATGGCAATCGCGAGCGCGCCATACCCTAACTGATGAAAATACAGCACCACCAGCATGCGAAGTGCGCCATCTGTTAGCGTAAAAGCCCAGTAATTACCCGTAATAATGCCATACTGTTTTAAAGCCGATGGTAAATTGGCGATTTGTGAAAACATCTTCAATACTCTGAACTAGTTTACTAAATCACTTTGTCCTACTTTGAGCATCAGCTCAGCAGTCCGGTTGGCATAACCCCATTCATTGTCATACCAAGCATAGAGTTTAAGTTGAGTGTGGTTTATAACCATTGTCGAAAGCGCATCTATAATTGTGCTACGAGGGTCTGTTTTGTAATCAATAGATACCAATGGCTTTTCTTCATAGCCTAAAATGCCTTTTAGCTCGTTGTTAGCAGCTTGCTTAAACCATCCATTCACTTCTTGTTCGGTTACACCACGCTCTAGTTCAAACACGCAATCAGTAATTGATGCATTGGTTAGGGGGACTCGAACTGCATGGCCGTTTAATTTTCCTTTGAGCTCAGGGAATATCTGCGTAATAGCCGTTGCACTGCCGGTAGTGGTAGGAATTAAACTTGTTCCGCATGAGCGCGCGCGACGTAAATCTTTATGAGGTGCATCTATAATGGTTTGGGTGTTGGTAATGTCATGAATCGTTGTTATGGATCCATGCTTAATCCCTACTTTTTCTTGCAATACTTTTACCACAGGCGCTAAACAATTTGTTGTGCATGAAGCCGCGGTAACAATTTTATGTAACTGCGGATTATAAAGATGATCGTTCACCCCTATTACCACATTCAAAACACTCTCTTCTTTAACTGGGGCAGTAACAACCACACGCTTTACACCTTGCGCTAAATAAGCGTTGAGTAATTCTGTTGTTTTCATTTTACCGCTGGCTTCAATCACCACATCACATTGTGACCAGTCAGTCTCTGCAATCGATTTATTATTCGTTACTTTAACCGTATGCTTTGCTACAGAAAAACTATTATCATCGGCTTGCACCTCATATTTTAGGCGCCCGTGAACCGAGTCAAATTCTAATAAATGGGCATGTGTTTTCGCATCAGCAGCCACATCATTAACATGTACAAATTCAACCTCAGGCCAATCAATTGCCGCTCGTAAGGTTAAACGTCCGATTCGTCCAAAACCATTTATGCCTACTTTAATCGTCATTATAAAATTCCTTTAGTTAGTCACAGCATTTTAAAATTCGCTCAGGACGCTTGCCCATCACATTTAAACGCTGTAATTGATGCTCATAAAATGTAGGGGTGGCATGTAATGTTTTTGTAATTACATCTTTCGCCCAATCAGGTAGTGATTTATTTAAGCTATAGAACACCCATTGATTTTGCTTACGATCAGCAAGCAAACCGCATTGACGTAATACAGCTAAATGCCGTGAAATTTTAGGCTGGCTTACATCAAGTGCCGCCACTAATTCACATACACATAACTCATCTTCATGCGCAATAAGCAGTATTGTCTTTAAGCGGGTGTCGTCAGCGATACATTTAAAAAAATGCAGAGGATTTAGTTGATTCATACAGTGTAGTCTTGTTTTGCATACAACAACAATATATGAAAAGAAAGACATATGGAATAGTGAATATATGAAATTTCATATATTCAGGTAAAGTTATCTATTTTCCGCGTCAACTCAAGTTTGGCTTTTAGAGGTGTGCCCAATAAAAAACACGCAATGATCACTCATGGCGTGTTTTTATAAACAATATAAAGAGGTTAATTAAATAACCGACAGCTCTACTTCAATATTGCCACGAGTTGCATTTGAATATGGACATACTTGATGTGCTTTCTCTACCAAGGCTTGTGCCGCTGCTTTGTCCATATCACCTAGTGATACAGCCAATTTTACAGCAATACCAAAACCGGCATCAATCGCACCAATAGACACTTCAGAGTTAATGTAAGTATCACTTGGTAACGCAATTTTTTCGCTACCCGCTACAAACTTAAGTGCACCAATAAAACAGGCAGCATAACCTGCTGCAAATAATTGCTCTGGATTAGTGCCTTGTCCATCGTCACCACCTAACCCTTTAGGTGTTGATAAGTTAACATTTAAACGACCATCATCCGATTTAGCAACGCCTTCACGTCCGCCTGTTGCCGTTGCTTTTGCTGTATAAGCTACATTTTGTAATACATTCATAGTGAACTCCTAAGATTAAAATTTCTAAGTTAATTACTTTGCATGCAAAATAATAGATCAACTAAATTCCGATTGCAAATACTTTGCATACAAACTAAAATACTCTGTATTGAAATGAAGGATAAAGCGATGTCGTTTGAACAGTTAAAATTAAAGAATCAGTTATGCCATCGTTTATATATGGCGTCCAACAGCATAGCCCGTGCCTATCGAGAACCTCTAGCTGAGCTTAACCTTACCTATCCTCAGTATGTTGTTATGATGGCGCTGTGGGAACAAGATGAAGTAACTATCGCTGAGCTAATAGATAAAACCGCAATTGATGGTGGCGCGCTTACTCAAATATTAAAAAAAATGACCGACAAGTCATTACTTAACGTTATAAAAGACGAACACGATAAGCGTAAGCGTTTGGTGCAACTGACTCACACGGGTCACTCTTTAAAACTTGAAGCTGCCGACATCCCAAAAAGGATTTTTTGCAAATTTGACAGTATCGACACAACCCAAGCACAACAATTAATGCAGTTACTCGACTTAGTGGTCAATGATCTGACCGACTAAAAACCCAGCTTTACCCAGCTATAACTTAACAAACAAGGCGTTAATTAATGACTCATTTAAAAAAACGACTTATTGCTATTACTTACAGCATTACATTACTGGTAAGTAATGGAGCACTTGCCAATAATAGTGAATTAACCACTGTTGCGACATTTGATGCACAACACCCGCCTGGCAACATAGCCATTACGCCATCTGGCCGTAAGTTTTTATCTATACATGGTTTTTATGGGCAAAATCAAAAAATCATGGAGCTATTAAGTGATGGCACCACTAAACCCTACCCTAATGAGCAATGGGCTTACGCATACAACAAGGGTAAAGGCTTTTACGGGGTACTCGGTGTTAATGTATCAAGCGACGGCATACTGTGGATGCTTGATACCTCAGGGCCTGATCATGCGGGGAGATTAGTTGGTTGGGATACCAACCAAGAGCAACTGCATAAAATTATTTACCTAGCCAAACCAACAATTACCGATACCTCGTTTTTAAACGATTTAGTTATCGATAATAAACACGGCGTTATTTACATTGCCGATACAGCACAAGGCAGTCAGGCTGCGATTATTATAGTAAACCTAAAAACCGGTGAAGCGCGAAGAGTATTACAAGATAGCCAATACACCACCGCCGAAAATATTGATATGGTTATTAATGGCCGAACAATGCGCCTGGGCGGACAACCTGCGCGTTTAGGTGTTAACCCAATTACGCTTGATCCTAACGAAGACTGGCTTTACTTTGGGTCAATGTCGGGGACTTCGGTTTATCGTATTGCCACCAGCGCAATTAACAACGAGCAGCTTTCAGCAAAAGCGCTAGAAGCTAAAGTAATGCGCTACGGCACTAAACCCATTTCCGACGGCATTACGGTGGATGGGGGCGGTAACGTCTATGTGACCGATATAATCAATGGTGCAATTGGCGTCGTAAAACCAAATGGCGACTATGAAGTGTTATTTAAAGATGATCGCCTAAGCTGGCCAGATGGCTTTAGTTATGGTGCAGATCATAAAATATATTTTACAGTAAACGATTTGCACAACTCGCCGGTGTTAAGCAATGATAAAACTCAAAACCCTAATAAGTTTAAAGTGATGTCGTTTACGCCCCTTGTAAAAGGTAAAGTAGGTCGTTAATAACTTAACGCAATTACCCTAGCCCTGTCATGTAATGCAGGGCTTTATAACATCACACCAAAAAAGTGCATATTTTATAATTACTCCCCCAATTTGGTGCCTCAACCAAACTAGGTATTAAAGAAATAATAGTAAATATCTGATTTATATTCATAAAATATTCAATAAACAATTGGCATACTTCTTCCTTATATTTAATTGTCATTAGTTACACCAAGGAAAAAAATTATGTCTAATTTATACAACACTCTTTATTTTTTATGGCGCTTAGATATCACAGTGTGGCAAGTTAATGAGCCAACAAATACGCATACCACCAGTGAGAAAGAGCGTATCTACTCGCGTTAAAAACTATTTTTGAACAGACTTTGCAAGCTAAGTCATAGCGTTGTATTGTAAAAGACTATTTAATTGGTTAGTGGAACGTGTATGCATGCTTTAGAAGTTAATTTTGACGGCTTAGTCGGCCCTACTCACAACTACGCAGGTTTGTCGTATGGCAATGTTGCCTCGTTAAATAACGCGGCGAGCTTTTCAAATCCGCAAGAAGCAGTATTGCAGGGCTTGGCTAAAATGAAAGCCATGCACGATAAAGGCTTAACCCAAGGGGTATTTGCGCCTCATGCTCGCCCAGATTTAAATGTATTGCGGCGTTTAGGGTTTACTGGCAACGATGCACAAGTCATTAATAAAGCCTTTAAAGCCGATCCTATTTTATTGCGCGCTTGTTACTCTGCCTCAGCCATGTGGACCGCTAATGCAGCCACCGTATCGCCTTCACCTGATACTAACGACGGCAAAGTACACTTCACTGCGGCTAATCTAAATAATAAATTTCATCGCTCTTTAGAGCCAAACACCACTACACGTTTGCTCAAAGCGATGTTTAATAACGAACAATACTTTGCACACCATTCACATTTGCCTGAGCAAGGTTTTTTTGGTGATGAAGGCGCAGCAAACCATACTCGCCTGTGCGACAGCCATGGTGAAACCGGGCTAGAATTATTTGTATTTGGTGCAAGTGCCTTTAACAGTCAGCTTGTTAAACCCGTTAAGTTCCCTGCAAGGCAAACCTTGGAAGCGTCTGAAGCCATTTGTCGATTGCACAATATAAAAGATACCAGCCAAATACTATTACAACAAAACCCTGATGTGATTGACCAAGGGGTGTTCCATAATGATGTAATCGCGGTGGGTAACGCCAATGTTTTATTATGCCATCAGCAGGCGTTTTTAAATCAAACGCAAGCATTAGACGATATCCGCGAAGCTTATGTAGGTAACAAACAGCTTTATATTATTGAAGTGCCAACCAGCAAAGTGAGTATTCAAGATGCCGTTAGTAGCTATTTATTTAATAGCCAACTGGTTAGCCTTAGTGACGATAAAATGTTGCTCGTTGCCCCACAAGAATGCCAGCGTAATCCTGCTGTAAAAGCGTATATTGAAGAAATGATTATTGACGATAACCCCATAAATCAAGTGCAGTTTTTTGATTTACGCCAAAGCATGCAAAATGGCGGCGGACCTGCTTGTTTGCGTTTACGTGTGGCGCTTAATAGCCAAGAATTAGCAGCGGTAAATCCTGAGGTTATTTTAGATGAGCAAAAGTACACCCAATTATGTGATTGGGCTACGCGCCATTACCGCGATAAACTCGGTGCTAACGATTTTGCCGATCCAGCGTTATTAACCGAAAGTTATCAAGCGCTTGATGAGTTAACCCAGTTACTTAGCCTAGGATCGGTATACCCATTTCAACTAGAAGCTTAATTGCTTTCGGCTACTAGGGTTTGAAACATACGTTCAAACCCTTATCGCTAATCTCTCTAAATTCAATTAAGGTTAAGTTTATATAATTATACTTATAGCTTAACTATTCAAATAAATATGATTCTATCTATTAGGGTAATGAATTACTCCTGATAGCATGCTTAAACGACATTACTGTCACTCAATTAACCCTAACTAACTCATTTAATTGAGTCTATACACTCAAGCTTGGCAGAATTCCAAAAAAGGAGACAAACCATGGCAACACAGAAAGTAATTTTAATTACCGGCGCATCGAGCGGCATTGGCGAGGCAACCGCTAAAACATTAGTTAATAATGGCCACAAAGTGATCTTAACCGCGCGCAGCGAAGATAAACTCAATAAACTAGTTGACGAGTTAGGCCATGAAAATGCATTTAGCGTTTCAGCCGATGCCACTGAATTTAATGAACTTGAGAATGTAGTGAGTAAAGGCGTTGAAAAATTTGGGCGATTAGACGCAGCATTCGCTAACGCCGGCATGGGTGTGTCATCACCTGGTACAGAGAATGGCGATCCTAAAGAGTGGTCAGCCATGGTTGACCTTAATATTAAAGCACTACTGTGGACCGCCAAACTCACTTTGCCTCATTTACGTGAAAACCAAGGGCATTTTATTTTAACCAGCTCTGCAGCAGGGCGAAGACCCATTGATGGCTCTATTTATGGTGCCACTAAATGGTTTGCCCATGGCTTTGGTCAAAACCTTGCGGAAGAAATGAAACCTTGGCATGGCCGATGTACAACCATAGCCCCAGGCATGGTGAATACACCATTTTTTGATGAAGCAAAACCAGATAAGCTCGACCCTCAAGACGTGGCCGATGCCGTTTTGTTTGCCATTGAAGCTAATCAGCGTAATAGCGTACGCGAAATCTATTTAATGCCCACCAACTAATAATAAAATATAAAGGCCAATGTTTATTGGCCTTTGCTATAAAAGTGCTTACCTGTGCTTTATTCAAATCACTATCTACTCAATCAATAAAAAATCACTTATTGAAACGCCGCTTACCATGCTAAATCACAACTTTATGTCTATTATATAAAGAAAGTAATTCAATAACTGGAACCCATTTAATGGCTCCCAATAAAACTAATAATATGCCAGCTCATCAATATGTTACTAATGACCCGTTGCATCAACTTTTTGATGCTGTCGATTCTATTTCAGTACAAGGTTACGATGAGCAACGACGTGTTATTTATTGGAATAAAGGCAGCGAATTACTTTATGGGTATACACACCAAGAAGCCATTGGCAAAAAACTCGAAGATTTAATTATACCCGCGCCAATGCGAGAGCCCGTTATTAAAGCGCATAGTAATTGGATTAAGTATGATATTGAAATTCCCGCATCAGAACTCATACTCAGCCATAAAAATGGCAATGATGTAGCCGTATTTTCAAGCCATGTTATGTTTACCAATCAGTACAATACCAAACAAATGTACTGTATTGATATTGATCTGTCTGAGGTTCACAAAGCACAAGCAGAAGCCGTATTTAATGCCACCATGCTCAAAACTTTATTTGAGGCAATTCCTGATTTATTTTTTGTACTAGAGCAAAATGGCACTATTACTGACTACCATGCAAATAATGAAAACGATTTATATATTTCACCTAACCAGTTTATTGGTAAAAAAATGGTGGATGTATTACCTGAAAAAGTAGCGCAAAAGTTTCAGGTTCATATAGAAAAAACGATAACACAAGACAGTATGGTCAGTTTTGAATACGAATTAAGCATGCCTGAAGGCGTAATTTATTACGAAGCGAGATTGCGTTTACTGCCCAAAAAAAACCAAATTATGGTGATTATTCGTGATATTAGCGAACCACACCGCTCCGCTGAACTAATTCGCCATCAGGCCCACTTTGATAGTTTAACCGATTTACCTAATCGCTTTTTATCCCTAGACCGCTTATCACAAATATTACTGGAAGTACAAAAGAGCCACGAAAAAGCCGCGGTGTTCTTTTTAGATCTTGATGACTTTAAAAAAGTGAATGACTCTTTAGGCCATGAAGTGGGCGATGAACTATTAATTGCGGCAGCAGCAAGATTACAGCAAACACTTAAAAAAAGTGACACAATAGGCCGATTGGGCGGCGATGAGTTTATTGTTTTAATATCCAATTTAAATGATGAAAACGATGCTTTAGCGATTGCTGAGCGGTTACTTCAAGCATTTAGGAAACCCTTTAAACTTGTAGGTAGAGACTTAATACTGACATTAAGTATTGGGATTGCTATTTCCCCTAAGGATGGCACCTGCGCCTCGGTGTTGTTACGAAATGCCGACACCGCTATGTACCAAGCAAAAACCATGGGGCGAAACACGTCCTCTTTTTTCACCCCACAAATGAACGTCGCCATGCGCCGCCGCTTTGAAATAGAAGAGCAAATGCATGGTGCACTGGAGCGTAATGAATTTGAGCTTTATTACCAACCACAAATAGATGTAAAAACAAACACCATCGTTGGCGCTGAAGCCTTGCTTCGTTGGCATAATATAGTGTTAGGGGAAATAACCCCAGATGAGTTTATCCCAATTGCAGAGCAAACCGGCTTAATTACGCCTATTGGTGTATTTGTTCTTCAACAAGCCTTACGCTTTTTAAATGAATGGCAATCAATTAACAAGCAAAACTATACCATGGCGATTAATTTATCACCGCGCCAATTCAGAGACCCTGAACTGGTCAATATAATTAAACACACTCTGCATAAAAATAGTATTAATAATGAATGTTTAGAGCTGGAAATTACCGAAGGGGTGCTGATGAATAGCCAAGCGTCAATTCATGATGCCTTATTGCAAATTGATGAGCTGGGCATAAAACTGTCAATGGACGACTTTGGCACAGGGTATTCATCATTAAGTTACTTACGAGAATACCCTTTTGATGTGCTAAAAATTGACCGCAGCTTTATTACTGGCATAACAGATAACAAGGCAGACTGTAATTTAGTGAAAGCGGCCATAGCTATGTCACACAGCCTAGAAATAAAAGTAGTGGCTGAGGGGGTAGAAACCAAAGAGCAGCTAGATTTACTCAACGAGCTAAACTGCGATATTGCTCAAGGATTTTATTTAAGTAAGCCCTTGCCGGCCGCCAAGCTGCTCAATTTTTCATTGCGTTACTTAAAAGCACTTTAGTTAAAAAGTGCTTTTATAGTTATGTCTTAGCTCATGATTTTAAAGAGTAAATCGCGCACAGTAGCGGGCTCAAACGGTTTGTCACATATTGCGTCCACACCCGCTTGAGCAATATTAGCTAAATGGGTATCGTTAGCTTCTGAGCTCACCATCAAGATTGGAATATGCGAGTACGCATTCGATTGCCTTACCGATTCAGTTAATTCTTTACCATCCATTTCTGGCATATTGTAGTCAGTAACAATTAAATCAAATGATTGGCTGTTTAACATTTCAATTGCTTGTTTACCGTCTTCGGCCTCTACCGGTGCTGGAATTCCCATCCCCGCTAGCACTCTTATTATGTGTTTTCGTGCAAAACGGCTGTCATCAACTACAAGCACTCTAAGAAGCGTCACATCAAAGTGCTCTAGTTCCACTTCTTGCTCGCTAATAATATCTAAAGTAGCTTTAAGCGCTCGGGTTATTTCGTCGGCACTAAACGGTTTAGGTAAAATCGCTAATACCCCCGATTGCCTAAGTTGCTCTAAATGGCGCTTATTACGCTCGCTCGATACCAACATAAATGCCTGTTGCTCGGTATCGCTATTACTGCGTATTGCCTGTAATAAAGAATCAGCTGTGCCATCACTTAAGTACATGCTGCTAATGACTAAATCAGGGTGATAATTTGATAAAGCAGCCAGCGCGTTTTCTTGAGTGCTGGCCGTTTCAATTTGTGTAACACCGCACTGAGCCAGTGATTTTTTTATTAGCTTTTGTTGAACTTCAGAAGGCTCAACTAATAAAATAGATAAGTTGGCTATTGCCGTTAAATCACTCATTTCAATCCTGTTAATATTAATTCTATAATTTTTATAACGCTCATTATAAAGTAATAACTTACAAGAAAAAGCTAAAACAGCAACAAAACAGCTTGTTTACCCAAACTCAACACACTCAGCTTAAAAACGGTAGTTTATGCCCGCATAATAACGTCTGCCCGAATAGCTTGAGTTTAATAACCGAGACTCAGTGTCATTACCTAGGCGCTTTACCGACTCAGATTTAGTTAAATTAATAACTGCAGCGGTCAAACTCAAATCCTCTAATAAATTAATCGAAGCATTTACATCAACTTGCTCATATGGGTCTTGGTATACATTTAAGCCGCTATTTAAACCCAACACAGTTTCACCGCGTTTATTATAAGAAGCTCGAATATTAAAGGCATCTCCCTCATAATATATCGAGGTATTGTATTGATACTTAGCACTGCCTATTAGTGGCGATTTACCAAACTCTTTACCATCCACTTCTACATCGGCTTTATTGGTTTTGTTATAAGTGTAGTTTGCATAAAAACCAAAACCACTATCAAAGGCATGCTGTATAAATACTTCCGCCCCTTTAGATACGGCATCAGTGCCATTACCTACTGTGCTATATGGCGATATAGTAATATTTCCTGCCTCAACAACGCCCTCTTTACCAGCAAAATCTTGTTGTACATCAATGACTAAGGGTACAACAAAATTATCAACAGTTTTATGAAACAGCGCTAAACCAATGGCAGAGCCTTCGCTGTAGTAATATTCAATAGATAAATCAGCTTGCACCGACTCAAATGGCTTTAAGTTTTTATTACCGCCACTGCCACTAAAACCCGGAATTTCATTAAACTCAGCTCTATCGTCTGCCCACTCATCTGAGACAAACGTAATGCGTTGTTGTGCGCCTAAATCGGCATAATCAGGGCGAGACATCACTTTAGCAACCGCGCCTCGCACCACTACATCATCACTTATATCCCATGCAATATTAAAGCTAGGAAGAATTTGAGTATCGGTACTCTCTTGAGTAATAAGTTGATAGTCTTCAACAAATCGATCATCTCCCGTTACCGGCTCGCCGCTGTCATCATCAGTATGATCTAATAAATAAGTATATAGGTCGGTTGATGATGTCATGGTTTTAGTGCGCACCACACGCACCCCTAAATTACCTCGCACGCTATTAAACTCAAAGTCACCTTGCAGATAAAACGCCGCTATTTGCTCTTCAATATCATAAATAAAGTTATCTTCTTTGCGTGTATACGGCACATAATGACTGGTCACAATGTCACGATATTTTTGCCAATCAATACCGGGCATTTGGTTTATATTAAAACCACCAGCAATGTTACCTTCGTTAATAAACACATCTTGTGCTAGTGGCATACCGTTATTCCACTGATAACTGTCAAAACGTGTGATCCCCCCCTCGCTGGCTTCTCCTGCAGCAATATCAAAATTAGGATCTAAAAAGAAGGTATTACCGGTTTCGCGATGCAGTGTAGCTTCTCGGTACTTTACGCCGGTTTTAATTGTTCTTAAAATGCCCCAATCGGTATAAATATCAAAGTCAGCTTGGTAGTAATCTTCTTCGAGTTCACTGCGTACAAAACTTGAATTTGACGAGCCCGGATCGCGACCGCCTCCCACGCCATTAAGTAGGTTTGCTAGCGTATTAGGGTCTATATTTAAACTAATATCGTTTTCATTAATTTGCCAACCCGCTGTTTGCGATGCATTTTCTATACGGCTTTCATTTTCACCGGCGTTTGAACTTTTATACGCCGCTTCCCAACTCTCCTTTGGCCCGCCTTCAGAGCGCGTATTGCCCGCCACAAAACGGGCTTTAAAATAATCGCCTTCATAGGTTAAATTAAAATCGAAGGTGTCTGAGGTCGACTCTTCACGCACATAACGGCCTCGCATCCACGGCAATTGCATATCATTCTCTGCGCCACTCGCAGCTGCATCAAATTGCATCCCATTGATAATAGTGTCCGACTCATCCAAACTTACATCGGTTAAAAAGTCAGGATTTAAAGACCATTCAGGTATATCAATCACCGACTCTGTTCTATTTTTATCAAGTGAAAATCCAAAATAGTTAAAGCCAATTTCAACACGGCTGGTTGGGCGCCACTGCGTGCTAAATTGCACCCCTTCTCGCTCACGTAATTCGTTTACAATTGAGCCACGAACCACTTGAGGAAACCAAACATCGTTATAATTATTACCCTGAGCATCACTTATTGAGTCCCACTGATTATTGTTTTCAACCAGCTCGCCATTGGTATCTACCGGGTTATCACCGGCAAAGCGCCATACGTTTGCATCTGTGCCTCCTGAGAGAGTTCGGTTAGTGCGTTTTTGTGAGGTATAACCAAACAACATGCCAAAGGTATCAGCCTCGTTCTTCCAAGAATAAAGCGCGGTTAACTGCGGCTCAGATTCTTCAGTCACATCGGCATAGGTGCTTTCAATGTTAATTACCCCAGAGTTTGCCTCCATACTCAGCGGTTTACGACTATGCATTAATACCGTGCCGCCTACGCCCCCCTCATCTAAACGCGCTTCTGGCGATTTATACACTTCCACGCTTTCAATCATGGCTGAGGGCAGTAATGCATAATCAAATGAGCGAGACGGCTCACCTGGTGATGACGCAATAAAATTACCATTTAGCTGAGAAAAGGTTAGCTCAGATGATAACCCCCTAATACTTACCGATGAGCCTTCGCCTCCGTCACGGTCAATCACCACGCCAGGTACGCGTTGTAATGAATCAGCGACATTTTTATCAGGGAACTTACCAATATCTTCTGCTGTTATGGCATCAACCACAGAGCTCGATAAACGCTTTATATCTAAATTAGCCGCCATACTGGAACGAATACCACGCACCTCAATGACTTCCATATCTTTGCTTTTTAATGTTTTATCTTCTGCTTCATCAGCATATGCATGATTGATAACAGATAGAATAGACACGCATAGCGTTGATTTAATAAAAAGTGGAAGAGAGTGATGTGCAGCGTGGGTTATCCGATGAGCGGTCATAGTTTTAACAGTTCCATTTAAAATACAGTTAATACTTAAAGATGAGCGTACCGGCTAAAGCTGATACGAAAAAAGTAGCTGTATTTTACACAACCAAACTTAATAGTTTGTTAATGTAAACTGATAAGTAACTGAATAAACTATCAAAAAATAGTCAATTCAAATAAAGGTAGGAAGTTAAGCAGCAAAATTGCTATTTAGCTGCTTATTAAAAGAGCATAAAAAAGGAATGACGCGATTAAACAGCAATACACCGTTATTTTTTATCACTAATAGCCTGAATATAATAGCCTAAACTCGCATGAGAAAGTTCTCCCATATGACTGGTAACTAACTCACCTTGGCTATTATAAAATAAAGTTGTTGGTAAGCCCGCAGCACCTGATTCGCGACTCACATTACTACTTTGGTCAAAAAACACATGATTTAGGTCGAGTTGCTGTTCATCAAGGAACGCTTTTACCGTGTGTAAGTCTTCGCCTTGATTGACAAACGCCACTGTAATGTTTGGATTATTTTTTTGAGCCGCTTGCAGTACCGGCATTTCTTTTCGACACGGCGGACACCAAGACGCCCAAAAGTTAATCACCACCGGCTTACCTTTGAAGTTTTGTAAGTTAACTTGCTGCCCTTGAATATTATGCACAACAGACTGCGGTAACTGCACACCCGTTTGGTAAATAGACAGCGCAAAATTAGGAATAATCATTGAACAAAAACCAACAAACCCAGCAATAGCGTAGTGTTTCATTACCGCTTTTTTACCACGTGCATAAAACGCTAAAACCACTATACCGCTGAGCCAACCATAATAACCAATAAAGCCGCCATCGCTAATATTAAAAAGCTGCCACCAGTTACCTTGATAAGCATCCCACATAGTAAACACAAACGCTAACCGCGAGACTAAAAAGCCCACCACAATTGCTTTAAAAACCGTATCTAAAATCGCTTTTTGTAATGGATGTTGGCGTGTTAATAAATAGGTAAGCCCCCAAAAAATGCCTAACCCTAAAAAAATGATCAACTGTGAAATGGAAATAACCAAAGGCCCAAGAGAAATACTTAACATTGCTGTCGTCTACTTATAATGTATTTTAGTACTTAAAATAACCGGTACATAGTGTGAATTAAAGGCTAACAATAACATAGCCTAAGCTGTACTGATTATTAATAACGCATAATAGGTTATGTATACCAGCAGCAATACAAAACCTATTTACCCAGTTAACCTTGTTGCTGTATGTACTCCAACGCAGTCATTTTTTTATAACTTACATTTGAGTGCAATACATGAGTAGGGTCGGGGTCAACAATTTCAATAGGAATACTGTAACTTCGCGCAATCTCGAGCGCCATTTGAGTAATATTAACGCTGAACGAAGTACCCATAAACACCATTTTATCGGCATCAATCATTCGCTGCTGCGCTTCAGTAATGCGGTATAGCTCGGTGTAATATTCATCAAATAACAACACAAAGGGCTTTAAAGAATGATTAAGCTTTGGCTGATGGTTTTCAATATTGAATAACGCAAGTAGAGAGCGATGTAAGTTGCTCTCATCAACATTACTCCATAGCGTAGCTTGTGGTGTAACGTTATCACCTTGATGATGAAATACAGTCATTTGATCAAGCCGACCATGAATCGCAATGTAATTTTTATTACCCGCCTTACCATCTAGCCCATCAATATTTTGAGTTATTAAGTTTTTATCACTAAGCCAATGATGCACTTCGTTAGGACCATGATGACGATAAGTTGCAAAGCGATGATAATACCAAGCTAAAAACTCACTTGGATTATTTTCATACATTGCACGTGTCGCCATTTCCATTGGCGTATAGTTTTTACTACCAATAGTCCAAAAACCATCTTCACCGCGAAAGGTGGGAATACCGCTAGCAGCACTTACACCTGCTCCAGTAATGTATAATGTATTCATAAAGTCATCTCTTATATTCAATAACCCTATAATACTTTATAAGATTGTATATTTGTGACCTTTACTCTTTAGCTATTAAATTATTTAAGCTTCGGCCATTTAGCTGAAAATAAAGTTGGGCACCAAGAAAGCTCTTTATATTTTTAATTTCGCTCAAGAGCACTTTAAATCCTTTTTTAATTGTATGTGGGAACTATGCCAAAAATAAACAATAACTAATTAGTTACAATGCACTTAGCTTTCTCAGAAAAACATATAATTAATCTACTAATTAAGTAACTAACCCATTAACCTCACATATTTTTCTGCCAGCTCATCTATAGTTTCTCGGTGATTAGGGTCAGGCTTTATACAATCAATGGGGCATACGCTCACGCACGTTGGCTTGTCGTAATGACCCACACATTCGGTGCATTTATCTGAATCTATTTGATAAATTTTAGCGCCCATATAAATGGCTTCATTTGGGCACTCGGGGTCGCACATATCACAGTTAATGCATTTGCTGTTTATAAGTAAAGCCATGATTAAACTCTCTATTATGAAACAGCTTGTTTGAAAGGATTGCGGGTGTCTTGGTTTTCATCCAAGTTGCGCATAAGTATCGCGTGCTCTAAATCAATGTTGTCAGGCAGTGGGATTTTTACGATATGGCCTGAGCCTTTAGCATCAGTAATGCTTTCGCCCTTTTTATTTTCCATACATTCAAGCACAAAGCTAATATTACCTTTCGGCGTCATTAGCTCTAATGAATGGCCAACACAAAATTTATTTTTTACATCTATTTCAACCAAACCATTAGCATTACGTTCTAATACTTCACCTACAAATTGCTGCTTGGTAGATACAGAGTGACCGTATTCGTAATTTTGATAATCTTGATGAGCGTGGCGCTTTAAAAATCCTTCGGTGTAACCGCGGTGTGCAAGGTTCTCAAGAGTTTTAAATAAATCAGCATCGAATGGTTTACCTGCAACCGCATCGTCAATCGCTTTACGATACACCTGAGCGGTACGCGCAACATAATAAAATGACTTAGTACGCCCTTCTATTTTTAGGCTATGCACCCCCATTTTTGTTAGCTGCTCTACGTATTGCACGGCGCGTAAGTCTTTTGAGTTCATGATATAAGTACCATGCTCGTCTTCAAATGCAGGCATATATTCACCCGGGCGACCTTGCTCTTCTAGCATAAATACATCGTTACTTGGTGCGCCTTCACCTAACGTAGGTATAACCGTTTTAGGGTCAATTTTATGTACCATTTCACCGGTTTCGTTCTCAGTGCCAGGTTTAACATCATACTTCCAACGACATGCATTGGTGCAGGTGCCTTGGTTGGGATCGCGCTTATTAATATAGCCCGAGAGTAAACAACGCCCTGAATAAGCCATACACAGTGCGCCATGAACAAATACTTCTAGTTCTGTTTCTGGGCACAGAGCACGAATTTCGCTGATTTCTTCAAGCGATAGCTCGCGAGACAAAATCACCCGCTCAATACCTAGTTTTGCCCAAAACTGTACGCTTGCGAAGTTCACTGCATTAGCTTGAACCGACAAATGAATTGGCATATCAGGCCATTTTTCACGTACTAGCATAATTAACCCAGGATCTGACATGATCAATGCATCCGGTTTCATAGCAATCACCGGCTCTATATCACGTAAATACGACTTAACTTTTGCGTTATGCGGGGCAATATTCGACACTACATAAAACTTTTTATTCAGCGCATGTGCTTCGTTAATCCCTATTTGTAATGTATCTAAATCAAATTCATTATTGCGAACCCTTAAACTGTAACGAGGTTGACCGGCATAAACCGCGTCGGCACCATAGGCAAAGGCATAACGCATGTTTTTTAAGCTGCCTGCGGGGCAAAGTAATTCAGGTACAAATAAGGTTAAAGAAGAAACAGCTGACATGTGCGCTCCATACATCGAACCGGGTTCAAGCCGGTTGCATGAATAATTAAGGGAAATAAAGCGCGCAAGTATAATGAGATGGCAAAAGAGAAACCTTGATCAAGATCATCAAAATTTCTCTTCAGCGCTAATAAATAAAGAGCTGTAAATTTAAGTTATTTTTTACTGCTTAATTGGTTCGAGAATTGACTAACGGCATCAACAACTTGTTGCGCGCCTTTTTTAATATCACTCATTACATCACCAGATTCTTTGGAGAGCGCTAGACCTTGTTGCGCTTTATTTTTACCTTGCTCAATTACTGCAACGGTTGATTGAGTTAAATTTTGGTTTTGCTGTACAACGTCCACTATTTCTTCAGTCGCTTTACTGGTTCTGGAGGCAAGTAAACGCACTTCATCAGCCACCACCGCAAACCCACGGCCTTGCTCGCCAGCACGCGCGGCCTCAATAGCCGCATTAAGCGCCAATAAATTAGTTTGATCAGCAATGCTGCTAATGCTCTGCACTATGCTCGCAATGAGTTGCGACTGTTTATCTAATGCTGAAATTTCTTGAGCAGCTTGCTCCATTTGCACCGACAGTTCGTTCATAACCTGAACTGTTTTTTGTACCACTTCAGCACCTTTATCCGCGTTATTATCAGTTTCGATAGAAGTGCCATGCGCAATACTCGCCGCTTGCTCTGTAGCCAGTTCTCTTTCTACTTGGTCAGTGATCACTGTGGCAAATTTAACTACTTTATAGAGCTCATTTGCTTCATTAAAAATCGGATTATATGAAGCCTCTAACCAAACTACATGGCCGTGTTTATCAATACGTTTAAATCTGCTCGCAATAAACTCACCATTACGCAAACGTTGCCAGAAGGCCTGATACTCTTTACTACTCGCTTCTTGTTCGTCACAAAACATACCATGATGCTTGCCCACCACGTCTTGTCTTGAATAACTCATACTTTTTAAAAAGTTGTCATTAACACGTAACACCATACCTTGAGTATCAAACTCAATAACCGCTGTTGAACGATGCAATGCTTTGATTAAATCTTCGTTTTCTCTTGAACTCTCAATTATTTGTGTAAGCACAGTGCAATGCAGGGTTAAATACTCAAGCTGACCTTGCTCGTTTTTTATAGGATGTAAAATGCAGCGTAACCAATCTCGTTGTCCGTTTGGGTGGGATACTTGGATAGCGCCGGCAAAATGTTCTACTTTACTTAGCGCTTTTTGAAAGGCATGAAAATCCGCGTTATTTCTAGCATTTTCAGGAATGAAGTCTAAAATATTTTTATTAATTATTTTGTTATTTGAGTAGTTAAACTCTCGCTCAAAATTTTTATTTTGTCTTAAAATAGCACCTTGCTTATCAAGCTCTAACACCAGCATTTCACTGTCTAAGCTTTGCTTAACCTGCTCCCTTACAGAAAGCTTACTTTGTAAATCAGCGATTTGATTTTCTAAAGATTGGTTAAAAAACATATTGTTACCTTAGTGTTTAAATGTATCGGCATGCATATTGAGTCTATAAAAAGTGTACTATGAATAAAAAGTCTCACCACTTAAACAAAAGTATAGCTCATGTTTATAAACACATAGTAAACGTAAAAACATTGTTTTTAGTTCATAAATCGGGGTTAGCAAATTAAAAAAAGCAAGCAAGGTAGAATAAATTAGGTTTTTTTGACTAAAACGCGTATAATTCGCGCCCGTTAATATTCAACCTTTTATTTAAATTATTGGAGCACAAAGATGGCTTTAGAGCGTACTTTTTCAATCGTAAAACCTGATGCAGTTGCTAAAAACCACATCGGCGCAATCTACAACCGTTTCGAAACTGCAGGTCTTAAAATCGTTGCAGCTAAAATGGTTCACCTTTCACAAGAGAAAGCTGAAGGTTTCTACGCTGAGCACAGCGAGCGTCCTTTCTTTGGTGCTTTAGTATCTTTCATGACTTCTGGCCCAGTAATGGTTACCGTTCTTGAAGGCGAAAACGCTGTTCTTAAAAACCGTGAAATCATGGGTGCTACTAACCCAGCTGAAGCACTAGCGGGTACTTTACGTGCAGACTACGCTGATAGCATCGACGAAAATGCGGTTCACGGTTCTGACGCTGTTGAATCTGCTGCTCGCGAAATCGCGTACTTCTTCGCTGACGAAGAACTTTGCCCACGTACTCGTTAATTCGAGTTCACAGCTAACCCTGTGATGCAAAGTATGAAAAGGGCTTTCGAGCCCTTTTTTAGTCATTACGTAAAGTATTAACCGTTTATTTATGATGTTTTACTTAATGATTATAGTGGATGAATTGTGTACAATTCGCCCTTGTAAATTTTTACCATCACCGCCACCGATTGAGGTTGTTACATGACCGAGCAAAAAAAGATTAACTTATTAGATTTAAACCGAGATGCAATGCGAGAGTTATTTGTATCATTCGGTGAAAAGCCATTTCGTGGCGATCAGGTGATGAAATGGATTTATCATTTTGGCGTAGATAATTTCGACGAAATGAGCAACGTAAACAAAAAGCTAAAAGAAAAGCTTAAAAATGAGTGTGAAATCGTTGCACCTGAAATTTCAGTTCGCCAGCAAGCCAGCGACGGTACAATTAAATATGCACTCGTACTTGAGGGCGGCCAAGAAGTTGAAGCTGTTTGGATCCCAGAAAAAGATCGCGCCACATTATGTGTATCGTCTCAAGTGGGCTGTGCACTGGAATGTACTTTTTGCTCAACGGCACAACAAGGCTTTAACCGTAATTTAAAAGTGTCTGAAATTATTGGCCAAGTATGGCGTGTAGCCAAAGACATTGGCCTTGATGGAAACAGTGAAAAACGCCCTGTCACTAACGTCGTTATGATGGGAATGGGCGAGCCGCTACTGAATGTTAAAAACGTAGTCCCGGCGATGGAGCTGATGATGGACGACTGGGGCTTTGGTTTATCTAAGCGCCGCGTTACATTAAGTACCTCGGGTGTAGTACCTGCCCTTGATTTATTAAAAGAAAAAATAGACGTAGCACTGGCTATTTCACTTCACGCTCCTGATAACGCACTGCGTGATATTTTAGTACCGATCAATAAAAAGTACCCAATTGAAGAATTTTTAGCGGCCTGTCGTCGTTATATTGATGGCTCAAAAGCCAATAAAGATGTCACCATTGAATACGTTATGCTTAATGGCGTAAACGACAGTACCGACCAAGCACATGAACTGGTTAAAACGCTAAAAGGTACGCCATCTAAGGTAAACCTTATTCCGTTTAACCCGTTCCCAGGTAATGAGTATACGCGTTCAAGCAACAGCCGAATTGACCGTTTTTCAAAGGTATTACAAGCTGCGGGGATTACCTGTATTGTTCGTCGTACACGAGGGGACGACATTGACGCTGCCTGTGGTCAGTTAGCTGGCGATGTGGTTGATAGAACAAAACGTATGGCTAAAAAGAAAATGCGTGATGACAATGCAATTGCAGTAAATATTCACCAAGCCTAACTAAGTAACTCTGTGCCTTTGTGCCTTTGTGATAAATTGTTTATTTTTAAATAAATGATGCAACACAAAGGCTTTGAGGTAAGATAGAGGCTATGGAAATAAATAAAGAGACAAGGTAATGCGATCTTTACTTGCTTTAGCACTATCAACACTACTTTTAAGCGGTTGTGTGACTGAAAATAGTTACAACGGCAGTGACAAACCCGTCGTCGAAAATAAAATAAACAACGCAGGCGCAGCACGTACCCGCATTGCTTTGGCATTACAATATTTAAACACCGGTAATAATTCCCAAGCAAAATACAACCTTGAGCGTGCGAGCGAATATGCACCAAATCTTCCCGAAGTTCATTATTCTTTAGCCTATTACTACCAACAAGTTGGCGAAAATGCATTAGCCGACAAAGCCTATCAAAAAGCGTTGGCGATTAAGCCTGACGATCCGAACACCCTAAATAACTACGGTACGTTTTTATGTAGTATTGATGAGTATGATCGCGCGACCGATCAATTTTTAAAAGCGATTGAAATTCCTAGCTATATTCGTGTAGCACAAAGCTATGAAAATTTAGCCTTATGCGCCATTGAATTTAATGACTTTACCAATGCAGAAAGCTACTTTCAACAAGCGCTAAACCACAGCTCGCAACGCGCCTCTACATTAATAAGCTTAGCGGCTTTGTATTACGCCAAAAGTGACTTATATAAAGCCAGTACTTTAATACAACGTTATGACGATACTGCACAGGTTTCTTCGCGAGCATTGTTACTCAGCTACTTGGTTAAACAACGCATGGGTAGAATAGAAGATGCTGAAAAAATTGCAGCTACCATTTTGCAAACGTACCCAAATAGTGTTCAAGCTAACGCCATTCGTGACAACCAATTAAGGCAAACAGAGTTTGAAGTGCTGCGAGAAAAGTACCGTCAAGCACAACTTGATGAATTGCAAGAAAGCAGTAATAACAATCAAATTATTGTGGAGCCAAAAATAAAAATTATTCGTAAAAAAAGCCCAACATCTGCTGTAAACTCTGATGATTCAGTAAAGTAAGCTGCATAAAATACAACAGAGACACAAATACCTTTTTAAATTAGTATAAATAAGAGTAAAAACGAGTGTATCGGTTGATATCGCTCGTTTTACTGTAAACCAATTTAGCATTTCAGTGTGATTCAATGCTAAACTGCTATATGTTAGGTGCATTAAAGGGCTTTAAAAATAAAAACAGCAAAAATTTTAAAAGGGCGATACTAACGTTTTTATAAAACCGCAGCTGATGATACCCTTTAAAAGCGTGCATTCTAGTAGCAAGAATAAACGAACACTAAAAAATAAAAACAAAGTCTTACTCTGGTTATTAAGCCAAAACATTAACTTTTACTCGTGGATCCAGACTCATACATATTATGAATGAAGATAATACACAACCGCAGAGCGACGAACCCTCTGTAGGACAAATACTAAAATCGCATAGAGAAAATGCAAATATCAGCATTGCTGAAATCGCCTCGCTATTAAAGCTAACAGAATCACAAGTTGAGCATATTGAAAGCGACGAGTATCATTTACTCGGTGCAAAAACGTTCGTTAAAGGCTATATAAAAAACTACTGCCGCACACTAAACATTGATAGCGCAGCTATTTTAGCGATGCTGCCGGCCTTTAGCACATCAGATAAACCGGTCGATATGCAAAGCTTTTCAAGGCGCACAGAAAAAGAAGCCCATGACAGCCGACTTATGACCGTAAGTTACTTAATTTTAGCTATCGTTATTGGTTCTTCTGCAGTGTGGTGGTGGCAAAATGCAATGCCTATTGATGAACAAACTAAAACTATTAATGCTAATAACTCGCTCATAACTCAACAACAAGAAAACACCAAGCTGTTAGCTGAAGCCGCCGACGAGGCACTATTAAATGACATTGAATCTACAGAAGAAGTAGATTCTGCATTACAAAATGAACAACAAACAATTCAAGCTGCGCCAGTTAATAATGCACAGAGCACCAGTGAGCCAAAAAACAGTGATTTAAGCACCATTTTTATGATGTTTAACGATGAGAGCTGGGTAGAAATTCACGATGCCAATGATGAAAAAATTGCTTTTGGTGTAAAAAAAGCAGGCTACGAAATGACCCTAACCGGAGTAGCGCCTTTTTCAGTGGTATTAGGCAAGCATGATGTTGTTCGTATTACCCTAAATGGTGAGCCAGTTGATATTTCGGCCTTTCCTAAAAACCGTTTAGCTAAATTTAAATTACCCTTAGCAGAGTAGTCGCTATGTTTTCAGAATCTCCTATAAAACGCAGAAAATCCACACGCATAAATGTGGGTAATGTTCCTATTGGTGATGGTGCACCTATTGCCGTGCAGTCGATGACCAACACAGATACGATGGACGTTGATGCCACTGTAGCCCAAATTCAAGCTATTCAAGATGCCGGTGCAGATATTGTTCGCGTGTCAGTACCTACCATGGACGCCGCTGAGGCATTTAAAAGTATTAAAGAGCAAGTGTCGATACCCCTTGTCGCCGATATTCACTTTGACTATCGCATTGCATTAAAAGTAGCAAAATACGGTGTTGATTGTTTGCGTATCAACCCAGGTAACATTGGCAGTGAAGAGCGCATTAGAGCGGTAGTTGATTCAGCGCGTGAGCATAACATTCCTATTCGAATAGGGGTAAATGGCGGCTCACTTGAGCGCGATTTACAAGAGAAATACGGCGAACCTACTCCAGAAGCCCTATTAGAATCGGCTATGCGCCACGTAGATATATTACGCCGTTTAGACTTTGATCAATTTAAAATTTCAGTAAAAGCATCAGACGTATTTTTAGCGGTAGGCGCGTATCGCTTGCTCGCTAAAGAAATCGACCAACCACTGCATTTAGGAATAACCGAAGCTGGCGGCATGCGCTCTGGCTCTGTTAAATCGGCCGTTGGTTTAGGGATGTTATTAGCAGAAGGCATTGGTGATACGCTGCGCGTATCTCTCGCTGCAGACCCAGTACAAGAAATAAAAGTTGGCTTTGATATATTAAAATCACTGCGTATTCGCTCGCGCGGGATTAACTTTATTGCTTGCCCAAGCTGTTCACGCCAAGAGTTTGATGTGGTGAGCACCATGAACCAACTTGAAGAACGTTTAGAAGACATTATTGAACCGGTTTCAGTGTCTGTAATTGGCTGTGTTGTTAACGGCCCAGGCGAAGCGCTAGTCAGTGATATTGGCCTTGCCGGTGCAAACCGTCGCTCAGGCTTATACATAAATGGCGAACGCCAAAAAGCCCGTATTGATAACAATAATATTGTTGATCAGCTCGAAGGCTATGTGCGCGATTTTATCGAGCAAAAGCAGCAACAAACACCAATCGATATAAAAATCGTAGAGTGATTTAAACGCCAGCAATATGCATTCAATTGACTTTTTTAGTAGCGGCATTCACAGCGCAGTACAAATTACATACACACCGCTATACTCGCAATTACCTTGTAGTTAGGGTTATAATGCGCGGTCGATTTTTTAGTTTTACGTAGTTGCAGTCTAAGACTGCACATAAACAGATTTAGGATTTATCAGTGGCAAAACAAATTCAGGCAGTTCGCGGTATGAACGATTGCCTGCCAGGCGATACGCAAGTTTGGCAGAAAGTAGAGCACATTTTACGCGAGACCGTATCATCGTTTGGTTATCAAGAAATTCGTTTTCCAATTGTAGAATCAACCGACCTATTTAAACGCTCTATTGGTGAAGTAACCGATATTGTAGAAAAAGAAATGTACACCTTTGCCGATCGTAACGGTGATAATTTAACTCTGCGCCCTGAGGGTACCGCGGTGTGTGTACGTGCAGGTAACGAAAATGGCCTGTTATACAATCAAGAACAACGCCTTTGGTACATGGGCCCTATGTTTCGCCATGAACGCCCACAAAAAGGTCGTTACCGTCAATTTCACCAATTTGGTTTAGAAACCTTTGGTATTGCCAGCGCCGATATAGACGCTGAAGTTATATTACTCACGGCGCAACTTTGGGAAGCATTTGGCATAAGCGATCATGTACGCTTAGAACTTAACTCATTAGGCTCAAATGAAGCGCGCGCGCAGTATCGTGATGCCTTAATTGCCTTTTTAGAACAACATACCGATGTACTAGATGAAGACTCTAAGCGTCGTATGTACTCTAACCCGCTGCGCGTTTTGGATACTAAAAACCCAGATATACAGGCAATCTTAGTCGATGCACCAAAATTATCTGAATATTTAGATACTGAATCAAAAGAACATTTTGAAAATTTATGTGAACGATTAGATGCCGCAGGCGTCAAATACACGGTTAATGAAAAGCTAGTTCGTGGCTTAGATTATTACAACCGTACTGTATTTGAATGGGTAACCGATAGCTTAGGTGCACAAGGTACAGTATGTGCCGGTGGTCGTTATGATGGCTTAGTTGAGCAATTAGGCGGTAAATCAACCCCAGCAGTTGGTTTTGCGATGGGATTAGAGCGCCTAGTTTTATTGCTTCAAGCACTTGAATGTGTAGGTGACATACGCCGTAGTGCTGATGTATATTTAGCAGCCATGGGCGACAAAGCCAGCATTCAAGCGCCCATTATTGCATCTACGTTACGTCGTGACGTACCTGGATTACGCGTTATGGTGCATGCTGGCGGTGGTAACTTTAAAAAACAATTAAAACGTGCTGATAAAAGCGATGCATTAGTCGCAGTTATTATCGGTGAAGATGAATTAGAGCAAGGCGTTGTGACCATAAAGTATTTACGTGAGCGTAAAGAACAAGTCACATTAGAACTAGAACAAGCTAAAGCGCTACTTGCAGAACTAATTAATAGCTAAAATTACATAAAGCGCTGCGAGTAAAGCGCTTTAATAGAGGTAAGCATGGAAATTTATTCAACTGAAGAACAACAAGCAGAAGCGATTAAACGCTTTTTTCGTGAAAACGGCCTATCACTTGCGTTAGGTGTAATTGTTGGCTTAGGTGGTTTGTACGGTTGGAAGGCCTACAAGCAAAACCAAATAACAACAGCAGAGCAAGCATCTGATGCCTACACTAAGCTTGTTGAAAGTGATGACGTATTAGCCTCTGCTGATGCCTTCATCAGTGAAAATAAAGACACTCAGTACGCAACTTTAGCGGCATTTGTTGCTGCAAAAGAAGCGGTAGATGCACAAAAATTAGATGTAGCGAATGAAAAGCTAAGCTGGATTGTATCAAATGTCGATAACGCGCAGTTAAAAGCCATTGCCACTACGCGTTTAGCGCGTGTGCAAATTGCTCAACAACAATACGATGATGCATTAACCACGTTAAATTCGCCGTTGCCAGAGGCATTTAATGCAAATGTTGCAGAGTTAAAAGGCGATATTTACACTCAGCAAGGCAATAAAGAACAAGCACGCGTAGCCTACCAAGCTGCGGTTGATGCCGGTGGATTAACCAGCAATCCTCTATTACAAATTAAGTTAGATGACCTAGCAGTAACTAGCCCAGCGGCATAAGGTTTTAGGCATGAGAAAAATAACAACAGCAACGCTCGCCCTTTGTATGGCAACACTTATGGGCTGTTCATCAAGTGATGATGAAGAAGAACTGGTACTTCCTGAAATAGCCAATCAGTTTGAAACAGAAGTTGTTTGGCAAGAATCAATAGGTAGCGGTGTAGAGCATTACTTCTCACGCCTATCACCAGCTGTTTATAAAGATACTGTCTATGTAGCGAGTCGCGAAGGCCAAGTAGAAGCGTTATCACTTGCCAATGGTGATACGCTTTGGGAAACCGATGTTCGTCATGATTTATCGTTTTGGCCTTGGAGCGATAACGATAGTGCAAAATTATCAGGCGGAATATTACAAGCTTATGGTAAAATCTATTTAGGTTCAGAACATGGCTATGTCATTGCCCTTGATCGTGAGACAGGTAAAGAGGTATGGCGTAAAAAAGTGCCAGGCGAATCACTGTCTAAACCTGCTGCAGGCGATGGTTTAGTGTTTGTTAATTTAGCATCAGGTAAGTTACTGGCCCTGCATCCTGATACGGGTGAAGAGCGCTGGAGCTTTGAGCAAGAAGTGCCAGCACTTACCTTACGCGGTCAAAGTTCACCAACCGTCGCTAATGGTGGTGTGTTGGTTGGCCTTGAAACAGGTAAGCTCAGTGTTTTAATTTCTGAGAGCGGCTACTCAGCGTGGAGCGCAGAAATTGCAGTAGCAAAAGGCGCATCAGAGTTTGAGCGTTTAGTTGATGTTGATACACAACCACTTATTAGTGGCCCGTTTGCTTATGCGATTGCATACAATGGTAACTTATCAGCAGTTGATATTCGTTCTGGTAATGTTGTATGGAAACGTGAATACAGCAGCTACCGTGAAATTGCCATGGATTTGCAAACAATTTACGTTGTTGATAGTAACGGCGTTGTTTATGCACTTGATAAAGATTCAGGCATTGAACGTTGGAGCCAACCCGCTCTTCGTGGCTGGTACTTAACAGGCCCAGCAGTTGCCGGTAATTATTTAGCGTTAGGTGACCAAGAAGGCAATTTGCATTGGTTAAATAAAGACACTGGCGAGCTAGTATCTCGTGAAGACTTTGACAGCTCAGGTTTTTTTGTTGAGCCTGTTGTTGCTGACGATAAGTTGATTTTATACACCCGTGATGGTGAAGTTAGCGCGGTAAAAATACCGAACTAACTGTCTACTATTAGTGTAAGGCACTAATAGTTAATTATTTTTTGTAAGGCTTCGCACTGCGAAGCCTTTTGTTGTTTTTTAAAGAGGTAGTTTATGCTTCCCGTGATCGCTCTTGTAGGGCGACCCAATGTGGGCAAATCCACATTATTTAACCGTTTAACACGTACTCGTGATGCACTCGTTGCCGACTTTCCTGGCTTAACGCGTGATAGAAAATATGGCCAAGCAAATTACGATGGCTTTGAATTTATCGTGGTAGATACGGGCGGTATTGATGGCTCAGAAGAAGGTATCGAAACCGAAATGGCTGATCAGTCATTACTAGCCATTGAAGAAGCGGATATTGTTTTATTTTTAGTTGATGCTCGCGTAGGTATGACAGTGGCTGACCAAGCTATTGCTAACCACTTGCGTAAGCAAGAGAAAAAGTGCTTTGTGGTAGCCAATAAAACAGACGGCATTGATGCTGACTCGAACTGTGCTGAGTTTTATCAACTTTCACTCGGTGAAGTTCATCATATTGCAGCCGCTCATGGTCGTGGTATTACTTTACTGCTCGAACAAACACTTCAGCCAGTTATTGCTGAACTTGCCGCACTTGATGAAGATGTAGCCGATGACGATGAAGAGCTTATCGACTTATATCAAGAAGGTGAAGAAGATGACACTGATCACCAAGCGTTTGCCGACAAGCCGGTAAAGCTGGCTATTATTGGTCGTCCAAATGTTGGTAAGTCAACCCTTACTAACCGCATACTAGGTGAAGACCGGGTTATTGTATACGATATGCCAGGTACAACCCGCGACTCAATTTACATTCCGATGACCCGTAACGACAAAGAATATATTCTTATCGATACCGCTGGTGTGCGTAAACGTAAAAAAGTAAGTGACGTGGTTGAGAAATTCTCAGTCATTAAAACGCTACAAGCAATCGAAGATTGTAACGTCGTGTTACTAGTGGTTGATGCCCGCGATGGTATTTCTGATCAAGACTTAAGCTTATTAGGCTTTGCCCTTAACTCAGGGCGCTCATTGGTGATTGCCGTGAACAAGTGGGATGGCCTAGATAACTACGTTAAAGATCGTATTAAAACTGAGCTTGATCGTCGTTTGGGCTTTATTGATTTTGCCCGCTTGCACTTTATCTCTGCGCTACATGGTACGGGTGTTGGTCATTTATTTGAATCAGTTGACGAAGCGTATGAGTCGGCAACTAAACGTATAAGCACCGCTATGCTACGTCGTATCATGGACATGGCACAAGCGGATCACCAGCCGCCACTTGTTCGCGGTCGTCGTGTTAAGCTTAAATATGCGCATGCTGGGGGTTATAATCCGCCGCGTATCGTCATTCATGGTAACCAAGTTCATGATTTACCTGATAGCTACAAACGCTACCTAATGAACTACTACCGTAAAGCACTTAAGATTATGGGTACGCCAATCAAAATTGAATTTAGAGAAGGCGATAACCCATTTGCAGGGCGTACTAATAAAGTAACCCTGTCGCAAAAACGTAAAATTCGTGCGTTTAGTAAAGAAAACCGCAATAAGTCATAACGATTTTGATTAAGTCAGTTTAATAAAACGGCGTACTTTATAGTACGCCGTTTTTTATGATTCAAAATTAATTAATGCTAATTGCACCAGCCGTTCAACTGTGGTGCCTTGAAGATTTTTAGGCGCTTTAGGGTAATATTTCGATTTTGGCGTTTTAATGGATATGAAACCATGATTTGTAGCCATCTCATTAGCTAATAGCTTACGCTCTTTGGGCGTTAGATGATTTTCGTGTATTTTTTCCAGTTCACCATTATCAAGCCATATTCCTGCACAGCTTGGGCACTCATCTATTTCAACTGCTTTTAGCGGTGAAAAATACCTACGCATCATCACTATGCTTGGGCATTTAGGGCAATTTACTCGCATTGCGACTTCACCCTCACCTTCTGCATAATTACTCAAATACTTAAGTAAAACCTGACCATGTTTTAACTCTGGCGAGCTAAATTTAAAAATTTGGCTGTTATCAAAAAATACGCCGCCTAATGACGATGTATAAACAGTGATTCCGCCAACTAATATAGGCTCCAATGGTGTATTCGTTCGAGGGCACAACATTTTCAAAATCCTTTTTATTTTAATACGTAAAGTTAAATAGTTATTCTAATGCTTTGTGTATCAGGCCAATTAATGGTGGTAGCAATGTAGTATGACCTGCCAATACAAACTCATGTGCATCATCTGACATTTTTTGTCACGTGTGGCGAATAATCCCAATCCATTTTTCTTCATCATAATCAGGTTTTGAACCTGCAAAGCTAAACATGTAAAGCTCAATAAATATATGGGTGTTGGCTATTCACCTGTTCGATTAGCGAAATTGCGATATTAAACATGGCTACTAAAGTATGTTTTGCTTTTTTCATTTTAAACACCAGTAGAACAATAAGCTAGGCTGTTGTTAAAAACCAACGCATTAATTGAGTGAACTTGTTATTATCATAAAATCAGCGCGCATAAGTAATAATTAAAATTTTAAAAAGTGAAATTCAACATGCTAAAAAAAACAATCTTAGCTATTGCCTTAGCAGCCACCTCGCTGCCAAGCTTAGCCGACAGTAACAGCGATTTAAAAACCATTATTGATAACCACTGGCAAAACGCCAAAGCTGAGAAAATATTTTTTAGAACCGATCCAGACGGTTGGAAACCAAACGGCACCCTACCCGATTGGAGCGAGCAAGCCATTGCGAAGCGCCAAGCTTACAACAACAGCGTACTAAAAAACTTAGCCAGCATTGATCCTAAAACGCTCAATAGCGAGCAGTTAATGAACTACCGCTTGTTTAAATATGAGCGAGAAACCGAGCAGCAAAGCTACCTTTACCAAGATAAATACTTTCCGGTTAATTTTTTAAGTGGCTGGCATACTTACTTTGCAGAAGCGCCGGCTAACATGGCCTTTTTAACCGCCGAGGATTACGATGCCTTTTTAGTGAGCCTTGGTGATTACCCGCGCTTTAATCAGCAAAACATTAATTTACTGAAGCAAGGCATTCAAACTGGTTTTACCCACTACTGCGAAACATTTAAAAATTATGGCCAAAGTATTAGCGCCCATATAGTTAAACAACCTGAGAATAGCGCCTTATATGAGCCATTTACTCGTATCCCTAATACATTTAGCGCAGCGCAAAAAGAAACTTACCAAAATAAAGCTAAAGCGTTAATTGCCTCAAAAGTCGTGCCTGCTTACGAGCACTTTTACGACTTTTTTGAAAACGAGTATATGCCACATTGTAGAGCGCAGCCCGGTATTGCAAGCATCAAAGGGGGCCTTGATTATTACAAATATACAGTAAATTATTACACCACAACAAATGCGACCCCCAAGCAAATCCATGAGCTTGGCCTTAAAGAAGTGGCACGCATCAAAGCGCAAATGCAAAGTATTATTGATGAAGTTGGCTTTGATGGCAGCTATAGCGAGTTTTTAGAATTTTTGGCAACCGATGAGCAATTTTACGCAACCGATCCCCAAGACTTGCTCGAAAAAACCGCCTTTATAACCCAAAAAATGTACGGCAAACTCCCTACTTACTTTGGCCACTTACCGCGCAATACTTTTACCATTAAAGGCTCTGCTAGTCGTGGCGCATTTTATATGCCACCGCCAGATAATCGCTCACCGGGGACTTACTTTTTAGCCTCAACTCCAAAACTGCAGCCTTTATATAATTTAGAAGCACTTAGCCTACACGAAGCCATACCTGGGCATCATTTACAAAACGCCATTGCGATGGAGTTAGACGTTCCTGAGTTTAGACGCACACTGAGCCACTCTGCTTTTGGCGAAGGCTGGGCACTTTATACAGAGCGTTTAGGTAAAGAAGCGGGCTTTTACCAAAGCCCATACAGTGACTTTGGCCGTTTAGGCTACGAAATGTGGCGCGCAGTACGCTTAGTGGTTGATACCGGTATTCATGCCTTTGGCTGGAGCCGCCAAAAGGCGATTGATTATTTGGCTGATCATACCGCTTTGCCACAAAGCGCAGTGGAAGATCAAATAGACCGCTATATTTCTTGGCCAGGCCAAGCGCTTTCATACAAAATGGGCGAAATTAAAATACGCGAACTACGTGCCAAAGCAGAAAAACAGCTAGGCGCACAATTTGATATACGCAGCTTCCACGATACCGTTATTGGTCAAGGTTCACTCCCTATGGCGGTACTTGAAGATGTAATTAATGACTGGATAGCACAGCAAAAATCAGCTATTTAAAATAAAGCTAGAACAAATTGAGAGGCGGTATTGTTACCGCCTCTTTTTAAAGCCCTATTAAACACCTCAAAACTAATCCCTACCCGCTTTTGCTTCGTAAAGTTAATGATTTTAAAAACCAGAGCTTAAGTATGAAAAAACGTATTCTGTATTGGCTGCAAAATGATTTGCGCATTGATGACAACCCCATACTCAATGATTTATCACAACAACAATGTGAACTTGATATCGTATTTGTGATCAATCCTGCTTGGTTTAAAAGCAATAACTATCAACAAAAACCCTATGGTGTACATAAACAACGCTTTCTAATGCAAAGCCTATACGAGCTACAGGAGTCTGTTTTAGGGCTTGGCCAAACCTTGCATATTTTAGAAGGCGATCCGGTAAGGGTATTAACACAGCGTATTAATGAGCTTGGCATTGATGAAGTTGTTTATAGCGAGCAAATAGGCGTTTATGAGCAACGCCAAATTACCGCGCTTAAATCGAAATGCGCTACTGTGGTATTTAAATCTGTGATGCAAGATACCTTATATCAACAGCAACAACTGCCCTTTGAACTTGCTGATTTACCAACCGGCTTTACCCCTTTTAGAAAAAAAATCGAAGCCACTGGTATCAGTTTATCCTCAGTGCCGTTCTCAGCAAAAAGACTTCCACCGCCTATTATTTTATGTGCTAAACAGCCTATATCAGAGCCGCCAACAGGAAACCCTTTACTCCAAGGTGGACACAAAGCCGGCCTTGCGCATTGTCTACAGTACTTTTCATCAGCTTTACCAAGCAGCTATAAAATCACCCGTAATGAGCTGGGTGGCTTTGATAACTCGACTAAATTTAGTAGCTGGCTGGCTTTTGGTTGTATTAGTGCCAAGCAAATTTTTTGTGCAGTCGATGCTTATGAAGCGCAGCATGGGGAAAATGAATCAACATACTGGATCAAGTTTGAATTGCTCTGGCGTGAGTATTTTAAGTGGCATGCAATTAATGTGAAGCATCAGTTATTTACTTTTAAAGGTAAAAAACAAAGCTCGCCACTGACCACGTTTAGCCCGAACCGTTTTGCAAAATGGTGCCAAGGCAGTACCCCATTTCCGCTAGTTAACGCTATTATGAAAGAGCTTAACGCAACGGGCTTTATCACTAACCGTTCACGACAAATTGCAGCCAGCTGTTTGGTCAACGAACTACAACTAGACTGGCGCTATGGCGCTGCTTACTTTGAACAACAACTTATTGATTACGATGTAGCCGCTAATTGGGGCAACTGGCAATATATTGCTGGGGTTGGGGTCGATCCGCGCGGTGGGCGACACTTTAATTTGGCAAAACAAACCCAGCAATACGACCCACACGGTGAATATATTGCCAAATGGCAAGGGAATGAGCACTGCGATGCACAGTTAGATGATTTAGACGCCGCCGACTGGCCTGTGTAATAATAAAACCTCGAACATAATACTGGCTATAAGCCCAAGGTCAAATCTTGGGCGAGAGTGCCGCTGGGTTTTTCTACTACGCGGTTAACTTCAACCCCGTTATGCTTAATAATAAAAGTGGGGGTATATTGTAAGTCATGCGCTAGCGCAATACCTGCCTCATCACGTTTGTCATAACCTACAGTAACAAAGGTTATTTTCGAAAGTTCAACCTTAGACTCATCAAGTAACTTTATTAATCGAGGTACTTCGCGAGCACTGTCATGACACCAGCTACCTAAAAGCACTAACAACTCTTTACCTGCTAATTTTTGCATCAATACAACGTCTTGCGGTGTAGGCGAGAATGTTTGGTATTGCTTAGCAAATTTATCGTGCTCGCTTAATAAACGCTTAGCAGTAACAGCGTCTGAGTGTGGTTTGAACGTTGCATTCGCTGCCAGTGGTAGAGTCAAAATAAAGAGTAAAATTAATTGTTTTAACATAACCTTATACTTAAATAGTGTTTTAGCTACTATACCCATAATCGAGCTTAAGTAAATAAAAGTTACTTGCTTTTATCCATAAAATCATCCACTTGCGATAAAACGGCTAAGTACTCACGTTTGGCTTCTTTGTTTTGTTCTAATTTATCTAAGTCACCGATTAACGTTACTAATTGCGTATGTGAATAACTCGATGTTGTTCTAAACTCGTTCGACGCCCCCACACCACTGAGTCGTTTTCTTTCATCCATACTATGACTATCTTCATTTTTCTCGAGCCAAATATCGTTAATAACACGAATATTGCTCTCACTGGTGGTTGTTTCTTTCAATTCCTTTTTTAGCTCGTATTGAGATATTTCGGGATTAAACTGATACACTTTTTTATCTACATCCACCTCATGAGCCTGATCAAGGGCAACCAATTCGTTATTTTTTACAGCGGTACCAATAGTGTAATTTTCTTGTTTGTCATAATAATCAGGGGGGATATCAGAGCGGTTACCTTCTTCATAATTAAAACGCGTGCTCGCCGTTTTATCTTGAGTAACTCCAGTTAACCCTGCTGATTTTTGGTGTTCTGTATTTTGGCTCAGCTTTGTGGTGCTTGTTGCTATGTAATCACCTTGATCCATTGCAAAAGAAAATTTCGCATCAAAATCAGCTAACTTAGAAATCCCATCGCCTAGGGAATTTTTATCACTGCTTCCTAGTCCTTGATAACGTGGATCACGGGTGATCATATTGTCAACTAAATCAGCTACCAGCTCGCGTCCGTTAGTAAACTGCTGTGTAGCAACTGACTCTATTTGACTATAGCGCTCAGCGGCTGATGACATACTACTAAACGCACTTTTAAAAACAGCGAGCCCTTGTTTCATCACTTCATCACTTTTGTGACCAAACGCCGAACGCGTACTTTTCTCTGAGCTATTGAGCTGGCTATCTTCTAAACTTTTATCGAGCGCTTTTATGTATTGCTGCATTTGGCTTTTGTCTTGCGCGCCAATGGTTGACATATCGAGCGAAAAATCAATGTTGTTCTGACCATTTACCGATTCAAACTCGAGTATTTGCTGCTCTGAATCTTCATCAAGGGTATAACTTAAATTAAGCTCATTGTCTTTTCCAAGTAGCGCTCCATCAGCATCGGCAGTATTTCCCTCTGACGTTGAAAAATACAAATCAAAACCCGAAAGCTGTTTATTATCAAAATTGCTTAAAAAGCTTAAATCTAAATCAGTTTGGTTTGCGGGTACATAACGACTGTAAGCGCTTTGTTTAGCTTTAAAAAATTCATCTGCCATTTCGCCTACACCAGAAAATACTTGTGTTAATGCTTGGTGTTCAGCCTCAGATAAGTCGCCATCTACTTCATAACTTACGCTAAATTCGTCAGTGGTTTCGCCTGTTTCCTCATCGTAACCTTGCGCAGAATGAAAAGTGATTTTAATAACATCACCTTCTTTGGTTTTTACCGACAGCTCAAATCCATAGTTATCATCATCCTCATATCGCTCGCGGTTAAAACTTTCCATAAAGGGGTCTAGCGAGCGTTCAACACGCTGCTGACTAGACGCTAAAAACGTTTTTTGATTGAACCCAAGCTGCCCCAAGTTTGATAAAATATCGCTAGTGTTAGCATAAGCGCCCTGAATATTTTTTACCGAGCTGTTTAAACGCTCAATTAACTGATCACTACGTTCATTTTTTAATAGGCCCTCTTGCTGAGAACTTATAACCGTTCGCAGCGCAACCTCTTCACTGGACAGTTTATAATTTGAGCCACTGGGTGCGCTGGAAATCGTGAGTAAAGAGGATAATTGCTGATTAAGTATTTCATCGACTTGTTCGTCACTAAACTGACTGAGCATTTCATCGGTGATTATTGCCGTGCTTGGCGCTAAGTGAGCACGCGATTGCAAACCTGTGGGCATACTGGTTTGGTTTGAATTATTGACTGATTGGGCAAGCAACGCATTTAGGTTAGCATAATTGCCTTGTAGTTTATTAACCATGATTATCCTTAATCTTCAGTACAATATAAATACGGTATCGGCCGACGAATTAAAAGCTTTAATTCTTTTTTTATTATTTAAGCATAAAATATTTTAATAAAAACGGTAGTTTAAAAGTAATTAACACGTTTTGGCGAGCAATGATTTGAGTATATCAGGCACAAATTTGCGCTGTGCGGTAATGGCATAAAAGTGCTCAAATGCATCAGGTAAACGTTGGTATTCAACTAATAGGCCTTGTTCTATTTCATCCTTTACTACAACTGATGGCAATACCGATAGTGCACCACTATCACGAGCAAGTAATCGCAGCATAGCCATATCATCAGCCTCTGCTTTTATTTTTGGCTGATATTGCCAGCGGGCACACAAAGCATTAAATGAGTCTCTAATCGCGGAGGTTTTACTGGGTAGCACCCATTGTGCATCTGTGTAACCGGTAGGAAATTGACCGCGTGTTTTTTTATCTGCAGGGCCCACTATGGCTAATGGCTGACGAGATACCAACTGGCTTTGCCACAGTTGATCGTAGTGCTCAAGTCCGATGGGTTTATTGGTTAAAACTAAATCCAGTTCGTGCTCTGCCAAACCATTTAACAGCCCATCCATACGCCCTGCAGTAAGCGAAAAGCGTACTTCGTCGTTACTCATTAAAGGGTTAATAAATTCCTCGATAAAGTTACGAGAGAGCGTATTAAGCACCCCGATTGATAAATGCTGAGTTTGGGAAATCATCCCTTTATGAATAAAAGACGACAGTTCTTCGCCCTTAGTGAATATATCGTTAGCGTACATTTGCACCCGCTTTCCCATATCGGTTAATGCCAAGGTACGTCCTTTACGTTCAAATAACTCAATATTAATGGTGTGCTCTAGCTGTTTAATTTGAGTGGAGAGCGCTGACTGCGATAAATGCAGCTCTTTAGCGGCTTGGGTTAAGTTACCAATTCGGGCAACAGACCAAAAATAATACAAGTGATGGTAGTTCAAACGGCTCATTATAGTTCTCTTTTATAGAACGTTTATATGCATTATATCTATTTTTATTTAGTTATCTAGTTTGTCATACTCCAATAACTAAATAAGGAGCACTGAATGAGCGAGTATATTATTTCGTTGTTATTACTAATGATGCCATTAAGCACATTTTTAGCAGCGTGGCTAATTGGCCGACAACCTTGTGCCTCAAATGGCAATGTACTGTTTAAAGTGATGCTATTTAATAGTGTTGCATTTATCAGTGCCGTTGCACTTTATCGTATTTATGCCTTTGATTTACTGAGTTTCTTATCGCTCTCAGTGACCCGCGCTATTATGCTAGGACTAATCCTGTTCATAACGCTAATATTAATTCGGTTTTGCAAACACTATATGCAAGGTGAGCCACGTGTAAACTATTTTTGGCGCTGGCTGCTATTAACCGTAACCGCAGTGCTGATTGTAGTTATGAGCAATCACTTAGCGCTATTTTGGCTAGGCTGGGTGGCAATTAGTTTAGCACTGCATAAACTATTAATGTTTTATCCTGAGCGCCCTCGTGCGGTACTCGCCGCTCATAAAAAGTTTATTGTGGCACGCGTAGCTGAATCCTTATTACTCGTCGCATTTATTATTTTATCGGTTACTCACAATAGCCTATACATTAGCGATATCACTACTTTTTATCACACCAACACACTACCGCTATCTTTGGCTGAACAACTCGCAGCCTTTTTAATCGCTTTTGCAGCTTTAATCAAATGTGCTCAGTTGCCTATGCATGGCTGGCTAATCAAAGTGGTTGAGGTGCCTACACCCGTCAGTGCCTTATTGCATGCTGGGGTGATAAATTTAGGTGGCTTTTTATTAATTTTATTTGCGCCTTTGTTTATTCAAGCTGCGGCTGCACAGTGGTTAATTTTAATTATTGCTGGTTTAACTACGGTGATCAGCGCTTTGATAATGACTACCCGAATAAGCGTTAAAGTAAGGCTTGCTTGGTCTACCAGTGCGCAAATGGGATTAATGCTCATAGAATGTGCGCTGGGATTATTTGAACTGGCTCTGCTTCACCTTGTTACTCATTCAACCTATAAAGCCTTTGCATTTTTAAACTCAGGCAACGGTGTAAACGAAGATCTGATTCGCCGCCACATTCCAAAACAATCACCCACGTGCTTTGCTTGGTTAACGGGGGCATTGGTGTCGATTACCCTAGTTGGCGCTGCATGGTTCATTAGCGGCTATCAAGGCGCGGTCAGTGTGTGGCTACTTTTAGCATCGGCTTTAACTATTTTACTGGCCAACCAACATGGCGCTTCTAACGTGCAAACTCGCAGTAAAAAGTTGTTAATTGCACTCTTAGTAGTTTTTAGCTATGTGGTTGCTAAAAATATATTTACTTTAGCACTAGAGCTTGAGCAGTGGCGCGAAGCTGCATTTAGCCTCGCCGATAGCTGGGTAATAGCCCTTATTTTAACGTTAATGATTGCCAGCTACTTTTTACGCTACCAGTCTTGGCGACCACAGGTTAAATCACTTTCCACCCTATTATTTGCAGGTTTGTATTTAGATGAGTGGTTTACGCGGTTAACCCTAAAAATATGGCCGATAAATTTACCTAATAATGGCCACACCGATTTAAAAAATCATGCAGCTGGAATCACCGTTGAGGAATCAAAATGAGCAATCAAACGCATTCAAATCACACGGCATTATCGTTAAGTGACACTGAAAACAACATACTTAATAAAGTATGCGGTTACATAGCACCAAACTGGCCTTTAGATCAGATGATTGCCGTTAACCCATTTTGGGAAATGCGCCACCTGCCTATTGAAGATGTAAGCGCACGCATTGATACCTTATGTAATGCCAATATGCTCATGCCTAAAGACTTTTATCAGCACAAGTACGACAACGGCATAATTACTGATAACCACTTAGCCGATGCAGCCAAGTTACTTAACAGTGACTTTACGCATGAGCAACTCATAAAAACCCTTCACATTGATGTTCCTTTAGTGGATTGGCACAACATTGCAGATTTACTCGACCAGCAGCGCAATAAACATAAAATGGCTTGGCATGATGAAATCACCCATCAATTGAGCCAGTTTTGTGCCGCGCATTATCAGCAGCTTGGCCCTATGCTTCATGGTGATGACACATCATCACAATCACCTTTATATCGCCATTGGTTAACCGTTATTCAAGCGGATAAAGGCATTAGTATTGTAATGGATGAAAAGCATTTAAATGGCTACTTTAAGCGACTGCCCACTTGCGCTGATGAACTGATTGCACTAACACTCTCAACCCTTAATATAGATAACGACTCGTTAGAGTTATATGCTCATTCGCTGCTTTTAGATATTAATGGTTGGGCATCGTGGTTGGCGTATTTGCGATTCCAAGGCCAACTTTACGCTAAACCCAAAGATGATATGAAACAGCTACTGGCCATGCGAATGGCATGGGACTTGGTTATTTGGCAGTATCTGGCAGATCATGATAGTGCTTCATTTAAACAACTACAAAGTCAGTGGCAGCAAGAAAAGTCACTCGTAGTTGAGCGCCTGCATGCACACAAATTAGCACAAAAGCCATTATGGGTGTGGGCAAAAGCACTGGAGCTGAGCTATCAATACCCGCTTAATCATGCACTGCAAAGCGCCACTAAAACACCAGTGAACAACGCTCAATTACAAGCGGTGTTTTGTATTGATGTACGCTCAGAGGTTATTCGCCGCGCGCTTGAATCGCAAAGTAAAAATATAGAAACCTTCGGCTTTGCCGGTTTTTTTGGCTTGCCACTAGAATATCAAGAAAATGGTAGTGCAATTACTCGTCCTCAACTACCAGGGCTACTCAAACCAGCCATACATGCCACACAAACACACAAAGACGCGGCGCTTGAAGCATCTCGTCAAAATAGTGCTACATGGCAAAGTTGGTCAAAATCAGCCCCCTCATCGTTTTCTATGGTTGAATCAGCAGGCTGGCTGTATGCATTTAAATTAATAAAAAATACCTTTTTATCTAAAGGTAAAGCTAAAAAGTGCGCAACCACCGACTGGCAATTAACACAAAACCAGCAACAACTGACACTAAAAGACAAAACCGACTTAGCTCAAAAAGTGCTTAACACCTTAGGAATAAAAGAGTTTGCGCCGCATGTTATGTTGGTAGGTCACGCCAGTCATACAACTAATAACTTGCACAGCGCTGGCCTAGAATGTGGAGCCTGTGGAGGGCAAAGTGGCGAAGTTAATGTACGCGTGCTGGCTAACTTACTAAACGATACCCAAGTGCGCCAAGCGCTTAAAGAGCGAGGGCTAACACTGGCACATAGCACGCAATTTATTGCCGCTATTCATAACACAACCACGGATGTCATCACCGCTTACGATACCGAGCTTAATGACAATCTGAAAAAATGGCTAACTGTTGCCACGCAAACCGCTCAGCAAGAACGCTTAGTAAATATCGACCCGCAGTTAGTTAATAAAACCGCGGATGAAATTAACCATGCTTATCATCAGCGTGCCCGCGATTGGTCGCAAGTACGCCCAGAATGGGGGCTTGCTAATAACGCCGCCTTTATTGTTGCACCACGAACATGGACTCGCAGTGTTAACTTACAAGGACGCTGTTTTTTACATGATTATGAATGGGAAAACGATAACGAATTTGCGGTATTAGAACTGATCATGACCGCACCCATGATAGTAACCCATTGGATCAATAGTCAATATAATGCCTCGGTTACCGACAACCATAAATACGGCAGTGGTAATAAAATACTCCACAATGCAGTCGGCGGTAATATTGGATTATTTGAAGGTAATGGCGGTGACCTTCGTATTGGCTTAGCCATGCAGTCACTGCACAATGGGGAAAAATGGATGCACGAACCAATTCGCCTTAATGTATATATTGCTGCGCCGCAATCGGCAATCGCGGCAATTTATAACAAACATGTCATGGTAAAGGAGCTGATTGATAACCATTGGCTCACTCTCATTCGCTGGGGCGATGATAATACCCTAGAGCAGTTCGAAAATGGACATTTCTCAACTATTTCAGCCTCTAATGAGCCAATATAAGCTATGCCAAAGATAGTCATTGCCACGAAACATAAAAAGGCGCCTTTAGTAGCTCCCGCTTTGGAGCCACTTGGTTTTGAGGTATTCACTACTGATTTATTTGATACCGATACACTTGGGATGTTTAGTCACGAAGTACAACGTCATTGTAGTGCCAACACAGCGGCACTGACAAAAGCTCAGCGCGCATGTGAACTCACAGGCGAGCAATTTGGGCTTGGCAGTGAAGGCAGTTTTGGGGGTGGGCCGTATCCGGGTTTAATGAACTGGGACGAAGAAGTTATTTGTTTTTATGATAAACACAATAACAATGCTATTTATGGATACGCTGGTGGGCCATTTTCGCCGAGCAGCTTAAGCATTAGCAGTGAAACCAGTGCTGAATCAATCACTACTGCATGTCAGCGCTATGAAAACCAGCATTGGATACTTGACGACACCCAAACGCTTCATAAAGGGCTTAGCATAGAAGCGCTTATTGCTTTGTATACAGAAAAAACGCCAAGCACAGGTACAATCACGCCTGATCTGAGGGCCATGTATAGCCCGCAACGCCAAGTAATTATTAGCCGAGCTGCAGAAGATCTTGCAAGGCGGTTATCATCAACATGCCCACAGTGCCAAAACCCTAACTTTGTTGCTAAACAGGTCACAAAAGGCTTGCCCTGTGAGCTATGTAATATGCCAACAGAACAAATGAAATCAACTACTTCAGTATGTGATAGTTGCGGCTTTAGCCACATTGAAACGAATAAAAAACGCGTTGCTGATGCAACATATTGCCAGTTTTGTAATCCTTAAGAGTTATTATGACATCATTACAACCCACTCAATTTTTGAATACTGAAGAGCGTATTAACCAAGCCGTGGCACTATTAAAAGCGGGCGAATGCGTTGCCTTACCCACAGAAACTGTGTACGGCCTTGCTGCCGATGCGAGCAATAGTGATGCTGTAGCAAAAATATTTGCCGCTAAAGGGCGCCCAACAAACCACCCATTAATTGTGCATATTCCTGAACTATCACATGTGCACTACTGGGCAAAAAATGTAAATAAGGCAGCGATTACACTTGCTGAAGCCTTTTGGCCAGGCCCGCTCACACTTATTTTAAATGCAAAAGATAATTTAAATAGCCCTGTAACAGGTGGCTTGAATAGCATTGGTTTACGCGTACCAGCACATCCGCAATTTTTAGCCGTTTTAAAACAATTAAATACTGGGCTTGCAGCTCCCTCAGCTAATCGCTACAAACAACTAAGCCCAATAAACACAGCCCATGTTATGCGCGATTTAAATGGCCGAATTAGCGCGGTATTAGAGGGCGGTCAATGTGATGTGGGTATTGAATCAACGATTGTTGATGCCACCACTGAGCAGCTTCGCATTTTACGCCCAGGACCTATATCCGCTGCAGATATTTTGCAAAAAACCGGACTGAATGTCACTACACCGCTTTCACATAATGAGGCAGTGCCTGGCAATGTAAAGGCGCATTATCAGCCCCATGCTCCTGCAATACTTATTAATAGCGCAGACTTTCAAAGTGTTTTGAGTAACACTCCCCATTTGCAAACACATTATTTAATCTATTCAACCAAGGCAGAGCAACAGTTATTAGCTAATCACATTTCGCCTCAGTACATTACTAAGCTCAGTGCTTGCCCTGTTGAGTATGCTAAAAACATGTATAAAACGCTGCATAATATCGATGAGACAACACCGATGAATATTTATATCGAAAAGCCGCCAGTAAGCAGTAAGTGGGGGGCTGTGAATGACCGCCTTAGCCGTGCCACCACAGTATTTGCAGGATAAGTTAATTAACCGTTAGGTATTCAATAACCGTTGCTGCTGCCACTGGTTTATAAAAGTAATACCCCTGAAAACGTTTACAGCCAATATCAACTAACATATCAAACTGTGCTTGCTCTTCCACGCCCTCAGCTATAACACTTAAGTTATGGCTGTTGGCAATGGCAATAATACTTTGCACCATACTATTTGATTTAGAGTCCACCAAAATATCATCAACAAAGCTCTTATCTATTTTCAGTTCATCTATCGGTAAGCGTCTCAAAAGACTCAGTGATGAATAGCCTGTGCCAAAATCATCCATTGAAAAGCGTATTCCACGTGACTTTAAGCTCTTAATCGTATCAATCACATGTTCAAGATTATCCATAAAGAGGGATTCTGTTATTTCTAAAATGATACTTTGCGCAGTAACATTATGCGTCTCTAAACTGTGTAATAATGTAGGAATAAATACACTACTTTGAAATTGCATTACTGAAATGTTTATTGCCAATTCAAGAGGGGTATCGCTGTGTTGCTGCATTTTTGCAAACTCACCAATAGATCGCGCTAAAACAAAGTCACCAATTTTAAAAATTAAATCACTTTGCTCTGCAATAGCAATAAACTCAGCGGGTGATACCATACCAAGCTCACCATCTTGCCAACGAATGAGCGCCTCCATAGCATGGATTTTACCCTGTTCATTTACTTGGCACTGATACGCCATAGACAATGACTGCTCGTTTAACGCCATATTAAGCCGCTCTTCTACTTTTAAACGACGTAAGTAAGCTTGTTTAATATCAGCATGATAATGACACAGCCATTGGCCGGTATCTTTTGCCCACTGGTTAGCTAAATGCGCACTTCGTACGAGCTTACTCTTTGTTATACCATGCTCTGGATAACAGGCTATGCCCACACTTATATTAAGTAATCGTTCACTATTGTTGGTTTCATATTGCTGGATTGCTGACTCTAAAATATGCTCGAATGCACGTCTGTTTTGCTCATCAAAAGTGTGAGGTGCAATAATACAAAATTCATTCCCACTATTTCTAAATACTAAATAGGGTGATAAAAATGTTGTTTTTAAAAAGCCAGCAAAGGTTTTTATCGCTTTATCGCCAAACTCCATGCCAAAGCGATTATTCATAGAACGCAAGTTGGTAATGTTAATGATTGCTAAGCTAAACGATGTTTCTTTTTTTTCTTCAAAGCTATCTCGTAACGCTTTTCGATTTGGGAGTTTGGTCAAATCATCATGTCTTGAAAGATGGAATAGCTCATCAATACGCTTTTTTTCAGCACGTGCAATAAGCCTAAAACCAAAAAATAGCACCATACAAATAAACACATAAACTAGGACATACAAGCCAACTTTCCAATAATACAGATTTTTTATTGGTTGCATCGCCATTTGTGACAGAGTCCACAACTGATAACGGTTATCAAATTTTGCTGAGGTGATATACGGTTTGCCTTTTACCGTCGTTTCTATGCTAAACACTTCCTCGGAAGATTTAAGTGTTTGCTTTGTTTTACCTGTTTGCTCTATCAAAGCATTACCCGATAACCCCAATGCCTCTTTAGTCTGGGTTTTTATATAACTTGCTATATCTGCATCTCTAACCGAGCTGTATTGAATAAAGCCATCTATTTCTCTTGCTAGCATGATGTAATCATCACGATTACTTTGCAAAATATTTAAGTACTTAGTCCCTCTCGACACCGCCATACCTGCCGTCATAACCGCGATTACTGTGCCGCTCTTATCGCGTAATGCTTTTCTTATTGGGATCACCCACTCTTGTAAAGATTCATTAAAGTAAGTCTGTCCTAATACCATTTTGTCTGATACGAGGGTTTGCGCAAAGCTTTGGCGTGTATTTTTATTTTCTTTCAGGTTGATCATGGTTGAAGCGTTTAAGTTTGAGCTGTAATAAATAATCTCGCCTTGCGGATTAAACAGTCCAAAGCCTAATAACACGGGATTTTCGAGCAAAATATTATCAAGAAGTTTAATTGTCGACGTTTTTTCATGTAAATTATTATTAGAGAGAATATCTCTACCAATTAAATCTAGCATCAGCTCTTTATTTCTAAGGGTGCTTTTAAGTGCTTGCGCAGAAAATTCCACACGATTTTGGGAGCTCGTGCGGTAATCTTTTTTGATGTTTTTCCACTCGTAAACCAAAAGCACGCTTAATAAAATTAAGCCACCCAACAGCAAAAAACAGAAGAGTTTCCATAAATTATTTTTTATTAGTGCCATCTAATTCTCACAACCCCGCCACAACCTGTTTGGTAGTGTGTTATGTATTTGGGCTCTTAAAAGCACTTTATGGCTAGCTTGGTTTTTTTTCAAGCAATTTTATTGCAAAATTAAGAAAACACACACAAATAAACACCTTTAATTAACAATAAAGGCAACATTAATTAACAACCAGCAAGCTCGATAAAAGCATTATTGTTATTGCTAAGCTAAGGCCTCGTTGTGTCCTTGCATTTAATAAACGATATTATTAAGCGACCATTGTAGTTTATTTATTAAATATAATATTGATTTAAAACAATAGCTTTAGTTGTAAAATGTAATTTAAACCAGCTCATGTATGAAGTCGTTTTGTTTAGTCATAATTTTGCAATAATGATCGGTAATAATAGCTGCATTATTAATCAAAAATAGCATTTGAAGCCCCTCATGAGCGAATCTATAGTGCAACTTACCTTTGCACTTCCGTCATTTGAAGATCCTATGTCTGCGGCAATGAGTCACAGCATGGAATTTGAAACGCTATCGCAGGATGCTAACAGTCAGCATCAAATCACACTGCAATGCGTTTTACCTGAGGCTGCTCATGAAAGTGATATTATTTCACTCAGCGCAACTGAGCCAAATGCACGAGCGGCTCAATACTACACAGAAAAAACACTCAACCTATCTGATCTAGAACAAGGGCGAGTCAACCTAACTTTGAGTCAAATAGCACATAGTCATGATTTTGTGATGCAAATGATTTTGCATGGTAAGCACGGCACGTTAAAAAATAGTTTGCAGTTTGATATGCATATTAACCAATTTGGTAGTGGTTATACTGCACCTGCAACTTATATAGCGCCGCCTAGGCCGCATCGGGTACGTCAGTATTTCGCTAATATGGGAACAGCTTTACTTTCGCTTTTTTAGTTATTGGCGCACACTTTTCCACTGGTTTTTTATTACTCAATCGGCAAAGCTCACTTTTCCCATAGTGATATCTAAAATACCTTGGTTGTTATTATTTAAGCTTTGACGTTGCCCTGCCAAACATTCATTTGCCAAAATAGCAAACAGCACGGCCTCTTTGGCATCAGGATTTACGCCTAAACTCTCGGTGTTTTTAAACGCCTTAATGTTTGGGCAGTGCATCAATAATTGCTCCATTAATAATGGATTATGAATACCTCCACCACTGGCATACACTACACAGTCTTGAGTATGTTGAGCACAGTCATTTAATGCCTTAGCAATCGTAGTGGCAGAAAGGGCATTTAAAGTCGCTAAAACATCTTCGTGGTTTAGTCTTTGTGTCGTTGAATGCATTTGTGCCGCCCGTAAATAAGCTAAATTAAACACCTCAGGTCCGGTTGTTTTAGGCAGAGGTAATTTAAAAAACGCGTTATCGGTAAGCGCAGCAAGAAGCTTTGTATTCACTTTACCAGCTTTGGCAAGTTTAGCTCCCTCATCATAATGGAGCCCTTTAAAATAATGCTGTACATAAGCATCCATAATAGTATTGCCAGGGCCAATGTCAGAGCTAAAGACCGCTCCAGTATCGCCGTTTTTAGGTAAAAATGTTAAATTAGCAATGCCCCCCATGTTGAGTAAAATACGATTTTCATTTGGGCTGGCAAAAAACAAATAATCTCCATACACAGCTAATGGTGCACCTTCACCACCAGCAGCAATATGCTTTTGCCTAAAGTCACCTATCGTGGTAATGCCTGTAGTAACCGCTATTTGATCGCTGTCGCCAATTTGTAGCGTGCCATTTTTAAAATCGTGGTGGTTATGTTGGGATTGCGGGCAGTGATAAATAGTTTGCCCGTGACTGGCTATTACATCAATATCGGCTGGATTTACTTGCCACAGTGCTAAACACTGATTAACCATAGCACCATGGAATTTACCTACCCACGGATGTAACAAAGTCAGCACTTCTAAATCGCATTCGCGCTTAGCAAACACCTGTTTTATTTTAGTTTTATACTCATCGTTGTACTCAACCGTGGTGAATTTTAATACCTCTATTTGGGTATGCAAACCCGCTCCGGTTATTTTACATAGCGCCACATCTAAACCATCTAAAGAGGTGCCACTCATTAGGCCAATAATTAAACGACTAGGCTTTTTAGCGCTATTATAAAGGGCGGCAATGTGTGGGTGCATAGTGACTCTGTGTAGGTACTTTTTATTATATTTTAAAAGAGTTTAAAGCAAAGTTATAGCTGTATACACTTTAATTTTAAAAAGATAGTTTCATTGTTTAAACGCCTAAAGCTTACTAGGTTATTGGTTGATAATAATAAACTTATTTACCATATGATGATTTTACGTGAGTTCAAGCAACACGATACCTTTCAAATCGTAACCATTTTGAACAATCAACAAGTAGCTCGCTATTTGTCCTCTAAAATTCCATTTCCGTATACGCAGGCAGATGCGAATTGGTGGATAAACGAGGGAGCAAAATGTGGCATCATTAAAGCCATTGAAGTTGATGGCCTGTGTGTTGGTTGTATTGGTGTTATTCCTGGTGAATTTGAGTATAGCCGCAGTGGCGAAATTGGCTATTGGCTTAGTCAGCAATATTGGGGGCAAGGTATTATCACCCAAGCCATTGGGTTGATTATTAGGGTCTGTTGACCTTTCAAGGTTAAATTTGCAACAGTCTGTTTGGTATTTAGGCAAGGCAGAGCCTATGAGGTGTGGTTATTCCCCATAAATAGGCGATAACGCAGCATTAATGCTAAACAGGCGCTGCCCTTCGGGTTCTGCCTAGGGGCTATTTACTCTTTGTTGCTCGGTTTTGACTTAGCCCACTAGGTTACAAACCTCGCGCCGCGATTAAACCGCCCCTAGTTTGAACAAATTGTAATCCGCAAAGGTCAACAGACCCTAAAGAAGTGTTTAAAAGTACTAATTTAAACCGTATTTATGCGGCTGTATTTGCTGGTAATGCGGGCTCAATAAAGGCGCTGCTTAAAAGTGGCTTTAATACCGAGGCTATTTTAAAACAAGCAATTTATAAAAATGGTCACTATTTTGATAGCCATATATTTAGCATGCTAAAAACAGAGTAATTATTCTAATTAAATGTTTGCAAAGGTTGAATTAACCCCCTCTCGCCCAAAGCTCGTGTATCAAGGTACAAATTTTATCTGCCTATCCGCGCATTATTGTTGAGCCGTGTATTGTTTTAAAGCTTAAACATTCGGTAATAGGTGGTTTTTCACTTTATTTTGGAGATTTTTATGTCTACAACTAGCCGTCAATTTACTTTAGCCTCGCGCCCACATGGCGCCCCTACCAATGACAACTTTGAATTTAAAAGCAAAGAGCTTCCATCGTTAAAAGAGGGCGAAGTACTGTTGCGTACAATTTACTTATCATTAGACCCCTACATGCGTGGCCGTATGAGCGATGCTAAATCGTATGCCGACCCTGTCGAAATTGGTGATGTAATGGTTGGTGCAACGGTGTGCCAAGTAGAAACATCTAAAAACGATAAATTTAGCGAAGGCGAATGGGTATTAGCGTACACAGGTTGGCAAACTTACGCCATCTCAAATGGCGAAGGCTTAATGTCATTAGGTAAAGAACCAACAAACCCTTCATACGCATTGGGTATTATGGGTATGCCTGGCTTTACCGCCTACATGGGTTTACTCGATATTGGCGCCCCTAAAGCAGGTGAAACCGTGGTCGTTGCAGCAGCAACGGGACCTGTTGGTGCAACGGTTGGCCAAATTGCTAAAATTAAAGGCTGTAAAGTGGTTGGAGTTGCCGGTGGCAGCGAAAAATGTGCTCATGCCGTTGAAAAGCTAGGCTTTGATGCCTGTATTGATCACAAAGCCGATGACTTTGCCGAGCAATTAGAAAAAGCATGTGACCAAGGCATTGATGTTTATTATGAAAATGTGGGCGGAAAAGTGTTTGACGCCGTATTACCTTTGCTTAATACCTCAGCGCGCGTGCCTATCTGTGGTTTGGTATCGCAATATAATGCGACCAGTTTGCCTGAGGGCCCAGACCGAATGGGCATGTTAATGGGACAATTACTAACTAAGCGCATCAAAATGCAAGGCTTTATTATTTTTGATGATTATGGCCACCGCTATGACGAATTTGCACAAGACATGCAAAAATGGCTACAAGACGGAAAAATTCAATACCGCGAACATCTAGTAGAAGGCATTGAAAACACCATCAGTGCATTTAACGACATGATCAGTGGGAAGAACTTTGGTAAAACCGTAGTAAGGATTAACAGCCCACTATAATAACATTCAGGCTGTGTTGTAATTCAACACAGCTCAATAAGGAAGAAAATGATTAAACTACACCATTTAAATAAATCTCGCTCTAAACGTATTATTTGGTTACTAGAAGAGCTTGAGGTCGATTACGAAATTGTTGCTTACCAACGTAACACTGAGACTTTTTTAGCCCCTGATGAGCTTAAAAATGTGCATCCGCTGGGTAAATCGCCAGTTATAGAAGATGATGGCTTAGTGATTGCCGAGTCTGGCGCTATCACAGATTACCTGATCACTAAATATGGCAAAGGTAAATTTGCCCCAAAAGCAGGCACCCCTGATTACGTTGACTACCAGCAATGGCTACATTTTGCAGAAAGCTCAGCAATTTTACCGCTTTTACTCAAAATGTTTGTGCAAAAAGATGGTGCTAAAACCCAGTTTTTAGAGGGCTATGCTGATGCAGAAACCGCTAAAGTGATTAGCTATTTTAACAGCCGTCTTGAAGGCAAGCGTTATTTAGTGGGCGAGACCCTAACCGGAGCCGATTTTATGATGTCGTTTATTGTTGAAATCGTTAAAAATGCAGGCCAGTTAGAGCACTTTAAAAACCTGGTTAAATACGATGAGCAATTACAATCTCATGAAAAATTTCATACCGCTAACGAGTTAGAAGCCAAGTACGACTAACTTACCTTTCGCTTTGATTGTGGTTTCACAGTCAAAGCGATACCCGCTTTTCTATTCAGGCCTATCCAGGTAGATTTGTTTAAAATCATTAAAATGTGCTTCAAAAAGTGCAACTAAGTTTGGATCAAAATGATTACCTGCACCTTTAATTATTTCCGCTTTTGCGTCATCCATACTCCAAGGCTCTTTATAACAACGGCGACAACATAACGCATCAAACACATCAGCAATCGCAGTAATTCGTCCCTCTAAACTGATTTCTTGCTGTTTTTTTGCGTGCGGATAACCGGCTCCATCCCAACGCTCGTGATGATCAATCGCAATGTTTGCAGCCATATCAATAACAGGATTAGCTGTCCCTTTGAGAATTTCCCAGCCCTTAGTGGTATGCTGTTTCATAATTTCCCACTCGTCAGCATCTAATTTTGCCGGCTTGTTTAAAATGAGATCTGGTACACCTACCTTTCCTACATCATGTAATTGCGCAGCTAGGCTAATTTTATCGCAGTACGCTTGATTTTGATTATGCAGCTGCGCGAGTAATTTTGCATATAAGCCAACCCTAATTACGTGAGATCCCGTTTCCTTGGAGCGCGACTCCATGGCACCTCCCATCAGTAAAATAGCCAGCTGCTGGGTTTCTTCAATTGAATTAGCTAATAATAAACTTTCAAATGTGAGAACAACATTGCCCAAAAACAAGTCAACAAGCTGTTGCGCTTCTTTTTTAACCGGTTGCAATGATTGAAATGCGAGTATTGAATCTAGACCTTTTTGTGAATGATGAAAATAAACATAATGATCTTCTGCAATAAAATTCTGCTTGGTTTGTTTCGCCCTTAAAAAGTACTCTTGATGCTTTTTCGGAATACTATCAATACCACTTCCCGTGAACAGATGTATACCTGAGACTTCCCCTTCAATCATTTGCAACTTTTCATCTAACTGACAAATACCAAATACTTTAGGCGCATCAATATATAAATTGGCCGAGCTCATATTCAGTACAAGTTTTAACTCTTCCATGACAACAGAGGTAAACTCTACCAAGTCACCAATTTGGGTAATGGTAGAGATAGCTTTTATTAGTCTTTTTAAATTATAGCGGTGAGTTTGTAGCATACAAATATCGCGGTAGGCTCGTAAAGAGGTATAAAAAATCAATTCAAGATCTTGGCTTTGCAGTTGGCTCTTCGCTTTATAGCCATCAATATCATAATCGCGAATAACACTGCGCTCAGGCGCAACCCCAGGCTGACCTGTTCGCAAAATAATTCGACTATAACCATTTTGTAAGTCTTGGCGAATAAATCGCGCAAGATCTAATCCTGCATGTTCTGTTTCCATTACGACATCTAGTAAAATTAATGCGTAACGTTCTGAGCTTTGTAGTTTCTCTTTCGCCTCAGATGCACTGTAAACACTGTGTAGTTCAACAGGGCGTTGCTCAAATTCAAAGCGCTTCATTGCAAGTTGAGTTACCTGATGCACCGAGTCATCGTCATCAACAATTAAGATTTTCCATGGCTTAGCATTGCTGTTGGCAACCGCTTTATCTGACACTACATCATCTTGTAACCACTCCATAAACACACCCTGCTATTTATTAATTCGGTGGCGTTACCGGAAATTGAATGAAAAAATAAACGCCTGTGGATTCTTTTTGCTTTACTGCAATTTGCCCTTTCAGGCGGTGAACTACGAGGTTATAAACAATATTCATCCCCAAGCCACTGCCGCCACCCGCTCTATTTGTAGTGTAAAACGGGTCAAACACTTTTTTCTGAACTTCATCTGTCATGCCTTGACCACTGTCTTGATAATGAATACAGACAGAGTCTGAGTACTCAATATGAACACTTATCTGCCCTTTTTTTCTACCATTTTGAAAACCGTGAATAATTGAATTCATTACTAAATTAGTGAAAATTTGCGCTAAGGCACCAGGATCAGAATACACTTCTGGCTCAGGCTCCGTTGCACTAATGGTAATATCAACCGGTGTTGCTTTAAGGGTATGATAGAGGCTTTTTAGCACCTCATTAAAATAACTACTTACATACAAATTACGTAATTCTTCGGTTGTTTGATCAACCGCTACACGTTTAAAACTGCTTATTAAATCAGCGGCACGTTGCATGTTTTTTAGCAAAATGTCACAGCTTAAATCAACTTCACTAATAAACTCACTAAACTCTGTTTTACTTAAGGTGCCAGAAGCCACTTTGTTTTTAGTTTCGATTAACATTTCTCGCAAATGAGATGTCGCTGTCACACAAACACCTAACGGTGTATTCACCTCATGTGCCACACCACTGACTAAACTTCCAAGTGAAGACATTTTCTCTGCTTCAACAAGTTCCTGCTGAGTGCGACGAAGCTCTATGGTTTGCTCAAGTAGAGCCTGCTCTGCCTCATGGCGTTTACTCGACATTAAATTAATAGAATCACTTAAACTGTCATAAGGGCTGCGCTTAGAAACTGTTTGAGAAAAATCCCCAGCTGCAATCGCAGAGCAAACCTGATCAATATCTTTACTGGCTTTAATTAAACGCTCAAAGCTTCTAAACATGGTGCCAAGCTCATCCTTTTGAGTCATATACTTTTGAACATGAATAGATAAATCTCCATTAGCTAGCTGTTCAACAGATTTAATCGCAATATTAATACGCTTGGTTGTTCGGTTAATAAAATACCAAAAGAGTAAAAACACCAGTAATACACTTGCAAAAGCCGCTGCCAATAATGGGCTAAATTGCGCTTGAATAGGCCCAATAATATCGGTTTCAGAGCGACGCACTATCACTGTCCAATGCCCAGTGGCAACCTTGGCTTTATCAAAATAGAATATTCCAGAATCAAAAGGATCGTTAGCAGATAATATTTCTCTTGCTTGCCCCTGTGATTTTAGCTGTTTGGCTATACTTGCATAATCTGTGTCTAAAATGGCTTTCGTTTTTAGTCCTGAATGATTTAATGTCGTGGCAATCACGTTGTCACGTTGGCTGAGTAACAAAACATCAATTTTTAGTTGCTGCTTTATGGTTTGTAAGAATTCCGTTATATCAGCAAGTGCTCTATCTACACTTGCCATACCGACAAATTCGCCATTAATAATAATTGGCGAACTTTGTTCAACCAGCATTCTTCCCTCGTAAACATAGGGCTCAGTGATCATCGTCTCGGTATTACCATCACGTAAAAACTGTTGACGTACTCCCTCATAATAAAGACTTGATTCCATATCGACCAAGGGCTCAAGTAACAAACGTTCAGAGTCATTAAAATCACGATGCCAATAAGGTAAAAAACGGCCAGTTTGGTCTACATAAACGCCCTCTTTTAACGGTGGAGCATTAATATAGGCTTGATCTTGATTATCGGCATTAGGCTCATAACCAAACGAAGCCCCCACAAATGAAGGGTTCATTTTAAGCACTGCACGAACAAAATTAATACTTGCCTCTCTATCACCAAACAACCCATTTTGCTGTGCTAAGGCCATAATCTCTGTAGTGCGTACCGCTAATTGCGTTTCTTCATTTACCTTCGCGGCAATCGTATCTGCCGTCTGGCTTAAATTTAGTTTTGCTTGTATAACAGCCTGATTAAGGCTAGTTGAATACCAATAACTCAAGATACTGGCAATAATGAGCATGACGGGCAATGCCAAATACAGCAGCATCTTTCCTTGCAAAGAGTGTATGAGTGGTAGTCGCATAATTTTAGGCTTAAACAAGCAAGCCAACATCCTGAGGATCTGAAGTATTAAGCTTAAAAATTAGACTATAAAAACTTTCTAGGCAAATCAATTGTGTAGAAATTAATGCAGAAGCGGGGTATTAAAATACCCGCTATATAACGGACAAGGTTGTTAAATAGAGTATCGCTTGGAAACAAAAGCGTTATTTATATAATTTATCAGACTCGCTGAGTTGTAGAGCAGACTGTAAAGTTCTTATTGTTTAATCGACCAACCGATAACCCACAGCGGGTTCAGTTAATATGTATTTTGGACTAGCAGGGTTAGCTTCTAGTTTTTGTCTGAGCTGCGCTACATGTACCCGCACATATTCAGGACGGTCTATGTACTGCGCTCCCCAAATATGGCTTAAAATTGCATTATGAGTGAGTACTTTATCTTTATTTTGAAACAGCAATAATAATATTGCGTACTCTTTTTTAGTCAGTTTTATCTCATTCCCCGAGGTGGTTACTATGTGCTTTTGTGGATCTATTTTTATATTCCCACAGGTAAACGCCACACTCGGCTGACTTTGGGTGCGCAATAACACCCGAATTCTGGCGAGTAACTCATTCGCGCTAAACGGTTTGGTAATATAGTCATTTGCTCCATTATCAAGCGCGGTTACCTTTTCAACTTCGCCATCTCGCGCTGACAGCACCAAAACAGGTAAGGCACTCCATTGTCGAAACTCAATCAGCCAGTCTTGACCGTCCATATCTAACAAGCCTAAGTCTAATAACACAAGATCATAACTTTGCTCACTTAAACGTGCAAAACCATCTAAGCCTTTATCACAAATACTTAGCTCGTAACCACTGGCTTGCAACAAGGTTTTTAAAAAGCTTTGTAAAGGGGGAGAGTCTTCCAATATTAAGATTTTAGTCATTGTCTTTTTCCCAGATCAATTTTGCGTACGCCATCTGTGTCTCGTTGTTAATTGTTAATGTAAATGTACCTTGGTGAAATTTAGCTACCACATCACAAATAATACTGCCCAGCCCAACGCCTTCATCGCTACTTGTTTGCGCTTTAGTGATCACGTTATTAGTGAGAAGTAACTGATAACATACCTTTTGCTGATTGCTACTTTGAGTAAATTCAACGCTCACCTTCCCATCACCATAACGCCATGCATTTTCGAGCATATTAGCTAGCGCAATTTCTAATAAAGTCACATCCCCTATGCATTTTGACTGAGCGTCTATATTGGTATCTATAACAAAATGAGTGAGTTGCTGCTGTCTGCGAGCTTTGGCTTCACTGAGTAATGCTTGTAAGTTTATTGTTTGCCAACATAGGTTTTCACCCATTTTATTAACTCGGCTTAACTCCATGACTTTATCAAAGTGCTGATTAAGTATTTTACTTTGCTCATAAATATTACTCGCTTGCTCTTTTATCACGCTGTCGCTGAGGGTAATTTCATCATCTGCAAGCATGCTGGATGCGCCCATAATAGTTGCCAATGGTGTGCGTAAATCATGTGACAAACTACGTAAAAGTGCATTTTTAGCGCGCTCTAATTCCGCTTGCACCGAAATAGCAGCCGACTGCTGGCGTAATATCGTTTTTTCATGTACTTGATAAAGCAGCGAGATAGCGGTATCAGCAAAAGCTTTTTGCCCTTGCGTTAACCGTTTAGTAAAATTAAACCCGCCCCAGCTCGGGTTAGCCTCACTAAGTAATATAAATTCACTGTTGCCTCGCGGTGCTGCAGGCATAAATGTGCAAGATGCATTTAAATGCTTACCGATCCGCTGTACAAAGTACTTTTTTTGTTCGTCCAGCGTATCTAGGCTATTTAGGTCTTTTGCCAGTTCATACAAGGTGCGGCTATTACTTGCGTGTAATTGCACATCTCTGACTTTAGTACTGAGCTCCCCCGCCAATTGACTGATCACAAAACCAACAATTAGCATAACAATAAAAGTTACTAAATATTCTATGTTTTCAATATGAAAAGTAAAATTAGGGGCAACAAAAAACCAATCTGTACATGCGACACTTACTAAGGTGGTCAGTATCGCAAGGCGACGGTTACTACGTACAGCAACCCAAGTCACCCACAATAACTGAAGCATTACAATATCGGTAGTAGTAAACCAGTTACGTACAGGGAAAATGGCCATAACCACAATTAATGGCATTATTAACGCCAAAAAAAATGCTTTATACCACCTTGGTTTGGCCTCGACCTGATTCATTAATTATTCCTCTAACATTTGAGCACTTAGGTTACTGCCTTTTCGATATTGCCTCTATAAAGTTTTTATAAAGTTTTTTATCTCGTTCGTTAAATCTTTATAAAGCTTTGCAGTGCAGCGCTGACTTTAGTATTTGATCCCGTATATTCAACTCAACTTTAGTGATTGCGTGTTACCTGCAATAGGTATTTGATAAGGCGTATTGATGATAAATTGGAAAATCACCTTAAGACTACTCGCCTTTCCTATTATTTGGATGGGAGTGGTGCAACTAGTATTCGCAGCGCTTTCATTATTTATTTTTAAAGATCGCGTTATTAGTGCGTTTCTTATTTCTGGCGCAACGATGATCTCAGTCGCTTTAGTGCTACTTATCAATTTACGTAAAACAGATTATACCGGCGCAACATTCAGAGATGCACTCATTTACGCCACAGTAACGTGGATTATAGCCGGTGTGTTAGGCGCTATTCCCATTTTGGTTGTCACTGGCGTTAACTTTAGCGATGCAGTATTTGAGTCAATTAGCGCCTTAACTACCACTGGTGCAACCGTGCTATCAGGGCTCGATAACATGCCTGCTAGCTTTTTATTGTATCGACAATTTTTACAATGGATGGGCGGTTTAGGCATAGTAATTTTTGTAGTGGCTATTTTACCTATGTTGAATATTGGTGGCATGAAATTACTAAAAGCAGAAACCCCAGGCCCCATTAAAGACGAAAAATTAACTCCGCGCGTTGCCAGTACCGCGCATTATTTATGGGGTGTTTACTTTGCAATCACGCTACTTTGTATTTTAGCCTATTACGCTGGCGGAATGAGTTTATACGATGCGATTGCACATGCCTTTACCACAGTTTCAACTGGGGGGTTTTCAACGCATGATGCCAGTATGTGGTATTACCGCAGCCATTTACTGCTGTGGATAGCTAATGTCTTTATGCTTGCAGGTGCGATTAACTTTGCCTTGCACTTCAAAGTGGCGCACAAAAGAGCCATTACTAGTTATTATCACGATGAAGAAACACGTTATTTTATTTATATCGTCGTATTTTTATCAGTTCTTTTAACCACCATGTTGCTGCTTAAAGACAGCTACTCAAATGTACTTGAAGCATTTAGTTTCTCCACATTTCATATTATTTCTTTTATTACCAGCACCGGTTATGGCGCAGCAGGCTTTACTGACTGGCCAGCTGAGGCTGGGTTTTTGCTGGTTATTGCTGGCTATCTTGGTGGTTGCGCAGGTTCAACCGCTGGCGGAAATAAAATAATTCGTAACATTATTGTTGGCAGAATGATTAATAACAATATTAAACAGCTACTTCATCCAAGAGCGATATTTACACTTAAATATCAAGGTTCGCCCGTTAAAGAAGATGTACGCCATGCAATTATGGCATTTATGACCTTTGCTGTTGGTACAAGCTTACTGTTTACAATGTTGCTTATGGCAACGGGTCTTGATTTTTGGAGTGCATTTACTGCGGTAGCTGCTTGCGTCAATGTACTTGGCCCTGGGTTTGGTGAAGTTGGCGCTAACTTTCAACCCGTTTCAGATACCGGTATTTGGATACTCTCGGTCGCTATGATCGTGGGCCGGTTAGAATATTTTACTGTTTTTGCACTTTTTACTCATAGCTTTTGGAAAAAATAACGAGGAATAATATGGCACATTTTACAGTGATTGGTTTAGGTCGCTTCGGCATTGCAGCAAGTCTTGAGTTAATTCATTTAGGGCACACAGTGACTGGCGTTGATAGTAACCCAAAACTCGCCGAAAAGTATGTTGAGCATTTATCTGAAACCGTCGTTTGCGACTCCACCGATGAAGCCGCGCTTAAAGAGCTTGATTTAGCGAGTAGTCAGGCTGTTTTAGTGGCGATTGGGGAAGATATGCAATCGAGCATTCTGTGCACGCTTGCATTAAAAAACTTAGCTGTTGAGCAAATATGGGTAAAAGCGAGTACTAAAGCCCATCACACTATTATCTCTAAATTAGGTGTAACACGCATTATTCACCCTGAGGAAGAAATGGGGGTGCGCGTTGCACAAGCGCTTAATTACCCGATAGTGAACGACTATATTTCATTAGGCAATGGCTTATACGTTGTTGAAGTAAGTATAAAAGCTCACCTACATAAAACAAAACTAGGGCATCTACTCAGAGAAATAAAAGGCACTGTAGACCCTCTATTGGTAAAGCGCGCCAAGCAAACGTTTGTCAAACTTGATGACGACTTTGAGTTACATACCCACGACACCTTACTGCTATCAGGTAGCCGAGTCGAATTAAACTATCTAGCTCCAAGGCTCTTATAATCATGGTTTTATGGCACCCTCTCAAAACGCCTATTGAGCGCAAAGTCAGTGGGCATAAAAAAATCAATGCGGCTCCGCCTCTTATTTTATGTTGCAGTTTTTTAATATTAATAACGCTAGGAGCATTGGCATTAAAACTGTCTTTTGCAACCTATGAGCCTATTTCATGGATACAAAGTGCGTTTACGGCAACCTCTGCGGTGACTGTAACTGGACTGGTTGTAGTGGATACCGGTTCAGTGTTTACCCCTTTTGGACAAGGCGTTATTGCGTTATTAATTCAACTGGGTGGTCTGGGGTTAATGACCTTTGCGGTTGTAACTTTAATGGCACTGGGTAATAAAGTTGGCTTTATTCAAAAAACAGTCACCAAAGCTGCTTTTAATCAAACAGATACATCTACGTTGGTCAATACCGCTAAGTCTGTTTTACTGTTTGCACTAATCGTAGAATCCATAGGCGTTGTTATTTTAACGCTGTATTGGCTACCTGAAATGGGTTTACAGAAAAGCTTTTTTCATGCTCTTTTTTATACCATTAGCGCTTTTAACAATGCAGGGTTTGCATTGAGTCCTAACAGCTTAATGCAGTATGTTGATGACCCCGTTGTGAATTTAACTATTACCGGTTTGTTTATTATTGGTGGGCTTGGCTTTACCGTATTAATGGATTTATATAAATCAAAGCGTTGGGCAAAGCTCAGTCCCTACAGTAAATTAATGTTGATCAGCACAGTTATTATTAACGTTATTGCATTATTGCTTATTTACGCGATTGAATACGATAATCCAAAAACACTGCAACCACTGTCTGAAGTAGGTAAATGGTTAGCTGCTTGGTTTCAAGCTGTCACTCCCCGTACTGCGGGATTCAATACCATTGCTATTGAAGAATTAAAAAATGCCAGCACCGCTTTAACTATGATGCTTATGTTTATTGGTGGCGGCTCTTTAAGTACCGCAAGTGGCATTAAAGTCGTTACGTTTATCGTTTTAATTTTAGCAACCTATAGCTACCTAAGACGTGACAAAGGCGTCACTGTGTTACGCCGAGAAATAGACAAAGAATCTGTGTATAAAGCATTAGCTTTAACCATTATTTCAGCAGGAGTCACTTGGTTAGCTATTTTTACCTTACTGGTCGTCGAAGATGCGCCTTTTTTAGATGTTGCTTTTGAAGCGGTATCTGCACTGGGGACGGTAGGGCTTTCACGTGGTTTAACATCCTCGCTATCACCACTGGGAGAGTTTATTATTATGTTTTTAATGTTCATGGGCAGAATAGGTCCGCTCACTATCGCCTATTTTTTAGCAAGTCCACGCACTAAAAAGCTAAGATACCCAAGCGCGCAACTCTCTATTGGCTAACAAACATTCACGCGGGTTAATCAGCCCGCGTTTTAAATACCCGCTAGCTCCCGCTCAGTAATACACTCACCCGATGCCATTTCAAATTCTCGACACGTTAATGGGCGATTTTCGTAAATAGTACACATGAGGGTATTTCTATCAAGTGCTTCGCACCAGCCATCGTCGCCGCGCTTCATGACCTCACTGCCCCATTTGTCGTAATCAATATATCGAAAAGGAACACCGGTATCAGTGACAATACGCACTTCTAATTGGCAGCAACACGCTTGGCAGTTAGCGCAAGTGACTGGTTGGGTATTGATATTTTCAACAGCAATGATTGAGTTTGGCATACAGACTTTTGATAAATGATATACAAGCTATAGGATACACGAGCGAGGCAAGGGTGACAGTAAAATAATGTCAGATATTAAACATCGTTATATTGTAATTAACTAATCACTAAAAAAGCGTGCTGATTAACCAGCACGCTTATTTAAGATTAAAAATTGAAAACCACTTTAACGTTATCCGATACAGCTGATGAAGAGACAAAGCCAATGGTGTCAGGGTTAGCTGCGACCATTTTGATTACTTCACTGTCATTTTCTAACTCTTTAGGTGGTGTGCCCTTTCCTGTGAAAATTAGTTTTGACCAATATGCTTTTAACTGAGAAGACGTTTTATTAAGTAATTTACTATTAAATTGCTCGGTTGCAGCACTACTTGGTTCTTGAGATATTGGAATGATCTTATTGCCATTGCTAAATGACTTTTCTTTTCCTGTATAAATTCGGCTGATAACAGACTCATCAAAGCTACTTTCATTTGAAGGATGCACGATAATAGCAAAATCTGCATAGGCGAAGTTCGTAAACAGGAATATTACACTTAATATTAATTTTTTCATTTTACTTCTCCTTAAAATACAACATCGACACCAAGCGTGATAGCTTTACTATCACCGGCCACAGCTAAATCAAACGAGTCATCTTTGACTCTATCGTATTGCACTTTAAATGCAGCTGACGGATGAAAGTCCCACCTCACACCAACAGCAAATGTATTATGCTGCTCTGTATCACCTTCACCTTCTTGTTCGAAGTCTGAAAACATGACATAAGGTGTAATAGAGTCAAAACGATAGCCCGCACTGATCATATAAGTGTCGAGATTACCATCTAAGTCTAAGCGGTTAAGCTCACTTAAAACGAAAAAATCACCAAAATCAAGATTTGCAGCTAAACCATAAAATTTACCATCTCTGCTATCTTTGCCGTCCCACAAAACCGGTTCACCCGCACGAAAACGCTTGTTGGTGTATTGCATGTGGGTCACTCTTAGTTCGAGCCAGTCACGATTTAGTAACAGTACGCCGCCTAACATATCTTCCCAAATTTCTCTTGTTGGCTCTTGAAAGAAGAAGTCTGATAATAGCTTGTTATCGTCATCGTCCTCTTTACCGGTATAAATATTCGCAGACACTCCCCAGTCACCTATAGAACCTGAGTAGAGTAAATTAACGCCCTCGTAGTTAAATACTTGCCATGTATAGTTATCTGCAGGGGCTCGCATCCATACATATGCATAACCTACATCGAAAAAGTCTGAGTAGTAAAATAGTGGTAAACGCTTCTTACCTGCTTGAATAGTCCAATTATCATTAATATCGTAAGAAATATAAGCCCATTCAAAATTTGCCTCAAAGTCGTTGACTCCTCTGGCAACTAGCTGACCTGTTACAGAAAGACCTTCACCCAAATCGCCTGATACCTGTAATCCAATCAAAGACTCTGGCGAAAAGGATAAATCTTCAGTGTATGCACTAACATTTGGATAGTCCGCAAGAAATGTTGGTTCAACGCCATATTGCGGGACACCTGTACCGCTCAGTACCTTACCTGCATTAATACTTGCAAAACCCGAAATATTAATTTCAGCATAACTACTTGCTGATATAAATGCTCCCAATAGTATAATTTTTTGCAGTTTCATTGATCACCTCATTATTATAATGGCTGTCATAGCCAACTTGAGTATAGTAAAGCAAGAAAAAGAAACAAAAAATTAACACTCTTTTATTTTTATACTGATTTCTAATATTATTTAGCCATCGACCTTGATAGCAATGTCCCTTTAATTTCGCTGTAGCGCTGTTGCTCGCACAGTGCAAAACCACTTAGTTGACGTACTTTATTACGCGCAAACAGTGGCACGCTCATTCCCGCTAAAAACCGGCATTGGGTTTCAATACCCACATTGTGTACACCTTTAGTTGCCATGTGCGCTAAAAACTCATCGACCTTTTGATAAATAAGCGCTGTATCAATCGTTGCAGGGGGAATTGAATATTCAAGCTTAACTGAATGCCCACGACACACCGAGCAATGTCCACACTGCTGTGGCGCATTCGCATCATCAAAGTAACGGGCTAAGTTATAGCTTAAGCAAGATTGCAGCTCAAAAAAGCGTACTAAAGCAGCAATCCGTTTTATTTCCGCTTGCTCTTTATCGGTAAAATAATCGTGTAACTGCTGGGCAAGTGCAGGATTATTAATCACCTCGCTATGCACTTTGTACACGTGAGTAATACGTTTGGTTTCAAGGGTGATAAGGTTTTTTTCAGCCAAATAGTCAAGCGCGGCTACCACACGTTTACGGTCAACCTGCGCGGCTTGCGTTAGGGAGTCAAAATTAAGTGTGCCCCATATTTTTTTAAAGTCGGTATGACTAAATATTTGTGTTAAAAAAGCTTGGCGCTGCTCATCAAACTGGCTAAGTAACTCATTTTTATCAACCAAAAATTTATACTTAAAATCGGCATAATAAGCATACTGCGGGGTTATTGCGCCTTGCATTTCAAGCTGTACCAGCAAGGTTTTAAGGGCAAGTTGGCGAATATTACTCTCGCTTGAAAGGCTATATTCTTGCATTTCCCATTGCTGTTGAGCTTGGCGAATATCGTTAATAACATATTCAATACTGCTGTACTCTGGGGTATCGCCGTAAATAAAGTTTTCTACTGTATTTAAGCCATCTAAATTAGCCAAGGTATAACAATTTGATGGGTTGCCGTCACGCCCTGCGCGGCCAATTTCTTGGCTGTAGTTTTCTATTGATTTAGGTAAATCGTAGTGAATTACAAAGCGTATGTCTGATTTATCAACCCCCATACCAAAGGCAATGGTAGCAACCACTACATTTATTTTGCCTGCCATAAAATCGTCTTGAATTTGCCCGCGTAGGGTGTCTTCAAGCCCTGCATGATACGCCACTGCTTGCAGGCCCTGCGCGCTTAACATATTGGCCACTTGCTCAGCACTTTGCTGCAGCGTGACATACACAATACCGGGGCCGGTTTGCGCACGGACAATTTTAGTAAGCTCATTGTTTTTATCCGCCGTTTTAACACTCAGCACATTTAAATCTAAATTAGCGCGATAAAACCCCGTTTGCACAATACATTGTGGCTCAATAGCAAAGCGCTCGGCCATATCGCGTTTTACTTTTTTAGTGGCGGTAGCGGTTAATAGTAGCACTAACGGAATATTTAGCTCTTCACGATAACGAGGTAGTTTTAAGTAATCGGGTCTAAAGTTATGCCCCCATTCAGATATACAATGCGCTTCGTCAACAACCAACATAGAAAGCGCCACTTGGCTTATAAACTCCCTAAAGCGTTCGTTTTTAAAGCGCTCAACCGACACCATTAACACTTTAACTTTACCACTTCGTACGTCGTTCATTACAGTGCTACTTTGCATTTGGTCTTGGCTTGAGTCGAGGCTGGCGGCATAGATTCCTTTGCTATTTAAAAAGCTAATTTGATCTTTCATCAAGGCCAATAACGGCGATACCACCAGCGTTAAATGCGGTAAATGTAACGCGGTGAGTTGATAGCACAACGACTTACCCGATCCTGTAGGAAATATTGCCAATGATGATTGGCCATTTAGCAGCTGCTCTATGGTTTGTTGTTGTCCTGCTCTAAACTGATTAAAACCAAAATGTTGCTCAAGAGACTGAACTAGCGAGGTACTCATAAAAGCGTCCTTTTTATGTCGGTGCCCATAAATGCTGTAAATGCGCAGTAGATGAAATATTTGCATATCAGTATACATCAAATGACGTGATTTATTGCTGACATATCCTTTAATTAGGCGCACACTATAGCCCCATAAAAACGTGCTTTGCCAAAATAATTTTTTGATACCCAAGTCATTTTAAAAATCAACGTACAGAAATTGCTTCGGTATATTATTTTTAAGGGCATAGTCATGGATATAACCATACCAAAAATCGTCATCATCGGCGGTGGCGCTGGTGGGCTGGAGCTAGCAACTCAGTTAGGTCACAAACTAGGAAAGAAACAACACGCAAATATATTACTCATCGATAAAAATCGCACTCATATATGGAAACCGTTATTGCACGAGGTTGCAACTGGCTCTATTGATGCCGATTTAGATGGGGTTGTTTACTCCGCGCATGCTGCCAAACATCACTATAACTTTCAACTTGGTACCTTTTGCAACCTCGATAACAACAATAAAACCATCACCTTAAGCCCTCTATATGACGAGTTAGGGCATCAAATTTTACCTAAACGCACCGTTCACTATGATCATTTAGTTATTGCTATTGGCAGTGTGAGTAACGACTTTAATACGCCAGGCATTAAAGAGCATTGTTTTTACCTAGATTCAAATCAACAAGCAGAGCGCTTTCAACACGCGCTGCTGGATAACTTTACTCGCCTTCATCAAGACGATGACCCATTACACTCATTAAACATCGCCATTGTTGGCGGTGGAGCAACTGGGGTTGAGCTCTCGGCTGAGCTGTATCATGTTTCTGATTTACTAAAAATATACGGTTTAACCAATATGTCGGCTAAGCGTTTACATATTCATCTGATTGAAGCGGGCCCCAGGATTCTTCCGGCGCTGTCTGAGCGAATTGCCAGTTCGGCCAAGCGTGAGTTATTAAGATTAGGCGTCACCGTTCGGGAAAATACCCAAGTTAAACAAGCAACCGAACATGGCTTTATCACCAATGATGATGAGCAAATAAATGCGGATATTATGGTGTGGGCGGCGGGCGTAAAAGCACCTGACTTTATTAAAGAGCTGGGTATTTTTGAGCTGACTCGTAATAACCAAATAAAAGTAAACGAGTACTTACAAAGCAACCTTGACCCACAAATATATGTGCTCGGTGATTGCTGCGCGTTTACGCAAGATGATGGTACGCAAGTGCCGCCACGCGCACAATCGGCACATCAAATGGCACAATGCGTTGAAAAAAACTTAATCGCCACATTACGTGAGCAGCCCCTTAAAAAATTCGAGTATAACGACCATGGCTCACTGGTTAATTTATCGCGCTACAGCACAGTAGGCAGCTTAATGGGTAACCTAACCAGTAATAGCTTTTTTATTGAAGGTAAAATTGCCCGCTTTATGTATATTTCATTATATAGAATGCATCAGCGCGCTATTCATGGCAGTGCCAAAACCTTTGCTTTGTGGATCAGCGAAAAAGTGCTGCGTGTTGTGCGTCCTAAAATGAAGCTGCACTAGCCAAAATTAAAGACAGTGGTAATTTAAGTTACCACTGTCTTTAATTTTTAATATTAGCTATATAAAGTACACAAAAATTTTAAGGAAACAGGCTATGTCGGATAAAACGCTTATTTTTAATTTTGATGGTACCGGCAGTGAACCCCGAGACGCAGATCAGTTTAGTACAGAGCATTTTAAAGAAGACGCCAGTATTTCTAATATTTTAAAACTACACTTATTGCTCGGTGGTAAACTTGATGATTCTCCCACCACCCCATTTTCCAAACAGTTAAGTTTTTATTACCAAGGCATAGGCACTAAAGGTAGTCGTTTAAAACGAATTTTAAATCAAGCGCTCGCCCCACGTTCAGACGATGTAGCCAGCATTTTAAATCAAGCTATTAATGATTTTAAACAGTATTACCAAAGCGGCGATACCCTCCTACTAACCGGCTTTAGCCGAGGCGCTGCATTAGCGCGGCGATTTGCAAAGTGCTTAGAGCCACTCATACATGAAAAGGTGTATTTATGTGTGTTTGATACAGTGGCCTCGATTGGCATGTCAAAGGTGAGTAAAGCCACTTGGGGTGCAGAGCATGTTATTTTTGAAAATCACACCATTGCCAGTAATGTCTCTGAGGCGCTGCACTGTGTAGCGCTTGATGAAAAACGTCGCGCCTTTGAACCGACGTTAATGAACCAGCAAGCTAACATTACCGAGCTGTGGTTCGCAGGAGCCCATTCCGATGTGGGAGGCGGCTACTATCGCGATGGACTTGCCGATATTTGCTTGCGTTATGCATTTGAGTGGCTTATTGCTCAGCCGCTGTCAGTTTCATTGCTAACCAGTCATGACATCGATTACGAAAACCTTTTACCTGAGAGTAACTTGGTTGCCCAAGACGATGTGACTGTTATTCCCGATCCACTGGCGTTAAGTCATCAGCAAAATTACTTTTGGCTAAACCCATTTTTTAAACTTGTTGATAGGCAGTGCTGTGTATTAATTGACGATGAAATCAGCCACGTCGCCCCATTAATACATCACAGTGTTGCACAGCGAATTAATAAACTAACCAGCTATCGCCCCGAATCGTTAAAAAACTTACATTATAAAATGATTTACAGCGACGACAGCACGTTAAACTTTATGGGACTCAGTGCCCATATAATGCTAGCCAACCAAAATATGAGTTTACTTAGCATAAACCAAAGCCAAGATGTGATGGTATATGCCAGTGAAGCCTACAACGCCACCGGCTTAATGCTTGCCCAAGGTGCGACCTACCGTTTTACACCTTATCCTAATCAATATTGGTATGACGATGGTATAAAGTGCTCTCCTTCTGGGTGGCATCGCGATAACGTGCAACTCGGCGTTAAAGAAATCCCCATGGCATTACTTGAGCCATTTAGACGTTTAGCTACAGCGCAGTGGTTTAGCTTGATCGGCACGATTGGTCAAAGCGATGAACATGCCTTTGAAATTGCTGAAGGCGTTGAAATAACCATTAAAAAATCGGGAGAGTTTTGCCCTTTTGCTAATGATTTAAGTCGTTTTTATGGTGCGAATGCCGGTAGGATAAAACTTAAAGTAACGCGATTAAGCTGATAATCAGTGCACTTTATACTGCAAAGTGCACTGAGCTAGGGATAGCTGGTGGAGGTTATTGCTTTTTCATTTTATGGCCTTTCACGGCATAAAATAATATGAATAGATAACAAGGTAACAACACCGAGTAGCCTGTTTGTAACGAGGTAAAGCCACTCAGTAGCCCCCATAAAACGGGACCAAATGCACCTCCGGCAATCCCCATGATTAAAAGCGCAGAACCAGTACTAGTAAGTTTACCCAATCCTGATAATGCTAGTGGGAACACCGCAGGCCAAACAATCGCGTTTGCTAAGCCTAAAAAGGCAATCAGCAGTAAAACATCAGGCAAATTAGCGCCGCCTAAAGGCACCAATAGCGCATTGGCAATAACAAACGACTGTGCATCGAGCAGTAAAATACATAATGTAATAACAATCCCTAATACAGCCGATGCGGTTAAAGCGCTCTGCTGAGAAATAAATTTAGGGATAAGTAAAATACCTAAAATATAACCAAACACCATAAACATCATAGTGTATGAGGTCATTACCCCATATTTTTCGACTCCCAGCGATAGTGCAAAAGTACCTATGGTATCGCCTGCAATAACCTCAACCGCCACGTACAAGAATATCGCAATAGCGCCTAACACTAAGTTTGGATGAGATAGTGTTTCACGAATTTCACCCTTATCGTTTATTGCTTCAACTTCATCATTAATAAGTTCAGGTAGCGGCGACTTTTTAACCGCAAAAGCTAATAAACCAATAAATATGGCCATGCCTAAGTAAGGTAAAATAAGGCCGTTGGCCATATCATCAACTTGCTCTTGGCTAAGCTCTGTGCCTACCGTACCGGTAAAGTTGCTTAAAATTAAGGCGGTAAATACCATCGGAGAAATAACCCCTGCGCCTTTATTTAAAATACCCATAATACTAATACGCACAGCAGCCGACTCTTCTGGCCCTAAACGCACTACGTACGGGTTAACCGCAGTTTGTAATAGAGTTTGACCTGCCCCCATCACCAACTGGGCTAATAAAAACAGAGGAAAAAACTGTGACATAGCAGCAGGAATGAACAGTAAACCCGCTAACATCATACACCCCATGCCAAGCGCCATCCCATTCTTATAGCCAACTTTTTTAATTAACACGGCCGAGGGAAGCGCAGTAAAGGTGACGGCAATATAAAAGGAAAATAAAATTAACGACCCTTGAAACGGAGTTAACTGTAAAATCTGACTTAAATACGGCATTAATGAGCCATTTAGCCAAGTAGCAAAGCCCAGTATAAAAAATAATACCGCAACAATGGCCATTGGAACCAAGCTACTATTTTTGGACGTATCCATAACATTGGTTGTCATGTTATTTTCCTTTATTTATATTTATTATGTTGTTAACAAACCTGAGCGCCGCCAATCCACGTGCTAATGACTTGTTGTTGTGTGTTTAATTGTACAAAATCTGCTGGACTGCCCGGTATTAATCGCCCGTGTGTGGCGGGCAACTGTAAATACTGAGCAGGATATAAACTTGCCATATTAAGCGCTTGCGCTAATGGCTGCTTTAAATGGGTTACTGTATTTCTTACTGCGGTTGCCATATCAAGCGCAGATCCTGCCAGTTCACCCGTGGTAGAGGTGAGCTTACCATTATCTAAGGTGACGGTACGGTCAAAAAAAGCAAATTCGGTGTCATTCGTACCCACTGGTGGCATCGCATCAGTGACTAAAAAAACACGACCCATTGGCTTTGCTTTTAACGCAAGCTGACATGCAGCGTAATCAACATGATGCCCATCAACAATTAGGCCGCAATAGGTGTCATCGTTTAATAATGCACAGCCTACAACACCTGGCTCACGCCCCTGTAATGGCGACATAGCATTATATAAATGCGTAAATCCGGTTGCGCCAGCATCAACCGCGCGCTGAGCTTGAGCAAAGCTTGCATTGGTATGACCTAAACAAACGTGTATGCCTACCTCACGCATTTTAGCGATATCACTTGGCAGAACATTTTCAGGTGCAACTGTTACCACCACTTTACCTAAATCTTGGCGAGATAATACCTGCCATTCTTGTTCAGAAATAGGGCGAATATAATCAGCACTATGAGCGCCTTTTTTTGCAACAGATAAGTGCGGGCCTTCAAAGTGAATGCCAATAATACCGGGAGTCTGCAAAGCAATAGCATCAGCAATGACATCGGCTGCTTGGTGCATCACTTCAACCGTGTCAGTAATTAAAGTCGGCAACATGGCAGTTGTGCCATACTTGGCATGTGCCAGCAGCATTTGTTTCACCCCAGCAACACTGCTAGTACGATTAAACAATACACCACCGCCACCATTCACTTGCAAGTCAATAAAGCCTGGCGCAACTAACCCCGTTAGGTGCTCATCTGCCTGTTGCACGTTATCATCTATTGCCGTAATAATACCCGCATCAATGCTCAACACTTTGTCGTTAACAAATTGCTCGCCATCAAAAAACTCTGCTACATGAATACGTTTTACTGACATTTATAATGTCCTTGTTACTTTTTTAAGCCCCTTAGGCTCATCAGGGTTAAAACCACGGCTTAACGCTACTTTTGCCACATCAAGATAAAAACGCTGCAATACTAAAAATGGCGCTAATCGAGGGTGTACGTTAATACCGTTTTGATTAAGGCTAATCACGTGTGCACCGCGTTTTTTAACCTCAGCAATTTGCTGCTGATGTGACTCTTTAGTTTCATCATCAACCGAGCAATCTAAAATCACTAACCCTTGCTCAACTAAGGTTACCGGACCATGTAAAAATTCTGCACTACTGAATGACTCAGCATGAATAGCACACACTTCTTTAAGCTTAAGTGCCATTTCTTTTGAGATAGAAAACCCTAAACCACGGGCTAATACCACCATGTTCTTAATGTTTGCAAACTCACTAGGCTGTAACTGAGTTGGCGAGTCTATCATTGCATCAAGCGCGCTAGGCAGCTCTTTAAGCCCTTGTAATAATGACTCATTTTGCGTCCAATTAGCAACAATATGTACCAATGCCGATAACGTGGCTAAGTAACTTTTTGTTGCCGCCACCGAAATTTCATCACCGGCTTTAAGGGGGACAAAATCATCTACTATGTCTTGCAATGGTGACGCTTCATCGTTAACCAGTGCAATACAATAAGCGCCCGCCTCTTTCGCCATTTTTGCTTGAGCGAGAATATCTGGGCTGCGTCCTGATTGAGAAATTACAATCACCACAGCGCCTTCAAGCTTTAATGTTTTACCATATACACTCGCCACTGATGGCGCTGCTGAACTGACCGGTACACCGGCTTCAATTTCAATTAAGTATTTACCAAAAACGCCAGCATGATCTGATGAACCGCGACCAATCATCATCACCACCTTAGGGGCCATATCGCGAAGCTTATGACCAATTTTTTCCACTAAAGGTTGGTTGGCAATAATTTGCTTTTCAATAACATTTGGCGTTTGCGCCGCTTCTTTTTCCATTAGGGTGTTAAACATCATAACTCCTGGCTGCTGTAATTAACGTGCTGTTGTTTAGCGTAAAGTACAGACCCCATTTCTGGTGACGATAATGGGGCTGATAAAATAGCTTGAATGTCTGGATCTAACCATGTTGTCATCACGGCTGATAAGCCACCAATAAACGAAAGCCTTGGTGGCTTTTTATCTAATAATTGTCGTGCAATGTCGCTTAAATAAGCGCCACCTTCTTTTAAAATGGCAATCGCAATGGCATCGTTTGCTTGTGCTGATTGAAAAACACAACCTGCAAGTTGCGCAAAAAAGGCGGCTGGTTTATTCGCAATCACTTCAACTAGTTGCATTGCATCACGCACTTCTAAATACTTCATAATCAAATTAGTAAGCGCACCACTTGGGATTAACTTGTCTAGGCTTAACAACACCTGCTGACAAGCAGTAAAGCCTATCCATGCACCGCTGCCTTTATCGCCATGCGGGAAACCATGACCACCAATCATAAACGATTGACCATTAACGTATGAAAATCCACACGAGCCAGTACCTGCAATCATCACTGCGCCATCACTACCTTGATGAGCGCCCATACAAGCAATGAGTAAATCAGTCGTTAAATGCATAGTTTTAAATGGGTGTTGCCACTGGGTCATTTGATTATGCAAACTTGGTAAGTTAACTCCCGCCAGGCCAACCCCTGCGATTAATGCAGATAAAGGCGTCTCTTTGAGTCCTGCATCTTGCAAGGCTAAACGCGCTGATTGCTCAATGGAATGCGTTGCTTGGCTAAATCCATGTAACGGGTTACCAGGGCCTGCCACACCGGTGCCTACTATTTCATTACAGCTATTGACGATAATTGCTTTACATTTAGTGCCACCGCCATCGATCCCCACAAAGAGTTCATTGTTATTAATATTGTTGGTGATCATTTTTGCCTCTTAATTTGTTCGACCGTTTTGCAAAACACTGAAAATAAAACCGGACTGTCATACTGTATGAATCTTATACTAGCACAAATGACAGCGTTGTCATTATTTTTATTTACAAATAAACAACTTCTTTCATCTTCAATAATTTAAAGGAAAACGCACCTTATCGGTGCGTTACTTTGAGCTTTCTGCTTACACGACTTGCTGATGGAGTCTTAGAGCGAATCCATACATCTTGTGTTACTTTGACGGGTTGTTTATAGGTTTGCCATTGGCCGCTTCCTTGTTTGTATTCAATTACCAAACCAGGGTAGGCAATATTGGCGTACAACATGCCGTTCTCAATTTTTGCGCCCGCATTTGCAAGACGATAATGCACATCAGCCATTTCTAGCTTAGGAAATTCTTTTAGTCCCATTGTGGCTGCAAAAGTCTGCCATTGCTGATCGCGCTGCTGTTTTAATGCTGAGCTAAAGCGATTTGTTTGTTGGCTATAAACAAAGCCATTGTGATCATACGGTACCGCCCAATCTGCCTTATGCCATGCTCTTTGTGCCAACGATAATAACCGTGGGAAGAGCTTATATTCGGCCATATTATTGGTGCGCGTATTTTCACTCCATAACTGCCCTTGAATACCAATAAAGCGTTTATCTTTTGCCAAAGGCGCTGATACTACCTTGCCTTGCTCATCACGCTGTAACGTGTCATCAGCGACATAGGGGTTATCTTCTCTATCGAGCCAAAATTCAGCATGAATAGGTAAATTATCTGGCATAAACTGAAATATTTTTTCGGTATTTATATGCCTTGAAGCCCAGTAATAACCGTGTTCTTGTGGGTCTGCTTCATACGGAAAGTCAAAATACAGCACATCTGGCGACGAGAGCACCACTTGCCAATTTCTATTAGCAAATTCATGGGCACGTTGATGGCCGTTCCACATTAATAAATCCCAGCTATTACCTTGTACAACCTCTGGCATATTCTCTGGGTTAGTATGCGATAAACCATCGCTCCATGCAGCAGTTTCAATATTCATATCAGCCAACATATTCGCAATACGTTCAATAAAATAGCTGCCCAGCTGACTCGCTTCAGTAATTTCTAACTTATTTTGTTTAATAAAATCAGCACAAGCTGGTGAGTCAACCCACGCTCCGGCGGTTTCATCGGCGCCTATGTGATAACGGGTTAACGGATGCTGTGCATCACTGTGTATGCCTTTTACCTGTTCCATTACTTCACGAATAAACGCATACGATGAGTCTAAACACACATTAATCGTATTGTCGTTATAGTGCTGTACCGACGAATACACGGTTGTATCAAGCGGATCATAAAGTAAAAACTGCTCGGCTTTTTGTTTATCGCCTTGTTTTATGTATTTATTATAACGCGCTTGCATGGCTTTAATTGCAGCGCGAGAATGCCCTGGCATATCAAGTGATGGGATCACTTGAATATGACGCGCACTCGCCGCTTTAAGTATTTCTTGATAATCAGCCACCGAATAATAGCCGTTTGCTGCACTTGAAGTATCAAGCCCTGCGCCCAACTGTGGCATTAAACATTGTTGCTCGCTTTGATCAAAACAACGCTTCGCCCCTATATCTGTAAGTTCAGGAAGTGATGGGATTTCTATACGCCAACCTTCATCATCACCTAAATGTAAATGCAGCTTGTTAAGTTTATAAGCCGCCATTTGATCAAGCAGCTTTAAAATAAAGCCTTTGTCGCGAAAGTTACGCGCAACATCCACCAACACACCTCTAAACTGATAATGCGGTGCATCAATTACTTCTCCCACAGGTAACATATTACTGTTAACCTGATACAAACTCGCTAAGCTTTGCAAAGCATAAAAAATGCCCGTTTCATCAGCGGCATTAATCACAATTTCATCAGCTTTAATCGCTAACTTATAGCTGCCTTCAAATTCATCATTTTTAGTTACTGTATTAAGTGTGACCTTAATGGCCGCTGCATCATCGCTTATATTAATACCTAGTAGTGCTAACCTTTGTGTTGCGGCAGATAAATGTGTTTTATCTATTCCTGAGTAGTTAATATTAAGCCCTTGGCTTATATCTAGCGTTTGAGTTTGGCTAAATTCGCTAAAACGTGGAGTGGGTATAATTTGTTGAGCAATCACATTGCTCACTTGATTTTGCGACGTTAAATAAGCAGAAAAGTCATATTTTTCATTGCGCTCAAACAAGCGTTCAGCGCTAAGCCACTGCGTTTTATCATTCGCGGTACGTTTAAACTGACGTTCATAATCGGTGTAAGGCATAACATGTGGCAACACCTCTAACCCTGTCTCTGGGTCAATTTTAGGTTTTGTGCTTTCAATCACTTTAGCGGTGTCATTATTATTAACAACTATATAATTAGGAATTGCGTCGCTTTGCGATAATGACCAAAAGTGCGCATAAAAAGTAATCGTTTTAGTCTCACCCGCTTTAAAGCCAGTAAACCCGTCTTTAAGCTCAATGACATGAATATCGCCATTAACGCGTTTAATAGTAAATTCATCGCTAACCGCCGTTTGAATAGGTGTAATTTGACTAAAGTAAATTTTCCATTGGTCAACGTTAATCGCCGAGTTGGCGGTTAAATGTAAATACGCTTTAAAACAGTGACCGTTTTCTATATCTGGATCGCACTGTGCTGATGGACGGTTATCAACCTGCTGATATTTTATTTGTAACGTTTTAGCAAGTAACTCTACGGCGCTATCGTTTGCGGGGCTTAGCTGAACCGATACAGTATTTTGTTCATCAACATTGCCCTGACACGCACTCAAACCCAGTGCTAAGCAGCATGCTGTCAGTAATGATTTAATCTTCATTCGCTACTTTCCCTCTATTGTTATTAATTAGTCACTCAAGTATCTCTTTCAGATACTTAAATTAATCCCGCTTTTAAATCAATCACTATTCACATCTAGCAATTGCTACCTTAGCGCACACAATCCGCTACCTTAGGGTTTAAATAATAATTAACAGCGCGCACCAACTTATGACAACGCTGTCATAAAGTTGTTAATGTATCCTTTTTTTTCTTTTATAGCTACACAGAAGGGCAAAAAAGATACAAAAAATTTACATGTATGTGCTTAATATTCTTTTAAACTATTGTATTTAAATTAAATTTAAATATTACTAAATTATTACCTAAAACTTTATCTACCATTCTCACAAGAAAGGCGTATAAATTAACTGTTAATATTCAATGATGTCTTTATAATTTAGCCGTCAAATAATAAAAACCGAGCACTGTTAACTGCTTTTGCTGTAGTTGTTAACCGATAAAGATAAATTAGTACCCAAAATGATATGTAAAGGTCTATTAAGCCTATGAGAACAACAATAAACGACGTGGCAAAAGATGCCGGGGTATCAATAAAAACGGTATCACGAGTAATAAATAACGAAACCTCGGTGCGTGACAACACCCGTGAGAAAGTCATGGCGTCGGTTAAAAAGTTGAACTTTCAGCCTAACCTTGCTGCAAGAAGTCTCGCAGGAACAAAAGCTTACAGCATTGCTTACATTTACGACAATCCAAATGCCTACTATATTATAGATATGCAAAACGGCATTTTAGATGCGTGTAAAAAGCAAGGATTTGAACTACTTATCCACCCATGCGATGCCAAAGAAGCACATATTATTGACGAAATAACCAGCATGATAAAACGCACCCGAATTGCCGGTATTTTACTCACGCCGCCATTTTCAGAGATGCCACATTTTGTTGAAAAGCTGACACAGCTTGACCTAAAAGTTGTGCGTATTTTATCAGGACACGACGCGCCCGATACATTAACGCCCTGTATTATGATTGACGATAACCTCGCCTCTAAATCAATTACCGAACACCTTATAAATAATGGCCACACACGCATTGGCTTTTTAGCTGGGGGCAGCGAACATAACTCCACCAAAGAGCGCTTAGAGGGCTACAAAGCGGCTTTAAAACAATACGACATTACTATAGACCCTAGCTTAATTATTGATGGCGAATACTCATTTGAATCCGGGGTTGAGGGTGCTAAAACACTCATTACTCAACAAAACAGGCCAACCGCTATCGTCTCATGTAACGATGAAATCGCCGCCGGTGCGTTATTTGCAGCCAGATTAATGAACATTGATATACCCAGCGAGCTTTCTATTACAGGGTTTGAGGATAGCCCATTCTCACGCCAAACATGGCCAAAGCTCACTACAGCGCATCAGCCAAATAATAAAATTGCTGAAGATGCAGCCAGCTTACTGATAGCGCAAATTCGTAATGGCAATGACCGCGATATTATTAAACTATACACACCAGAACTGGTTGTCAGAGATTCAACAGCCCCTCCTATAGCTTTATAATTAATTAGCTGGCACGCGCTGCAAGTCCCCCTTCAGCGCTTAAAGCATTAAAAGCGGCCTGATTTTTGAACGCATAGCCTGTACCACTGAGTTTATTAACAATAAAACGGCACATGTTGTAAATTTTACACTTAGGGTCTGTTGATCTTTCAAGGTTATATAACTCAGTTAACCCCTCTAATACCAATTCGCTTAATTAACTGAGCTATTTTGAGGGAGGAAAATCGTGTCGATAGCAAGGCAAAAAATTTCGTTATTGAGTTGTTCTAAATGAGACGTTTTTAACGCTGTTAGCGTCTAATCTGCCCCCTCAAAATGATTAAGTATTATTGCAAATTGGTATAAATATACAGGAGTAAAATATGGCCAAGTCAGCCCAATTGTATAGAATGGCAACCGATGAACATATTTGCCCATTTGGTTTAAAATCTAAAGATTTACTTGAACGTCAAGGCTTTGAAGTAGACGATCATTTACTCACTTCAAGAGCCGATACCGATACCTTCAAACAAAAATACGATGTAAAAACAACACCACAAACATTTATAGATGATGAGCGTATCGGTGGGTATGATGAACTCAGAGAATACTTTAATAAATCCCCTGCAGGCCAACAAGGCACAACGTATACGCCGGTCATTGCTATTTTCGCGGTTACCTTGCTGCTCAGTTTAGCCTTTTCGTTAAGTGGTGCAGGGCTAAGCATGTATACACTTGAGTTATTTGTTGCGTTAACCATGGCGGTACTGGCCATTCAAAAGCTGCAAGATTTAAACAGTTTTTCAAATTCCTTTATCACTTACGATTTACTCGCCATGAAAGTGATCCCCTATGCCTATGTTTACCCATTTTTAGAAGCTTTTGTTGGCGTGGCCATGATTGCATCACTTCCAGTTTACTTGGTTGCACCTATCTCTTTGTTTATTGGTAGTGTCGGCGCAATATCCGTTATTAAAGCCGTGTATATAGACAAACGCGAACTTAAATGTGCCTGTGTTGGCGGCGATAGCAATGTACCGCTTGGCTTTATTTCACTAACCGAAAACCTATTTATGATAGCAGCCGGTATCTGGATGCTAGTTAAATAATAAAAAGGCGCGATAGGTTTAAAACCTACCGCGCCACTATTAAGTCTGTATTTATAAAGTAAAATTAACTCTCACTTATGGGGATGTTTAAACCGGCCTCTGCATCGGCTAGCATAGCAAACTCTTCATCTGCACTTTTGGCCACTAAATGTTTAGAACTAAAGCCAAAGTAATACGCAGCTCCCACTATAAATAACACCATAGTGTATAAAAAAGCACGGGGATCAAAGGCGTACACACCGGTCAGTGCAATCAACGATAAGCACAATGCAATACTTGAAGTCACAGTCCCGCCAGGCGTTTTATAAGGACGAGGTAAATCTGGCTGCTTATAGCGCAGTAAAATATGACTTAGCGCCATTAACGCATACGATACGGTTGCACCAACCACCGCCATAGCTAACATTAAATCGCCCTCACCACTCAGTGAAGCTAAAAAACCAAATACAGCAGGTACAATAAGCGCTCGTGCGGGCACTTTACGCGCGGTAGTAATTGATAACGAACGAGGTAAATATCCCGCACGCGACAACGCAAACACCAATCGACTATAACCATAAATAATAGAGAAAAATGAAGCCACCAGCCCTGCTAGCCCTAATATATTAACCACGGTTGCTAAATCGTTATTGCCCGTCGCATTTAACGCATCCACCAGCGGAACTGCACTTGCGCCCATTGCTGTTGCACCTGCTGCCCCGGGTACTAATACAACCACTAATAACGCGGTAAACAATAAAAACACCATAGCGCCAATAATGCCTTTAGGCACATCTTTCGCCGGATCTTTTGCCTCTTCTGCCGCCAATGGTACCCCTTCAACCGCTAAAAATAACCACATAGCAAAAGGTAATGCTGCCCATACACCATACCAACCCAGAGGTAAAAATTCACTCGCGCCAGCAGCATCGGTTACGGCAATATCAAATAAATTTGTCGCATCAAAATTGGTGATTAACACCACAGCGGTGGCAACAATGGCAAGTACCGCCAAACCGCTTATTACCATCATTACTTTTAGCGCTTCACCAACCCCAGCTAAGTGAATACCCACAAACACCAAGTAAAAGAGCGCATAAACCCAAGGGCCATTAAACCCCGTTAACGCCTCCACCGCAGAGCCAATAAAAATAACAATAGCAGCCGGTGCTAACGCATATTCAATTAATACCGCAAGGCCGGTTAAATAACCCCCCGTTGGCCCCATTGCTTGGCGAGCAAAGCTATACCCTCCTCCCGCAGCGGGAATAGCAGCCGACATTTCAGCCAGCGATAACACTAAGGTGAGATACATAATAGCCATTAATACTGCCGCTATGGCAAAGCCGCCCCAGCCTGCTTCTGCAATACCAAAGTTCCACCCAGCAAAGTCTCCTGAAATCACATACGATACCCCTAACCCCGCCAGTAATAACCAACCCGCAGTGCCACTTTTAAGTTGCCTTTTTGCTAAGTACTCTGAATTATTAGTAGACATAACATCCTCTTTATCGATTTTTTATTTTTAGTTACCGTTATTCCGCATTTAAAAAATGACTGCTCGATTGTTGATGCTCAATCACATCATCCTGTGTACGATCTTTTAAGTTCACTCCTGTTAGTTTTAATTTTTTTGCCTCACGTAATAAATAAACTGCACGCCTTGCAGCCTCACAGTAAGGCAAGCCCGCAGGGCGAATATTTGAAATACAATTGCGACAGGCATCGTTAAGACCTGTTTTAGGTGCCCAAGTTAAATATAAACCAAGGCTATCGGGCGAGCTAAGCCCTGGTCGCTCACCAATTAACACCATGACTACTTGTGCATTTAAAAGCTCTCCAATGTCGTCACCAATCGCCACCCGACCTTGCTCAACCACACTAAAAGGCGCAATGTTTAACTCACTGTTATCACCTAGCTGCGCTAATAATTCATTAATAAAAGGATAAGCATTTTTTTGCACCGCTAGCGACGATAAGCCATCAACCACAACGATGGCTAAATCATATTTTGCAGCCGTGTTTTGCTGCCCAGCGGTGAAATTAAGTAGGGTTTGTCGGCCGTTTTCATCTAACCTGCGTCCTAAATCGGGGCGTTGTAAATACGTCATTCGGTCAACAGCCTGGCTATGTAAGCGCAAAGGAGCAGCCAGCTGTTTCTCAGCACTGAGTTTGCTAAGCTGTTTGGTTATTGCATTAATATCGAGCGGAAAGTTCACCGCATCACGCGCTTGTGCATGGGATAATTGAAACGCCAGCATTTCACTGGTCGGTAAGCTTATTCCTGCGCGGCCAAGGCCAATCCGTGCATCAGTAAAACGGCGTAAATCGCGCCATGGGTTATGCACCACGTTGCCATTATTTTTATGTGTATTATCGCTGTTGTTTGTAACAGACGTTGCGTTAAAATTTGATTTCATACTCAGCCCCCTTTAATCGCATTCAGTGGTTTAGCAAAAGCGGCAGGTAACGTATCAGATAAAATAATATCGTGACTGTTGCGCATAATGTTCATATCAGTAAGCCACTTTTCAAACTCTGGCGCGGGGCGTGCGCCCAGTACTCGGCGCACGTATAACGCATCATGAAATGAGGTGGTTTGGTAATTAAGCATAATGTCATCAGAGCCCGGAATGCCCATCACAAACGAGCACCCTGCGACCCCAAGTAGCGTAAGTAAGTTATCCATATCATTTTGGTCGGCCTCGGCATGATTGGTGTAACACACGTCGCAGCCCATCGGAATACCCAATAACTTGGCACAAAAATGATCTTCAAGCCCTGCGCGAGTAATTTCTTTACCATCAAACAAATATTCAGGACCAATAAAGCCCACCACGGTATTAACTAGTAGCGGATTAAATTTTCGTGCAACGGCATAAGCACGGGTTTCGCAGGTTTGTTGATCAAGCCCATGATGTGCGTTAGCCGAAAGCGAACTGCCCTGCCCCGTTTCAAAATACATCACATTATCGCCTACAGTTCCGCGCTTTAAACTCAGTGCGGCATCTTGTGCCTCAGCTAAGGTATTTAAATTAAAACCAAAGCTCGAGTTGGTTGCTTCTGTTCCACCAATAGACTGAAACACTAAATCAACCGGCGCTCCTGCTTCAATGCATTCAATCGTGTTAGTAACATGAGTAAGGACGCAGCTTTGGGTAGGAATTTCATATTTTTGAATCACCTCATCCATCAATGTCATCAACTTAATGGCCTGCGCTACGTTATCGGTTGCAGGGTTTATACCTATTACCGCATCACCATTACCGTACAAAAGCCCATCTAAAATACAGGCGGCAATACCGTTAATATCATCCGTAGGGTGGTTAGGTTGCAATCGCGTGGATAAGTGCCCTGGTAAGCCAATGGTATTTCTAAACGCACTGGTTACATGGCATTTTTTAGCAATTAAAATAAGATCCTGATTTCGCATTATTTTGCTTACAGCCGCAGCCATTTCAGGGGTGATCCCTTGCCTAACACTTGCCAACACAGCGGGAGTTGCAAAGTCACTTAATAACCAGTTACGAAAATCGCCTACGGTTAAATGAGCAATCGCCATAAATGCATTGGTGTCGTGATCGTCCATAATTAAGCGGGTTATCTCATCGTCTTCATAGGCAATCAGCGCCTCATTTAAAAACGTTTTAAGCGGAATATCTGCCAGTGTCATTTGCGCCACAGCTCGCTCTTGTGCTGAGCCTGCTATCACTCCTGCAAGACGATCGCCCGATCGCCCAGGGGTAGCCTTTGCCATTACTTCAGCCAAGTTTTTAAAATTGTACACCTGCGTGCCTAACGTATATCGGTACCTTTGCCCCATGATCTACTCCACATAACAACTAGTTCAAACCTTGGTACAGGTTTTGCTGACCTATAAGCTATAAATCAATTTTGTTTAGTTTCAAGAGAGCTTAATTCGTACCAAGACACTATCGAATTTTGGCAAATCATCATTTTTGGCTTTATTTCATATAGTTAACTATAGTTACTGGTGGTAACTTAATCTTAATAAAAATAAAAAAAGCAAAGAGTAACTCCATTATGACGCAGCAAGATTTAGCTAGCGCACCACAAAAGAGCATGGTGCATACCCAAGATATAGATGAGCAAGCGAATAACCTAACGCAGTGGCAGCAAAAATATGATCAGCTCAGTGAAGGGCGATTTTTTGGGCGTATAGAGAGCGTGGATTATTCTAATATTCATGCATTTGAAGAATACACAGAGCGTGCTCTTCACCAACAATGTGCAATAGCGCCGCAATCTATTTGGCTTGGGATCCCAAAGCAGTCTCAGCAGAGCAAAATTAATGGCTTAAATGTGGCAAGTAATCAATTTATGTGTCGAACCAGTGAGAGTAACTTTGAGCTTATTACACCTGAGCAGTTTAATATTTATGGTTTAGTAATAGACACGCAATCGTTAGAACATATGGCTCAGATACAAGGGATATACTTGAAAAATATAACCTCTTCAGGTACTGAGCGACATACAACAAGCAACGCCATGTTAAAAAGTGCCCGGGGTATAATAAACAGTATGGTTAGCAGTAACGCTTTTGGCCTAAATGCCGATTTACAGCAAGACATGCTTAATATGTTGGCATTACATTTACTAAACGAACAAACTCCGTGTCAACGTATCGCTCCCAGTTATAAACACCGAAAAGCGGTGGTTGATAAAGTTAAAGAGTATGTAAATGCAAACCCACAAAGTAGCGTGACCATTACTCAGCTATGTGAGCTCACTTTTGTTAGCAGGCGCACGCTACAATACAGTTTTGAAAGTATTTTAGGGATTAATCCGCTGCGATTTTTACGTTTAACCCGATTAAATAACGTCAGAAGAGAACTAAAATTAGCAAAACAAGATAAGCCAATTTCTGTCATCGCAGCCAATTGGGGATTTTGGCATGCAGGGCAATTTACTAAAGATTACACCCAATTATTTGGTGAAAACCCTTCGCAAACACTAAGCAACCATGCTTCTTATTTGGCGAATTCTAAATCGATAATACACGGGTAAATAAGAGATGGGTGTCGGGCTAAGAGCTACGGGAAGAGCATTCCTGTTTTTATATTTTCTCATTAACCCTCACTCACTTCTCATTGTGCAAACATGTTTTAAGTGATTTATTCACAAAGAGGTTATGAGACGCTGCGCTGAAAGAGAAGGCTAAAGGCGCTAGGTTCTAGGGAAGTAACTAGGCGCTAGGTTGTGTTCGCTGCTCGTGACTCGAAGCCCGAAGCCCGCCTTATTTCAGCAAACACTTAGCTAACTCGCAACAAAAGCCCTATTTGATCGGTGCTATTTAAGCCGCGATTAAATAGGACTCTTGTCCTGCATGTTTGTTACTGCGTTTAAACGAGCCTTTGCCTTTTTTGGCTTTAACCACTTGCGGTTTAAATACTTTAGAGGTTACCAGTGCTGCCAATGCGTTGTGTTTTATCACACCGCGCCCAGTGTCTACTGCGGATTTGTTAACCGCTTTTGCTTTGCTTTTTTTCGCCATTTATTTTTTCCTATTAATAAAATGAGTATAACGAGGGATATATATCCCACTGTGTTATTGATGGCGATTGTATGCTTAATTTTCAAGCATGCAATCATTTTTAATGCTGTTTTAAATATATTTTAGCCATAAAAAAAGCGCCTTTATAAACGGCGCCTTTGCTGGTTTAACTTAACCTAAAAATTAAAAACTAAAGCTTACTTTTGCGTAGTAAGTACGACCATCAAAGCCATAGGGTACGGCTCGTAACGGATATTTAAATGCCCCATTTGAAATAGCGTTTAATACTTCATCATCGCCTAATTCATCCGGTGTTTCATCAAATACATTGTCTGCACCTACCGATAGAGCAAACATATCGTTAATTTGATAACTTACATTTAAATCCACTAATACGGCTGATTCTACCGTACTGGTTGCTTTAAATGAGCCATCTGTTGCAAGTTCAATATGGTCATTACCAAAGTACTTCACATCGGTTTCGCCAAAGTAATTAAAGCGGATCATTGAGCTATACGCGTCACGCTCATAATCAAACGTTAACGTTGCACGTTCGCCCGGCTGCCCATCAGTTAAAAAACTACTTTGAATATCATCAAGTGCTACATTTTCAGGAATACCCGGTGCTGCATTAACACTGTCAATTTTAGTTTCGTTTAAATTACCGGCAAACGTAGCAGAGAAATTACCCTCATATAAATCGGTGCGATAGGACGCAATAATGTCAACACCCTGCGTTGTCGAATTCACTGAGTTTGAAAAGTAATTCGCTTGTACTGCCCCCGTTGCCTGTAGCGCGGCAACTGCATCAGGACTAAATGCCACATCATCAGCCGATAACAAGCTGCCCAGTGTAATACGGTCTTCAATTTCTACACGGTAAAAATCCACCGTTAACGATAAATCACTCGTCACATCATAAACAAAGCCTGCACTGTAGTTCGTTGATGTTTCAAGCTTTAAGTTATCAACGCCTAATGCAGCTGGAAATGCTGAGCCCGTTGTTGCTGTAAACGACTGGCTTAACGTGCCGTCAGAACCTAAGTTAGTGGTAAACGCAGTGTAACCGCTTTGCTGTAATGATGGCGCTCTAAAACCCGTTGATAACGCACCACGTACCGCAAAATCATCGTTAAATTCATAACGCGTGGCTACTTTACCAATTATGTCGTCACCCGCATTAGAGAAATCTTCGTAACGAAGTGCACCGCTAACATTCCACGCATCGGTAACCATAGTTTCTGCGTCAATATAAACGGCGTAGCTATCGCGATCACTTTTATTTGATGCTTCAGGGCGAAGGCCGTTGTAGGCTTGAAAACCACATTGTGCAAATTGATTCGGATCGTTCACTGATGGGTATGAAGTATCTGTGTTAGCAGTGCCACACGCGTATGAGGCTTCTTCACCGGGTACAATTTCATAGTTTTCTTTACGGTATTCAGCACCAATTGACACGTACACAGGCTCACTGCGGCCAATATCAACAATCCCGTTCACATCCGCGTTGAATGTTGTTTGGTCAAACCTAAAGCCACCCGAATACCCCTCAGTTGGCCCTGCATTAGCAGCAATATCGGCATCACTTGCACCTGGGTTATTAAATAAGTACTCAGCAGCATAAGAGGCATTTAATGTATTGCGTGAGGTAAAGTCGTATTGATTTTCACCATATACCGCCGATACATCGTAATTCCAATCAGAGTTAATATCACCTCTAAAACCGATTGAAACAGAAATATCCTGTGCTTCATTGTCTATTTGCGGTAAAAATCCATCGCTATAGACTTGAATCACGTTTTTAGATGCTTCGTTAAAGTTACGATAAAAGCCGTTACCTAGTGCAGTACGCTCAGAATAGCCACCAAATGAGTAAAGCTCGCCCTCACTCATTGGCAATGCCATATTGTAAAATACCGAAGTAAATTCACTCTCTGCATTACCTTGTCCCCAACGAACTTCGTCCGATAAAGTACCTGGTGCGACATTAAGTGAACCACCGGTATCTCGCTCGGCACGATTGGTTTTATCTGCATCGCGATACTCAAGCGATAAATTAATAAATCCACCTTCGTTGCCTAGTTCAAAACCACGATTTAAACCTGCAGAAATTGTTTCCCCATCGCCTTCTGCCGTTTCACCGTATTGCACATAACCTGTGGTTAAATCTGTTGAGTTATTAAGTGATAAATTGATAACCCCCGCAATCGCATCTGAGCCGTACTGCGCCGCCGCACCATCACGTAAAACCTCAACTCCTTTTAAGGCAATAAGCGGGATCGCATTCATATCAGTCCCCGCTGAGCCACCGCCCACGGTACTAGTTAAACCAAAAATAGATTGATTATGGCGGCGCTTACCGTTGACTAAAACCAGCGTTTGATCTGGCTGTAAACCGCGTAATGTTGCTGGGCGAAATAAATCGGAACCGTCAGAAACTTGTGTACGAGAAAAGTTAAACGATGGCGCTGTCGCTTGTAAGCTTTGCCCAAGCTCGGTAAAGCCGCCTTTGTTTAAATCATCCGCGTCAATTAAATCAATAGGTGATGACGACTCTGTTGCTGTTCGGTTAGAAACTCGCGACCCTAACACAGATATTTGTTCGATATTTTTTTCAGCTTTAGCAGGCGCTTCTTGTGCATTAACCATACTTGGCGCACTGAAAGCAAAAGCAACCGCTACAGCCAAGGTGTTTAAACTATATGTTGACATAATGATGACCCTGTTTTGTGTATTCTTATAATGTGTGTGGGGTATATTCCTGTACCCCATTGCCAACATCCTAGCAACATACACAAACAAAAAGAAACAAAAAACTTGATAAAATTAGCATAAGAATGCAAATAACTTTAAAAACAGGAAAATAACACCTATAAAAGCTCAAAATACAACCAAAGTAGCAATTTAATATCACAGCACCCAAAGTTAATACAATGTTAACAATGAGGTTTTATTCATAATTAGTGAAAATAACGGCTTTGTATATTTTTCACTCTGCAATGAGCAAAAAATACACTTCAAATGAGGTTTCATGCGGTTTTTATAAGACTAAAGTAGGTAATAAAGGTAAGAAAGGGTACTCAGAAAAAACTATACATAGCTAGTTATGTAGTACTGTCCATTTTTAAACAATATTTTGTACAGGCCTATTTAAGAGGTATAACTATGCCAATCAAATTCACTAATTAGATGGCAAAGTATAGGGTCTACACCTTTTGAGTCACAGTATGCGCGTAACTGCATGGGGGAGTGTTTATCAAAAAGAATTTGCCTAACAATAAATAACGTATGATTAAGCGGAATTAACTCATTATCATCAGTGGCGGCTAAATCATGGCAACTCATTAATAAGCTACACATTTTCGTGTCGTATCCCCATAACTTTAAAACATAGGCCGAAATAAAGTTAGAACTAGCATATTCATCACTCACGGCTTTTTCATGCTCAAAAGACGCTTCACTTTCCCCTTGAGACAGCAAAATAATTTTGCCAACAAAACTCAATAATGCCACTGAAAATAATAGTTCTTGATCATGTAAGTTAAAACCTGCCTGCTTAGCAAAACGCTTAACACAACTAGCGTAATTCGCCGCTATATCCAATTGTTTCTCATGGATAGCCGAAGGAATAGACGATTCAAAATTTTTGGCAACTAATAAAGAAGTGGTGATAGCCATTAATATCGTTGTTCCGAGCCTCGACACAGCTTCATCAATTGACGATGTTGGCCTTACAAACCCAAGATAAGATGAGTTTGCAAGTTGCAACAATTTAGCAGTTATTATTGGCTCTTGAGAAACAACATGGGCAATGTCGTGTAAATCAAATTCATCGCTTTGTACTAACTCCCTGAGTTCTTTCAAAATAAGAGGATAAACAGGAAAGCTGATCATAGCCCCTAACTGCCTGCGCACATTAAAAGCAAAGGGTAACGACTTTAACGCCGCCACATTGTTAAAAAGTGCGGTTATGTCTGCCTCATTAAACGGTTTAGCAAGGTAAGCATGCACAACATTAGGTTGTCGCATCATGGTGCTCAATGTCATATCACCAGTAAGTAATGCTCTGACTGGATAGGGGTTTTGTGAAGAGCATTGCTCTAAAACATCCAATCCATTCATTTGCGGCATTAAATAATCACTTAATACTAAATCTAAGTCTTGCTTAGTGTTTAGCAGCTGCCAAAATTCATCAATATCAGAGGTTGTCATTATATCAACCTCTGGATAGGCTCGATGAATAGTCCTTTGTAATACTTTTAATAAAAAAGCATCATCGTCTAATATGACGACCGCTATCGAACTCATTGCGCACCTTGAGAATTGAAATGGCTTAAGTAATTACAAAAATCATCCTGCTCTAAAGGCTCACTATAGTAATAGCCTTGTATGTAGTCACAGCCTAATTTTTTAATCATTTCGCATTCAAAGGCAGTCTCTACTCCCTCAGCAACAACTTTAAGATTTAGATCATGTGACATACGCGTAATATTACGAATCATACTTTGCATTGCTAAAGACGATTCAATATCAGTAATCAGCGCTTTATCCAATTTAACGCCATCTACTGGCAGCTTAGAAAGGTAGCCAAGTGATGAATAACCCACGCCAAAGTCATCAATCAATAGCCTAAACCCCAAAGCCCTTAGTCTTATTAATTGCTGTTCGCAGGTAGCAAAATCTTCTATTAAATAGGTTTCTGTTAGCTCAAAAATCAACTGTGATGGCTCTAAATTATCGCGATTTAAGCACTCGTTCATGTAGTCAATCCAGTCCGGATCATCTTTTAATTGTCTAGCAGATAAGTTAATTGCCAATACACGCACGCCTGTATTGTTCTCTGCCCAATATTTTAGTATTTTACAACTTTGAGAGATAACCCAGCGCCCTATTGATATAATTTGACCATCGCATTCAGCAATCGGGATAAAATGTGCAGGGGGAACCCAGCCATATTTAGTTGGCTCATACCAGCGAATAAGCACCTCAGCACTAAGTACTAGCCCTGTTTTAGTATCAACTTTTGGTTGAAAACGTAATGACAGTTCATCTTTATTTACCGCTGTTAATAATAAACGGCTTAACTCAAAGTTCTTTTTATAATCTGCGACCAACTGAGGGTCAAAGCGAGAACAAATACGCTGCTGATCACCTACTTGGTAATTCATCGTCAACTGCATTTGATTAACGAGCTCTTTTCCCTCTAAACTATCCTCAGGAAACAAACCATACACACCATAAAGCTGCACGTGGGCATCGGTATATTTACTAGGAAGTGCTTTTTTCAGATCATTCATCGCCTTATTTAGAACGGTTAAAATTTCACTATCAGATTTAATTTCAGGAACAAATAATACAAACCTATCGGCGCTCTTATGAAGAACTTTGATCGCTCTTTCTGATACGCCTTTTAGCACCTCCAGAACCAATTTTATAAGGTGGCTGCCATCTTCGCCCCCTAGCAAATCATTAATTAATTGAAATTGCGAAATACCTATATAAACGAGGGCATAACATTCTTTATTCGCTTCACACAGGGCTAAATGATGATAAAAATCAGACTCGTTAGTCACCACTGATGGTGTTCTGCTAAGTTGAAAAATATTACTCATACTATTTGAGTTAATTGATAGCTTCAAAAGTTGGAAAGCATCATCATTTAAACAACGCTCTATCATAACTTCTTCGCTTTTCGCTAGATCAGAGGCGCGTGCATAATTAATAAAAAGTGTACTGCTTTGCTTGTCAATAAACGACTGACTTACCGCTTTGTGTTGAGCTGTATCTAAATAGGCGAGATGTTTGTTTTCATATAGATGAATATCAGGAATGATTTCAGCGGCAGGTGCATTAAAACGATTAATAATTCCGTTATTGTCTATCTCTATTAGGCCAGACATACTGCCCATTAATAACTGATCTCTTACTCTTTTAGCTCGGCGCTGTTCATATTTAACTTTTGCTTCGCTAATGTTCTCAAGTAACTCACTATCGACCCATGGCTTTTCTAAAAAACGAAATACCAATCCCTGATTTAATAACTCAACCACAGACTTAAAATCAGCATACCCGCTGAGCACTAAATTTACGCAATCGGGCCAATTAATTTTAACTTGGCGTAATAAATCAGCGCCGTTCATTTCTGGCATTCTAAAGTCAGTAATAATTATCTCAACTTGATTAGCCGCTAATATTTCAAGTGCCTCAAAACCACTGGATGCTGTTATTACATCATAACCAGAACGAACAAGTACTCGCTTTAAAGATTTCAATACATTAAGTTCATCGTCTACCAATAAAATTCGCAAAGCCACTATTTATACCTCAAATGAGTTTTACTTGTGCCTAGTAAATTGTTCACACAGCTCATCCATGTATCGTTACTTAATGATTTAAATAAATTCACATCAGCATGTTGTGCCTAAACACATAAGCAATAAAGTTATTTACTCGTAGCTATAATTACCTCGCTCAGCTAATGAGTGCCCTTTTAGGCCTCCTAAATTAATCCAGTGTTTCTATACACTGATGAGGATATAAGTAATTAGCAACCTTATTCAGCTTTACCGGGGCTGAAAATGTCAATATCATTAGCTTGATTTTAACGCAACGCTAACATAAATTTAAACGCAGCACGACAAATAAAACTCGTGGGCAAAGGTGATATCGACTAATAATTAGCAGCTAAATTCATTCTATTTAATATATAGTCTAGAATAAATTCTAAGCGATTATTAATAATTAAAACATCCACGGTTGTGGCTATTGTTATTACCAAGGGGCATCTATGTTCGCCATTGATACTTTTCATACTCACGGCAGCGATATAGATAAATTTATCCAACCTGTTAGTCAGTTTACGAACAACAGCCCAGATTTACTGCTTGGGTTTGCTACAACCGATACCATTAAATACCTTTTTAATAACCAGCCAGGCTTTTTAAAAAACACTCACAATTGTTTAATCATCTCTTCGTGTCTTGGGTCATCAACCGACCAAACCCTATCATTAAATGAGCAAAGTATTAGTTTATTTTCGATTATAGACTCAAATGGGCATTATGGTGTTGCTAGTTGTAATGCAACCGATAACCTAAGAGAAAATGCCGCTCAAACTGTACTTAAAGCCATTGCTAATGCAGGCCAAGCAGGCCTCGCCCCAAAAATGGTCTGGTGCTTTCAAGTCCCAGGTAATGAGGAGCTGGTTTTGCAGGGAATTCAAGATGCTATCGGGCAGCGTATACCTGTTTTTGGAGGAAGTTGTGCCGACAACGACATCTCAGCAAAATGGTGCTTTAGCGATACGGGTAATGTATACCAACAAGGCTTTATTATTGCGGTGTTATACCCCAGTGTAGAAACATTCGGCTTTTATAGTTCAGGCTACGATAAAACCGACCAGCAAGGTACAGTGACAGACGTTGATGGTCGTTTATTAAAAACAATTGATAACCAGCCCGCCTTTGATGTTTATAATCAGTGGCGAAAAAACATAGGTTTAAACGCCTTAACTTCAGGAAATATTCTTGCTCAATCAACAATGACCCCATTGGCAAGCGCCCTTTCTTTAAATGATGAAATCCCTCGATTACTGTTAAGTCATCCAGCGGTAGCTGAAAATGGCACGCTAGAATTATTTTCAAATTTAAGCGTTGGCGATACTATTTATTTAGCTTCGGGAAGCCCAGAGCAACTAATTAAACGAGGTGATATGGTTGTCACCTCATTAACTAAATTGGCAGAACTCCATGCCATAAAAAATATTACCGGCGCTATTATTATTTTTTGCGGAGGCTGTATGCTGTCAATTAAAGACGCCATGCAAGAAGTAAAAGAGTCTATTGCAGCACAACTACCCAACACCCCATTTATTATGGGCTTTACTTTTGGGGAGCTCGGCACATTCAGCGATTCAACAAGTAAACATGGTAATTTAATGATTTCATGCGAAATCTTTGGTGGCCCTGAATGAGTAGCAATGAAATACTGTTAGAAAAGCTACACTTATTACAAGTTCATAATTTAGCACTTGAAGAAAACCGTGCCTTTAATAGCCTGATCTTAAATGGCTTAGATGCCATTTTAAAGAACGACAAAACTGAAACCTTACTCACTGAGTTTTTTGATATTTTGCATCAAGCCATTGCTTTTTCTGCGGCTATTTTAATTAAAATAAACCCCAGCAATGAAACCACGACGTTAATTACAGCATCGCACCCACAAAGTGATGAAATAATTACCCAACTCAAAGCACTAAATAAACCCAATAGAAACATTAAAAATGTATTTAACTTACACCAACTTCCTGATTGGCAAGTAACTGATCCTTTTTGGCATTCGCAGCATGCAATGCTCACCACCCCAGTAAGTACCAGTACAGAAAGCTACCAGCTCTATATTTTTTCAGAAACAATTGGCGCATTTAATCAGCACGATATTACTTTAATGCAACGCTTTGTCAGCTTTGCAGGGAATACAATTTCACAATTTGAAAAACGAAATTTACTTGTTAAACAAAAAGAAATGGAAGAAAAACAAAGTAACATTGAACAAGTGTTAATCAACTCTGAAAAAATGGCTTCGTTAGGGCAAATGGCGGCAGGCGTTGCACACGAAATAAACAACCCTTTAAGCTACATTGTCAGTAATATCCAAAATTTGGCTTACAACCTTGAGCAATTTAGTCATTTAATTAACGCACTCAAAGCTGAAAAAGCCATAGCGCAGCAACCATTAGCAGATACGCTGCAACATTATCAATTTGATGAATTAGAAACAGACTCAAGCGATATCATTGCTGAAATGACTGAAGGGGCTGATCGTGTTAAGGAGATTGTTCAAGGATTAAGGCAATTTGCTCATCCGGATCAAACCCAAATTGGCGATATTGATATAACCGAGCTCATTGATAATACATTACGTGTTGCTTGGAATGAAATTAAATACAACGCCAACGTTGAAAAACACTACGACACAGAACCCGTTATCATCACAGGACGTTCGACCCAGCTCTCTCAGGTATTTTTAAATTTATTTTTTAACGCCGCTCAAGCCATTTGCGACAAAGTCGGTGTCATCAGTATTACCACTAAAGCCGATAAAAAAAATGCCTATATAACTATTGCCGATAATGGCAGTGGAATTGATGAGGACAAATTAAATAAAATTTTTGACCCTTTCTATACTACAAAACCAATAGGCCAAGGCACAGGGTTAGGGCTAGCTATAAGTAAAGCAATTATAGAGCAACATAGTGGCCAAATTCGAGTTGAAAGCCAGTTAAACCAAGGCACTGCTTTTTATATTACGTTACCTAAAAAGCCCACATTAACTGACGACGTACTGACCATATTACATGCCAACAAACAAATTGAGTAAGCTATGTCACACTCTCGATTTTGCTTAGATTCGATTTTATTTAAATAAGTACTCATCTAAATTACAGAGAATTACAGTAAAAATAGATGCAAACTACAACACAGCGTTACCTTATTTAATCCTAACAACAATGATTTGCGTATTGTTCAAATAGTATACTTGGAAACGGCTTAAATAAATCAGTTGTTTACAACCAAAGCTTAGACTAAATTTAGCTATAAAACTCACTATCTTATTGGTAAAAAAATGACGGACATTGATGTATTAGAGCAATTAAATGAACAGCCGCCGAGCATTTTATGCCTGGATGATGAGGCTAATGTACTCAAATCTTTAGTACGACTTTTACGCCAGTATAAATTTGATGTGAGTGTTTCAACCAGTGGCCATGATGCACTTGAAAAAATGCAAAAAAAACAGTTTGATGTCGTAATTAGCGACATGCGTATGCCACTAATGAGCGGTGCTGAGTTTTTAGCTAAAGCAAGAAAAGTTGCCCCCGATAGCCAGCGTATTTTGTTAACTGGTTTTTCTGATTTAGAGTCAACAATTAGTGCTGTTAATGAAGGAGGCATTCACGCCTACGTGCAAAAGCCTTGGCAAAACGATCACTTAATTAGCGTTATCCAATCAGGCGTCGAAAAGTTTAGACTCAAAAAGCAAAATGAGATTTTACAGCGCCATGTAAATCAGCAAAATGAACAATTAAAAGAGCTGAATACTAACCTAGAGCAACTCGTCGAAAAGCGGACAAAACAAATTAGAAGCGTATTAAAAAAACTTGAAGTCGCTAATGAAAGTGAAAAACGAGAGCACCAATCTACTGTTGAACTGCTTTATAATTTTATCAATGCGAATCCTTATCTCGATGGTAAAAGAGCAGAAAATATAGCCGGTACATGTACTCAAATAGCGCGTTACCTTAACGTATCGCAAAAAAGCATTGAACTTGCGCCTATTGCGGGGTATTTGGCTCAAATTGGTTTACTTGCTATGGACCCTGAGCTTTACAACAAACCCATTAACGAGCTTAATGAAGTTCAAAGAAAAACGTTTTACACCCACCCAAGTATTTCACAATTAATGCTCATGCCTGCGACTCATTTAAGCGATGTGTCTGATGCAATTTACCACCAATTCGAACGCTACAATGGCCAAGGTATTCCCAAAGGACTTGCTAAAAACGATATTCCCATTGGTGCTATGGTGCTCAGTGTTGCTCGTGACTATTGGGAGGGTTACGAGCAAAGTGAGCCGCTACTGACAACAAAACAACGCCATCAATTTGCGCTCAATAGTATTAAATCAAACAGTGGCAGCTTATATCATCCGCGTATTGTCGATGCACTTGAAGCCAGCCACGCTAAACTCATTACCTCTGACAGCTCTATTGGTTCAATAAAGGTGATGAGCGCACAAGAACTCGAAGAAAATATGATATTGGCAAACTCACTGCACAGCCATACAGGTATTATGCTTTTGCCTAAAGGACATATTTTCAATACGAAATCGATTGTTAAGCTACAACAACTCGAAGCTAAAAAGCCGACCCCATTTAGAATTATGGTTAAAATGGCTAAATGATTGATCTAAAATACTCTTTTATTCGTTATACTAAGCCTAAATAGATACCTCTAAATCCATTGCTTGAAGGAGCACAACGTGTCGCGATTTTCTGCCGTTACCGACAATCCCCACGACGGGCGTTTTAACCAAAAAACGGGAATACTTCTGACCAACTTAGGTAGCCCCGATGCCCCAACAGCAAGTGCATTGCGTATTTACTTACGTGAGTTTTTGTCAGACCCTCGTATCGTAGAAATACCGCGTATTGTGTGGATGCTTATTCTGCATGGCATCATTTTGCGTATACGCCCAAAGCGCTCAGCTAAATTGTATAAAAGCATATGGACTGAAAATGGCTCACCACTGACCCACATTACACGCCAACAAAGCATTAAATTAAATGCCTTATTAAAACAGCACGGCTATACCAACACCGAAGTGGTTATGGCGATGCGCTATGGTAATCCATCAATCGAAGCGGGCCTTGAAGAGCTCAGAGATAAAGGCTTAACCCGCATTATTGTGTTACCACTTTACCCACAATATTCAAGTCCAACCACAGGCTCAACATTTGATGCCGTGGCAAATGTATTAAAAAAATGGCGCTGGGTGCCAGAGCTACACTTTGTAAATGGGTATCACAAAAACCCAACCTACCTAGAGTCGCTTGCTAACAGCATTAGCGAAGATTTAGAAAAACACGGCATGCCACAAAAAATGGTGTTTTCATATCATGGTATGCCTAAACAGTTTTTAGATAATGGCGACCCCTATCACTGCCTATGCCAACAAACCACCCGTTTAGTGGTAGAAAAGCTAGGCCTAGATAAAAACAAAGTGATCACCACCTTCCAAAGCCGTTTTGGTAAAGCTGAATGGTTAAAACCTTACACAGATGCAACTCTTGAGAGCTTACCTGGCGAAGGAATTAAAGATGTGGCTATTATCAGCCCAGCCTTTAGCGCCGACTGCCTAGAAACACTTGAAGAATTGGAAGGTGAAAACCGAGAGATTTTTGAAGAAGCCGGCGGCGAAAAATACCGTTATATAGCAGCGCTTAACGACCGTGACGATCACATAGACGCCATGTTTGATGTGTTAAAACCAATGCTATAAAACGGGGACAGCAGCGGTTAGGTTTTAGCTGTCAGCGATCAGCAAGAGATCAGCTAAGTGCGGTGATCGACTGTAGGCGTGAGTTTACCTCGCGCGCACAGTACCAAACCCGTTGCTCGACACCCGATCCCCGCACCTAACACCTAAAATCTGCTCTTAGCTCTTACGTGTCACCATTAACGTGAGTGCTCCTGCTATTATCCCCCAGCATGCAGAGCCGACTGACCATAACGTTAAATCAGAAGCCGTAACTAAAAAGGTAATAATGGCCGCCTCTGTATATTCAGGACTGTGCAAAGACTGCTGCAAACTATTAGCGATGGTGCCAAACAGTGCAATACCCGCTAACGCCAATACCAGTGCTTGCGGCAGGCTTGCTACAATCGCCACTAGCATTGCAGCACACAGCGCCATAATAATGTAAAACATCCCACCAGCAATGCTCGCCCAATAGCGCTTATCAGGGTCTTTATCGGCCTCTTCGCTCATACAAATAGCAGCCGTAATGGCCGCTAAATTAATTGAATAAGTGCCAAATGGCGCGGTTACTAAATTTATTAACCCGGTCACAGTTAATGACGATGATATTGGCGCTTTATAGTTATGCGCTTTTAAAATAGCGAAACCGGGTAAGTTTTGTGAAGTCATAGTTACTATATACAAAGGAATACTAATACTTATAAATGCCTGCAAACTAAAGCTTGGTGCAATATAAGCAAAGCTGCTTGCCTGCCACTGCACGGTGCTGGTATCGATATTTCCCATATACCAGGCTAAAAATATACCCGCTAACAATACACTTAGCATTGCAAACCGAGCAAAAAAGCGCTTGCCAATAAAGTACACCACCACCATTAAACCAATCACTAATGGCAAGTCGTTCATAAAGTTAAACACATCAATACCAAATGTGACTAATACCCCCGCTAACATAGCACAGGCCAGTTCACTGGGAATACGGTTCATGATTTTTTCAAACCAACCGGTAATGCCAGATACCAATACCAATAAGGCTGATAGCATAAATGCGCCTATCGCTTCATGTAAGCTGTAGCCCTGGGCACTTGAGATCAGTAATGCTGCACCGGTGGTCGACCATGCAATTAAAATGGGCACCTTATAATAAAACGACAGCACAATAGACGTACCGCCCATTACTAGCCCCAGCATTAATATCCAGCTTGCCACAAGTTCAGGTGTACCACCTAAGGTGATCACCACTTGATAAATCAATGCAATAGAACTTGAAAAACCAATAATGACCGCAACAAGTCCTGCCATAATTCGACTAAGTAACTGATCAGTCCCTGCCATAATTCCCTCTTTTAATAGGTGTTTAACGATACAACATACTTTGCCTATTTATACTTTGCAATTAGCCCTTTGAATAATGAAAAATGATCACGTTACTAAAAAATTTTATTGGTCAGTTTTGCTTGTCAAAATCGGTGTGATTTAAAAAACACACGTACCCAAAAACATGCCACAGGGTGCACCATTACTACAAAAAAGCCATCCTATTAAACCAAAAAAATATACCTAAAAAAGGTAAAGCAAATACTTACAATAAGTTATAAAAAAAGCAATTACCACTTTATGATTACAATTTAAATTTGATCTAATTCTTTTTTTAAGATAAAACTTAACAATTAGTTCACCATTTAACCTAAAAGAGAAACAGATGAAACGTTACATTGTTTTAACTATCGCTATTCCTTTGTCTGTATTTGCCTTGTATACGCTGCTTAATGATCAGAAAAAAACCGATGAGGTAGAAGCGCCCATTGCTATTGATATCGTTCCTGTTGATTCTGAGTTTGCAAAAAAAACACATAACCCATCGCCCATTGATATGAGTAAAGACCCTATTGCAGCAAAACCCGCTAACATTGAATCAAACGTACCTTCAAACTCATTTGACGCAATTAATAAACCTTCAGCAAAGGCTAAAGAAATACTTAAAGCGGCAAAAGTACTGCCAACCGATTTACAAAATGAAGCCTACATAGAATTTGATCTAGCGGCGCTAAAAACCCTCAAAACGGGTGATAATTTTGACCTTGCAATACCACAAACCGCAGAAACCTACAGCGCTGAAATAACCAATGTAACCCATGCCAGTAACGGCGATAAAAGCATTGTTGGTCAGGTTATTGGGGCCAATGGCGCAATGCACACCACCATATTAACCGTTGGCAATGATGCGGTTTACGGTCAATTTACAGCCCCAAGTGGTAATTATGTTTTTGAAAGTAAAGGTCAATATGGCTGGATTGCAGCTAAGCGTGACCTATATAAAACACATATAGAGCATCAGGTTGGTGAACCTGCACCAAAAAATGCGGATGACACAGACCCATTTGCACCTCGTGCTGAAAACACGCCCTCTTTTTAAACAAACCTGTCAACGCAGGCAACAAGACCTAGCAGTAAACACTGCAATCGTAAAAAGTAAGGAAATACAACAATGAAAAAAGTAATTTCAACAGCCGCTATTGCAACGGCGCTATGTGCGGCCAGCACAGTGTCAGCAGAAACCATTGATATTGGTATTTTATATACCGATCAATCTGCAGCAGCTACCAGTAATATCAATACCAAAATTAATCAGCTTATTGCTTTTAGTAACCAGGTATACAGCCAAAATGGCGTTGACATTACGCTACGTTTAGTTGGGACTCAAAATTTAGGTGACTATGCAGTAACCCCTTCTGAAGATTGGTTAAATGCCGTCACAAATAGTAGTTACGTAGATGGTTTACGCAATGATTGGAAAGCCGACATGGTTGCCGTACTCGGTACAGGCCAAAGTGCAGGTAACGGTTTAATTTCATGTGGCTTAGCATGGGTTGGCCAAGGCACAAATGGTAATTTATACAGCTCAATGAGCAGCCGCATGTACTCAATCACCGCAATCGATTGTGGAGCCACAACCTTTGTTCATGAGCTTGGTCATAACCAAGGTTTAGCGCATTCACGTAAGCAAGGCGATACAGCCGGTGGTGTATACGTTGATGGTATGGGGCACGGTGTACAAAATGAATTTGCCAGTATTATGGCCTACCCATTTGTATTTGGCAGTGCAACGCAGTACGACTATTTCTCAAACCCTAACTGGAGCGTAAACGGTATCCCATTTGGGGTGACCAATCAGTCGTACGCCATTCGTACCGTTACCGACACAAAAACCAGTATCGCTAACTTTAAATAAGCTCAATGCTGAATAATAAATGTATTCTCAAAATTCAGCTTAAATAACAATGTAAACATGGGTTAATAATCCATGCTGACCAATTAAGTTTCCCTTGCGGAGCGCCTCGGCGCTCTTTTTTTAATGATTAATCATTTTCTGTTTTATGGCAGGGAGTAAGGTTTCACCATCGCTATCCACTTTACTCATTAGCTTTAAACCCATCACCTTAGCAAGCACAGGGTAAATATCTAAATTATTCACTCGCTCAATGCTCACCCCTTTTTTAAACGCCGGCCCGGTAGCAATAAATGTCGCTGCCATATCATCGGTATAGGCATAGCCATGCGTTCCTAAGTAAGGCACTTTAGCACTACTGCTAAATACCGCAGGCGCTGTCGTTTGTACCACAATATCGCCCACACGAGTGCCTTTATTATAGTGATATCCTGCAAGCTGCTCCTCTGTTAGTACCGTGTAGCGTCCTTTTGCTGCATGTTGTAAACGGGCTTTATAAGCCTCAACATCTGCATTTTTAGCATCGCTTTTAGTATAAATAAGTAATCGAGGACCGGTATTTACAACCATAAAGTTATCATCTTTAGGTAAGCTGCTCACAACAATGCTCTGCTCAGGCTCAACTTGTGCCATACCATGATCAGACACAATCACCAGATTTACCTCTTGCTCTAACTTACTCAAGCGGGTTTTTAATTGCCCCATCAGCGCATCTAGCTGTTTAACGGCATCACGCGTTTGCACCGCATCAGGGCCATATTCATGCCCCATGCTATCCACTAACGAAAAATAACTTGCCACAAAACGCGGGCGCTGTGCTTTAGGTAAGCTTAACCATTGAATGATTTGATCAATTCGGTCTTGGTAGTCACCTTGTTTAGAGTAGTGAAAATAATAGTCAGGCGTCATACCATTAAAGCGCGCATCCGACTCAGGCCAAAAGTATACCGCCGATTTAAGCCCATGCATTTTAACTAAATTCCACAGTGGTGTGCCGCGTACCCAGGTACTGTCTTTTTGTCCTTTCCCCATGCTGTAGCATTCATTATTGCGCGCTTTGTCACAAAACTTATTATCTACAATGCCATGGTTAACTGGCAGTAAACCGGTGATCACCGAAATATGATTTGGAAACGTTTTAGTAGGATAAACAGGCTGCATTTTTTGCGCTCTTACGCCTTGCTCACCCATTGCTTTTAAATTAGGCGCACCGTGCTTTTCAATGTAATCCCAACGCAAGCCATCAATAGAGATCATAACAACCGTTTGCTCTTTAGCGGCAAACGCACTATTCACACCCAATAAAAGGCAAAAACACATTACCTTAGTGATCCACAACTTCATTTTAAATACCTAGATGTATGTTAATTTTATAAAAAATAATACTAAAGCAAGTTGTTACTTTATGATACATGCTGATAAATTAAAGCAAACTATTAAAAATAAATAATCGTGCGTTTAATAAGTGCTTAATTCACATAAAAAAGGATTACCATGATCAACTTCAGTAGCAAAGTAACCCCTGCACGTATGCAGCGCACCACTGCCAATTTACAAATGGCGCTTGAGAGCGATCGTGGCCGAATTATTAATAGTGCAGCCATTCGTCGGCTGCAACAAAAAACCCAAGTATTTCCGCTGGAGCGCAACGCGGCTGTGCGTTCGCGCCTAACTCACTCATTAGAAGTTCAGCAAGTTGGCCGCTTTATTGTGCAGCGCATCTTTGCCAATTTAAATTACCAGCAACAAAAAGAATATGGTTTATCGGGTTTAGAGCGCCCACTAGAAACCCTAGTAGAAATGGCCTGCCTAATGCACGATATAGGTAACCCGCCGTTTGGTCACTTTGGCGAAGCGGCTATTAATAATTGGTTTAATGCTAATTTAGCCAGCATTACGCCTGAGCGTTGCCAAACCACAAACAGCAGCATTGGCGTTATTTTTAAACATTTAGCCCAAGATATTTGCAGCTTTGAAGGCAACGCTCAAGGCATACGCATTATTCACTCTTTGCTGAGCCTAAATTTAACCTATAGCCAAACTGCCGCTATTTTAAAGTACACCCGTCCGGCTAGTTTAGCGAAGCAAGATATTCCTCAAAATAAAAACTACATTATGAAAAAAGTGGGGTATTACTACAGTGAAAAAAGCTTTGTTGAAGCACTGCAAACTGAGCTGAAAATGGAGCCCTATTGCCGTCACCCTGCCAGTTATATTATGGAAGCCGCTGACGATATTTCTTATTGCCTTGCCGACATAGAAGACGCCGTAGAAAAAGACATTATCACCACACAGTTATTATGCGAGCAACTAAAAAAGCAGTATCAAAAAGCATTAATTAACCTCGCTCTTAACGACACTCAACACCAAAGCTTTGTGGACGACGCTATAAACTACGCCATAGAACGAGCACAAGCACAGCCCTTTAATTTTAATAGTGAGTTTTTTATTTATTTACGCGTGTCATTACTGCACCCGCTAGTAAACCATGCCGCAAAACGCTTTATTGAAAACATAGAGCCAATTTATCATGGCGACTTTAACCATGCATTATTAGAAGATCGCAGCTACCTGCATGCAGCAACCCAAGCGCTCAAACAAGTCGCGCTTGAGCATGTATTTTCGCACAAAGAAGTCGAAAAGCTCGAACTGCAAGGCTACCGTATTATTAATGGCCTACTCGATTGTTATAAACCTTTGCTGCTTTTGAGTAGCGATGACTTTAAACGTGCATTGCATGGCGACAACCGCTTATTAATAGAATCGAGACTCGTTAAAAAACTCTCTAAAAAGCATTTAAGTAGCTATCAGCATGCCATAAATGCGATGCAAGAAGAGCCCGATCATTTTGCCGCCTATGAATTTTATTATCGCTGTCGGTTAATTCAAGACTACATTAGCGGTATGACCGATCAATTTGCTTACGACGAGTACCGAAGCTTAATGGTAATTGACTAGGGTCTGTTGACCTTTCAAGGTTAAATTTGCAGCAGTCTGTTTGGTATTTAGGCAAGGCAGAGCCTATGTGGTGTGGTTATTCCCCATAAATAGGCGATAACGCAGCATCAATGCCAAACAGGCGCTGCCCTTCGGGTTCTGCCTAGGGGCGATTTACTCTTTGTTGCCTACATGGATGTAGGTAAGGGGCGTGAGCAGGACGCGGAAGCTTTGCTCGGTTTTTACTTAGTCCACTAGGTTACAAACCTCGCGTCGCGATTAAACCGCCCCTAGTTTGAACAAATTGTAATCCGCAAAGGTCAACAGACCCTAATTAACGCTAGGCGCTTCTAGATAATTTTTCACTTTACGCTTAAGATTAGGGCATTGATGCTTAACTACTTTTGAGTTTTATGAAACCGTTACTGAGTTGCTTACTTTTTTGTTTTGCTTTGTTTTATAGTGCCAGCAGTGCCGCTTATAACGAAGCTATGTGTATTCTTATAAAACAAGAAATGCAGCAACACAGCAATAATAAAGCCAGCCGTAAATACCGTAATGCTGCGCGAGACTTTGAAAAAAACTGCAGTGATCCGCAAGCGGCACGCACTTTGCCAGTACCAAAGCCTAAACCGCAGCCGGTTATTGAACAATCGACCCCGGAGGTTGTAAAACCACAACAAACAGAACCCACTTTACAGCCAACGTTGCCAGACGCTGCAACTGAGCAAAGTGCAACTGGACCCCAAAATAATGTAATCGAAAAAAGCGCCACTCAAACTATAGAGCAAGCTAAAAAAAATGCCCCAGTAGCATCAACCACAACAGCACCTGATGAGTCACAAGTCAATGTAACAGCAGCGGCTGAACAAAGCGGCGCTTCTGAAAAAAATGCACAGCCCAGCAAAATACCGGTCAGTGAATTATCAAACACTGAGGAAAATACGCAACCAGAGGTAAAAAAAGCCACCGTTGAGCCTGCACAAACCGCCGTACCTATTACTATAAAAGCCAGCGAGCAAACAGCCGTTATTGCCTCTTCAATGCCCAAAGGGGCTAATATAATCTCGCTAGTATTACCAAGTGTGGCACTATTGTTAATTGTGGTAATTACGGTTGTGGTATTAATGCGCCTGCGCAATATTAAGCAAAATAAACAAGCGGCTGATACTGGCATACCATTGCAAATGCCCCCAAGTCACGACAATGATCAAACTCACAGTGTTGTTACTGAGCCGATGGTGACTGGCTCTGATCTGCAAAACCCAGCCGTCGAAAGCAAGGGTAAAGAGCCTGATTCTAGTCGAGTTAATACAGTGAAAATAAAGCCGGAGCCTAACACGGCAGAGTTTGAAGCAGCTGCTAAAGCAACCTTAGAGCGGATAAAAAATGCAACAGAGTTTGCCGAGCCACAAGTAAGAGATTTTGACCCCGAAGCCAAACAAACCAAAATTCAGCGTAATCCTATAAATCAGCCAATCAAAAAGGTACGACAAGAAGCGCCTATAAAGCCTTCACACAGCGCACCTGAACCCATTGTACCCCATCAGCCACAAGCTGATTTCCATCCTGCAAAAACGCAGCGTTCATCATTAAGCTCAACCACTGAACACGACTTTAAAGAGCCGGAAGTACGCACTTTCGATCCCGACGCGCCACTACCAACTAAAAAAACTAAAGTAATGCCTGAGCAAGTAAAGGTTGCCCCTGAAGAGCCAAGTAAGCCCGATAACTCACCACAAAGCAGCAATCCATTTGCTAATTTATCGCTTGATGAAAGCTGGGATCCAAATTCTCCACAAAAACCAAAAATAGAAGAAAAAAAACGCGCGCCTAAATCACAAGCACTCATCGATGCAGAAGAACGCGCAAAAAACATGCAAACAAAAGAATAACGCGGTAACATAAAAATACTTAAAATAAGTCTGTAAAGCGACGGTATAGCCCTTAAGCCTACATTCAGTTAACGCCTTTAAAATAGCCTGTTTTTTAAGCAACGCTCAAAGCCGCTTTATATCCAAAAAGGGTATATTTAATAGAAGGAGAGACTTATACACATGCATGTTATGTTATCAGCTAAATTAAGATACCGTATTTATATCGCATCTTTTTTGCTGATGGCTTTTACCAGTCATTACACGCACGCAATTGAAGCAATACAACCCTCAAGCAAAGCGCCTAATCACCATGCTACTTTAAATATAAGTACAGGCGAATGGCCGCCTTTTTTAAGCGAATCGCTGCCTCACAAAGGCGTGGTTGCGCATTTAATTACCGATATATTTGCACAAGCTAACATTAAAGTTAACTTTACCTTTTTACCGTGGCCGCGTGCCTACCACGACACCATTAATGATAAATACGCAGCCACTGCAATATGGATGTTTGAACAACAACGTACTGAGGATTATTTTTACAGTGAGCCAGTGCTAAACGAGCGTTTTGTATTTTTTTATCATAAACAACGCCCTTTTGATTGGCAAAATCTAAACGATTTAAAAGGCTTATTACTCGGTGGTGGGCTTGCCTACAGTTACGGCAAAGACTTTGATAAAGCAGCCGATGAAGGCTTATTCGATATGTCGCGAGTAAGTACCACAGAGCAAAACTTTAAACGCTTAGCTATGGGCAGAATCGACGCCTTTGCCGAAGAGCAAAGCGTAGGCTATTTCACATTAGCGAGTAAATTACCTGACCTATTCAGCGCTATTAATCACCACCCCAAAGCATTGTTGGTAAACCAAAGCTTTATGATGTTCCCTAAAAATAACCCACTCAGTGAACAGCGGCTTGAAATATTTAACCAGCAATTACTTAAATTTAAACAAAACGGCCGTTATCAAGCCTACTTTGATGCGTTAGATAATGGCGCTTATCAACCCACAAATAGCGCCCTGGCCGACTAACCTGTAGGCAGGGCTTTATGCAGCGCGTTTTATGTTTGGAACGCGGGTTTCGGGCTACGAGCTAGGTTTTAGGTTTTAGTGTTTGTACAAGCTCGCTGCTCGTCGCTCGAAGCCCGTTGTCTTCTCTGTGTTCAAATAATTTTTAAGTAATTTATTCACAAAGAGATTATGAGACGCTGCGCTTTTAGAGGAAATAAAAAAGCCAAATATTATTCTGTAGCAGCGATTTTATATCGCGTATTTATAGGCTTTTGCATTTTACCCGCGCCTCGTCGCTCGAAGCCCGTTGTCTTCTCTGTGTTCAAATAATTTTTAAGTAATTTATTCACAAAGAGGTTATGAGATGCTGCGCTTTTAGAGAAAATAAAAAAGCCAAATATTATTCTGTAGCAGCAATTTTATATCGCGTATTTATAGGCTTTTGCATTTTACCCGCGCCTCGTCGCTCGAAGCCCGCTGCCTTCTCATTCCCGCTTTGAGGTTCATATAAGCGCCAATTAATAAATGAGCACTTAATCAGTCATTAAACCACTAATGACTGCTTTATTAGCCTTTAACTTATAGAGGGTATTACGCTTTCTAAGCGTTTTATGTCAATATCACTGATATTAGCAAAACGTTTAAAGTGCGCTGGCCACTGGCGAGTATAACTCTCAACCTCGGCAATTATTTTTGTTGCTTGAGCCTTGTTGAGGCCGAAGCGTTTGGCTTGCGACAGTAAATTATCGATACTAGCATATCGGCCATCATCACCAAGCCCTATGCCATGCTGCTTTGAGTTATTAATAGGGGTAATATCATAAGCGGGGCTCATACGCCACGTTTGCCCTGAAAAGTGATACAAAAATGCATGATTTCGGCTGTGATCATCAGTATTACCAATAAATACGTTAAATACCATTCGCTTGTAGAGCTCTGTAGCATCAGCAGCGAACTCACCTGTGTGGTGGCGAATAAATTCAGCCAATTCACCGTAGCTATAGTATGTTGCTAAGTCGTTTATCGCGACTTTTGGTTTTTGTAATAAGCTATTGGCGCTTAAAAAGTGATGAGTTGGTAAGTCATCGCTTACATCAAAACGTTCAACTAACAGAACATCGCCATTTTCTGTTTCATGAATACGGGTATTTGCAGTGCGAATCCCCAATTCATTAGCCATACACATAGCGCCATGCTCAGCCCTAGCTAAATTAAACAAATCGTCTTGACGATTAAACTTTGCCAAATAAAGTTTTTGGTCAATTTTCACAGAGGTTTTAGGTCTTGCTCCCCCCATACTTTGACCAAATTCAAAGGCTTTTTTTGCTTCCTGTGAAATCGTTTTATTGGCGAGCAGATCGTCCTTTGCTTGATCTAACAAAGCTAAATCGGCTAGTGTATTTTTATTCGCTTTATGTTTTGATGCGCTGCGCGACAAACTAAATACCAAGGCGCCAACACCATACCCAGACCCTGCGAGTAAAAATTCTAGCTCATTTTTTGGTTTGGTATTATGCAGCGACAGTATAAGCTTACGCCCCCACGAATCAGCTCCCGCATCACTTAACACCCCAAACACACCTTTATTGGCAGAATAACTAACTATGCCAGGCTGTAGTGGTAAATGCAGCGGATCGAGCGCAAACGCATCAGAGCGCGCAAGGTAACTTTTACCATAATTAAACTCACCTCGGCCTGTTTGTGTATTTAACTTAAAAAAGCCACAAATTACCGGGCTGTCTTCTAAACCGTCAATAAATACATAAGCTTCAGAAGTCATCGTTAATCACCTGAGTTTTATTGCTTTTACGCTGTCTTGCATTATAACCGCCCACATCTGCGGCAAGCTCGTTAATTTCATCCAGCAATGAGCCTTGCAATTGAAGTACAACAAGGGCTTCAAACAATATATCGCTTTTTACTACCTCCCCTTGCTCAAGCTTTTGTACCGTGGAGCGAGATACACCAATCATCTTAGCGAATGTGCTCTGGGTATAAAGTAAAGTACGATGCTGGCGAATTAAATCACCCAATCGACGCGCCAGTTTTAATGCTTGTTCAGATCTCATAAATGACTACCTAATCGGTCATTAATATACTAATGATTATTTTAGCGGTATTTAATATGATTGCAATATTATTTAAATAGATACGAAATGAGGTTCGGGGTTCGAGGTTCGAGCTTCGAGCTTCGAGCAGCGAGCTTATAGCGCCTAGTCCCTTTTGCGTTACCTCTTCAGCGCAGCGCCTCATAACCTCTTTGTGAATAAATCACTTAAAACCATATATGCACAAAGAGAAGACAACGGGTTTCGAGCAGCGAGCGACGGGCAGCGAACACAGCCTAGCGCCTTGTATTAACGTAGGCGTTAAGCTTGCTGACGCGAAAAGCGCAGCTTTTAAATTGCTTTACTTTCATGCAGTGAACGCTGAACTACTTGATAACAAATAGCACGTTGCTGCTCTTGGTTTAAATTTACTTGTCGCATCGAAAGAATCGTTTTCACTATTTGTTTATGCGAAACAATTGGAAAGAGTGGGCGCTGTTTTAATTCGACAAACCAACCAGGAAAGCACAAAACAGGGAAAACCTGCGTGTTAAAACCCGTTGCCTCTTGTAGCCATTTGTTCACCCAATTAGCCTGCTTTTGGGCTTGTTCTAGCGGCTTACTTTCAAACCAAGAGGGAAATGCTAGATGATTATTCTCAAATTTAACTTTGTAATTTGTATCGTCTTTTATTCGCTTGTGCCTGCCCTTGGTCTCAATAGCAAAAATACCATTTGGCCCCACGACTAAGTGATCAATGTTAAAACCATCAGCTTGTATATCATGAAATACTTGGTATCCATGTGACTGTAACTCTATAAGTTCAGAGGCAACAGCAAGTTCGGCATCACGCCCAAGCTTTAGCTTTATTAAGTGATTTGATTTAACCCAAAGCTTTCTTGCTACATAAGCTAAACCTAGCAAGATCATAATAATTAAAAAGTAATTAAACTTGCCGCTAGCAAACATTTCAGCAATCCCTTTAATTGCAAAAGGCATTATAACAATGAGTGCAGCTAAAAATATTAGGCCAATAACATCAACAATCTTGTCATTCACTTGCTCTTGAAGAGTTTGCGCGGCAACACGTTTTAATTTATGACGCTCGATAGGAAGTTTAGCACTGCGTTGATGTGACCAAATACGAAAAAATAACACGCCTACTAAAGAGTAAACGCACGCAGCAATAAGCATGACACTTAAGCTATGGTTTAAAAAATCATCCATGACGAGTTCCTATAATGACAACTTGTACTTTATACATTAAAAACAGTTACATGTCGCGTTGGCGACGGCAACCAAGGGGCGGATACCGCCGACCGCCCCTTGGAACCCCACGGCGCCCCGAGCATTTTGCACTTTCCTCAAAGCCTAAATTGATATGAACGTAAACGCCGTGTATTCGCCGTCCATGGCGAAGTCACGTCTTTAATTGCTTCCATGCAATTAATTACTCATCAATTGAGTCTTTTCGGGCAAAATGACGGGGGAATTATCTTAACAGCTGCCTTAATTCAATAATGAGTTAATGCTTGTTTACATTGCATTTTTTAGTAAACTGAATGCTCGCAAACAGGGAGCGATTTAATGCAGCAAATTGGTATTTACGAGCAGTTAATTACGCAAGTAATTGAGCAAAATTTAAATCGTGACCAATTTTATGTGGGCGAACGCCAACTAGAATCGGCTGAGGCGGCTACGTGGCTTTCGCGCTTTTTAGGCAAGCTTGTTGAACATGCAATCGATGCAATCCCTAATTCAAGCGGGCGTTTACAAGAGCAAATTAACCTAGCAAACAGCCTTGTGCTTTGGCTTAAAGATCATATTCGCGATGACGAGCTGATCAACGAAAACCTTATCGACAGCCAAGGCCGTATTCTTACTGCACTGTTTAATACTCAAAACCCTATTGCTGCAAATCTTAAAGATTACTCACACGATATTTTCCCGCTAACAGGACTTACCCAAAGCGAATTATTTAGCGGTGCAAATGCTGGGATCTCCCTCGAAACCGAGCTAAAACGCGAGATTAAATCGTCCGACACTATTTATTGGCTTGTCTCATTTATAAAATGGACGGGGCTGCGCATATTTAAAAACGAACTTGAAGCGTTTACTAAAAGCGGTAATAAACTCAAAGTAATTACCACTTCGTACATGGGTGCAACGGATGCAAAGGCGGTTGAGTTTTTAGCAAACCTACCAAATACCGAGGTAAAGCTAAGTTATAACAATCAGCAAGAACGCCTCCACGCAAAGTCGTACTTGTTTATGCGTAATACAGGTTTTCATACTGGGTATATTGGCTCGTCTAACTTATCGCATTCAGCGCTTACCAGCGGCCTTGAGTGGAACTTAAAAATTACCGCGCAAGAAATTCCGCACATTATATCCAAAACCAAAAGTACCTTTGAAACTTACTGGCAATCGCCAGATTTCGAGCTGTTTACTGGCAAAGCTGAATGTAAAGAAAAGCTCATAAATTCACTTAATGAGCAACGCGGTGTTGGCCAAGCAAGCAGTCAGTTTTATTTTGATATCACGCCAAAAACCCATCAACTCGCTATTTTAGAAAAACTAAGCGTAGAGCGTAGCGTTCATAACCGCTTTAAAAATTTAGTGGTTGCTGCAACGGGAACTGGTAAAACAATAATATCGGCATTTGACTTTAAAGCCGTTTACGACAAAAACCCAAACGCCCACTTTTTGTTTGTAGCCCACCGTGAAGAAATACTCAAACAAGCGCAAAGCGCTTATCGTGGTGTGCTTAAAAATAACGATTTTGGTGAGCTGTGGGTAGGTAACTATAAGCCACAACGATACAACCAATTATTTGCGTCAATCCAAACATTAAACAGCCAAATTGAATCGCTCAATTTAACGCATGATTACTACGATTACATAGTTATAGACGAAGTGCATCACGTAAGCGCAGCTAGTTATCGCGCTATTTTAAACCACTTTACGCCCACAATATTACTTGGTTTAACTGCTACACCAGAGCGACAAGATGGCGCAAATATACTCGATGACTTTTGCGGTATAATAGCAGCTGAAATTCGCTTGCCAGAGGCAATAAACCAGCGCCATTTATGCCCGTTTCAATACTTTGGACTAGATGACGATACCGACCTAAGTCAAATAACATGGCGAGGCGGCCGTTACGATATAACCGAATTGAGTAACCTTTATACAGGGGAGAACAGCCGCGCTAACAAAATTATATCGAGCTTGGCAGATATCGTAACCAATGTTTACAACATTAAAGCGCTGGCATTTTGCGTAAGCCAAAAACACGCAGAGTTTATGGCGTCTAAATTTAACTTAGCAGGTATAAACGCCGATGTGCTGACCAGCAAAAACACCAATGAGCGCGCAGCCAAACAACAAGCACTGCGACAAGGTGAAATACAAATACTGTGTGTGGTTGATATTTTTAACGAAGGGGTCGATATTCCAGAGGTCGATACACTTTTATTTTTACGCCCAACTGAAAGCTTAACGCTATTTTTACAGCAACTCGGCCGTGGCCTTCGCTTGCCCGACAACAGTCAAAAACAGTGCTGCACCGTTCTCGACTTTGTAGGAAATGCCCGCCCAGAATACGACTTTGCCAGTAAATTCCGCGCGCTAATTGGTAAAAGCAACCAACCGATAAAAACCGAGATTGAAAACAACTTCCCGCATTTACCGCTGGGTTGCCGTATAGAGCTACAAAAGCGCACACAACAAACAATATTAAAAAATATTCAGCAAGCTATAAACTCTAAACGCCGTTTACAGCAGCTGATAAATAGCTACTCACAACATACTAATGATGCGCTTACGCTCAGTAATTTTTTACGCATAAACCCGCAAGTTACGCTTGAAGATATATACAAACCAAAAGATAAAAAGCTCGGCGGCTGGCACTGGTTAAAAGGCGATGAAATACTCGCAGACCAAGCCGACATTTACGCCGCGTATTACCGCGCTATAAACACCCAATTACTCGGCTGCGACTCGCTCAGCTACTTATGCTTTTTACGTGATTTATGTAACAACGACTTTAGTTTTACCCCAACGCCACAAAATCAACAGTACGCGCTTATGGCGCATTACAATTTTTGGGATACCACAAGCACAAGTTTAGGCTTTAAAACGCTTGAACAAAGCTTACAGGCACTTACACATAAAGAGCTACAGCAGGAACTTGCCCAAGTGATTGCGCTGTTGATAGACCGCATTCATCAACAAGAAAGCGATTTAACGTGCTTACCTAATCACGCAATCAAATTACACAGCCGCTACACACGCCAACAAATACTCGCCGCGTTTGGTGCACACACGTTTGATAAAAAATCGACCGCCCGTGAAGGTGTTTTAGAATTTAAAAACCAAAACCTAGAGCTACTATTTGTAACACTCAACAAATGCGAAAAAACCTACTCGCCCACCACGCTGTATCACGACTACGCAATCAGCCCCACCCTGTTCCATTGGCAAACGCAAAACAGCGCCCGCCCAGAACACGGTCGCGGCTTAAGCTACATACAACACCAACAAACAGGCAAAACTATCCTGTTGTTTGTGCGCGAACAAGGCAAAGACGAAAACGGCCGAACCATGGGGTTTGTAAACTACGGCGAGGTTAAATACCAAAGCCACAACGGCAGCCAGCCGATGAATATAACGTGGGAGTTAACCAACCCCATGCCAAGTGAGATGTGGCATGAAGCTGGGAAATTAGCAATTGGATAAATATAAATAAATGGAAATAGTTAAATGATAATAAAGAAAATTCATATAAATAAGTTTAGAGGCTTTAATGATACATCTTTCAACTTAGGAGAACACATAACATTAATCGCTGGTCAAAATGGTACTCAAAAGAGTACCTTGCTTGGGATATTGACTCAGACATTTACAATACCAACAAAAGATCATATTTTTTCTGATGAAAAGCCTCTAACAGGTGGAAGTTTTAGATCTTCATTTCAAGATAAATTCAGATTATCACCAACTTTAGATATACCGGGCAGCCATGAGTGGACTCTATATTTTAATGATTTAAAGCTGCATTCTGATTTAGATGATGAAGGGGGGTTTACAATTGAAAGTATCCCGCGTAAATCTGGAAATAATGAGACTATTCGTTTTTGGCAAAAAGGAAAAAGAGACGCAGGGAGCGGCTATATACAATTACCTGTCATTTACCTTAGTTTAAAGAGACTAATACCAATTGCCGAAGCTGGTAAAGTATCAGAAACAAATGAAGAGTTAACAAATAATGAGCAAAAATGGTTCTCTGAAAATTATAACAAAATTTTACTGAGCAATGACCAATTAGAGTCGATTGATTATTTAGAGAGTACTAATAAAAATACTTTAGGTGTGACCACTGCTCATTACGACTGGCATTCAAACTCTGCCGGGCAAGACAACTTAGGAAGGATATTGTTAGCTATTATTTCTTTTCAAAGACTTAAAACAGAATATCCAAAAGAATATCAAGGAGGGATTTTAGCAATTGATGAAATTGATGCCACTCTTTATCCCGGCTCTCAAGTAAAGTTACTAGAAGCTCTTTGTCGTCTTTGTAAAAAAGAAAATATACAGCTTATAGCAACAACACATTCAATCCACCTCCTAGAAAAAATATCAGAGCTTAAAGCGGAAAGAGGACGAGAGAAACAGTTTAATACTATCTATTTAAAAAAAGTAGATGGAAATGTTGAGATTGTTGAAGCACCTAGTTTCGAACAAATAGTAAATAATTTAAATGTATCAATTAACAAACATGTTCCTATACAAAAACTGCCTATCTACACTGAGGATAAAGAATGTATGCAATTTGTGAAAGCAATGATCGGCAGAAAGTTTAAGAATTTAGAGTTTTTAGACATATCACTTGGTTGTAAAAATCTAATACAATTAGGAATAAAGAAAGTACCTAGTTTTACTTACAATAATTCAATTATTGTACTCGATGGGGATGCTCGTCAAGACTTAAAAAATAAAAGATTGAAGAATTTTATTTGCTTACCAGGTGAACTAAACCCTGAAAGTTTGCTTGCAAATTACCTTGATAACTTATCAGATAAAAATGCTTTCTGGGAAGAAAGAATCAAAGGCTATTCAAAGCAGTTTTGTTTTTCCAACTATAAGCTGCAAGATATTATATCTGATAGGATTAAAGCTAAAAAGTGGTATAGAGAGCAACTAGAAACGAACGCCTGGGGACAAAATGGGACTGCGCTTTATAAACTTTACTTAAAAACGATTCCTGATGAATTGGATTTATTTTTAAACGCTTTTTCAAAGTTGCATAAAGATTTTTTTGATAAATAGTAAATACAGGACTAAATGTTAACTTAACTTTTAGTCCTGTTTGAAATGTGATTGAATCAAATTAATAATTTCAAAGGACTGCTTTACCGAGTCTTTGCAGTTTTCTTAACTCTTTAAAGCTAATATCTGGTTTAAACATAACTTTTGCTATATCTGGATTATGAATTATGACTTCAGAGCCCTTTCGCTTTATCTGAGCTGTATATGTCAACCCAAAATGCTGAGGCTCAAACTCAGAGTAAATTCCACAAATTTCAGGGGCATCATCATAAGTAACAATCCAAGGCTGCTGAATTTTCTTTACACTCTCGTAAAGCCTATAGTGATCTTGATGCTCGAAGAAGTTTTGATAAAGACCTTTCCCCTTAACATAATATGGAGGATCAATATTAACTAAGCATTTACCTTCTATGTTAGGTAAGTACTCTTCTATGAATCTTGCAGCATCAACATTAGCTAAAAGTATGTCACTTTGGCGCTCTGCAATTGCTTGTATTTTAGATATAAGTTTTTCTTTGTTAAAGCGACAATCTAACAAATAATTACCTTCTTGTTCGAGACCACCTATTACACCTGCTTTTATTATTCCCGAGCGATTAGTTCTATTTAAGAAAAAAGTAGAGAAACCTAATTCCAGAATACTTGAACTGCCAGAAACTTGAATTTCTTTTTGTCTATGCCATTCTGTAATTGTAACCTCAGTTTCAGTGATTAGTTCACAAATTTCTTCTGTCCTATAAAGTACACAGTACCAAAAAGCGTAAATAGATGGGTCAAGATCATTTATCCATACTTTTTTTACATGGCCCTCCAATAATAAATACCAAGCGATTGCACAGCCACCAGCAAATGGCTCAACATAAGTACCGCCTTGCAGGTTATTTAATTTAAGTGTTTCCACTACATATGCTGTCAGCTTTGATTTCCCGCCAGGGTATCTTAATGGAGAATAAAACATTACTTTTCCTTTAATTCAATAAGCACACTAAGTAAGGGAAAAAGCATATCCCAAAAGCCATTTAAAAATTTACGATTTACTTTATGAGTTTTTGTTCCATGGACGTAATCATTTAAAGTATTCAAACTGTAATCGTTACTGTGCGTCAATAGCTCTTTGATTACCTTATTAGCAGCTTTATCTTTTATATGTTCAGATTGAAGATACTTGATACGTCGGATTAAACTAACTTCATTATAATCTTGTTTGTATGCATTAGTAACCTCTCCCTGTAAATTTTGAGTAGTAATAAATTCATCAACAGACAAATCAAGAAAAACTCTCAGAGAAGCGGCTGTAACATTCTTGTAACGCTCAACTGGCAACTTCTTAAATTCTTTAAATAAAGCAGATAATTTGTAGCTAGACACCGATATTTGGTAATAATCTGACGTAAGCTGATTCCTATCTGGATTAGCTTTCAATTCTCTTGGTGCAGCCCCATTTTGTTCAACAACATCTTCTTTCTGCTCATCTTCTTTGATGTTATTAATGCTGTCTATCTTATCAGAATTGAGCTCGTTGGTATCGATTACAACATTAGTTTCTTTATTAGGAAATTCCACCTTGGGTAATTTAGAGTAAATTTCATCAAAGCGATTATCAATAGTTCTTGTAGTTATCGCAAAGCCCAACTCATTATCACTTGGGTTTAGCATAAGTTTTAAGAACTTAGCATATGCATTACAAAAGCTTTCTAAATTTGACTTTATTAAAATAGACATTTCATCAAATTCGATGCCCCACTCAGTTCTAATAAACTTATTGAACCAGCGTTCTAAAACAGTCATGTTTATTCTGTGACTATATACATCCTCTTTCTCTTCAATTGTTAAATGTTTAGCTACTTCATATTTAGTAGCTAAATCTCTTAACCCAACATACCTAAGCGCCTCAATAATTTCTCCCCTTTTAAGGTTTGTAATTTCAATTGTTTTATCGATATTTTGGTCTGTTTCTTCATAAATATTAAGAATAAAACGCTGTTGCTGTAAACGCTGCCATTTTTTTAAGAGTGAGCCGGTAGAGTGACGTTGTAAAATATACCATCTGGTTTCATCATATGATGGAGATACACACACCCTAATTTTCTCTATAGTGTCACGATCAATATCTCTAGCTTGCTCCATAACGAAACGTCTAATTGATTTTGGAGCCTTTTCTGGGTTTCGTAATAATTTTAGCGCTAGAACCCTTCTATTACCTTCAGCAACCACATACTTATCATTTTCATCTTTCCAAACGACAATAGGATCAAACGCTCTAAAGCCACGCTCAGAAATTGATTTAATCAACTGCATAAACTCTTTTTTTTCAGATTCGTCGCTTATCAAGTCATCAATAAAATCATTTAACCTTAGGTGCTGATCAGCCGGATCTAATCGAGGGTTATCAATCCAGAGTTTTAAATTATCTACGGAACGTAATACTCTCTTCTCCCACCAATTTTCTTTTTCCATAATTTTGCCTTAAACTTTAATTTCTTAAATTAATTTTGATTATCTGTTTATTTAACAAGAATATATTAACCATTAATAATAAGAGCTTGTAAACACTCCAACTCCCCGTGATCACACCCGTAAAGTTATAAATTGATGAGTAATCACTTGCATGGATGCAAGTTAAGCCGTGACTTCGCCATGGATGGCGAATACACGGCGGTTACGTTCACATCAATTTTTAACTTGAGGACACAGTGTGATCCTCGGGCGCGCCGAGAGAGTCCAGAGAGAGGTCGGCGGCAGCCTCTCTTTGGTTGCCATCGCCAACGCGATAAAACCTCGAATAGAGGTTATTAAATCCCTTTTCCCAAAACCATGTAAAAATCACGGCTCAAGCAAATTCCTACACTTTAAAAGCACGAGGTAAACTCCCGCCTACGGCACTACCTACAAATTTAAAAGCTGCGCTTTTCGCGTGAGCAAGCTCTGCGCCTACAAGCTAAAACGCGACTACAAACTAACCTGCAACCACTTGTTTAAACCGTGCGAAGGTTCGCATGCTTTCATCAGCAATCATTACCTCGTAATCTGGGTTTTGAGCAATTAGCTCATATTGCCCATTAGGTAATTTATTAACTTTGCGCAGTAAATACTGCCCTTCCCCGCCTATATCATCTCGCTCTATCGCCACTATTTGGCCGCGTAACGATCCTGCTTTATCGGAAGTTATAAGCTCAAGTAGCAGTAAATCACCATCAAGTATTGGGTGTTTACCACCATTCATAGAGTTACCCGATGCGCGTGCTAAAAAATGCACTTGAGGGTCGAGCTTGCCAGCGCCAAATGGCGCGTCCATCAATTCCATATCGCTTTCATCCCCTGTTTTAAAATGCCCACAGGCAATTTTTATATTGGGGAAGTACGGCAGCTTTAATACATCATCAATTGATTTTAAGTTAACTTCGGGCTCAGCGACTTGATCTAATTCAGGTTGTGGTGCGTTTGGAAACGTAAACAACTCAGCAGTTGGTTTTGCTTGTTCAAAATGGTCTTTATTCCCAAGCCATAATTTTGCGTTGTTGGCTTGTGCCACCTGATAGGCCCAATTGCTTACTGCGAGAGATTTATCTGCATCGCAGTGAAAATACGCACTTAGCTCGTTACTAATAATTTGGCTGTTAACAACCAAGTTTTGCTTTTGCCAACGCTCGCGGTGCTGCTGTGCAGCTAAAAAGTCACGTTTATTGTTATTACATGTGCGATGCGCTGCCACAAAATTATGGCCTAAGTCGTTTGCGTAGCGGGCAAACGGTATAAAATGATCGACTTCAACATCGTTTTTCATTGGCTTTTGGCAATAAAAACAGCTGTTTGATTGCAGCTCTACCAAAACAGGTTTTGCTTTGGTGAGTGCGTTACGGTCAAAGCCAAATAAAAAATCATGCAGTTGGCTTTGCGGGCCAATAAGTGTTTGGTTGTGCTTTATGCTTTGAATTTTTTGTAGCCACGCATTTTTAGCTAAATACGTTACTAGATCGTAAAAACGCCTAAAACAACTAGCAATGCCTGCATTCAAAGTAATGTATTTAGGGTTTTTAGTATGCGGATATAAAAAGCACTCTTCTTGCTTGGCAAGTATTTGTAAGCGCCAAAGTGGGCCACTTTTTAAGGTTGCCATAGCGGCATTAAAAGTCGGCTTGTAAAAACCACTTTGCTTTAGCTGGCGTAAGTTACGAATATTGTTTTGTTGGCATTCAAACAATACGCTAATTACTTTTGATTGCGCACCGGTATTTTGTAAAAGCAATGCACTTTCACCAGTATGTTCTGAGGGAAACGGCATTGCATGATGCCAATACAAGGTAATGAGTTTGTCAGCAAGAGTTGGCAGTTCTATGACTAGTTCACTTTGCTCTGACTGAAGTGGCTGTTCAACACATACATCAGCCAAAGCATGCAGCAATGCAAATTTGTAGGTTGCACTAAAATCGCCCTCAACGAGCATACGCTGAATATACGCAATAAAGTCGAGTTGTTGCTGCATTGCATGACTCATAAAACAGGCACTGCTTTAATTAATGCATTGAGCCACACTTCACTTTCGCGCTCTGGGCGCTGATCAACACTTTGCCATTGTTTTAGTATTTTAAGCTCGGTGTGGTGGGCAATTAATGCGGTTAGGCCATCTTCATTTAAATCAGTAAATTCGCGGCCATTGTGCACACGCTCTTGCGTGCCATATTTAAACGATACATACAAAACACCGTTTGGTTTTAGGGCATTTTGCAGTTTTAAAAACACCTGCGGTAACTCTACTTTTGGAACGTGCAATAAGCTGGCGCAACACCAAATGCCGTCGTACTTATTGGTACAATTAAGCTGCTGAAAGGCTTTAACCTCTACAGCTTGTTGTAAGTAATTACTGGCTAACTTTGCAAGCTCGGGACTTGCGTCAAATGCGCTAACAGTAAAATCTTGCTGTTTAAAATACATGGCATCGCGGGCGCTACCGCAGCCTGCATCTAATATATGGCCGTGTTTAGGGATAAGCGGTAAAAACTCAGCGTAAAGCGCCGACATATCAACATTAAGCGTTGAATCGCTGAAGCTTTGTGCGTTTTGATTGTAGTAATTGAGTGTTTTAGTAGGCACTAAATTCACCGCTCCTTGGTTTATTTATTAATCTGGTATTCATTTATAACTAATCTACAGTATCAACATTTAAAAATATAGAGCCACAGCAATATATACGCCCTAAGTAGTATGTTTTTATTACAAAAAAGCACTGTTTAACCTTATAAATCCATGTTATTTACACTTTTACCTAATAGATCTACACCTTTGAAAAGGTTTAGGTTGTATAAAAAACACTCGCAGCTATTTAAATCATTATCGCTTGTTAAACTCTGCAAACACTTGCTTTAATCCCCCTTAAAAACAGGGGTATTAATTAAATGCTTTAGGGTTAAAATGATGCTATTTTACACCGTTCACTTATTGGTCATTATAGTGTGCTATGTTTACCCATAAGATCGTTATTCTACTTTTTCTAGTATGAATATACCGTTGGTGTTACTGTGTTTAAGTTCCGAGGTGTTACTTACAATGAATGTTAGGTTTAGGTGGTTATTAGCTGTACTTTTAGCGCTTTGTTTAGGCGTGCCTAGCAGTGGTTGGGCGTCGAGCGATATTAAAAAAATTGTACTGGCTACCGACACCATTGACGGGCTGGTAGAAAAAGACGGCTCTGGCCTATATGTTGATATGCTCACTAAAATTTTTGCTGCGCAATCGATTGAACTTAATATTATGATTGTACCTCAGTCTCGTGCTTATCGATGGACGGCCAATGGCAATGCTGATGCCATGTTGAGCGCTAGGCAAAATGAGGTAGAAGGCTTGTACTTTCCGGTGTGGCATTACGATATTACTTTTGTGTCGGCGATGTTTAAAAAAGATCGGTTTAAAGATTGGCAAGGCGAATACTCGTTACAAAACAGATCGGTGGGTACGTTAAGGGGCGCTAACTACAATAATTATTTGTATGTGCCGATTGATTTGCAGCAGGTTACCCAGCGAATTGAAGGCATTAAAATGCTAAAGCTCGATAGGCTTGATTTCTTTTTAGATAACCGTAAAGCGCTGCAGCAAACCCTGATTGCTAACGCCACTGAGTTATCAAAAATGAATTTTGACCCACAGCAGTATCAAATCGAAAACATTGTGCCTGTAAAACAATACATTGCCTTTACCGATAACGCCAAAGGCCGCGAGTTAGCACAAATTTTTGACGCCGGATTTGCAAAATTACTTGCCAGTGGTGAGTTAGAGGCGTTGTTTATTGCTTACAATTACCTGCCTTTTCCCTTTCCGCAAAATATAGACTAGAGTAGTAATTACATATTGCTGTGGTTGAGTTTTTTATGAGAGTTGTATTTGCTTTAGTTATAAGCTTAATGTTGGCTTTTCAATGCGTTGCACAAATTACCCTGCCCCACTCTAAAATAGAAAGCCAACCAAGCACACCACAACAAGCCACTACCCAGCTCAATGTGCTTACAGTTGATTTAGGCACCCTCATTAGTAAACCTTTAATTCAACGAGGCTTAGAGTTTGAACAACAAACTGGTATTAAAGTTAATGTCACCAAAGTGCCTTTTGGCCAGTTATATAACGAAATAAACAAAGATTTAAGCTCGCCAACGAGCCAATACGATATTATTGCCTACGCCTCACTCTGGATGGTGGATTTTGCAGAAAATAATTACTTAGCGCGTTTAGATAATTACATAGCCTCCGACCCTTTAATTGAATGGAATGATGTATCGCGTTTTTTTAGAGACTTTAGCTCTAAATATAACGGCCAAATTTACTCGATTCCACTCGATGGTGATATACATTTACTTTATTACCGCCTCGATATTTTAGAAAAATATGGTTTGGCTCCACCTAGAACCTGGGATGATTACCTTGCTATTGCTAAGCAATTAAATGGCGTTGATATGAACGGGGATGGCGAGGGCGATTTTGGTTCGTGCATTTCTAAAAAAGCCAATGAGCAATCGTATTGGTCTTTGCTTTCGATTGCGGGCAGTTTTTTGCAAAGCAAAGGTACTTCTCAAGGCATATTTTTTAATACAAGAACTATGGCGCCATTAGTGAATAACGATGCCTTTAAAAAAGCCTTAAAAATTTATAAAAAAACCACTGAATTTGGCTCTGCTGATGAGCTTAACTTTGATACCAATGATGTAAGGTATGCGTTTATTAGCGGGCGCTGCGCCTTAGCCATTGAATGGGGCGACATTGGTACTATGGCCGTGTTACCTGAGTCTAAAGTGAAAAACAAAACAGGAGTGAGTATATTGCCCGGTGCTACTGAGGTATTAAACCGTAAAACAGGCCAGCTTGAACGTTGCAATGCTAACTTATGCCCGTTTGCCATTGGCGATATTAACTATGCCCCTTATGCTGCTTTTGGTGGTTGGGTCGGCTCAATTAATAATGCCAGCTCAAAACACAAAAAAAACCTCGCTTATAACTACTTGTCGTATGTTACTCAGCCTTTGCAATCGAATGAAGATGTGACCATAGGTGCCACCGGTATGAACCCGTATCGTACCTCTCAATTGGTTAACCACAAAAACTGGCTTAAACAAGGCATGAGTGAAAGTACGCTGCATTTTTACTTGGGCTCTATTTCTAAAACCGTTAATAACGCCAATATTATTCTTGATTTGAGAATTTTTGAAAACAACCGCTACTTTAGAGACATACTCGACACTGAAGTGGCTAAATACCTAAGGCACACCCAAACCGTAGACCAAACGGTTGAAAACATTGAGGCCGGCTGGAATAAATTAACCGATGAAATTGGCCGCGACAAACAGCTAAAAGCTTATAGGGCGTCGTTAGGGCTAGTGCCAACCCCCTAAACACACGATAGCATTATTTAACGTACTTGCCATTATTAGTAAAACATAGGAAGCCAGCATTGTTGCTTAATTGATGTAAAACGAGCTAAATTTGTAGTCTGGTTTATACTTTAGTAATGATAACGCTGTAGCCTCGAGTAATAAAATGCTTAAAGTCGCTTTTGTTGTATTACTGCTTAGCAGCTGTAACGTATTTGCTTGCTTTAAAACACTTAAAGTAGGCACAAATGAAAACAATTGGCCACCCTATGTAATTGCCGTTAACGGTAACCTGACGGGCGTTGAAATTGACGTGTTAAACACGATTTTTAACGGCTCATCTTTTTGTTTAAAATTTATGTTGCTGCCTACCTCATCGCGCGCTTTTGAAGAATTAAAAGAAGGCCGTATTGATGTTATTTTTGCCGCCAGTAAAACATCAGCAAGAGCTGATTTTGCCTATTTTAGCGCTGCCTATCGTGATGAAGTAGTTCGCCTGTATAAATACACCGAATCGCCTGATTTAAATAACATTAGCGATATTTTTTATAAAGATTTAACCTTGGCGGTTAACCGTGGCAGTTATTATGGCGTTGCGTTTGAGCTGTTTAAACAGAACCACCCCGCTAACGTTATTATGATGCCTACCGCCGAGAAACGTTTTGCAATGCTCAATAAAAATAGAGTTGATTACGCAATTGAAGACGAACTAGCAGCGCAATATTTTATAAACCAATACCCAGCAATAGAAGCGGTTACTAATATGGCGGCCATCAATAAGAGTTCTATTCATTTAATGCTAAGTAAAAAAACCATTAGCCAAATAGAGTTACAAGCTATAAATGAGTTAATTAAGCAAAATAAATCCGCTATACAAGCCATTTACCCACATTACTGAACCCGTAGATTATTCTTTTACCTTTCATCTTGAAGCGCGGATCTGTATAATTCGCGGCCTATTATTTACTCTATTGCTTGTTTATTTATGCGGCGCCTTGCTGCAGCTTAACCCTGCCATTATTTTTCTAGGATTACTTTTTTTGATCTCCACCGCAAATATTACGATGCAGTTTGGCGCAGAGCCGTTGTTTGAAAACATTTCAGCTAAATTTGGTAACGGTAACCGTTACGGTTTAATTGGCGCTAACGGCTGCGGCAAGTCGACATTTATGAAAATTTTAAGCGGTGCGCTTACGCCTAGTGCAGGTAATGTGTCTATTACGCCGGGGCTAAAATTAGGTAACCTAAGCCAAGATCAGTTTGCGTTTGAGCAATACAGCGTAGTTGATGCGGTAATTATGGGGGATGTGGAGCTTTGGAAAGTAAAACAAGAGCGCGACCGTATTTACTCTTTGCCTGAAATGAGCGAAGAAGACGGCATGAAAGTAGCCGAGCTTGAAAGCGTATTTGCTGAAATGGACGGTTACACCGCAGAAAGCCGCGCAGAAGAAATTCTGCTTGATGCGGGTATCGATAAAGAGTTTCATTATGGCTTAATGGCAAACGTAGCCCCAGGTTGGAAATTACGAGTGCTGTTAGCACAGGCGTTATTTGCAAACCCTGATATTTTGCTACTTGATGAGCCTACTAATAACTTGGACATTCATACTATTACGTGGCTTGCCAATGAGCTTAACCAACGTAAATGCACCATGATCATTATTTCCCATGACCGTCACTTTTTAAACTCGGTATGTACTCACATGGCCGATATTGATTACGGTGAGCTGCGTATTTACCCAGGTAACTACGAAAAATACCTTGAAGCTTCAGGCTTACAACGCGAGCAATTACTTGCTGAAAACGCGAAAAAGAGCGCTGAAATAGACGAGTTACAAGACTTTGTTAACCGTTTTGGTGCTAACGCCTCTAAAGCGAAACAAGCCAGCTCGCGCGCTAAAAAAATGGATAAAATTAAGCTTGATGAAGTTAAGTCATCGAGTCGTATGAGCCCATCACTCAACTTTGATGAGGGCAAAAAAATGTATCGCCAAGCGCTTGAGCTAACCAAGCTTGGCCATGGGTTTGACGGTGAAACGTTATTTACTGGTGGTGATTTACTACTCGAAGCCGGTGCTAAACTGGCGGTTATCGGCGAAAACGGCGTGGGTAAAACCACCTTCTTACGCTGTTTAGTTAACGAGCTTAAAAGCAATGAAGGCGAAGTTAAGTGGTCAGAAAACGCCACGTTTGGTTATTGCCCACAAGACAGCACCAAAGACTTTGATAACGATTTAACCTTGTTTGATTGGATGTCGCAGTGGCGCACCGCTAAGCACAACGATTTAATGGTACGTGGTATGTTAGGGCGTTTATTATTTACCGCAGACGATTCAAATAAAAAAGCGCGTAACTGTTCAGGTGGTGAAAAAAACCGTTTGTTATTTGGCAAGTTAATGATGCAAGACGTTAACGTACTGATAATGGATGAACCAACTAACCACATGGATATGGAAGCCATTGAAGCACTTAACAATGCGCTAAAAGACTTTAAAGGCACGCTTATTTTTGTAAGCCACGACCGTGAGTTTGTATCGTCACTGGCAACCCGTATTGTTGATATTAAAGACAAGCAGGTAATTGACTTTCAAGGTACGTTTGACGAATACCTAGCGAGCTGCGAAGAAAATAAAGTAGCTTAAGAGCTAGGTTAAAGGTTAAAGGTTAAAGAAATAGCCTAAACCATTCAAAAGCGGTGCTTGTTTAAGCGCCGTTTTTTTGTGCCTGTAATTTGGGTTATGGGTTCGGGGTTCGGGGTTCGGGGTTCGGGGTTCGGGGTTCGGGGTTCGGGGTTCGGGGTTCGGGGTTCGGGGTTCGGGGTTCGGGGTTCGGCAGAATTTTGTTTGGTATCAATTAAAACGCAATTGGTAATTTATTTATAAAAAAGGCAAAGAAAAGCTGTATTTTTTGTTTGCTCTCATTCTTTGCTCTTTGTGCAAATAGGTTTTAAGTTATTTATTCACCACAGAGATTAAGAGACGCTGCGCTTTTAGAGGAAATAAAAAAGCCAACTACTATCCTGCAGCAGCGATTTTATAGACACTGCATTTTACTCGCACCTCGCAGCCCGCAGCTCGTGACCTTTAACCTTTAACCTTTAACCTTTAACCTTTAACCTTTAACCTTTAACCTTTAACCTTTAACCTTTAACCTTTAACCTTTAACCTTTAACCTTTAACCTAAATAATATAAAAAAGGAGCATTGCTGCTCCTTTTTAAATTTTACTTAGGTTTATTTAATATCAAACCGGTCGGCGTTCATCACTTTTACCCATGCGGCGACAAAGTCGTGTACAAAACGGGTTTTGTTATCGTCTTGAGCATAAAACTCTGCCAATGCACGGAGTATTGAGTTTGAACCAAATACTAAATCAACCCGCGTAGCCGTGTACTTAGTTTTACCACTAGCGCGGTCGACTATGTTGTACTCGCCTTTAGCTGCAGGCTCCCAGCGGTTGTTCATGTCGGTTAAATTAACAAAAAAGTCGTTACTGAGTACACCTACGTTATCGGTAAATACACCATGTTCACTATTGCCATAGTTAGTACCTAGTACGCGCATACCGCCTAGTAATACGCTCATTTCTGGTGCGGTTAGCCCCATTAATTGGCTGCGCTCTAGTAATAGCTCCTCGGCGGATACAGCATAGTCTTTTTTCAGCCAATTTCTAAAACCGTCATGAATTGGTTCTAATGGCTCGAATGACTCTGCGTCGGTCATGTCATCACTAGCATCGCCACGCCCTGGGGCAAACGGTACGGTTATATCAACCCCTGCCTTTTTAGCCGCTTGCTCAACCGCAGCGGTGCCGCCAAGCACAATTAAGTCGGCCATACTAACAGGCTTAGTTAAACTCGCTTGCAGTGTTTCAAGTGCGCTAAGTACTTTAGCTAAACGCTCTGGTTCGTTACCTTGCCAGCTATTTTGCGGAGCTAGGCGAATACGGGCGCCATTTGCACCACCACGGTGATCGGAGCCTCTATAAGTGCGGGCGCTATCCCATGCGGTATTAATTAAGTCGGTTTCACTTAATCCACAATTAAGTAGCTTCGCTTTTAAATCGGTTATTTCAGCGTCGCTTAGGGTGTAATCAACTGCAGGAATAGGATCTTGCCAAATTAAATCTTCGCTGGGTACATCGGCGCCCAAATAACGTGATTTTGGCCCTAAATCACGGTGGGTTAACTTAAACCATGCGCGGGCAAATACGTCAGTAAAGTACTCAAAATCGTCATTAAAACGCTCAATAATTTTACGGTACGCTGGGTCGAGCTTCATTGCCATGTCGGCATCGGTCATTATTGGGTTTAAACGAATCGAAGGGTCTTCCACATCAACGGGTTTATCTTCTTCTTTAATATTAACCGGCTCCCACTGATGAGCCCCTGCAGGGCTTTTGGTTAGCTCCCACTCGTAATTAAGCAACAATTTACAGTAGCCGTTATCCCATTTAGTTGGGTAGGTTGTCCATGCGCCTTCAATACCTGAGGTCATGGTATCGCGGCCAATGCCACGGGTTTTATGGTTATTCCAGCCAAGGCCTTGCTCGTGCACATCGGCGGCTTCTGGCTCTGGGCCTAAGTTTTCTTCTTTGCCGTTACCATGCGTTTTACCTACTGTATGGCCACCGACCGTTAGCGCTGCGGTTTCTTCGTCGTTCATTGCCATACGTGCAAAGGTTTCGCGCACTTGTTCTGCGGTTTTAAGTGGGTCAGGTTTACCATTTACCCCTTCTGGGTTTACGTAAATTAAACCCATTTGCACTGCCGCTAATGGGTTTTCCATGGTATCGGGTTTATCAACTTGGGTATATCGCTCATCACTTGGCGCAAGCCATTCTTTTTCTGCGCCCCAATAAACGTCTTTTTCTGGATGCCAAATATCTTCACGACCACCGGCAAAACCAAAGGTTTTTAATCCCATTGATTCGTACGCCATATTACCGGCTAAAATAATTAAATCGGCCCATGAAAGCTTGTTGCCATATTTCTTTTTAATTGGCCATAATAAACGGCGCGCTTTATCTAGGTTGGCATTATCTGGCCACGAATTAAGTGGTGCAAAACGTTGATTACCGGTACCACCACCGCCTCGACCATCAGCTAAACGGTACGAGCCCGCAGAGTGCCATGCCATACGGATCATCAGGCCTCCATAGTGCCCCCAATCAGCTGGCCACCAAGGTTGGCTTTGAGTCATTAAATCTTTTAAATCGGTTTTAAGTGCTTCTAGGTCGAGTGAATTAAAAGCGTCGGCGTAATTAAAGTCGCTGTCGTAGGGGCTGCTTTTGCTATCGTGCTGATGAAGAATGTCTAAATTAAGTGAGTTTGGCCACCAATCTGTATTGGTGTTTTCGGTTGTAGTATTACTGCCGTGCATAACTGGGCATTTACCCGCTTTATGATTATCCATATTGAGCTCCTTTTTAAGTATAAATAAAAACGCCCATGCTTACTGCTTTTGGTATTCACCAATTGGGAGCGCTGTTATTTTATTGCCATTATATTAGGGTCTGTTGACCTTTGTGGATTAAAATTCGTTCAAACTAGGGGCGGTTTAATCGCGGCGCGAGGTTTGTAACCTAGTGGGCTAAGTCAAAACCGAGCAACAAAGAGTAAATCGCCCCTGGGCAGAACCCTTCGGGCAGCGCCTGTTTGGAATTGATGCTGCGTTATCGCCTATTTATGGGGAATAACCACACCACATAGGCTCTGCCTTGCCTAAATACCAAACAGACTACTGCAAATTTAACCTTAAAAGGTCAACAGACCCTAATGACGTGTATGGTCTCTGCTTATTCAATATACGTGTAGCTGCTTTGATACGCTAGGGCAAAGTAATGCTTTAAAACGATTACTCTCATTTATAAATATGATGATGCTGCCAATGTTTGTGCTTAGCGTAAATAAATATTAAAACTTTTTATAAAATAGATGATCGTTATTAAAAATAGCCACGTAATGTACGGTGAAGGGTTTGAAAGTGACTTAGGTTTTCTTAAGTGCACAGTGGAATACCCCCCTTCGCCATGAAATTATAGTTATAAAAGGTGTATAAGTTACTTATGCACCTTTATTTCTTTCTAATTTTTATCTATTTGAATTTAGTTAAGTAAAAATTCAGGTAGGCAAACTTACAATAGCACCTATCTCCTATTGTTCCCTTGATATGTTGATGTAGTTTTTTCCAGCCCAACTTTGGCTGGATTTTTTTTGCATGTAATAAAGGATTTTTGAGTTAATTCCAGCTTCCCTATCCTCACCCTAGTACCAATGATGTGCGCATGTTAAAGTTAACAAAGCGATTAACTAATTTTTTAACTAGGCATATCAATGCGTTTTTATTTTTTACTATTTATTGTATTTATTGGTGTTTTTTCATCTGCGGTGCAAGCTGCTGATAAAAACACCGCAGCACTCAACGAGCAACAACAGCGTGAATTAGCACAGCTAGAAGCCCCTTTGTACAAACCATTACTTGAACGTTATATTCTCGACGAATTAAAGTCGGTACGCCAAGATCAACAAAAACTTCGTGAAGACGTGACCAAACAAGTTACGCATGCACAGTTAGACACCGCCGATCGGGCGCTTACCTACACCACAGATACCATTAATAATGTATTTTTTATTATTACCGCCACCGCGTCTATTTTGGTATTAGTGGGCTGGAACTCGTTACGTGATGTAAAGAACAAAGTAGAAGATATAGTAAACACCCGAGTGAGTGTTATTACTGATGAGTATGAAGATCGCTTGAAAATATTAGAAGAAAAACTGCGAGTACGCTCTGAAGAAATACTCAGTAACCAAGAACGCATATCAATCACTAATGAAGTTCATTCGTTATGGATGCGAGCCAACCTTGAAAGTGATATTGCGAATAAAATTGAAATATTCGATGAAATTTTAAAACGTAAACCAGAAGATGTAGAAGCCATTGCCTACAAAGCGGATGCTTTATTAGAATTAAATGAGACTGAGCAAGCTATTGAGCTTTGTAATCAAGCAATTGATATAGATAGCGACTATGGTTACGCATACTGGCAGCGCGCCTGTGCGTATGCTTTAACGCATGAGCATGCAGATGCTCTAGCCGATATAAAAATGTCGCTTGAATACTCACCCAACTTACGAAACGAGCTACTTCATGAAAGTGCCTTTGCCAGTCTGCATGATAACGACAGCTTTAATGCGATAGTTTCAAACGAAGCCTAAACTTCGTTGCCTACAGGGAGGGTGGTAAAAAGCGTGAGCAAAACGCGAAAGTTTTGCTCAGTTTTTACTTATTATTACAAGGATGTAAGCCAGTAGAATAACTTAGGCGCAGTTATCGACCCCACTAGGTTAGAAGCTCGCGCAGCAATTAAACTGCCTCTAGATTAAATAAATATCAATCTACAAAGGTCAATAGAGCTTAGCGTTTAAAGTATAAGTCTATTGACTTAGTAAGCAGCTCGTCGAGCTGCTCTTCAAAGTCTTCTATGTTGATTTCAAAATGATTTAAATACGCTTTAGCCTGCACTTGAGATAAGTTGCGGTTTTTAACGCTGTATTGCCGCTCATCTTTTTGCTTGTCGTATCGAGGTAAAAATAATAACTGCGCATAATAAGGCGACTTAATATGCTTGTTCGCAAAGCGACAAAAGTCTTCAATGTGGTCTGCGCCCTCAGGGCCTAAACAGCCAGGCTCTACACGATACATTACACGAATTTTTTTCTCGTCACTTAGCTGCATAATTAATAATTACCTAAAAAATAATACCCTAACCACTTTGCCATCTTTAATTTGATAGCTTGAAATAAGCTCTGAACGTTTATCTATCACGTTCGGATCGTTAGAGCAGGTTTCTGATAGCTCATGGTCAATCACAATGTCACCATGCACAATACGCTTAATAGGTGATGAGTGAAGACACTTTAGCTTTTTAAACATAATGCCATAACGCGCAATTAATTTTTCTTTACCTTTAAATAATAGCTCATTCGGGAAAATATAAAACTCAACATCTTCATCATACATACGAATAAATTCTTCAATGTTACGCGCGTTGTAGGCTTTAACTAATTGCTCGATAACAGCAAGTGACTCACGAGACTGTTTTGCTTTGGCTTGTTGCCTTGCTGTAAGTGCCTCTTTTGCTTGCGTCACTGCTTGCTCAGCCTCGACGACCGCTTGTGCTTTATCTACTTTACTTTTAGGCTGTTCAACCGGCTTCGTTGATTCGCTGCCAAGTACTTTAGAATCATCTGCAGTCACTTTCTTTACATCGGGTTGTTTAGGTATGTTAGCCTCTTGAGTTAACGTATTAAGTGCATCTTGTTGCGGCTGTACTTTTTCTGGCTGTGTCAGTTCAGCATTGTTTGATGATGCCGATTGCTCTATGGCATGACAGTTTAATGTGAAAGCGGCGAATAAACACGCATATATAATGAATGAAGGTTTCATGGTTTTCCTAAGTACAAAGACAAAATGCAATTAACGCGCAACATAGCAAATTTTACCCTCATGAGATAGTTATTATAGCGTTATAGCTCATTACCAATACTGCTCAACCGTAATATGCCCCGGCTCTTTTCGACGATTACGCTTATAGTTTTGAGCCACTAATAACTCACTGGTATCTTTAACCATTTGTGGATTACCACACAACATAAACTGTGCATTATTGGGGGTAGCACACAGCCCCACATGTTCAGATAGCGCGTTATTTTTTATCACTGTGGTTATTCGCCCTGCTAAACCTTGTAAAGGCTCCTCACGGCTAACTACTGGCACATAATTAAGCTGCCCAGGATGAGCCTTTAATAACTTATTAATTAGCTCCTGATAGCTTAAATCGCTATTTAGGCGCACCCCATGCACTAAGTTGATATGTTTGTATTTTTGCCATACCTCACTTTGCTGCAATATTGATAAAAACGGGCCAATAGCGGTGCCGGTGCTAAGCATCCAAAGTTGTTCACTCGCTGGCACTTCGTCAAGGGTAAAAAAACCGCTAGCACGGCGCTCTATTAGTACAGTGTCACCTGGGGTTAGTTGTGCTAAATGCGATGACAATTGGCCATCGACTACATTAATTAAATAAAATTCTAAATTTGGATCATCTGGTGCGTTAACATACGAGTAAGCACGAGCAATGCGTTTTTCACCGTCCATAACAGAGAGCTTTGTAAATTGCCCTGCTTTAAACGGTTCTACATCGGCGTTAACCGTTAAGCTAAATAACGATTCATTCCACCATTTAACTGACTTTACTGTGGCATCAATCCAATTAGACATAATTACTCCAGAGTGTAAAACGTGTTTTAGCTATCAGCTATCAGCTATCAGCTATCAGCTATCAGCTATCAGCTATCAGCTATCAGCTATCAGCTATCAGCTATCAGCTATCAGCTATCAGCTAAAACTTTAAAGTGGTTCATTTTAAAAGCAAGTTTTATAACTTAAACATTAGCATTAAGTTATAAATACTGACAGGGAAATAAATGAGAAGGCAGCGAGCTTCGAGTGACGAGTATCGAGCAACGAGCTAGTGCTAAAACCTGAGACCTTTAATCTACTCTTTTAGCGCAGCGTCTCTTTGTCCTCTTTGTGAATAATGACCTTGCGCGGCATAAAGCTCCGCCTACAGTAAATTCAGAAGTTAACCATATCAGTAGGCGGGAGTTTACCTCGCGCATTTGTGTTTAATATCCTAGACCTGACGCGATATAAAATCGCTGCTACGAAAGGCACTTACTGCTAAAAACAATTATTCACCACAGAGGGTTCCGAGGCGCTTTGCGCTACACAGAGGTAGATTGGTATTTTTTTAAGCATTTCTCTTTGAACTCTGTGTTCTCGGTGGTAAATACATATCTGACACGATATAAAATCGCTGCTACAGATCAATATTTAGGTTTTTCTTCCTCTAAAAGCGCAGCGTCTCTTCGCCCTCTTTGTGCAAAATTCACTAAAACTGTTTGAACAAAGAGAAGACAACGGGCTTCGAGTGACGAGCTGCGAGCTACTGCTAAAACCTTTGGCCTTTGACCTTTGACCTTTAACCTAGAACCTGAAACCTAAAGCCCGTAGCTCGAAACCCGTGGCCCGCACCCCGAGGCCCGAATCTCACACCTAAATTTCAAGCATAAAAAAAGCCGCATAAAATGCGGCTTTGGGGGTTTAGTCTCACTTCACTTTGGGCGTGTCTCCAAAACTTAGTGAATACGTTACCAAGGAACTGTTGTATTTATTAAATTGACTCTAGGGCAATTTTAACCATTTCGTTGAACGTGGTTTGACGCTCATCTGCAGGTGTTGCTTCGCCTGTGATTACATGATCACTGACGGTAAATAATGCCATTGCTTTTGCACCGTATTCTGCTGCTACGCCGTATAAGCCAGCTGTTTCCATATCAACAGCGAGTACACCTAGTTTGTCTAGATCTTTATAAAACGTGTCGTCTGCTTGATAAAAAGTATCGGTAGTAAATACGTTGCCTACTTTTGCATCAATACCTAAATCTTTAGCTGCATTTACGCCGTTTAAAAGTAATTCAAAGTTAGCAATGGCAGCAAAGTCAGTGCCACGAACGCGGGCACGATTTACGTTTGAATCTGTGCTTGCACCTTGTGCAAAAATTACGTCGCGAATTTTAATATCGCTACCAATACCACCACAGGTACCTATACGAATAATATTTTTAACGCCAAAACTGACAATAAGCTCACGAGCATAAATTGACATTGAAGGAATGCCCATGCCAGAACCCATAATGCTCACTGGCTTACCTTTGTAAGTTCCAGTAAAGCCGTACATGTTACGTACGCCGGTTACTTGCACTGCATCATCTAAAAAGTTTTCAGCAATATATTGTGCGCGTAGCGGATCGCCTGGCATTAATACTGTTTCGGCAAAATCACCTACGTTTGCACTGATATGCGGAGTACTCATCGATTGTTTTCCTTTTGTTTGGCTAAAAGCCCTATTACTTTAAAAATAGCGAGCGTATTTTTAAGTTACTTAACTGTGTTCAGCTTATCAATAAAGCCATCACCATATTCTAACGCTTTAAGGTTAAACCATTGTGCAAGCGTTTGGCCAATATCGGCAAAGCTATTGCGTTCGCCCAGCGGGGTGTTTTTCATCCCTGTCTGATAGGCAATAACCGGCACATATTCACGGGTGTGCTCAGACCCTGGAAAGGTCGGGTCACAGCCATGATCGGCGGTGATCATTAATAAATCATCCGGCTTTAATTGCGCTAAAATAGTGGGTAAGTAATCATCAAACTCTTTGAGCGCTTTCGCATAGCCAACAGGATTTCGGCGGTGACCAAACTTTTCATCAAAATCAACTAAATTGGTAAAAATCAAACTGTGATCCGGCGCAGTCGCCACCACTTCGCTGGTTTTTTCTAGCAAGTTAATTAACCCTGGCGCTTTATGCTTTTGGGTAATGCCTTGATGCGCATAAATATCTGAAATTTTACCAATACTGATAACTTCGCCACCGTCTTTTGCAAGTACATCAAGCAATGTTGGCGATGGCGGTAATACTGAATAATCACGACGATTACCTGTTCTGGCAAAATCTTGATTATTAGAACCCAAAAATGGCCGCGCAATCACTCGCCCTATATTCATTTCATCAAGCAGCGCCCGTGCGATTTCGCAAACTTGATAAAGCTTCTCTAGGCCGAATGATTCTTCATGCGCGGCTATTTGAAACACACTATCAGCTGAGGTGTAACAGATTGGTTTACCTGTTTTTACGTGCTCTTCACCTAGCTGCTCTAAAATCGTGGTTCCTGAGGCATGGCAATTGCCTAAAATGCCCGGAATACCTGTGCGAGCAATAAACTCGTCTACAAATTCTTGTGGGAAACTCGGCTGTGTTTTAGGGAAGTAACCCCAATCAAATAACACTGGCACGCCTGCCATTTCCCAATGACCCGATGGCGTGTCTTTACCGCTTGAAAGCTCTTTTGCGTAACCCCATGCACCTTGTGGTTCATGTCGCTCAGCAACTAAACAGGGTTCTTTACCAGCGGCTTCACATGCATCCACTAACCCTAATTTTGAAAGGTTAGGAAGCGAAAGCTTACTGCCAGTCTCGTCATAATATGCCTTGAGTAAATGTGCGAATGTATTAGCACCAACATCACCAAATTTATCTGCATCGGGTGCTGCGCCAATTCCTAAACTATCCGCCATTAAGATAATTGCTCTTGCCATTGTGACCTCACATCTGTTCTAGGTGGTTACTTTATCTGCTCTTCGAATTTTCCGTACAGGACATAAGTCCTGTTTCATAAAACCTAAACATTATAAATTTGCACTCTTAAGCGAAGCAAAAGAGATTAATCGTGTCTTTTTTGCTATTGTGATCTACCAACAATATATCCTTCTGTGTGGGTGAGAACTTTAGTGACACGAACTATTATAGCTATTGCAGGCGCATCGGCGTCCGGCAAATCTCTATTTAGCCAAACTATTTACAATGAATTGGTAAATGAGCTTGAACCAGGCGCTATCGCCATTATTGAAGAAGATGCTTATTACAAGGATCAATCGCATTTGCCGATGGCACATCGTACGCAAACGAATTACGACCATCCTGATGCATTTGAACACGAGCTATTGCTTGAGCATTTAACGCAACTTCGAAATGGCCACTCTGTTGAAGTACCAACTTATGATTATGCTCAGCATACACGTAGCGATAAAACGCGCCGTGTGGCTTCGGCTAAAATACTCATTGTAGAAGGTATTTTATTACTGAGTGATAAAGCGCTTAATAAAGAATTTGATATCAAGGTGTTTATAGATACGCCATTGGATATTTGTTTAATGCGCCGAATGCAACGCGACATGGAACAAAGAGGCAGAACATTACAATCTGTTGTTGAGCAATATCAAGCAACTGTTAGACCGATGTTTTATCAATTTATTGAGCCTTCAAAGCATAACGCTGACTTAGTTGTGACTCGAGGCGGTATGAATCGCGTTGCGATTGATATTATAAAAAGTAAAATAAAGTACATTTTACAAGAATAACAACGGGAAACGTTTGTATGACAACATTTATGAGCTTAGTAGGCATGCTAGTGCTACTAGGCATCGCTTTTGCGGCCTCAACTGATCGCAAAGCAATAAAACTAAGAACCGTGGGTATCGCATTTTTAATGCAAGTCATTATCGGCGGTTTTGTACTGTTTTTTGAAGCAGGCAAAAATGTATTAGCGAGTATGTCTCGCGCCGTTTCATCGGTTATTGGGTATGCCAACGATGGAATTGGCTTTTTATTTGGCCCATTAGCATCGCAAGATACGCTAGGGTTTATTTTTGCCATTCAAGTATTGCCAGTGATTGTGTTTTTCTCAGCGTTGGTTGCTGTGTTATATCACTTAGGCATTATGGATTGGATAATTAAAATTTTAGGCGGTGGTTTACAAAAATTATTGAAAACCTCTCGCACCGAGTCGCTTTCAGCCACCGCAAATATTTTTGTTGGCCAAACTGAAGCGCCACTCATTGTTAAACCGTTTATTGCGACAATGACCAAATCTGAGTTATTTGCCGTAATGGTAGGTGGTTTGGCCACCGTAGCAGGCTCTGTAATGGCCGGTTACGTAATTATTGGTGTAGACCTTAAATATTTAATTGCAGCCAGTTTTATGGCAGCACCAGGTGGTTTCTTAATGGCAAAAATGATAGTGCCAGAGACAGAAACACCTAAAGATGATTTAGCCGATATAGATTTAGGCGACGATAAACCGGTTAATGTTATTGACGCAGCAGCATCAGGCGCAGCAAACGGTATGCACTTAGCATTAAACGTAGGTGCCATGCTTTTAGCATTTGTTGCACTGATTGCGTTATTAAACGGTTTATTAGGCGGTATTGGTGGGTTGTTTGATTACCCTACATTAACGCTACAAGAAATTTTAGGTTACTTATTTGCCCCTGTTGCATGGTTATTAGGTGTACCGTGGAATGAGGCAATTTTAGCCGGCAGCTTTATTGGTCAAAAGTTAGTAGTGAATGAGTTTGTTGCTTACTTAGACTTTATAAATTATCGCGATACGTTAAGTGCGCATACACAAGCAATTGTTACCTTTGCTTTGTGTGGCTTTGCTAACTTATCATCGATAGCCATTTTACTAGGTGGATTAGGCGGTATGGCGCCTAGTCGGCGAAAGGATATCGCACGCTTAGGGCTCAGAGCAGTGTTAGCAGGATCTATGGCTAACCTTATGAGCGCAGCAATTGCTGGGTTTTTCCTCTCGCTAGCTTAGAAACTTAATGAGACGATCCAACTGTTGCAAAACAATAGGATAGCGCTTTAAGGGGTTAAAGCACTATCTGACTTGAACGATACTTCACCAAGGGCCGCAAGGCCCTTTTATCGTTTTTATAGCCTCTACTTTCTAAATCCTCAGCAATTCATACCTAAAAATTCCCTAGCAAAGCTTTCATTCACGCACTCCTTACGCCATCAAAAGCCATCATTGCACTTATACCAATCCGCAATAATACTTAATCATTTTGCGGGGCTAAACGTGTCGCTACCTGTGTTAAAAAATTCTCATTTAGAACAACTAAATAGCGAATTTTTTGCCTAGCTATCAACTCGTTTTTCCAGCCTCAAAATAGACCACTTAATTAAGCGAATTGGTATTACTAAAAAATATGAACAACTGTGTAACTGCAGAAGCATTTACTTATTAGCCCTTTACAAGGCACTTGAGAGTATAAAAGGTAGCGAAGTTAACAAGAATGAATGGCTGTGAAGAGGTAATATAGGCATTATTGAGTGGGAACTTTTTGAGTTTTTCTGTGCTTAGGCGTGTTTATTATTGTCTATAGGCTTAATTTTTTACATAACGTTTAATGTAAGCTTCATAGCCAGACTCTGCCTTAAGCTGCTCAAGTGCTTGATTAAAGCGTTTTACTACCACAGGTGAAGTGGCTTTGTTAAAGCCAATATAGTTGCCTTTAAGCTCATCCACATGAATTTGCTTGAGCTTCACCAAGTCATCCCTAGAGTACCCAAATGGCTCAGTTTGATGATCAATAGTAAAGTCAGAGCCAATAATTAAATCGATGCGTTTTTTAAAAAACAGTCGCATAAATGAGTCTGCTTCACTAAACAGTAGTAAGTTTTTATCGGTAACAAACCCAAGTCGACGCACCAGCATTTCATAAATGTCGCCTCGCACTATGCCCAACGAGTAGTTTTTAGCTTGTGAAATATCATTCATCACAATATGGTCGCTAGTTTTTAATTTAAAAAAGTAGGTTTGGCTCGATACCAAAGGTCCCACCCATTCAAAAAGAGGAATACGTTCTTGCGTTTTTGCTAGAGAAATGATGGCTGAGTGTGGGTTATTTTGCACTAACTGGTAAGCACGCTTCCAAGGTAACATAATAAATTCGCACTCTAGTGCGGCACGAGCACAAGCATCTTTCACTATATCATGATTAATACCCGCTAGCTGCCCAGCTTCATTTTGAAAATTGTAAGGGGCAAAGCTTTCGGTATAAATAACCAATTTAGGCGCATTAGCCTGGATATTATGGCTAAATAGCAACCCTAACGCTAATAATGTAAATTTAAAAATAAACACCCCCTATAATTTAAGTAATAACCTTAACCTAGAAAGCGTACAGAAACTATTAATTTATAGCACTTTTATAATGTTAAAAATAGCAGGTGATTTGAGAATGACTATCGTTAATAATACCAATCCGCAATAATACTCAATCATTTTGCGGGGCTAAACGTGTCGCTATCTGTGTTAAAAAATTCTCATTTAGAACAACTAAATAGCGAATTTTTTGCCTAGCTATCAACCCGTTTTTCCTACCTCAAAATAGACCGCTTAATTAAGCGAATTGGTATAAATTTACAGATGGTGGGGAGATATTCTTAAATTTTAGACACAAAAAAAGCGCCTTAAGCGCTTTTTTTCATTTTACTTAAAAGTAAAATTATAGAGCTGTGATGTTATCAGCTTGAGGACCTTTTTGACCTTGTGAAAGAGTGAACTCTACACGTTGGCCTTCAGCTAAAGTTTTGAAACCTTCGCTTTTGATTGCTGAGAAATGTGCGAAAACGTCTGGACCATTTTCTTGCTCGATGAAACCAAAACCTTTAGACTCGTTGAACCACTTAACTGTACCTGATACGATGTTAGACATAGTATTATTCCTGATATAAAAATTAAATTGTGCCCTAATGGGCGGTGTAGCAAAAAATGAGATGGTACTTAAAAACTTCAGGACGGTACTACAAGTATTACTTATACAACAACGAAATGGAGATTTATAAATTATCATGCTTTCTTTCTAGCTGCGGACTACTATATAGAGTTACAGACTCAAGTCAACCCTTAATGCGATTTAATTTATAAAATAGCTTAAGCAGCCCGCTTTATAAATTAAGTACTTGTTTAAAGAGCTTAAAATTCAAATTCTAGTGCCATTCTAAAGCTATGATTTTTCTCTGACTGGCTGATTTCGGTAATAAAACCGGCTTCCCACTTTAATTGTTTTTGTCCATCAAAGCGATGTAACCCTATAAATCCGGGGCCAATACCGACAAAGTCTTCGCCAAGGTAAACCTCAACCGCGGGCTGAAAAGCAGACAAATAGCGGTAGCGATATTGCGCTCTAAATTCGCTTTCCCACTCATTTTGTATATCTTGGCCCCACTCGTACACTAAAAATGCATTCATAGTGAGACTTGCACGACCAAACTCTTTTTCAATCACAAAACCGGTGGTTGCTTCGTATGCGTCGGCGTCATGCTGTTTTTCAAATTCAAATAACGCGCCCCAATCAGCCCATAGCCTGCCCTGCTCTATTAACTGCCAACGAAGTTCTAACTCATACGCTTGCAAGCCAAAGTCACCATTATCATCGCGCTCGCCCACTAAATAGCCTTCCAATGCCATGGTGTCGTTAATTGCGCCGCCTAAGCCAACGCGCTGCGCTAAAATATTACCACTGTCGGTTTGATGTGACACAAGCCGCCACTCTAGCTCGCGCTCAAACGGCAACACATAAGGATGATAAACTTTATCAACCACTATGCCATCAGCATAAGCCAGCTTAGGTATTAATAAACAAAAACCAATTAATACAGTGGCTGCAAATAGGTTTATTGCTTTCATGATTGTTCCTTAGTTATTGATTTAGGAAAAAAATAACAAACTGATAAAAATAACACGCTGCTCAGCACATAACTTAAAACACTGGTTAAATTAGGCGTAGCCTCATAACCGATAAGTGCGCGCAAAACCCGTCCAAACTCTGAGTTTTCAGTTAAAATAGCACGTAAATCCCATACGGTTGCCGTTGTTGCTATCAAATCAATTTGGCTCGCCAAATCAAGTGCCACAACCAGTTTTGCCGCACTGTTTAATGCTAACAATACCAATAAAGGGATAAGCCCAAAGCGCTGTTTGATTGCACTCAATAAAAAATACAACAACACACTAAAGCTACTGCATATCCCTAAGCCTAAAAAAGTGCCAATAAATAAGCTTTGTGCTGCTTCGTTGTTTTGCCAAAAGCCAATCAGGTAAATAATGTAATGACTTAAATAAAGAGTCATTACACTGATAATCGCAATCATAAATGCAGGCGTTGCTTGTTTAATGGCGTAGTACAGCGCACTGATAAACACTAAAACACATAAAGCAATTTGGGTATATTCTAACCCCTGGTAGTCGAACAAGGGACTAATTAGCGGAGCACTTTTTACAAATAAAAATGATAACCCCACACCTAAAACAAGCATCCCCAGTACCTTCACTAAACTTTGCTTGGCAATCACTTGGAGTAAAATAAGTAAAATGGCCACCGGCAATAACTGATTGAGGCTCATCACAAGGCTAGTTATTAGCATCAGAACCCTCCTTTTCGGTCGCTATTACAGCACCACGCGCCGTATTGGGCGAGAACTCGCCGAAAAATTCATAACGCCCAGGAGTTAGCGGCCCAATATAAATAACGCTTTTGCGATTAGGGTAAAGTACTTTCTCTCGGTTGAGGTCGAAACTGTCGAATTCTTCAGGCGTACTATCTTGATTTTCGATTAACAAGCGTACCTTTTTATTGGCCGGCACCACGATTTCTGCGGGATAAAACAAATGATCTTTAAGTACAATAAGATAGTCTTTACTGGCGGCGTTAAATGATAAAAATACGCAACAATATAAATAGGGGTGAATAAGTCGTTTAATCACATTTAGCTCCTGCAAAAACTACCTGTACTTTTAAGCCGCCCAAATCGCTGTCTGTTAAATTAATTTCAGCGCTATAAATAGCAATAATGTGCTGGACTATTGCCATGCCTAAGCCCGCACCTTGTTCACCCGAAGGATGTTGGTCACCGCCAACGCGATAAAAACGGTTAAATATCCGTTGTTTTTGATCGTCAGTCATACCTGGACCGCTGTCTTCTATTTGCCAAATACGCTGCCTGTGCATCTGCTTTAGGGTAATTTTTATTTGTCCGTTTGCAGGCGCGTACTTTATAGCATTACTCAGTAGGTTTGAAATCAACGTCACTAAGGTAAACTCATCACCGTTAATAGTAAAGTCATCTCCCTCAAGGCTAATAGTGTGATTTTTAGCCTCTATTTTTTCATATAGTTGGCTAACTACTTCTTGCGTGATCGCTAATAATGACTGTTCTTTAAACTGCTTTTGCCACTGCTCTGGCTGAGTACGTCCTAGTATTAGCATTTGCTCCACTATATTGGTGAGTCGATTAATACCTTGAGTCATGGCTTGTAATTCTTGGTTATCACCTTGTTGGGCGGCCAAATTATGCACATTAATTTTTAAACTGCTCAGGGGTGTACGTAATTCATGGGCGGCATCTGAGGCAAAAAAACGCTCTCGTAAATAGGCCGTTTCTACGCGTTTAAATAAGTCGTTTAAGCGGCTGATCACTGGTTTTATTTCTTCATCCGTCACCTGCCAATTGATCGCTGTGAAATCATTTGCTTGGCGCAGGGCTAACTGTTTTGATAAACGGGTTAACGGTGCCAGTGCATATTTAACAAAAAAGCTAATAAATAGCGCAAGCAAAGGAACCGCCCATAACATGGGTAACATGGCTGATAAAATCACCGCCTCGGCAAGCTCAAACCGCTTAGCAATCGGCTCGGCAACAATAACAGTGCGTAAAGAAGTAGCAAAAACGAATACCCGCATTCGCTGCCCTGCAATATTAAGCGTTTGAAAACCCGCTTGATATTGGCTCAAATCAAGATTTAATTCGTCAGAACCGCTAAGTAGCTCACCACTTTGCCAAATTTGATACAGTAACTGGGCGCTTTCTTGCATTTTTGGCGCCATAGCGTTAATAGATAAAGGCTGTTGCATCAAGACTCCAGCCACCACTTTTAGCTCACTATCGAGTAATTGCTCACCATGGCTCATACTTTTTTGATAGCCTTTTACTAAAGCTAAAAAGCAGGTTAACACCATCATTGACAGTAAGATAAGTGTTAAACGCTTACGAATTGACATAGAGCATGGTTACCTTTGTAAATTCAAGTTTGTGCGATCTAGGGGTGTTTTAATCACGTGAGCTATCTCTTTCCCACAACATAGCCAATACCACGGAGAGTTTTAATAAAATCGCTGGGGAATTTTTTTCGTAGGTGATGAATATGCACCTCAATGGTGTTAGAGCCAACCTCTTCACCCCATTGATAGAGTTTATTTTCTAATTGCTGCTTAGATTGCACGCGACCTTGGTTTTCCAGTAACGCTTTTAGCAGCATGTACTCTTTTCGCGGCAGAGAAAGTAGCTCATCGTTAAGTGTGACACTGTGCGCTGACGTATCCATAGTAACATCACCACATTGTAATAAGCTCGACTGAGCTTGATTTACACGTCGGCTCGCTACGCGCAAACGAGCAAATAATTCGGCTGGTTCAAATGGCTTAGCTAAATAATCATCAGCCCCCATATCAAGCCCTTGCACTTTGTCATCTATGCTACTGCGAGCGGTTAGTATCACCACCGGAATGACTTTTTTTTGTGCTTTTATGTGCTTTAAAATTTGCGAACCATCACCATCAGGTAAGCCTAGGTCAAGTATAACCAACTCTATTTCGCCACTGCCTAAACATTGCAACGCATGCTTAACCGTTGCGCTGTGTTCTACACTGTAGCCTTCTTGGCGCAACGAGCGGCAAAGCCCTTGCGCCACAAGATGATCATCTTCAACTAATAATAAATGCATTGTTTGTTTTGTTATCTCTTTAGTTTTTTATCAACTTTAGCTAATAATTGGCTAATTGCTTGCTGACGATATTTGTCCGCTTTAGCGCGAGTATCACGAATACCGGCCGCTTGTGCAACTAACAAATGGGCTTTGGCTTGCTTATATTCACGTTCGTCGTATAAAAACTCACCATACAAGTAATTAGTATCAATGCCTTTTTGATTAAAAGCGAGTGCTTGCTTAAAAAACTTATCGGCGGTGTCATCATCACCAAAGCCGATTGGCCACCCTGGTACTTTACTGTATAAGGTTGCCAGGCTGGCATACGCTGAGCCACCTAAAGCACTGTCGTCTATTTTAAGGGCTTGCTCTAATGATGCCTTTGCATCTTTGGCATAACCCAACGCCCCTAAGCCGCCTTTTGCACCCGCAAAACTTGCCAGCACAATGCCGTTCCATGTATAGCTATTTGCTGAATTAGGATAGTTTTCGATAAATTGAGCACTTTGCTCACTCAGTTGAGTAAAGGCTTTGATTTGTGCGTCATCTTTAAGCTCATAATTAGCGACCGCCCACTGCTGTTGAATAGCGAGTAAGTCGCTTTGTTCATCTGCAAATACCGGCGATGAAAACACACTAACAATGCTTAAATAAGCTGCTAAAGTAAATTTTTTCATAATAAATCCTCTATTATTTAGGGTCTGCTGACCTTTCAAGGTTGAATTTGCAGCAGCCTGTTTGGTATTTAGGCAAGGCAGCGCCTATGTGGTGTGGTTATTCCCCATAAATTGGCGATAAAGCAGCATCAATGCCAAACAGGCGCTGCCCGAAGGGTTCTGCCTAGGGGCGATTTACTCTTTGTTGCTCGGTTTTTACTTAGCCCACTAGGTTACAAACCTCGCGCCGCGATTAAATCGCCCCTAGTTTGAACAAATTTCAATCCGCAAAGGTCAACAGACCCTAGTGAACAACTAACCTAAAAAGCTTTTTATTTTAGGGAGTTGTTTAGCAATTGCGTTATCTACAATACGTGGAAAAACGCCATTGATACGTGCAAAAAGTTTCTCAGGAAAACCAATAAATCGTCTGGTTTTATTTGAGTTTAATAACGCAACTAACTCATCAGCCACCAACTGCGGAGAGTCCATTTGATTACCAAGCGCTTTGTTCATTGCCCGCGTTTGAGCATCATTAATGTCGGTATCAGTTGCTCTAGGTGCCAAATAAGTAACTCTAACGCCAGTGTCTGAAAGCTCTCGTGATAACGCTTCGCTAAAACCACGCAACCCAAATTTACTGGCACAATAAAGTGTTTGATATGGGTAACCTATGCTGCCAAAAGACGACCCAACATTAACTATGGTGCCTGTATTCGCTTGCAGCTGCTCTAAAAACAGCTGGCATAGTTTCATAGGGACGGCTAAATTAGTGCTCAGTAGATTATCAATTTGTTCACTACTACAACGACTTAAGCTTTGCATAACATTAATGCCTGCATTGTTTATAAGTAATTTAGCACCGCCCAATTTTTTGGCTTTAATTGCCAATGCCAGCATGTTTTCTGCAACAGTTAAATCTCCCACAAAAGTCATACTACCTGGGCACTGGCTACTTAGCGCATTTAGCGCATCGCCATTACGCCCTACTAATAGTAATTGCCAACCTTGTGCGTGCAGTGTTTTGGCAATCGCTTGGCCAATTCCCCCTGTGGCTCCTGTTAACACACATAAGCCGGTATTCATGCGTGTTGCTCTTGTGCTGATGCTTTAAAGAACGGCTCGTCATCTAAAGCGCGAAAAATATCACCGTACAAACGATAAAAACATTTTGCGCCATGTAAAATGGCTTGCTGATCGGCCTCATTAGTAATTTTGTTCATCAAGTTTTCAAAAAACTTTACGTGCTCTATATCAAGCGCACCATGAGAAGTTAAATAGCTAAATGCTTTTTTAGGTAAACCAACTGCATCAGCAATATTTGAAGCTGCGCCATCAGCCAGGGCAATTGAAGTCCCTTCGAGTACATGAACCATGCCAAAAAAGCTTAATGGATTTTTACGAGCGATACTGTCATACGCATACGAGACCATCATTTCGGTAGCAAATTGTGGCTTACTATGGCGCACACTTTCTTTATCAAAACCACACGCGGCAATATCGTTAAGCACCCATTCTTGGTGGCCAATTTCCTCTTCAATGTATTCGGCTACGGCTTCACGTAACCATTCTTGTTCGTCGGTTAAACGGGCACCTAACGACATCATTAATGGCACAGTGTGTTTTACATGATGATAGGCTTGCGCTAAAAATGACGCATACTCTTCAAGTGATGCTTGGCCTTTAAAAACGCGCTGTATAATTGGCGCAGCTAATAAGTACTCACGCTCGTTTTGAGTTTGTGCTTTTAATGTATTAAAAAAATCAGTCATGGATCACTTCTCCAAGTCGGTAAAATTGTTCAAAAATAAGGTTAAATTGCTGGCTAATAGCCTGGCGCTTAGGACGATTATTGGTCGTTAGTAACCCTTGCTGAACACTTAAAGGCTGAGCTAACCGATGCCACTTTTTAACTTGTGCATAATCGGGTAACTGTTGATTTATAAATTTCATATGCTCACTGAGTTGTTGCTCACTCAACTCAGGGATTGCATAAATAATCGCGGTTAAAAAAGGTTTGCCCTCACCAAAAACAACGGCTTGTATAATCGCGCTTTGACTCAATATTAATGACTCAGGCCATTCAGCACTGACATTACGGCCCATGCTGGTAATAATCAGGTTTTTAAGTCGCCCTTTTATGAAGAGCTTATTGCCATGCTGGGTCACTAAATCGCCTGTTGCATACCAGTTATTTGGGTTATGCGGCGCTTGATTTAAATACCCTAAAAATAGCTCACCCTTTATGTACAACTGGCCTTTTTCGATTTTGGTTTGTATGTGCGGTAGTACAGTCCCGGCACTCTTTAAATCATCATTTTTGGGCGTATTTAAACTTACGACAGATGCCGCCTCTGATAATCCATACCCCTGATAAACAGGTAAATTAAGCTCTCTGGCGGTGGCAATTAAAGCATCACTCACGAGCGCTCCGCCAACTGCAATAAACTGTAATGACTTTGGCGGCTGCCAACCTTGTTTTGCAAACGCAATTAAACACGTTAATAACTCAGGCACTAAAATAAGGGTGTTAGGTTTTACACTGTCAATTGCCCTAATTAGTTTTTCAGGATTTTTTAACCCTGAGCCAACAAAACCCAATTCGTTTAACGGCATTAAATGTACACAACCGCCACTTAATAATGGTGCATAAATACCTGCAATATTTTCCAGTAATACAGGTAATGGCAGTAAACATAAGTGAGTTGGTTTACTTATACCTATTTGCTCACATAACGATTGTGCAACTTGCATTTGGCTATGAGTTGATAAACACACCCCTTTTGGCTCGCCTGTAGAGCCTGACGTGAAGGTGATTTTTTGCGTGCCCTCAAAGTAACTAATCGATTCTTTAACGTTGAGCTGATAAATATATAAGGTGTAATGATCAAACAAAGTAATAGACAATGTATGCGCACCCAAAGAAAGCCTTGGCATATCACTTATAAACAGCTGTGCACCACACTGTGCCAACACATATTGCGTTTGTTGTTGACTAAAAAAATGGGCGATCGGTATAGCCACTTTATTAGCAACGCTGGTCGCAGCATCAAGTACCAACCAAGCAGGTGTGTTATCAAGTTGAAATGCAATTGCATCAGCATCTGAATTAGCAAAAATTTCCGCTACTTTATTTATTTCTTGAAGCAGCTCAGCACCTGTGAACTGTTGTGTTTGATTCGCAAAATGCGCAACTACCGCCGGCTGAATAGCTAAATCATTTAAGCTATTTAACATACTCATACCGCCTCCAGCGCATTGATTAATGCCGTAATGCCATGTGTATTTTGTTGTTTAATATTAAGTAGCATTGGCGTATTAAGTACTTGTAGATGTGCTTGCTCTAAATTAACAATGCATACTGTAGGCTGGTTCGCGTAGTAACTTCCCCAGCTTTTTGGTTGCTCAACAACACTGCTGTTAGCCAATGCAATTTCATTACACGTTACCCCTAATAAACGCAATAAAGCACGTACATGTTTGGTGGCACAAAAAACCAAATTAGTAGCACCAATAGCTCTTAAAGCTTCATTAACAATAATAAAATGCGATAATGTGGCTTTTCTGTGTGTTGAATAGAGATTACCTAACTCAAACACTTTACTGCGCTGTGTGCCCATTGGTAAAAACTGCTCAATGGGCGCTGCTAAATATTGTTCAATAAATAAAGGAGAAGTGGCGTTTCTAAGCCCTAAAGTGCAATGCCCTTGCTGAGTTTTATACTGACAGAGTAATGGCATAAATGAAGTTAGGCTGGCATTGTACGCAGCTAAAAAGCCTTGTTTTACTGTATCTTCAAGGCGCTGACGGTGTTCATCACATTCTCTGGCGCTCACAAACTGTGTGAACGACTGAAAAAGTGTTGATGATGACTGTTGTTGAGCTAATTGCATAAAAGCATCGCCTGTATTAAATCTATAGGTAGAATTTAATAGGCGAAACTTAAATAAAACTTAAGGTAAATTAATTTTTTAAAAATTTAATTTAGACTGGCAATAACGGTTTTATTTCGGCCCGTTTCTTTTGCATGATAGAGCGCTTTGTCAGCACATTTGTATACTTGATCAATATCATCACTGTGCTGCGGCCATGTAGCAATGCCGATGGAGACATTTATACAACCAACTTTGGCCATCGGTGTATTCGCCACTTCATTACGTAACCGCTCAGCAATAACAAACGCACTATCGCTATTTTCATTCGGTAATATAAGTAAGAATTCCTCCCCACCAGTTCGCGCGACAATATCATCTTTGCGAGATAGCTGCTTGATCACACACGTTAAAATTTTTAGTACCTCATCGCCCACATCATGGCCAAAGGTGTCATTAACCCGTTTAAAAAAGTCGATATCTATTTCTAGAACCGCAAAGGGGATCTGTTCTTGAATTAATTTATCTAACAATAAATACAAACCTCGCCGATTATGCGCACCAGTTAGCGGATCGGTGAGTGCATCTTGGCGTAATTGCCCCATTTTCGACTGCAGTATATTAACTCCTTCTAACATGGCTGCTTTAAGTTGCTGACTTTCAAAATACCAAGATTTAATACTTTTAAGATTCGCCACGTTTTGTTGATCAGTCGATAAATTTGCACTGTCAGCTAGTAACCTAAGGGGCTTAGCAATAAAATGCGCTAACACACCAATCAATACAAAAGTAATTAATACAATTGGTAGCATTCGCTTAAGCACCAGCCCTTGAAAAGTATCTAACGTGGCAAGTGTTGCCACCTCACTACGCTGGGCAACTACGCCCCAATTAGCAAGTTTAACGGGCGAAAATCCAGCAAGCATAGACACGCCTTGGCTATTTAAAACTCGGGTGTATCCATTTTCGCCTTGCAATACTCGCTCTATTACAGGGTTATTAAGGACTTGTTCGCCAATCCGCTTAGTCTCAGGATGATAAAGTAAGGTTTTATTATCAGCCACCACATAAAAGTATGCCCCGCCATCGTAACTATGCTGTTTTAATAAGGCGTTTAAAATGCTCTGTTGCTCTAAATAAAAGCTACCGCCAATATAGCCATAGTAGTTACCCATCTCGTCAAATAAAGGATAAGAAAGTACAACAATTAAGTTATTCGCAAGCGATACATAAGGACGACTAACCAATGGACGCTGTAGTTTAAAGGCTTGTTTAGAATGAGGTGAATTAACGGTTTTATTAATAATATTTAATGAAACAGGTGAGGCCGCTTTAACGACACCTTGCATGTTAATTGCTACCGAATTAAAGCTATGTGTTTGGTTTAAAAGGCGGTTGGTTTCAGCTTGGAGTAACTCAGTATTGGTAATGTCTTTAGCAATAATTTTGGCTGAAAACTCAAGTTGCTGCATCGCAGCGGCTAAAAAGTGATCGGTCGCCGAGGCAAGCTTACTAGCAAATACATGGTTACTTTTGAGAGTATCTTCTATTACCCGTTCTTTTTGTACTTGGTAACTAATGTATAAACCACTGAACAAAATAGCGGCTGTAGCAGTGATAGCTAACAACAGAATTAATTGCCTAAGTTTAAAAGTAAATGGTGATCGAAAACGCAACTTATTATCATCCTAAGCAAATAAAAACGACTGCTATGTACTACATATATCCTAAATATAATACAGAAATTAAACTAAGTAGCCTAATTTTTGTTATTTTTGGAATAATAAAATGACATTTATTATATATGTCGGGTTTTGCAGTTAAGCTCAATAATAGTTAAGCTGCATGCACTTTATTTTTATTTAGCCTTGAGGTGTGTGTTGCTAAATAAGTACCTGTTGTCGTCTTCTCTTTTTTTAATCGGATGTTTCATGCCAATAAAATCTTCTTTTGCCGATTCTGCGCTGTCGCTTGAACAGCAACTTGGGCAAAAACTTATGCTCGATTTACGCTATTTTTGTCACCAAGGCAGCAGTAAGCGCTGCAGAACAGCATTAACCGAGTTACCAGATACACTAGCCAAAGCGATTAGCCGTTATGATATTGGCGGGGTTATTTTATTTTCTGAAAACACCCAAAGTATTGAACAAATAATTAGCCTTAATCAGCAACTGCAACAAGCTGCGTCTCACTCTAAATCAGGCTTACCGCTTTTTATTTCAATTGACCAAGAAGGTGGACGAGTAGCTCGACTGCCACGTGATGTGGCCACTTCATTTACTGGTAATATGTCAATTGGCGCCACCTACCCTGAGCATGGCACTTATTTCGCAACTCAAACCGCGAATGTTCTTGCCACAGAGCTTTCAGCATTGGGGATTAATGTAAATTACGCGCCAACCGTTGATGTAAACATGAACCCAGACAATCCTGTCATTAATGTCCGCTCTTTTAGTGAAAACCCAAATGATGTAGCAGTATTAGGTGCCGCACAAGTTAGTGAATTTGAAAAAAATGGCATTATTAGCGCACTAAAGCATTTTCCTGGGCATGGCGACACCAATGTAGATAGTCATACCGGCTTGCCTAAAGTGATGCATTCAAAAGAGGTGATTTACGCACAAGATTTAGCGCCCTTTAAACACATTATTGAGCAGCATAGTCCGGGCATGATAATGACCGCGCATATTCAGTATCCAGAGCTCGATAGCAGTACCTTGACTAATGTTGATGGCAAACAAATGATCAAGCCCGCGACAATGTCGCGTAAAATCATGACCGATATTCTACGTAAAGAACTTAACTATCAAGGTGTGGTGGTAACCGATGCACTTGATATGGCAGGTATTAGTCACTTTTTTAGTCCAACTCAAGCAATTATAAACACCTTTGCCGCTGGGGTTGATATTGCGCTGATGCCAATAGAGATTAGAACGCCAGATGACATTAAAAAGCTCGATGCTCTCATTGAGTCATTAGTCAGTGCGGTTAAATCAGAACAACTAAACGCACAGGAAATTGCGCATTCAGCACAGCGTATTACCTCACTTAAAAGTAAATTTAAATTAAACGCTTTTCCTGATCCCATTAAAGCATTAGCCAATGCCAAACACATTATTGGTAATAAAGCACATCGCGAATTAGAAGCGTCACTGGCATTAGCGGCGATCACCCAAATAAAAAATAACAACAACACCTTGCCACTTAAGCTTACTGCAGGCCAACACATTCATATTATTATGCCCGATACGCGTAAATGTATGGCCATACAACAAGCCATAATGGCACTGAGCTCACACGCATTAGTTTATAGCTGTAGCAGTTTACAAGGTTTTGACCCAATCGATGCTCAGCGTAATATAAACCAAGCTGATATTATTATTGCCGGAAATGCCACGCCTAATCAAAGCGCGGTGGAAATTGGCGGGATGGATGATTTAGCCGATAACCCAGACTTTGCCCTCAATAACGCAGAGCAACCTAAAGCACTTGAATCATTACTTAAAATGGCTGACAAGCACCAAATACCTACCGTGTTTATTAGTTTGCGAGCCCCTTATGATATTGCTCAGTTTGGCGACTCTGCCGATGCAGTATTAGCTTCATATGCTTATAATATTGACGTAGACAAAAACGAGCAAGTATCTGGGCCTGCATTTACAGCACTTGCTAAAGTATTACTCGGTCAAGCCCCTGCTAAAGGCAGCTTACCGGTAACTATTAAACAATCAAAGAGCCACTAATATGAAACTCAATTGTGATTTAGGTGAAAGCTTTGGCGCGTGGAAAATGGGGCTTGATGATCAAGTAATGCCGCATATTGATATGGCAAACATTGCCTGTGGTTTTCATGCGGGCGATCCTAGCGTTATGGCCAATACTCTTAAGCTCGCTAAACAGCATAATGTTATGATTGGCGCTCACCCAAGCTACCCCGATAAACAAGGATTTGGCAGACGCTCAATGAACCTGAGTGTGGCCGAGCTCACTCAGTGTTTACACTACCAAATAGCTGCTCTTGATGGCATGGCAAAAGTACAAGGGTTAACCCTTCGTTATGTCAAACCCCATGGTGCGCTGTATAACGACATGATGACAAACCAGCAGCTACTCACCACTGTTATGGGTGCAGTTGCCAGTTACCCTGCAAACTTAAAGTTAATGATACTCGCCACGGCCGATGCTAAACACCACCATACAATGGCACGTCACCTTGGACTAACGCTTGTTTTAGAAGCGTTCGCAGACAGGCTATATACTGACCAAGGGCACCTCGTAGCAAGAAATATAGCAGGCAGTGTGCATAACAAAGACGCATTATTGACACAAGTTAAACAGCTTTTGGCCAGTAACAGTGTGACTACCCAGTCAGGAAAATCGTTAAAACTTAACGCCGATAGTATTTGTGTGCACGGTGATAACGCCCAAGGTGTTGCGCTTATTGAAGACATTAAGGCTCTTTGTAGCGCAAGCGTATAACTTCTTCTAAGCTGTAAACCCCCTTTACAGCTTTTACTTTCTTTTATCACCTTCATTCATTGGTAGTTTTAAATACTGGCTTCGTCGCATCTGACTGTTAATTATCCCTCTCCTACCCTATAAATAGAGCAGTGATTTAAAACAGGGATAAATAATGAAAACGCTTTTAGCTATGAGTCTTATACTGGGCAGCAGTCAATTAGCTGTTGCCAATACCGATACATTACAACTTCAAGATATCTTCAATCTTGAATATGCCAACCAAATAGACATAACAGAAGACGGTAAAACCGTGTATTTTGTCCGCAACCGCATGGATATTAAAACCGACCGTAAAGTAGGCAATATTTGGTCTGTTGATTACAACACAGGGCAACTACAACCATTAACTTCTGGTGTATATATGGATTACTCGCCAGTAGTCTCTCCTGACGGACAGCGACTTGCTTTCATATCAAACCGAGATGGTAGCAACCAAATATATATTAAATGGTTAAAAACAGGGGCTATCGCTAAGGTTAGTAATTTAACTAGCAATCCAAGCTCACTAACTTGGACTCCTGATTCAAACCAGCTGGTGTTTAGTATGTTTGTTCCAATGGCGGCGTCTGCGCCTGTCAGCTTACCTGGAAAACCAAAAGGTGCCACGTGGGCAGAGCCTGCTAAATATATTGACGATGTTTATTATCGTGCCGATGGAGGGGGTTATACTGAAAAAGGGTTTAGTCAATTATTTACACTTGATGCCAATGGCGGTAATGCTCAACAACTCACCAATGATAATTTTAATAATGGTGGGGAAGTCAGCTTTAGTAAAGACGGTAAAACATTGTATTTTTCTGCTAATCGCAATGAAAATAATGAATTGAAGCCCACTAACACTGAGCTCTATCAACTCGATTTAGACTCGCTAGCCATTTTCCCTCTAACTGAGCGTAATGGGCCCGATCAACAACCTAAAGTGTCACCTGATGGCAAATACCTTGCCTATACAGGGTATGACGACAAGCGTACTAATTACGAAAACACCCAACTCTATATTCGCGATTTAAAAACAGGGAATACTCACAGCCTAACCACCGATTTTGATAGAAGTGTTGGCCAAATTAAGTGGAGCGCGAACTCAAAAGGGCTTTATTTTAGCTATGCCGATGAAGGGCAAACTGCGCTGGCTTATCAACCTCGAAGTGGCAAACGCAAAGTGATTACCGAAAAAATAGGCAGTGTGGCGTTTGGTCGCCCTTATTCCGGTGGCGATTTCGATATTAGTGAAAATGGTCATGTTGCATTTACATTGGCCGATACCCAGCGCCCTGCTGATGTAGCCACAATAAAGCGCGGTAAAGCGCAGCGCTTAACCGATTTAAATTCTGATGCACTCGCAACCAAGCAACTCGCTGAGGTTGAAGAATTATGGCTTAAATCAAGCCACGATGAGCTGCCAATACAAGGCTGGGTTGCTTACCCACCGGGTTTTGATAAATCAAAAAAATACCCACTAGTGCTTGAAATTCATGGCGGCCCTGTCGCTAATTATGGCCCGCACTTTAGTGCCGAAGTACAACTTTTTGCCGCTAAAGGGAACGTGGTTTTATACATGAACCCACGTGGTAGTGATTCATACGGTAAAGAGTTTGCGCAAACCATTCATCATAATTACCCCAGCAATGACTACGATGATTTAATGACGGGTGTTGATGCGCTTATTGCAAAAGGGTTTATTGATGAATCTAAGTTATTTGTAACCGGTGGCTCTGGCGGCGGTGTATTAACAGCGTGGATTGTAGGTCATACAGATCGTTTTGCTGCAGCCGTGGTTGCCAAACCGGTGATAAATTGGATCAGCTTTGTACTCACTGCCGATTTTTATCCATTCTTTGCTGACTATTGGTTCCCAGGTAAACCATGGGATCATATTGAGCATTACATGAAACGCTCACCCATCAGTTATGTAGGTAATGTTAAAACCCCGACCATGTTACTCACGGGTGAGGCAGACTACCGTACGCCTATTTCAGAAACAGAGCAGTTTTATCAAGCCTTAAAATTGCAGGGGGTTGATACCGCGATGGTGCGTATTCCAAACGCCTCACATGGTATTACTGCCCGTCCATCTAACTTAATGACCAAAGTGGCATATATTCAATGGTGGTTTGATAAGCATTCGAAATAAAACGCAGAGTTATGAGTGACGAGCTATATAAGCTCGTTGCTCGAAGCTCGAAGCTCACAAGTGTAAACCCCCTTTACAGCAATAATGTAAGTGACCCCTTACATACTCAAACTAAATATCGGACTTAGCTTCAAACTGAGTTGGTAAAAAATCGGTTTATAGAAGAAATAGTGCTGTGAGTTAGTAAAAAATCGGTTTGAGTCACTGTTTATAAGCCCTCAGTTAGTAAAAAAAGGTTTTATAAGCTGCAGCAGTTAGTAAAAAATCGGTTTATTACTCTCTCGATACCTGCCTAAAACCTTTAAATTAATCGTTTAAGTGGCCAAATTGTGGGTTAGAAAGACAAATACCCCCCTTTAATAATAAAAAATGGCCGTTATTAGCATGGTTAGTTAAAATCTGATCTGTATTAAGAGCAGCTAGTTAAATCGTGATCTGCTTTAAGTCAGTTAGTTAAACTCTGATCTATATGCGGTAAAAAGCGGGTAATTTATTGTGCTTACCCGTGTTAAAGCGTAATCAACATAAAGCCCTCCAGCCGAGCATAAACATCCTTTAAATTTTATTTACACTTTTAACCTGCATTGCATTGAAAAATCTCACTAACCAAATGGCTAGTAAAATACTGATCTATTAAATTTTTCCTTTATGCAGGCATAAAAAAAGGGCCTTGCGGCCCTTAAGTAACACTATCTAGTTGAATTAAAATTGGTTCATGGTGTTAGCTTCACCACCGGCTTTAAGTGCATTCTCACCTGAGAAGTACTCTTTGTGTGTATCGCCAATGTTTGAACCTGCAAGGTCTTGGTGTTTAACAGACGCTTGCTCACGACGGATTTCTTGACGCTGTACATCACGTACATAAGCCAGCATACCTAAGTCACCAAAGTAACCTTCAGATAGAATATCTGTGCTTAATGCTGCTGTGTGGTACGTTGGTAACGTGATTAGGTGGTGGAAAATACCCGCTTCACGTGCACCATCGCGTTGGAAGTTTTGTACTAATAAGTCAGCGGCTGCTGCAAGCTCTGTTGCATCCATTTCTGGAGCCATAAGCGCTTTGTTATCATCAAGACTTGGGTAAGCGCTCAGGTCACGACCTTCTTCCAGCCATTCTTGGTATACTTGCTCACGGAACTTCAGCGTCCAGTTGAACGATGGTGAGTTGTTGTATACTAATTTAGCATCTGGTACTTGCTCTTTTACGCGATTAACGAGTTCAGCAATTTGTTTTACATGTGGTTTTTCTGTTTCAATCCACAGTAAATCAGCACCTGACTGTAGGCTCGTTACACAATCTAGTACTACACGGTCTTTTTCAGTGCCTTCGCGGAACTGGTATAAACCATTGTCTAGGCGTGTTGGCTTACAAAGCTGACCATTAAGCTTCATTGCTGTTTCGCCTTCATTCAAGTCATCAACACTGTTTACTGGGGTTGTTTCTAAAAATGCATTGTATTGGCTTGCTAAGTCACCTGGTTTTTTTGAAACCGGTACTTTTTGCGTAAGGCTTGCACCTAGTGAATCGGTACGCGCAACGATAATACCGTTATCAATACCTAGCTCTAGGAACGCATAACGCACTGCGTTAATTTTTGCTAAAAAGTCTTCATGTGGAACCGTCACTTTACCTGCTTGGTGACCACATTGCTTAGCATCTGATACTTGGTTTTCGATTTGGATAGCACATGCACCCGCTTCAATCATCTTTTTAGCTAGCAGGTAAGTTGCTTCTTCGTTACCAAAACCGGCATCAATGTCAGCAATAATTGGTACAACGTGCGTTTCAAAGTTATCAATTTTGTTAAGTACTGCTTGAACGTCGCCGCCGTTTGCTTTTGCGTCGTCTAATTCATTAAATAAGTGGTCAAGTTCACGTGCATCCGCTTGCTTTAAGAAGGTATAGATTTCTTCGATAAGTGCCGGTACTGATGTTTTCTCATGCATACTTTGATCTGGAAGAGGACCAAACTCAGAGCGAAGCGCTGCAACCATCCAACCGCTTAGATATACGTAACTGCGCTTAGTTGTTTTTTGATGGCGCTTAATTGCCATCATCATTTGTTGGGCAGTAAAACCATGCCAACAACCTAAAGACTGTGTGTACTGGCTTGTGTCTTTATCGTATGCAGCCATGTCTTCACGCATGATGTCTGCTGTAAATTGTGCAATATCAACACCAGAGCGAAAACGATTTTGTAAACGCATACGTGTTGCGTATTCAGGATTAATTGTTTTCCATGCACTGCCCTGTGATTGGCATAATGTTGCTAGTGTATCTGTTTCGCCTTGATATGTTGTCATAATAAAGTCCTTCGAACGGGTATTAATATTTATTGTTGAGAGAGTGACTACATCGCGTTAGCTCTGTAGCGCTTAATTAAACATTAGGCTTATTTTTTAGATTTAGTAAATTTATAGTTTTTATTGTGGCTATACATATTGTGAATGACTAAAAAGCATTCAAAGCCACTTTTTTGCGATATGGTAGGTGTACGCATATAAAAAATTGCACACTGTCGGACCGTTTAAGGATATTAATTATGAGCCACACTCTCACCCATTCAGGACTCAGCGTTGATAAGCAACTTGCTGAATTTGTTAAAAAACAATTATTACCTGGTACTCATCTTGATGAACACCAGTTTTGGAAAAGCTTTGCCAACATAGTGCAAACACTTACACCATTGAACAAATCACTACTGGCTAAGCGTGAACAGCTACAAAAGCAAATTGATGACTACCACCTTGCAAATAAAAATGCTGACCAAGCTCAGTATCAAGCGTTTTTAAAAGATATTGGCTACCTAGTTGATGAGCCTGAAAACTTTAGTATTGAAACTCAAAATGTAGAGCCAGAAATAGCGTTGACTGCAGGGCCACAGCTAGTGGTGCCGGTTAGTAATGCACGCTTTGCACTTAATGCAGCTAATGCACGTTGGGGGTCGTTGTACGATGCTTTATATGGAACCGATGTATTAAGCGAAGACGACGGCGCCGAAAAAGGCAGCCAATACAACCCTGTTCGTGGCTTTAAAGTAATGGCTTACGCAAGGCAGTTTTTAGACAAAGCATTACCGCTTGAAAATGGCTCGCATATTGAAAGTACTAACTATTCTATTGTTGACGGCGCCCTTGCTATTACCCTGCGCGACAGTTCGCACACCACACTTAAAAACCCTGAGCAACTGATTGGCTATCAAGGTGAAGCACAAAACCCGAGTGTTATTTTACTTAAAAACAATGGATTGCATATTGAGCTGCAAATAGACCATCACCACCCTATTGGTCAAGCTGATAAAGCAGGGTTAAAAGATGTGGTGCTAGAAGCCGCACTAACAACCATTATGGACTGTGAAGACTCGGTTGCCGCAGTGGATGCAGAAGATAAAGTACAAGTTTACAAAAACTGGCTTGGTTTAATGCAAGGCAACTTGGTTGAAACGTTTAGAAAAGGCGACAAAATGATCGACCGCACGTTACAAGCTGACCGACAATATACAGGTCTTGATGGCCAAAAACTGACCCTCAAAGGGCGCAGTATGATGTTTGTGCGTAATGTGGGACATTTAATGACAAATCCAGCCATTACCGATGTAAGCGGCAATGATGTGTTTGAAGGCATTATGGATGCCATGTTCACCGCAACAGCTGCTTTGCACGATTTAAACACTAAAAACACGATTAAAAATTCAACCGCGCAAAGTATTAATATTGTAAAACCGAAAATGCATGGCCCTGATGAAGTCGCCTTTGCTAATACCTTGTTTGGTATGGTTGAAGAGGCGCTGAGCTTGCCTAAAAACACCCTTAAAATGGGTATTATGGATGAAGAACGTCGAACATCAGCCAACTTAAAAGCATGTATTCATGCAGCAAAAGAGCGTGTTGTGTTTATTAACACTGGCTTTTTAGACCGCACTGGCGATGAAATTCATACCTCAATGCAAGCGGGTGTTGTGCTGCCGAAAGCGGCTATTAAAGCACAGCCTTGGATCAGCGCTTACGAAGATCGCAACGTTGATATTGGCCTAGCCTGTGGCTTAAGCCATAAAGCGCAAATTGGTAAAGGTATGTGGGCAATGCCAGATAAAATGGCGATGATGATGGAGCAAAAAATAGCGCACCCTCAATCTGGCGCAAATACCGCTTGGGTGCCCTCCCCTACTGCCGCCACATTACACGCAATGCATTATCATGATGTTGATGTATTTAGCCTGCAGCAAAGCATTGCCACGCGTCAAATAGCAAGCCTAGAGAGCTTACTTACACCGCCGCTCATGCCCAACCCTGAAACGCTATCAAAAGAAGATATTCAAAGCGAGCTTGAAAACAACGCGCAAGGTATTTTAGGCTACGTAGTACGTTGGATTGACCAAGGAATAGGCTGCTCTAAAGTGCCTGACATTAATCATATTGGTTTAATGGAAGACAGAGCCACCTTACGTATTTCAAGCCAACATATCGCCAACTGGCTACATCATGGTGTATGTAGCAAAGAGCAAGTACAAAAAGTGATGGCAAAGATGGCTAAGGTTGTTGATGGCCAAAACGAGCATGACAGCCTTTACACGCCAATGGCAACTAATGAGCAGACATTAGCTAAAAGTATTGCGTATCAAGCTGCTTTAGCACTGGTATTTGAAGGGGTTAGTCAACCGAGCGGTTACACAGAGCCGCTACTACACAGCTACCGCTTGAAATATAAAGCACAGCACTAACTTAAAACTTAACCTAAAAATAAAAAATCAGCTTTACTAGGGTCTGTTGACCTTTCAAGGTTAAATTTGCAGCAGTCTGTTTGGTATTTAGGCAAGGCAGAGCCTATCTATACCCAAATTACCTTAATCTGCGAGTTTCAGTTGGAATTAAAAGCTATTTTGACAAGGCATTGATTGAAAATAATGGTTATTCCCTTGTTAAAATCAATAACGCAGCATAAATAGCTTTTAAACCAACCCGTAGGGCGTTTCACAGGAACTTACTCCCTTCGTTGTTCCTTTTTAAAAGGGAGGACCATTATTGCAAAGGGAACGCCTTGATATTAAGTCCCTGTGAAACGCTGAATTCTGTATATTAAGGCAATTTGGGTATAATGTGGTTATTCCCCATAAATAGGCGATAACGCAGCATCAATGCCAAACAGGCGCTGCCCGAAGGGTTCTGCCTAGGGGCGATTTACTCTTTGTTGCCTACATGGATGTAGGTAAGGGGCGTGAGCAGGACGCGGAAGCTTTGCTCGGTTTTTACTTAGCCCACTAGGTTACAAACCTCGCGCCGCGATTAAACCGCCCCTAGTTTGAACAAATTTTAATCCGCAAAGGTCAACAGACCCTAAGCTAATTTTTTATAACGCTAGTGAATAATCACTATTCAAATCGCTACGAATTAATTTTTAATAGTCGCGTTATGATAAACATTTTGTACGTCATCGCAATCTTCAAGCATATTGATAAATTTATCAAAGTTGGCAATAACTTCTTCATCAGTGATTTCAACATGTACTTGTGGCACAAAGGTAATTTCATCAACCTCAAAGTTAATGCCTTCAAATGCCTCTTCCAGTGCCGTTTTAGCTTTAAAATACTCAGTATGCGGTGCAAACACCGATACCTTGCCATCTTCGGCTTCTACATCGGTTACATCAACGTCAGCCATCATCAGGGCTTCTAACACAACTTCGTCGTCATCGCCCGCAAATCCTAAAACAGCAAGGTGATCAAACATATGTGCAACACACCCAGGCGTACCTATTTTTGAATCTGTTTTAGTAAACGGTAAACGTACATCTTTAATTGTGCGGTTTGGGTTGTCGGTTAAACAGTCAACAATCACCATACAATTACCAGGGCCGTAACCCTCGTAACGGGCTGAAGAGTAATCTTCCCCTGCCCCACCGGCTGCTTTTTCAATTGCTTTTTCGATTACGTGCGCAGGAACTTGGTCTTTTTTTGCTTTTTCAATTAAGCGGCGCAATGTTTGATTTACATCGGGATCAGGTTCACCACTTTTGGCTGCAACGTAAATTTCTTTACCGTACTTCGAATTTACTTTAGTTTTTGCGTTGGCTGTTTTAGCCATCGAACTTTTGCGGACTTCAAATGCTCTGCCCATCTTGTGCCTCTATTGAATACATTTGGTTTGCGATATTTTACCAATTCAAACCGTATTGGGCTAGTGGTTCAATATGCTATGCTGTGCAAAAGCAGCTGGGTATTAATTTAAATAATACCCATTATGTCATTAAATAAATAAAACAAAGCTCAATTTAACATAACTCAACTTTTTCAGCGTAATTATCAATTAATGACACCAACTCATCAAACGCATGAATAACAAAATCGGCTTGTTCGGCATACCCGGGGGTTACATCAGGTGCATACAAACAGGCACGCATATTAGCATTGTGCGCCGCTTGTATGTCGTATAAATAATCACCAACATAAATCACATTATCAACCGGCATTTCCCATTGAGTTGCAACCGTTAATAAAGCGCTCGGATCGGGTTTTGCTGGTGCGTCTGTTCGGGTGAGTACTGTTTCTATTGGTAGCGGGTTATTCTGTAACTTTAATGTCGCCGCCTTATCAAAATTACGTGTAACAATGGCCATAGGTATGTTTTTAGCTTGTAGCGCTTTAACAACCTCTACAACGCCAGGTAGAAGCTTAGCCGATTGTGCATCTAACAACTCATGCTGATGCACTATATTCATTGCTTCTTCACGCATATAGGGGGAAGGCAGTTGTTCTATGTAATCGAGTAAGTCTTGCTCTGCAGGGCAACCTACTTGGGCTTTTATCAATGAAAAGTTTAATTCTGAAGATACTAAAGTTCCGTCTAAATCAAAAATAACACCTTTGATTGCCTCAATTTGCGTTTTCATTTCATTCCTTGCGCTAAATAATTAGCTCAGTATGCTAGGTTTGGCTTAGGTTATCTAAACCTTTAATAAAAAGTATATCAATAAACATATAAAAAACAGCTCAGTCCATTGAAATTTAATTATAGCTCATTTGATAACGTAATAGTTTGGGTTTGTATAACTGGTATAGTAAAGACTTTACGATGCAATTAATTAACTCGATCAGCTATAAAGGAAAGTGCGCACCCTCTAAAGGTGCGCAATAATAGTGGTTATTTCGGCTCAAATTTCGCTTCAAGCCAGGTATCGTCTTGGCTAAAGTTTAAGGTTTTTATCTGTCCTCGCCCTTCAACATTCACCATATTCACTTGTGCAGGCCACAAATCACGCAGTGCACCATGACTCATTCTAATGCCCTCAATCTCATCGGGAATAGCAGCTTCTTGGTACACCCAAAAAAACTTACCATCCACTTGTGCACCTACATAATTAAGAGTGAGGGGCTCACCGCTCAAGGTTTGTAAGGCAACATGAGATTCAACATACTTGGCAAAGCGTTTTTGGTCACGCTTGTTACTCATAATATCCACTTTGCCTTTAAACAAGTTACCAACAGCATGCTCTGTGTCATGTAAATAAAAACGATGCATCAATTCAATGTTGTGCGTACGCTGATTAAATAACACCGTTGTAACGGATGATTTTAATTGATGCGCCATACTTGGCGCAGCAATTAAAAAACAAACAATAATAAGCAAAAAGCGCATTATTATTGGTCCTCGTCGTTATTTTTTTCGTCTTTTGGCTCGTCTTTTTTCAGCTCTGTTTTGATATCTTGCATAATATCACGGCTTACTTTTGCCTTGCTCTTTTCACGTTTATACACTTCAATACGCGAAGGAATAATACGACGTGGGTAGTGGTTATTTTCTACATCAACATCCGCTGTTTCCCAGCCTGGATCAACCGTTACTGAGGTAAGCGGTTTGTTTTTGTCGGTAATAATCAGCTTTTGTACGTTTTTGTGATTACGACGCCAAATTTCTGCAGGAATATAACGTTCCTCTTTAGTGCCATCTTCATACGTTAGCTCTAAAAGAATTGGCATCACTAAGCCACCGAGGTTTGAAAACTCCATCACGTAGTAGTTTTTGTCTTCTTCAAGCGCGCGATCAAGTGTTTTACGCTCCCACGGCTTTAAGCCTTTTAAAAACTTGTTGTACGTATTACGCTCTTTGTTTGTAACGGTAAAGCGATCGTTTTCGTCATAAAAGTCTGTCACATCTGGATTTTGTTCAACCCACGTTTTTTTACCTTCAGCGCGATTACGCTCAACAAATAATGAACTTGGCTTATCAGCTTCAATATCACGTAAACGTTTAAAGTCAATATCTGGATTTTTGGTGTCTAAACGTAATTGATATACTTTATCAAGCGAGATATCAACATGGTCTGTGGTGTAGAACCAACCACGCCAAAACCAATCTAAATCAACACCTGAGGCTTCTTCCATAGTACGGAAAAAATCAGCGGGAGTAGGGCGTTTATACTTCCAGCGCTGAGCGTACTCTTTAAAGGCAAAATCAAATAATTCACGCCCTAAAATCACTTCACGTAAAATATTTAATGCCGCAGCAGGTTTAGTATAGGCATTAGGGCCTAAACGTAGCACGCTGTCTGATTGCGTCATGATAGGCACTTGAGTCTCTGACTTCATGTAAGCAACAATGTCACGTGGTTCAACGCCCCATGGAATCGTTGGATCCCATTCACGCCCAGCAACACCGTCTAAAAAGCTATTTAAGCCTTCATCCATCCAAGTCCATTGGCGCTCATCTGAATTTACAATCATTGGAAAGTAGATATGACCCACTTCATGAATAACAACACCAATTAAAAAGCGTTTTTCTGCTTGAGAGTAAGTGCGTGTACCATCGTCTTGTAAATCTGTACGTGGGCCATTAAAAGTGATCATTGGGTATTCCATACCCCCTACAGGGCCATTAACTGACTGCGCAGTTGGGTATGGGTAATCAAATGAATACTGTGAATACACTTCCATCGTGTGTACAACCGCTTCAGTTGAGTATTTCTTCCATAAGTCGCCACCTTCTTTAGGGAAGAACGACATCGCCATAACGAGTGGTTGTTCATCACCACCTTGCTGGTAACCTTTAGCATCCCACATAAATTTACGTGATGATGCCCAAGCAAAGTCGCGAACATTTTCTGCTTTAAAATGCCATGTTTTTGTTTTGTCTGTACCGGCTTTTTCGTTTTCGAGCGCTTCTTCTTCGGTAACAACAAACACAGGGCGTTTTGCTGTTTCAGCTTCTTTTAAACGCTTGCGCTGAGTGCTGGTCAATACCGAGCTTGGGTTATCAAGCTTACCAGTTGCCGATACAATATGATCCGCAGGAACCGTAATTTCAACATCGTAGTCACCAAACTCTAAAGTGAACTCACCACTGCCTAAAAACGGTTTGTTTGTCCATGCTTCGTAATCGGTGTAAGCCGCTAAGCGAGGAAACCACTGTGCAACCAAGAAAATATCGTTACCGTCTTCTTCAAAATGCTCGTAACCTGCACGTGCGCCTACCGCGTCTTCTTCAACGAGGTTAAACGCAAAGTCCATACTAAACTCAACATCCTTACCGGGTTTAAGTGGGGTATTTAAATCAATGCGCATTAAGGTATCAACCACAGTCACGCGCAGCGCTTTACCATCTTCATCTTTAACATTGCTAATGGTGTAACCCAGTTCATTATCGTCCATAAATTGCTGACGACGTAAATCACCTAAGCTTAACTTAGCTGGTTTTGCATCTGGTTCGTTTTGTAGGGTACTTTTAAATGTTTGCGTGGTTTCTGCAATTGAGTCATTTTTAAAAATATTTTGATCAAGCTGAAGCCATAAATACTTTAATGTATGCGGAGAGTTATTTTTATATTCAATTGTTTGACTCCCCGTTAAGCGACGCTTTTGCTCATCAAGCTTTACATCAATATCGTAATCAACGCGTTGTTGCCAATAATTTTCAGCAGGGGCACCAGCTGCACTGCGGTAAACGTTAGGCGTAGGTAAAGCTTCATCTAGTTGACGAAACTTATCAACATAGCTGCCTTTAGTTTGCTCAACAGATGAGGCAAGCACAGAGCTTGCCATTGCCAAAGGCAATACAAACGCGCTCAGTGTAAATAAATTTTTCTTCATTGTTAATCCTGATCGATTTTAGTAACGCTACTGTGACAAATTTACAGCTTAGCTTCAATAAAATAGCGATAAAACCCTGCTTTTATAGGGTGATATTCCCCACCTTTTTGTAAATACAATAAATAGCGTTTTATACAACAAAAAAGAACGGACATTTCGTCAGAAATTGAATAAAAAAACAAAGGCAATTAATACGCCAAACAAAACTGTAAAGGGGGTTTACAAAACACACTGGCTATCACTAAAATTAGAGATAAAAGCAAAAAACACAGCTATTTTCATTAAAAAAGCTAAATAACGCAGTTTTAGGTTGATCTTTACTATGGTTTGTAATTAGAATCGCCCACTTTTTTAATTTGAGAGCATTTTTTTAGCGTTTCTCTCAAATATTTTTTGTTCTAACTAGTCGTAACAAGTGTGGTGAGTTTATGGATTTTTATGTCCTAAAAAAGCAGCAAAAACTAATTGCAATACCAGCAGACGTGCAAAATTGTAAGCAGTATATAAACTCGGGTTATCTGTATATTGATAAAGTCGCTGCTTGTAATGAAACTAATGCACTGCAAGTATTACAAGCTAAAAAAGCCAAAGCATTAAAGTGGCCTTTAACAATCGCGCTCGCTGCTTTGCCCGTTATTTTTATAGCTTGGTATAGTTTAACCTAAAGCGATACTTGCATCTTTAATTGCGTTGGGTATATTGGCGCTCTTATGGTTTTTTAAGAGCGCAAAATGAAAGTTCTTCACACTTCAGACTGGCACCTAGGTCAGCAATTTTATGAACATGATCGCCGTCATGAACACCATGCTTTTTTCTCTTGGCTGTTAACCACCCTTGTTAACCAACAAATCGATTTATTGCTTGTTGCAGGTGACATTTATCATACTGCCACACCGAGTGCTAACGCCGAAAACCAACTCTATCAATTTATAAAAAACGCCAAAGCCCAGTGCCCACAATTACACGTTGTTATTATTGCGGGTAATCATGACTCCGCTAATCGTATTTTGGCTGCACAGCCCTTATTAGCCCAGTTTGATACTCATGTGGTAGGGCGGTTTGATCCTGCTAAACCCAGTGACGTTGTAATAACGATTAATAACGATGATAAACGCGCTGTGGTACTCGCTATGCCTTTTTTACGCACCAGTGACATAAGCACGCTTAGCCAAACCGAAAATGGCCCCAGTTACGCACAGGGCGTTGCAAAAGCCTATGAACTTGCTCTTGAACATGCGCTAACACTTAACGCTGAAAATACGCCTTTAATTGTTATGGGTCATTTGCATGCAAAAGGCGGTAATATTTCCGGTGACTCTGAACGTAATTTGGTCATTGGCGGTGAAGAAGCTATTTCAGCGTCGGTATTTGGTAAGCAAGCCAATTACGTCGCACTAGGCCACTTACATAAAGCACAACTAGTAGCTAAAAATGAGCAAATACGTTACAGCGGCACGCCTATTCCAATGTCGTTTTCAGAAAGAAAGTATACCCATCAAGTAAATATGGTTGAATTTAGCGAGCAAAAAAACCAACCGTTAAACACCACTGTAAACCCCCTTTACATTCCGCGCTTAGCTGAAGTAATTGTACTTCCTGAAGGAGAATGTGTGCCTTTAGCGCAGCTGTGTGAGCAAATAAAAGCACTCGATACAGAGCAATACGACATTGCTCCTTACTTGCGAGTAAAACTTAAATCAAGTGATATCGATACCACCTTTCGAGAACAAATCGAGCAAGCACTTAAAGGAAAACAGGTTAATTTTTGTGGCATAGAGCGAGTTCGTGACCAGCAAATGAGTAATTCCTCAGAAACGGTATTTGAAGATTTAAGTTTTGTGGAAATGCTCAACCCAATTAGCTTACTCGAACAAGCATTTAATAATGATAAAGATATGGCCGCAGCGACCGTGCCCAATGAATTAAAAGCACTGTTAACCGACGTAATTGAAGAACTTGAACAGGAGCAACTGCTATGAAAATAACGGCTGTTCGTATTCATAATTTAGCCTCTATTGCCGATGCCGAAATCGACTTTTTAGCCTCACCACTCAAAGACGCAGGCCTCTTTGCCATTACAGGTGATACCGGCGCAGGAAAAAGCACCGTACTCGATGCTATCTGCTTAGCACTTTATACTAAAACTGCGCGTTTGAAAGGCGATAAAGGTAACCTAATTGATTTTAATGGCGATAACATTAAGCTTAACGATGCCCGCAATTTATTGCGCCGTGGCAAATGGGAAGGGTACGCCGAAGTAGATTTTAGTGGCCAAGACCAACAGCTTTACAGAGCTCGTTATAGTATTCAACGTACGCATAAAAAAGTAACCGGCAAACTTAAAGTGGCCGAACATACTTTACATAGCCTACCCGATGAAACCTTAATTGCTGACAAAAGTGGCACCTTAAAAGCCATAGAAAATAAAATAGGTTTGACCTTTGAGCAGTTCTCGCGTGCGGTGTTACTAGCACAACATGAGTTTGCCGCCTTTTTAAAAGCCACTGGCGATGAGCGCGCGCAGCTTTTAGAGTGCCTGACTGGCACCGATAAATTTAGTCGAATAGGGCAGCGTATATTTGAGCGCAACAAAGCTATTAAAGATAAATTTGAATTACTAACGGCAAGTTTAGCCAGTTATACGTTATTGTCTGACGATGAGCTGAGTGAAAAACAACAAACGCTGGCTGATTTAAAACAACAAATTGAACACACTAAAACAACTTTAGCAACGACAGAGCAAGGCGTTAATTGGTATAAGCAAGCACATAGCTTAGAGCTGACATTAAAAAATGCTCAGCAAAGCGAGCAACAAGCACATGCCGCACTCAATGCTGTTAAAGCGCAAACTGAGCAAGCAAAACAAGCGCAAAGTGCGCTTGAAATTAAAGATAACCGCCAGCGCTGTGAAAGCTTAACAGCGCAAAATAGCCAGTTAAATACACAAATAAAACAATTAAACGAGCTTGATCACAACGCGCTGATCACCGAGCAAGCCAGTAACATTAAAAAACAGCAAAACGAATTAGATACAGCAAAACAACAAAAGCTAACAGCAGAGCCTCTGATTGCAAAAGCGCGAGAGCTCGACAGCCAATTAGCAATATATAACCAAACTATAAAAAGTCTGACTCAACAAAGTGCCAAAGAGCAGCAACAATTAAGTGATTTACAACAGCAGCTACAACAAAACAAAATAAGCGCAGAGCAAGCCACAACTCAAATCACAGGGCATCAGCACTGGTTGAACGAGCAGAGTCAATTAAAGCCATTGGCAACTGATTGGAACTATTTTCATCATAGCTTTAAGCAGTTTTTTAATACTCAGACACAACTAAAAACAACCCAGCAGCAAGCTCAGGCTCACGCAGAGCAACAAACAATACTCACAGCAAAACTTAGCGAGCAAAATAAACAACTCGAACAAGCAGAGCAAACGCTTACAACGCAGCAGCAAAGCCTAAATAAGCTAAACCAGCAGCACGCTCAATTTAATATTGAACAATGCGACAGTAAGCTTAAAAACATTGATTATTTAAAAGATCAGCGCACACGCTATAAGCAGTTTAACCAAGAGTTAAAACACACGGTGCAACAGCAACGTGATGTGGCAGAAAAGCTCAGCCACAGTGAACACTCTAAAACTACGCTGCTTACGCATTTAACCAGCAAAGAGCAGGCACTTAAACACGCAGAGCAAGCGCTTAATCAAGCGAGGCTTCGTGCCAGTGAGCATGTTGAGCATTTACGTGCACAACTGGTTCCAAATGAGTCGTGTGCCGTTTGTGGGGCTACAGAGCACCCGTTCGCGAGCAATCAAAGCCAACCTTTTACAAACCTAATAACCGACTTTGAAAATGCATATAATAACGAAAAGCAGCAACACCAAGATGCTCAAACACAGCTTCATCAGCACCAAACACAACACGCGGTTTTGGTGGCAGAGCATGCTCAGTACAGCCAAGCCATTAGTGATGCACAAGCCAAAATGCTGGAAATTAAAAATACCATGCAAGCGGCTAAAACCGAGCTTAATGAGTTAACAGTTGAGCAGCTTGATGAAACTTATAAGCAATTAAGTGCACAAAAAACACAGTATTTTTCGGCGCAAAAACAGCTCAGTAATTTGCAAGAAACTGTTAACCAGTTGCAAAGCACAGTTAAAAAAGAACAAGCGACACAGCAACAATTAAATACACAGCATGTTGAGCTGAGCAATCAGCAATCTCAGCTTAATAACAAATGCGATGAACTAGCAACTCAAATCGAAGCGCTTATAAAAGAGCTCAATTTACATTTTGAACACAGTGATTTTTGGCACGCATTGCAAGCAGGCTCGTTACCGCTTAGCGATTTAGCTCAGCAGGTAGAACAATATCAGCAAATCCAAGCACAGCTTGAACAAAGTCAAAAACAATTCGACAGCGCCAATGTACAGTTACAACAACTAACACCGCTTATAACCAAAGCAGAGCAGCGAGTTAACACGCTCAATGAAGAATTAACTCAAACACAGCAACAGCACAATAATACGCAGCAACAGCGCTTAGCCTTGTTTGATAACCAAACTATTAGCGCCGATGACTACCAAGCTAAACTGTCAGCAAAGCTAGAGCACTGCCAAAACCAATTAAGTGCCAGCCAGCAGGCACATGACAGCGCCGTAAAACAACGCGATGAACACGCCATTACGCTTAAAAACCTTGAGCATCGTCTGGCAGATAACCACCAAGAGTTAATGATGCTTGAAACGCGTTACAACGACTGGTTTAAAGAATTTAACACCCTTCATGGCGATATCAGTCATGAACAAGTCACATTTTTACTAACTATCAGCAACGACGATATTAAAACTCAGTTAAAACAAGGCGAGCAACTATCGCAAGCAGTCGTTGATGCCAGTGCCGCGTTAAAGCAACAGCAACAAGCTAATGAACAGCATCAACAAAATAATCAGCCAACGCAAAGCGAAGCACAGCTAATTGAGCAACAAAACCACTTAAATACCCAGCAAACACAATTGCAAAATAGCTTACTCACCATCAACACCGCGATTGAGCAGCACAACCAAAATGCAAAAGCGCTTGAGGGCAAACAAGCTGAACTGAGCCAGCTCAAGCAACAGGTCGACCAATGGCATTTACTTAATAAAGTACTAGGTGATGCCACAGGGAAAACAATGCGTAATTTAGCGCAAACACAAACACTCAAAATATTGCTGCATTATGCTAATAGCCATTTAAAAACCCTTAACAAGCGTTATGAGCTCACTGCAATTGCTGAGTCACTTGATATAGCCATTATCGACCGCGATATGGCCGATGAACAACGCTCGGTCAATACGCTATCTGGCGGTGAATCGTTTTTAGTGTCGTTGGCATTAGCACTTGGACTTGCCTCACTATCTTCGAACAAAGTGCAAATTAACTCGTTATTTGTTGACGAGGGCTTTGGAACACTAGATAGTGAAACACTCAGTATTGCCATGGACGCGCTAGATTCATTGCAAGCGCAAGGTAGAAAGGTCGGTGTAATTTCACATGTAAGTGAAATGAGCGAACGCGTTGCTACGCAAATTCATGTCGCTAAAAAACCGGGTGGATACTCCACCATAAACGTAATTTAAGGAGACAGCATGCCCACTTTCAAAGGCGAAGAAGCACAAGAATATGATAACCGCATTACCCGTTTAGTCCCAGGCTATGAGCTACTTCATCAACTAACCAATGCACAACTGCAAACCACGTTAAGCGACGATGCACACATTTTAGTGATTGGTGCCGGCACAGGTAAGGAAGTATTAGCATTAGCACAAATAAATCCTAAATGGCAGTTTACTGCCCAAGACACCTCCAGTGATATGCTCGATATTGCAAAACAGCGCTTTGCAGAGCAAGGTATTGATAGCCGTGTCACTATTGAATGTAGCCCAGTTGATAAAGTAAAAGCGAAAGCAGACGCCGTATTATGTTTACTGGTGATGCATTTTGTAGAAGATAACGGCGACAAAAAACAAATTCTTAAAAGCATTAAAACTAACCTTAAAAAAGGAGCGAATCTTTACATTGCTGATTTAATGCGCCCAGAAACAACATTTGAGCGTGAGTCACAATTAAACACCTGTGCTCAATTAGGCTTAACTGAAGCTGGCAAAACTCAAATGGGGCATAACCTCGAAAGAGAGTTTTACCCCCTAGATCGTATGCGCTTTAGTGAACTACTGAATGAATGTGGATTTGGTATTCCAAAGCTTTATTTTAAAGCACTTGGCTTTAGCGGTTACGTTGTATAAATTTTTGTCAAAAAAAAAGCTAATATCATAATGATATTAGCTTTATTGCTTAACACTAGTTTAAGCGGAGTGAGTGCGCTTTAAAGCCCACTCCCTCTATAATTAGATGCAAACGATGTTTTCAGCTTGCGGGCCTTTTTGACCTTGAGTAACAGTAAACTGTACACGTTGGCCTTCAGCTAGCGTTTTAAAACCGTCGCCAGAGATAGCACTGAAATGTGCGAAAACGTCTGCGCCAGATTCTTGCTCGATAAAACCAAAACCTTTTGCTTCGTTAAACCATTTTACTGAACCAGTAGTTGTATTAGACATAATATGTATCCTAAAAATTAATTAAAGTGTGCCTGAAAAGAGGCGATTGAGCCGAAAAAATAGTTAACTTGAGGATATCGCGTAGGATTATTACTAAAACAACGGGGTACTAACAAATAAAACAAAACTTCTTTCAAACTTATAAATATTGATGGGTTAACACTAACCCATCAATTAAAACTATTTAGATGCAAACGATGTTTTCAGCTTGCGGGCCTTTTTGACCTTGCGTTACAGTAAACTGTACTTTTTGGCCTTCGGCTAATGTTTTGAAACCGTCGCCAGAGATAGCACTGAAATGTGCGAAAACGTCAGCGCCAGATTCTTGCTCAATAAAACCAAAACCTTTTGCTTCATTGAAAAATTTTACTGTACCAGTAGTTGTATTAGACATAATAATATCCTAAAAAAATAATAAAAAATTTGCCTTAAAATAGGCGTTTAACAGGAAGAAAACAAACATTTAACTTGAGGATATCGCGAAGGATTATTACTAATAACAACGAGGTACTTACAAATAAACAGGGCTTTCTATCAACCCGATGGCAAGCAGAATAACAGCAATACACTTTATAACAAGCTTTATTTACACTTTATTTTTACCTATTTAGGCAAAGCCCGCTGCCATAGGCTTTGCAGCGTCATCGGTTTAACTTTTTAAACTTCGTGTAAAACATAACCTGTTAAAAGTGCAAGTTACGCGCTCTTACAATATCTTTCATCACAATGGTTGAGGTTAAACGTTGTACACCCGGTAAGGCTGATAGCTTGTCATCGTAGAGTTGCTGAAACGCGGCTAAATCTTTAGTTACAACATGTAACAGGTAATCAGGGGTGCCAAATAAGCGTTGTGCATTGGTGATCTGAGGGATAGCATCGACTGCTTGCTCTAATTTGCTTAACGACGCTTTATCACCTTCTTTAATAGTAATAAATACTAACGCAGAAAAGTTTAAACCCACTTTTTCAGGTGATATTTCAGTTCTGTAGCCAACAATTGCTTTGCTTTTCTCAAGCTCTTTTACACGACGATGACAAGGTGACACGCTTAACCCAACACGATCAGCCAATTCAGAGAGGGTGAGCCTGCCATCAACTTGCAACTCAGCAAGAATTTTCCTATCTATGGTATCCATAGTTGATTATTTCCTAAAATGAACGCTTATATCAGTAAAATACAGTAACTTTTACTCATCAGAAAGAAATAAAATAGCAGCTCACTTATTTTGGGTTTTAGTGCATGGATATGTATGGATATTAATATTATTTTTTCTTTTTGGCTGGTATCAATCTTGTTTGTACTTACCCCCGGTGCCGATTGGGCTTATACAATCAGTGCAGGTATAGCGGGTGATAAAATCATTCCTGCAGTAGCGGGGTTAATACTTGGGCATTTAATGGCTAGTTTGATTGTGGTGATAGGGTTAGGCGCGTTATTAGCATCGCATGCCATGTTTATAAAGCTGTTAACCTTATTTGGTGCTTTGTACATAATTTGGATTGCCGTATCACTGTACCGATTTCCTCCAATGCCTGCAGCCTATAACGATGGCCAAGAACACACCTCAGACACGCCTCTAAAGTGGATGAGAAAGGGCTTTATAATTAGTGGCTTGAATCCCAAAGTGATGCTGTTATTTTTAGCCTTATTGCCGCAGTTTGTTTTACCAACACTGTCATTTTCTATTACTGAACAATTGCTGGTACTTAGCATTATTCATTTAGTTGGCTGTGCGCTGGTATATTGGTTAATAGGGGTAAGTGCCAGAAAAATCCTCAGCAATAATCCGGCGCTCTCACTAAAATTTGGCCGTGCATCGGCCTGCATCCTATTTATTTTGGGCTCGCTCATGCTAGTTGATAGCGCTAACACACTGAGCGTAACACTTACCTAAAAAACGAAAGTGGCTTAGATTATTCGCAACTGAGCCACTAATTCACTCAAACGGGCAATTTTAATATTACTCAGCTGCCTATAATCAAAATAGGGGCATACAATAATATTCTGGCTTTTATCTATAGCAAACTCATCATCAAGCCAATCAAGTTGGGCGTTTAACTTACCTTGTTGTATCAAGTTTTTAGCGTGAGTTCGCCCAGCTATAATGTGCAATTGATTTTTATGCTCAGTAAGCACCGGCGCACTAAAGAGTAATGCAGTCCCGCTATGCTGCTGTAACAACAGCTCATCTCGATATGCTTGCCAACTCACTGCTTGTTTAGCAAATGAGTAATACTCGCTTGGCAGCGTAAATAACACTTTGGCGTACACATTAAAAACTTTTCGCCAGCCATTGCCACAGTGCTGGTTTATGCTATTTATTTGCCCACTAACTACTGGCTCTAGCTGCGCAAGTGTTTCAAAGTAAGGCATAGGGGGCGCTTTTGCTACATACACAGCAACACTGAATGAGTCATCACCTAACCCTATTAACTGGCTGCTCACCTTAATTGCTCTTATTTTGCGCTAAAATACGATCAAGATTGTTAGCAAAGTTTTGTCTGTCACTTTGGCTTAATGGAGGCGGCCCACCACTCATTTCTACACCACTTGAGCGCATAGTATCCATAAAATCGCGTACATTTAGTAATGAACGAATGTTTTCAGTGGTGTAAAGCTCACCGCGCGGATTAAGTGCTTGGCCGCCATTATCAATCACTTCACTTGCCAGTGGAATATCTCCTGTGATCACTAAATCGCCTTTTTCAATCCGTTTTACTATTTCATCATCAGCCACATCAAAGCCCGATGACACTTGTAGTCGGCTAATAAATTTTGACGGTGGGATTCGCATGGCATGATTTGCAACCAGTATAGTTTCTGTTTGCGTACGCTCTGCGGCTCTAAATAAAATTTCTTTTATTACCACCGGACAAGCGTCAGCATCAACCCAAATTTTCATGCTAAGTTCTTTAAATTGCTTTAGTATTAAGGCGATCCTATAGCAATTTCTAAAGAAAAGGAAACAACATGAAACTCGCTTTTAAAACCGCATTATTTATTACCACCGTGTTTTTACTCAGTGCCTGTACCAGCGCACCCGAAGGAATAACCCCTGTTAAAAACTTTGATTTAGAGAAATACCAAGGCAAGTGGTATGAAATAGCACGATTAGACCACTCTTTTGAACAAGGAATGGAGCAAGTAACAGCCACTTATTCAATTAACGATGATGGAACGGTAAAGATATTAAACAAAGGGTTTATTAGTAAAGAACAAAAATGGGACGAAGCTGAAGGCTTAGCTAAATTTGTAGAAAACGCCGATACAGGGCATTTTAAAGTGTCATTTTTTGGCCCGTTTTATGGTGCCTATATTATTTTTGAGCTCGACCAACCTGATTATCAATATGCCTTTATTACCAGTTATAGCAAAGATTACTTATGGTTTTTATCGAGAACACCTACAGTGAGTAAAGAGCTCAAGCAGCACTTTTTAAGCCAAGTAAAAACGCTTGGTTTTGCAACAGATGAGATTATTTGGGTAAATCAAAAATCGCTGTAAAGGGGGTTTACATGCCCCTAGGTTGTAATAAAACGTTCACCTTACTGTAAGGTAAACTAAATAAAGAGGGGCTATATTAGCCTCACTTGCAAAGAGACAGGCAAGTACAAGACATAATGACAATCCCCCTTTTTTATTGGCAAGCCTGATGGCTTGCCATTTTTTTACCTCAATTTAGCCTATTCTTTGGGATCAGGTTTTTACTAACTAAAGCCCATTTAAACCAAAAAATAACGTACTCGTGGCTAATATCAATAATACAAGCAAGTTAAAAAGCTTAGTTAAATTGACTAAAAAACTATAAAAAATCATTATAATTAAAGCACTTAACGACATAAACCCGCAAAACTGTAGAGCGCCATAGCCGTGTAATTCGCTAACACAAAGCAGTAAACTTAGTAAAATACTGATCCAAGCAACACTCAATAAAATTAAACGCTGCTGATCAGTAGGGCGCTTGTTAAAAACATCCTTGAAATGATTAAACTTAGCCAGTGCAAAGCAGTTAAAAGCCACCAAACATAAACTAAAAGGGAGCAATGCCATCATACTTTTTGCTCCTGAGTGTTTATCGGACTAGGTTTTTTAGCTTGCAGCGTAGTACGTAATTTTTCGGTTTGTAACAAAAACAGCAAACCAAACAGTAAAAAGAGACTATCAAACATAAATAAAGCCCACTGTTCATTACGTAAATAACTGATTATATTCCCTTGTGTTGTTAGCGCATTAACCACAGGCACACTAAAACAAGCAATGCTGTTTATGGCAGCCATAACACACCACTGCAACTTGTCACGCTTTACAAAAGCGATAATAAGTACACACAGCCAAGTTAAAAAGAAGGCAAGTATCTCTTTATCCGCGCGCTCCATTGCGCGTGTGCTGATTAATCGGTTTGCTAAAAAGAACGCAGACGTTGCCAAGGGTAACCCCATTAAAGTTCCTAAATTAAGCGCTTCGACGAGTTTTAAACCCCATGATGGCTGAGCATTTTTTTTCATTCGCTCCCGAATACGCTTCGCCCACATAATACAGCCCGTGGCTATCATTATGCAGCCAGCAATGCCGCCTAAAAAGTATAAAACACGTAATAATGGCTCTGCTAAACGCCCAGTATGCATTGAATTTAGTGACTCATACAGCGCTTTACTGCCGGTGAGTTCATCATCAGTTTGAGCAACAAGCTCACCACTCGCTCCACTAAATATCAAACGCGGTGCTTGATCCCTTAATGTTTTTCCAGGACTGACCAAAACCATAATAGTCGCAGCGGCCTTATTCGGCTTATTTATAATCACCCGAGTTATATCAGCCTCTGGCCACTTAGTATAAACCTGATCCAAAACAGTATTGATAGGCACTAACGGTGCAGTGCCTTGCAACGACTCTGTTGCAGAACTACTTGGCGAAACATCATTAAAAAAGCCTCGTATTCCATCCTCATAAACGGTTTGCGCGGGGTAGGGGAAAATCATAAATATCAGGGTAATAATGCCCGTATAAGTAATCATTAAATGAAACGGTAAGGCAAATACCGAACTTAAATTATGCACATCTAACCAGCTACGGCTGCCTTTATTAGCTCTAAAAACAAACATATCTTTAAAAATACGTTTGTGAATAACGACGCCAGATATCAACGCAATGAGCATAAATAAACTAGCAAAGCAGACAATCCAACGCGCCGTTTTTACATCAATATAATGCAAATCAAAATGCAGGCGATAAAAGAAATTACCCCCTCGAGTATCTACAAAGGGTGCTAAAGGCTGCATGGTATTTGGATTTAAACGGGCATTTTCAAACTGCGCTCTGCGTTGTCCAGGCTCTTTTGGTTTTGCATAACCATACGTTAAATAAGGTATACGCTCCTCAGGAAGCGTTATACGCCAATTAGGCGCATTAGGTGCTTGCGCATATAAATACTCAACACCCGACACGATTTGTTGTTTTTGCGCGCCAATACGATCTGCCTGCTGCTCAATATTATGGACACTTGGCTGATTCCATAAGCTCACTTCATCTCTAAAAAAGCTAATAGTGCCTGCAAAAAATATTAAATACAGTAACCAACACACGAGCAAACCCACCCATGTATGTAACCACGTCATTGAACGAAAAAAACTCCCTTTCATAACCATCCCTTCAATAGCGATAACACGACAAGTTGCGCTGCAATACTTAGTAAAATACTGATCCAAACAGTTTTTAATGAATGAATATAAAAGCTATAAATAAACACTAGGGCATAAATTAAAATACTCGCAGACACACTAAGCAAAACCGCGTCAACTTTAGGCACAGGCACTACTGCACTTAATAGCGACACACTAACGGCTGTAAAAAAATACCCGCCAACAATAGCAATAAAAAAACGCGATAAAACCGCTAATTCATAGCTAAAGCGCTGCATAAATTGCCATAACATAGAAAAAACGGGTTTGGGAAAGTCTAAAAGACGGTTGGAGGCCTGCATAAACTGCAAATTCCTTTTAAACATAGCTAAAAAAAGATGGCGATATTATAACGCCAACAAATACAAAAGATAGTAATTCTTATTTGTATTTGAATGCAGCAATAGGCATTTAATTGAGTTAGTTAAATAGTGATCTATATAAAGATTAAAAGTCAGCTATAAAATAACCTATCTAAGTGAATGCTTGCTCTGGATGCGTTGCTGTTACCGGCTAAATACATAAAGACACAGTAAACACACGTCCGTGTATGAAATTAAAAGTTAAATAAAGCACTGTATTTAATAAGTTTTTCCATAGCCTTAACAGGTAATTTTGATATAAGAAGCTAATAATTAGAGACCTTTTAAGCTATAAATTTCTCTCAAATAACACTGGATCAGTATTTTACCAACAAGGCATAAAATACCGCTGGCATAAACCGATTTTTTACTAACTTATTACCAAAGAAAGCTAAAAAACAATCAAAACGATGAAAAAACAGGCTTGGAAAATTAAATTTTATACTTTTAAACCGACATGTTAGTAAAAATCTGATCTTTGATAAATGCAGTTTAATCCGTAATGATTTTAACTGGGAAGGTAACAATAGAGATACAACGCGTAAATTATGCTCAAAAAATAAACATTTCGCATAGATGTTGCAGTCACTTTATTTCACCGCTTAAGCACAGAGCGACTGCCATAAAAAACTACAAAGTGGTTATGAAAGATTAAAAATAGTTTATAAACATTCATATAGGCTCAACATCAATTAAGTCGCTTTGACTATGCCTTAAAATAACTCCCTCTAGCGTTAAAAAATAATTAACATCGGTGCTATTTTTCTTGTTGCATTTTGCTGGTCAAAATTAATAACTTCATACTAATTATCTCTTTTAAAAAGCCTTAATGTTAACAAAAGATTTCATTTTGATAACAATTGTGTTTAAATCCGAAACAATGGACTGAGATAACCCTCAAAACTAATTTGCACGGAAGTAAAAAAATAATAATTTTTAAAAATGGAAAAACTATGAATAAAAAAATCTTTGCTGCTTCCGCTTTGCTAGCAATTTCATCAACTTCTTTACTTGCATCTAACCAAACATTTCAAGCAAGTGTAAATGGTTGGACTGAGCCTACTTTTGCAGAAGATAGCCCACTGCACTTTGGTAAAATTCGCTTATCTACAAGCTCAACCTGTACGATGGATAATGCAGGCGCTGTATCGGGTGACTGTGATGCGTCAGATGCAAACATTCAATTAGGTGGAATTACTGTATCTGGTTTAGCGCCAAATTCAGCAATGAATATTACTGTATCTGGAAGCACAGGCACTAACTTAACTTTTGTTCCAGTAACAACGGCTACAGATGGCACAACCAGTGTAACAACTGCTGACAATGTTGCGTCTGCTTTCACTACTGATGCAAGTGCAACCGATATTACTGTTAGTGTATATGGTGATATGACAGTTGATTCTACACTGACAGCGGGCGCTGCTTACACTGTAGATTACACTGTAGATGTGTCTTTCCAATAAGACTATGAAAGCTGAGGCTAACTTACTTAGTTAGCCTCAGTTTATTTTTTTGCGCAATTGCGCATTAAAAATAAAATGTGTGGAGCAACGCGCTCCACTTTTTATTATCATGTTGTTGAGTTGTCCCATGATTCTTAAACTTTTTTGTTGGGCCGCCCTTTGCCTAACTCTTTTACTACCTGAAATTTGTAGTGCCAACCTTGCGCTGTCTGAATACCGTTTATACTTTGATGGACGTACTAAAAATAATTCACTACTTATCAGAAATACCTCTAATAAAAATCTCGATTTTAAACTTGTTGTTACCCATAAAGATATGACCGAAGAAGGAGCACTTATAGATGTTACTCCGCAACAAGTTGAAGGACGCTCTGCCAAAAACATGCTACGGTTTTCTCCACGTCGCGGCACTATTGCCCCAAAAGGGATGCAAGCTATCAGAATGACCGTTCGCAAAAAAGCTGAGCTTGCTGTAGGCGAATATAGGGCGGTGCTTAAAATCATAGCCTCTGAGTCACAAAACCCCGACATTGATGGAATAAGCATTAGACCTAAAGTTGCTTACAGCGTGCCTGTTATTGTTCGTCATGGCCAATTAGAGGCTGACTCAGAATTAATAAACCCGCAATTAATTACTCAAAATGGGCGTCCGACTCTAACATTTTGGCAAACACTCACAGGGAATCGCTCTGTGTATGGAAACTTTGAATTAGTCGATGAGAATAATGTAATGATTGGTGAAATAGCCAATGTGGCCGTTTATACCCCTTTATCACGTCGCAAGGTATACATCACTTTACAAGCCCCTGTGACAGGGCCTGTGACACTCAATTACAAAGAAAACGAGCTTTACGGCGGTAAAATCGAGTTAGCGATCCCTATTAATATCAAATAACAAATGCTACACATTAATGCCTTATACTATGGTATAACGGCTCGCTTGTTACTTTGTACATTACTGTTAATTGTACCCAAAGCAATCATCGCAAAGCAGTTACCGACTCTTTATCAATGGCCTATTGATGAGGAGTCTTTTGTGATTATAAATGTCAGGGTAAATGGGCGCTCAGTTGTCTCCGACTTAGAAGCTTACTACTCAAAATCAAATAAGTTGCTACTTCCCATAAGCGGCCTGAAATCGACCATGGGAATTAGCTTAAACGTGTCACAAAATACACTGTCTGCTAACGTTGACTCAAGTGAGCAGGTGCTGAATGCTGAGCTTTCCTCAACTTTAGCCCCCTCAGAAAATGTTTCATTGTGGGCTGTCGATGACTACGACCACTATGTTGATTTATCTGTTATAAATACACTTTTAAATACCGACTCGCGCTTTGATTACTCACTGATGCAGGTTTCATTTTCTAGTAACTTGCTTACTTATAATAACAACCAAGTAACGAGTGGTATTACAAAAAAAATTAAGTCCAAAGCACTGCAATACGACCACTTTATAGACGACCAATACCAAGCGCTAACCTACCCCGTGTCTGAATATTCGCTATCAGCAAGCTATAAATCGTCTAATAATCGTTATAAGGGACTACTCAGACTTAATAGCTACTTTGACTTATTTCATCATCGAGCTGAACTACGATTCAACAAAAACGAAAACACCGCTAATACCTTTTTAAAAATAACTAAAGACTTTAACTTAAGTGAACAAGATCACTCACTGGCACGCATTCACTACCAATTGGGAGATATTCAATCTCAGTCAGATCAGCTTATTACTAGCTCAAACCAAGGCCGGGGATTTTATATTTCAAATGCTAACCCGCATTCGGCACAAAATTTTTCAACTATCACCATTGAAGAACCGGCACTACCGGGCTGGCAAGCAGAGCTGCATCGAAATGGCCAATTTATTGCCACGACTCAAGCTAACGACGAAAATTTGGTTCGATTTACCGATGTTGAAACTTTTTACGGCAACAATATCTTTGAAATTAAACTTTTTGGCTCACAGGGTGAGCAAATTACACGCACTCAAAAATATACAATAGGGCAAGACGCACTATCGCCCGGAAAAATAAGCTATCAGGTGGAGTTTTTAGAAACAGATAAAAGCGTTTTTAATCAATCCAGTAACTCCTCAACGGCGATGAGTAATGCCTTTAAAAGTAATCTCTCTTATGGCATTAGTGAGTTTATTACTTATGACGCTCAAATTACTCATTTGCAAACTGAACAAAATAACAGCAGCTACCTATCATCTGGGCTAAACACACTTACAGATCACGGCAGTTACCGTTTTTTAGCCACAAAACAACTCGATGCTGGCTATGCTTATTTTGCCGGTTTTAGAGGCCTACTTTCTAATAAACTTTATAACGATATCAATGTTAATGTTGAATACAGTGCCCTTAATAACTTTTCTAGCGCTTTATTTGTAGCAAAAGAGAACTCACTCAAAAATAGGCTGTCACTGAGCCTCAATGGCCGCACTGATTTTTTTAACTCCCTTAACTGGAATATGAGGTGGAACAATGAAGTACGTAAAAATACTAACACTAAAAATCGGTTCTCATTAGGCATCAATAAAAGTTATGTCGCAGGAACATGGTCAAGCCAACTATTTTATGATGACGATACCAATAACCTAATAAACCGGCTTTATTCTTCAATAGATATTGCCTCTTGGAAATGGACCAACACCTTAGATTGGCAGGCTAATAATGGCGCAGAACTCACTCGTTTGAGAAGTAGTTTACGCTGGCCACAAACACAAAGTACCTTTAATCAAACCCAGCTGACGTATCAGTCTAACTCTGCGGCAAGTACGCTTTTAAATCATCAATATACTTACCGCCATGAGATATTTAATATACAAGTATCAGGGCAAGTTGATAATCAAGGAGATTGGCGCTTATCTTTAGGTTTAAATGGCACATTTAGTTTTGATCATTTAGAAGCAGACTTTAACTTTGACACTCCTCGCTCATTAAATTCCGGGCAAATAGAAGTTAGTTCGTTCATAGATTGGAATGAAAATGAAATCTTTGACCAAGGCGATGAGCCAATTCAAGACGTTAATTTTACTGGCAACTACCTATGGCGAGATAAATACACCAATAATGACGGAAAGGTCTTGCTACCAAGCAGTTACGGTGGCCAGGTTTTAGATGTTAATTTACGCTCGTTGTCTAATCCTTACTTGCAGCCCTCTTTAGGAAAAATTAAAACATTGGCTCATAGAGGCGGACAAACCAAAGTAAATATTCCTTTAGTGGTCTACAACGAGGTTGAGGGGACTATTTATCTATCGAGCAATGAAAAGAGTAAACCTATCGCAGGACTGACGGTTGTACTTAAAGAAAAAGACGGCGAAAAGCATTATTCAACGGTCACTGAATATGATGGTTATTATTATTTCCCCAATGTTTCTCAAGGAAATTATATACTTGAAATAGAAAAAAATGAGCAACTCTCAGAAAACATAACTATAAAAAATCTTCCTGAGCAGGTCATCACTGAAAAAAGCGGCGATACCATAATATTGCAAGATATTATTGTATACACAAATAACGCTGATACCTTAACTGAACAAGCTACAATAGCGGCTGAATCAAACCAACAAACACCTTATTTTGTGCAATTAGGCGTATTCAAAAAGTTTCAATCGGCACTTACTGTTGCGAATAAAATTGATAAAGCAGCCTATGCTTTGCAGTTATATAAGCATGAACGTCGTGATAGCTATTACCTCGTTGCAGGCCCATATAACAATGCAGCTAAAGCACAACAAACCATTAATGATGTTTATTCAATACCAGCGCTTCATGGTAGCTTTATGGTTGATGCAAGGCGATATGCCTCACCACAGTGGCGAAAAATAGGGGAGTGGAGCGATATGCAAACCAAAAATACTGAGACTTATTTTTGCCAGTATGGTGCATATACCTCTAAAAAATCCGTTAACAAAAAACTACTAAGGGAAAACCCATCACTGTTCATAGCAGAACGAGCAATAAAAGGTAAAGCCCACTATTTGATGCTGTCAGGACCTAATAATGCAAAGCAAACAGCTTGTGATACGCAAGTGATTAAACAAATAAAAGGGCTCACCACCGCGATAAAGAAACCTTGGCACAGCATTTTTACTATAAATCAGTAGTAAAGTACTGCACCTGTGTTTTGCCATCACGGTTTAAATGCGACTCACATTTTATTTCACAACGCGCTCCCGCAGATTCAGCAACCCAAATCGATTGCGCGCTCTTTTTGATATAACACGCAGAATACAGAGCATCTTCTTTTTGCGCAGCAACAACAAAGCAACGCTGAAAATCACCCAAAGCTAATACTTTGATTGGATAAACTTGTTCTTGTGCAATTACACCAGCACTAAATGTTTGTGATGATTTAGCATAAACAGCATATGAAATAGCGAGCATACACACCAAAAACATTAAAATAGATATTTTTTTCATATAATTAAAGCGAATTAAAAAGCAATATAGTAAGTGTAGAATAAATTAGTTTTTATGTGTTTATTTAACAAATATTAGACTGTAAATAGCAATGACCGCTTGATTCACCACAAGTCAATGTACTGATGATATAATACATTTTTTGCAAAAAGAGCGGGGCACTATGTTAACTATTTCAAATACCGTAACCATAGATGAATGGGAAGTAGAGCTCAGCGCTATTCGCTCACAAGGTGCAGGCGGGCAAAATGTTAATAAAGTAGCCAGTGCTATACATTTACGCTTTGATATTAATCGCTCTAAATTACCTGACTTTTATAAAGAACGATTACTTGCTTTAAAAGATTCAAGGATCACCAAAGAAGGGGTATTGGTTATTAAAGCGCAAAGCCATCGCACCCAAGAGCTCAACAGGGAAGATGCATTAAAACGGCTAAAAGATTTAATTTTAAGCGCCACTAAGGTTAATAAAGCACGTCGTGCTACCAAACCTAGCCGTAACTCACAGCGTAAACGCATGGACAAAAAAACCAAACACGGCCAAACCAAAGCCCTACGCGGTAATATTAAGCTATAACTTTAGTAACCTGTACTGTGGTTAAGTATATAAAAAGGCTGCGGATGCAGCCTTTAATTTAATCATAAGTATGATGGCGGGTGACGCTAAATCGGTTGAGGATTCGATGCACTACATACACTGCACTTAAGCTTACTGTTACTGCAACAGCCACCGAGCTAAATCGATACATGGCGCTGTATATTAAATCTTGCCCTGGGCCTAACGACTGACCAAATAAAATGCCAAACGTGGTTAATACCCCAAACCCAACACCCGGTGGACCACCGCCTAAAATATGAAAACGACTGAATATAAAAGACAAAATCCATAATATAGCCACCGGAAAAAGCAAAACGTCAGTATGGTTATACAAAAACAATTGCGCAACTAAGGCAGCATTACAGCCTATCAGTGTACCAATAATACGTTGCCAACTTGCGGTGCCCGCAGCCTTAAAACACAACGAAAACAAAATTAAAATAGACGCCGCTTGCGCCGAAATTGAATCTTGTAAGTCAAGTACCTGAAAAACCACGAATGATAAAGTCGCAACGCTAGCGCATAGCAACACCTCGTGACGAATACTTTCTTTATCCTTGTGTGGCACAGCCCGCATGGGCCGCGCTGTCACATCAGGAAACAAACCATGCATCAAGAGCGCAATAATAATAGTAATAAAAATAGCCATACCATTACTTAAAATAAGCGGGTAAATGCTGCTTCCTTGATCAACATGGCTGGCAAAGTGCAACTGAATCGATAAACTCACCGCACCTAACGCACCAAATAAAAACGCACCACCAGAGCTCATTAAGTAAAACAATATACAAAAGCTGGCAAAAATAATGAGCGTCATTAACACCGGCAAGTGTGAAAATAAGCCCTGTAAAATAAGCACTATAAACGCACTGTAGGCAGCACTGGCAACAAATTGACGGATCACGCCTTTGTTAATACTTGGCACTAAACCGAGTAATAACATAGGGTAAACTGTAAAAAATATTCCATTGGGCCAATTCATTAACTTGCACAAAGTAAAACCAATAGTGCAACCACCGGCAATCCGCAGCGCTTGGCGTAAGCCATTTGAATCGAGTTGTGGCGCTTGGCTAACATGTTGTGTCATTACTCGCCCCACTAATAAATGTAATGTAACCAACTAATAAAGCGGATCTGTACTGATCCCAACCATTGACCTATAGCCGATTGTGGAAGTAACTGCACAGTGGCACGCGCACCACTGGGCATATTATTTATAAGCTGAGTGTTATTTGGCAGCACTAAATGAATACGTTGACGCTGAGCGTCACGAACCCAGCGGTTGCTGGTTTCGGTGGTGCTAAGTAATCCATTCGCACTAAGTTGCCCGTCACTAACACCTGCTTCGAAGGTTTCAATTTTAGCGTCGAATACTTCACCTGGTCGGCTGTCAAACACTACTTTTGCTAAACTGCCTGGCTGCATATTTAATAGTGACTTTTCACGAAAATCAGCCACTAAATCTGCTTTTCTTGCCACAATAGCAAGTAATGGCTTACCCGCAACAGCATAGGAACCCTCAAGTAACTGTAAATTAGCCACTACACCATCACTTAAAGCACGCACTTGCGTATAGGATAAGTTAAGCTCGGCTTGCGCTAACTGATTGGCCGCATGGCGCAATGCTAAATTATTTTGCCCCGAGTCGCCACGCGCTAAAACTGCTTCAGCGAGCTGTGCTTCAAAGGCGGCTAAATTAGATTGGCTTGCTGCAAAATTTGCACGAATGCTTTCAAGCTCTTGTTCCGAAATAGAGTTTTGTTTATAAAGCGTTTCGCCACGCTTTTTTAATAGCTGCTGCTCATGCAATTTAGCGTTAGCTGCACTTATTTGTGCCTCAAGCGCTTTTACATTGGTATCAAGGCGTTTATTTTGAAGTTTAGCATCGTCAAGGGCAAGCTGTGCTTGCTCAAGTGCTAGTTGGTAAGTATTTTTATCTATCTCAAATAATACATCACCCGCTTTAACCGCTTGGTTATTACTGATCAATACATCGGTAACACGGCCATTTATTTGCGGTGATATTTGCACAACCGGATGATAAACCCGTGCTTGTGGCGTAACCGGCAACCACACATCGGCAACAATATAATAAAAAAAGACAACAATAAAACCAACAAGCGAAACTTTAACGTAGCGGGCAAATTTTTGATCAGGTGTCATACTTATTTATCTCCAGATAAGCTTGCAATACAACGCCGCGCGTTTTCTTCCATTTGCACTAAACTGTGCGCCATACCATCAAGTTGCTCAGTACTTAAACCGGCATATAAACGCTGTTTAATATCGCTTGTTAGCTCTTTTAAATGTTCTAATAACTTTATACCCTCATCGGTAAAGTACAATTTTTTACTGCGTTTATCGTGTTCATCAACTTGTCGAATAACCAGATTTTGCTGCTCTAATTGCTTAATGGTGCGCGTTAATGAGGGCATTTCAATACCTAAACTGGTCGCCAACGCTTGCTGTGTTGCCCCTAAAGGTAAATGATGTAAGTGAATCATTGCCGTCCAGCGCGACTGAGTTAAACCTAAGGGTTCAACCGCCAGTGTCACCGCTTCTCGACATAAGCGGTGCACTCGGCCCATATTGCCGCATAAGGTTAAATCGAGTGTTTCATGAAAAGGAATAGTGCTACTCATAGGAACTCTTGCTTGTGAATATCCAGCAAATTTTAGCATTAGTTAGCAGGCTAAGTAAATATTTGGTATTTTAACTTCACGTAAATAAGTATTATTTAGATAAATAGTGTACGGCAAGCTTATCTAAGAAAGTATAAAGCTTATTGTTCATTTCACTATAGTCGTGACTTAAGAGCTTTTCGGGCTGTTCAACAAAGCGGTAATTATGGGCATTGGTTAAATCATCGTTGGCAATAAGGAGGGTAACCACCTCGGTGGTCAATTCCATGTGGCATTGAAAACCAAATACTAAATCGCTATAAGCGACTATTTGCCTTGGACAACCTTCGCTATAGGCAATAATACTGGCCGTAGCAGTCAGCCCTGGCATATCGTTATGCCAATGCCCCACATTAAGCTCACTGCCAAAATGGCTAAATAACGGATGATTCAAACCTGCATCAGTGAGGGTAATTGCAAACTTACCAATTTCCTTTTCTGGACTAGGTTGATAAGTCGCGCCTAACGCTTCACCAATTAATTGCGACCCCAAACAAACGCCTAACACCACTTTGTTTGCCGTGATCGCACTGGCAATAAAGGCTTGTTCTTTTTTGCTATCAAAATAAGGGCATTCTGCAAGCGATGTAGCGGGCGATTGTGGCCCACCCATTACGATTAAAAAATCGATATCATCGGTATGCTGAGGTAAGGGTTCAGCTAAATAAATACGGGTATAAGACAACGTATGGCCATTCATTTTAGCCCAAGCTTCATAAGCGCCTGGCGCTTCAAAATGTTCATGAATAATAAAGTGAATGTGCATTGCCGTTTCCTTAAAATATTATCTTTTTAATAATACCCTAGGGTCACCGGATATAAGTGACCATGTGATATCAGCCGCTAAAAGTTAAGTAAATTAGCGGGAGAGTATTGATCAGTCAGCACCTTAGTATCACTTGGCCAGTCCTTACCATCTTTAGTGAAAAACATACGTTGGCTAATTGCCTCTATATCGACATCATAAGGGGCAAGTAACGGAGCTAGTTGCTTAACCCGCTGTGCTATTTGTTGCTCTGTAGGGGTTTTGTTATAACCGGCTAAAATAATACGGTTACTATTATTATTGGCTGTTACATTAATAAAATCGCCAAATACCGCATGATAGGTTGCCGACTCATGCTCATAGAGTTTACTTGATGAAAACGTGTTAGCAGCCACAATTCCGCCTTCGGCTAATACGCTTTTTATCTCTTCAAAAAACTCTTTTGTGAGTAAGTGCTCAGGAATGTAATCGCCATTAAACGCATCTAAAATAATCCAATCAAATTGCTGACTTTTAAGCGCCGCACGTTTAATAAAAATACGCCCATCTTGTACTTTAGTAGTTACGTTATCGGTTTCTATAAAGTTAAAATAATCGCGCGCCACTTTAATTACCGAAGGATCTATTTCAACATTTTCAATGTGTGCCTTTGGGTATAGCTCATGAATCATATTAGAAAGCGTACCGCCACCTAAACCAATAATGAGCACATTTTTAGGGTTATCAATCAGTAATAAACTAGAAAAAGCCAACTTAGTATAATTAAATACCAGTTTTTTAGGGTCGCTAATGTACATGCAACTTTGGCTGCTTTGTCGGGTTTTTTCATCAAACTTTAAACAGCGTAAATCGCCAGTTTCTTCAACGAGTAAATTTCGATATAAAGAGCGCTCTTTATGCACCACATTACTCATACTATGAGCTGAAAATAGCAGCGCCATTATACTAATAAACAATAATTTAAGCTTGTGCATAAACGACCTCTCGCACTTTAAGTTTATCAAAGCTAATAGCAATTAGCCCAAGCGTGCCTAACACACCAGCAAAACCTAAAATAATGGTGTTAACATCAAACGCCAGTACCATATAAAAAGAGGTAATAATGGTGCCCAGCGCACTGCCTAAGGTACTTACAAAATAAAGGCCGCCAGCCACTTGGCCGCTGCGCTCACTATTGGTAACCAGCAAACGTACAGAGTAGGGCGAGATCATGCCTAAAATAATGGTGGGTATAAAAAATAACGCGGTTGAGGCGAGTAACGAGCCATAGCGACTGTCTTCAATATGCGAAAAAATAAATGCCATAATTGGCTCAGCAAACAAAGCAATGGGTAGTACCATAATACTGGCAACTAAAAAGATTAACCCATATTTGGTCAACGAAGGATGACGAATAGACAGCTTTCCCCCCAGTAAATACCCAAATGATAAGCTAAGCATAAATACAGTAATAATACTGCCCCAGATATGCACACTACTGCCAAAGTAAGGCGCTAAAATTCGCCCACCTAATAGCTCTATTCCCATAATACTAAAGCCACTACTAAACGCTAAAAAGTAAATTAATGCATTTGTTTTTGTTAACATTATATTGTTCTTATTGTGTTATTTTTATCCATCTTAACGTGATAGCTGCATAGTCGCTAGTGTAAAAATTAGACGCACACATAGAGCGCAAAAAAACATTTTGTTATAAAGTAACACATGCTATAGTTTTGGTTATAATATAACGTTACTAAAAAGCATTTTATGAAGTACTCATTAATTTACTTAGCCTGCTTAAGTGCAAGCGCACAAAGCCTTGCCCAAAGTCAACCAATAGAGAAAATTGCGGTTACATATAAACAAGCTTACCGAGGCGATATTCCTCAAAAGCAAATGCCACAATCAATCGAAACCCTCGATAACGCGATACTTGATCAAAAAGGAATAACTCAATTACAAGATGCGCTGGATTTTTCTGCCAGTATTTCACGTAAAAATAACAGTGGCGCATTATGGGATAGCTTTTCGATTCGTGGATTATCGGGTAACGAAAACATGCCATCGGGTTACTTAATTAATGGTTTTAGCGGTGGACGCGGATTCAGCGGCCCTCGTGATGTATCAAACATTGAGTACATTGAAGTATTAAAAGGCCCAGGCTCTGCACTTTATGGCCGCTCAGAACCCGGCGGTACAGTAAATATCGTAACCAAAAAACCTCAATTTGAGCAACAGGGTGAGCTAAAACTTAGCTTAGGTAGTGATAATTTTAATCGCGTTGAAGGTGACTATACAAACGGCATTAACGATAACACAGCATTTAGAATAAATGGCGCATGGCAAGATAGCGACAGCTACCGCGATGAGGTGTACACCCATAAAAAGGTGATTACGCCATCTATTTATCATCAAATAAACGCTTCAACCAGCATCACTTATGAATTTGAATACGTTGATTTAGCCCAGCTATTTGACCGTGGGGTTGTTGTACTTAATGATAATTTTAATACTGTTCCTAGCTCACGCTATTTAGGCAATCCAAACGATGGTGACACGCAAGTATATTCTCGTGGTCACCAAGTGACTTTAAATCATGATATAAACAATGAATGGTCACTCGTTGTAGGCGCAAACTACCGCAGCTCTACACTAACTGGGTTTTCGTCTGATGCTGAACTTGCACCCTCGCGCCAATCATTATTCGATGATGGCCGCACACTTACCCGCCAACAGCGCTACCGCGATTATGAAGTTGATGATACCAGCCTTAAATTTGAGCTAAGCGGGCATTTTGATACCGCAGGCATTACCCATCATTTATTAATGGGAGCCGACGCATACAAATACGACTTACGCACTGGACTTTATCGTTATCGCGGCGGTAACGGCACCTACACAATTGATATTTATCAACCTAATTATAACGTTGCGCGTCCTGAAGTAGGTTTACTCTACGAAAACAACGAACAACAAGATGCTTATGGTATATACGTTCAAGATCAAATGGATCTGACTGATAAATTTAAGCTATTAGTTGGCCTTAGGTTCGATAGCGTAGATCAAGACATTTTAGAAACCAAAAGTGCTGTGCTTTCAAGTAGCTCACAGAGCCAGGTAAGCCCGCGAATAGGCTTAGTATACGAGCTAAACAACGCTGTAACCTTATACAGCAGTTACTCTGAAGGCTTTTTACCATTAAGTGGCACAGATGCAAGTGGCGACCCATTTGGCTTTGAATACAGTGACTCAATTGAAGTAGGCGCTAAATTTAGCTACCAAGGCATAGCGGGTACCCTGGCATTATTTGATGCCACTAAAAGTAATATGTTAGTAGCCGACCCTGTAAACGTTGGCTTTTCAGCGCCTATTGGTAAAGCAAACAGTAAAGGTGTTGAACTCGATTTAAGTACTTACATTACTGATGATACAAAGTTTAATTTATCTTACGCTTATATAGATGCCAGTACTGCAAACGACATAATAAATGCTGATTGGGGCGTGCCAATCAAAAAAGGCAGCCCATTAGTAAATGTGCCTAAAAATAACTTAAATCTAACGCTTAGCCATCAAACGGTCGTTCTTGGTAAAGAGCTTGAGCTAGGGGCTAGTTATCAGTACACCAGTGAACGATTAGGCGATGCCGCCGATTTAACATTTAACTTACCGAGTTATCAATTAGTTGGCATTTTTGGACAAGTAAATTTAACCGAGCGCACCAAGTTAAATATCAGTGTTAACAACATTTTTGATGAAGAATATGCCCAAAGTAGCTACAACGCATTATGGGTTTACCCAGGTGCGCCTACTCAATTTAAGATGTCATTGGCCTATCAATTCTAACAATTTCATAGTCCCGATTAGCTATTTTAACGTCTAGTTATTTATAGTTTTTCATCCAAAGCGTCTTAATGTAGTGGTTAAGGCGCTTTTTTTATTTTTTTGTATAATACATAGCCGCTGTTAACCCCCTTTACAGTCACTTTCATATCATAAAATAGCTGTCTGCATTATGACATTTTAGGTACGCTGTATTATAAAACATGTTATAAATATCACACTAAAATACAGCGACTCCGGTTAGATTTAAAGGACAAAAATAAATGGATACAAGCAGCAATAATAGCTCGTTAATTATTTTTCTTATTTCTGCATGTTTATTGTTACCATTCCTAGAAAGCATGCATGGTGGAGCGCTATGGGGGTTAAATTGGCACTCACCACGGCTTATGGATACATTAAGCCATAATCTACTTTATATAAAATTAGTGTTGGTAATTACGGGTTTAATATTGCTTTTCACCAAACCTAAAAAAATTAAAAGCATAATTAAAAATAAAATAGCCCAGTGGTTGTTCTATATCATTCTTACATTAGTCGGTGTAATACAAATTCCTTTTTTGTGTTTAGGGATTTTAGTCAATGGTTCTTCATTATCAACGCCTGATTATATTCACAAACAAAGCACGTTTACTGATCGTACTATTTATATTTACACCGCAGACCCTGGGGCAATGGGGAAAGCCTACCATTATGCGTATTTAAATTGCCCGCTAGCATTTGGCCGTTATGAGCTAAAGCGAATTGCTAAACTCAATTGGATGCGCGAATATACGTTTTACATTGAAAAGAATAATCTGATAGTAATTGATAAAAATTCTGATGGTTTAACGCATACTTTTGATATGAGTGATGTAACCTGTTCGAGCTGATATCTCCTTTTTATAATTAGCTTAGGTTTCTGGTGTTGAATACGCATGCCATAAGTGCCTTTAGTAAACCAATATTGATTTAAACGCACTCTTTTGAAAATGCATGCATAGTGCTATTGAAATATATGAGCAGTACAAAAATTATAGAGACGTAAACCCCCTTTACACTATGGTGCAATACGCAGTGTTTTCTAGTGCTTTATATACCAATCAGCTTAGACATAAAAAAATTCAATCCGTTAAATTATTCAGATATTTATGCCGATTGGTATATATACAACTTTTAATATTAATTAAAACTGATAGCTTATCCGAGCCGAAACATTACGTCCTGGTTGGCTATATTGGCTAAAATCAGTACCTTTGGATTGACCAGCAATAAGTTCAAACGGTACGTACTCTTTATCGAGTAGGTTAAGTAAACCTACATTCATTTGCCATGCTTGCCACTGATAATTTGCATATAAATCAACAACACCATAACCGTTACCTTGTGTTGTTTTATTACCATTAGTATCAAGTACTACATCAGACTGCGCCTTAGCTAAACGCCAAGCAGCGGTCCAATTAACATTGCCAAACTCAGTGCTTACTAATATAGAACCATTTAACGGGCTAATACTAGTGAGTGGCTGGTCAGAGTCTTTGTTTTCACCATCTACGTAAGCAACATTGGCTTCTAATAAAATATCGTCGGTAACATACATAGCAATACCAGCTTCTACACCGCTGATCTGGGTTTCGCTAATATTTTGATATTGGTAAAATGTTTTATTTACATTAGGAATATAAGTTGGTTCAACACCCGCGATTGTTGTTTCGATAAAGTCATCATAGGCAGCATAAAAAGTACTTAGATTTACACTAATATCGCTACTTGCGTATCTTAATCCGATCTCGAATGAGTCACTGCTTTCAGGGTCTAAATCTGCGTTTGGTAATATTTGATAAAATGGCTCAACACCATGGCTTTGATAAGCTTGGTCATGTGGCGGTATTTTAAAGCCTCGAACATATTGCCCATACCAAGATAAATTATCGTCTACCTGATAAATCACACCCAGCTTTGGTGAAAACGCAGACTCGGTAATATCATCAAGCTCGATGTCAGCGTATAGCGCATCTTTTTTTGCTTCAAGTGCATAATAATCGTAACGAATACCCGCAACTAACGACCAATCAGTCTCATTAAATTTAATACTGTCTTGCATATATACACCAACTAAAGAAGTATCGGCGCCAGGAAATGCTTTTTGTTTTTCATTCGTAAAATCAACAGTACCATCATTTAATACACGGGTTTTTAAGCGTGGTCGAGTAGTATCATATAAATCAATATCTACTCCATAAACAAATTCATGCTCGGTATTTACTCCTTTAACTTCCTTACTAAATACCGCTTTTAGGCCTAGAATATCTTGCTCAAACCCGTAGTCATTATAATCGATGTAATTTCTAGCTGCGCTTATTTGGTCACTTTGTTGCTCGTATCGACTATAAGATAGTTGCCCATACCATTTATCAAATATAGCTGTTGCCATATCTGAATCATAATCGAGTCCAAATGAGATATTTGTGTCTTCGTCTTCGGTTTCTTGAATGGATGGAGAGATTACTTGTTCTGTCGTTTGATTAAAGTAATCTAAGGTATACTTAAGGGTGCGTTTTTCATCAAGCTTTTGCTCAACTTTAAGCAGCAAAGCGTCCGAGCGGGCATCGTAACCTGGTAAATCTTCAACGTAATTTTGTACTTCTTCACTATCGCGATGGCTATAAACAGCGCTAATAGCAAAGTCACCTAAATCTTTTGCTGCTGTAATATCAGCAGCAACCTGATTACTTTGGCCTTGGTAGCCTAACGCTACTTTTACCAAGCTTTGTTGATCCGCTAAATAATCACTCGGGTCTTTAGTTGTTATTACTACAATCCCCCCTAGTGCATCAGAACCATATAGCGATGATGCCGCCCCTTTTGCAACTTCAACTTGTTTAACACCTGCAACATCAAAGTAGTTTCGACCCACTAAATAACCGCCGCCGCCAGCGTAGCCATCGTTTGTGCGTCTTCCATCTTTAATAAAAACAACTCTATTGCCACCAACACCCCGTACAGTTAATGTTTGCGCGCCTGCGCCACTGCCAGTACTTGAGATACTTGGATCGTATTTAAACATAGTTTGTAAATCTACAGCGAGCTGACGCTCAATATCTTGTTCGGTAATAACCGTTACTGAGCCAGTCACATCTTCAAGCTTTTGTTCAAAACGAGAGCCACTAACCACAATATGATCGTCAATAACATTTTCGGCCAGTGCGCTACCAGAGCTAATTAACAAAGAGGCTAATGCTGTAAATTTAAAAGAAAAGGGATTCATCTCCACTCCAAATGATAATAGTTATTATTTACTTTTAAATGGTACAACTAACCCAAAACAAGATCAATTGATTATGATAATCATTTTCATTTAGATTAAAATGGTTATAATACTAAAAAATAAAATCGGAGTTTGTTATGAAGTACCTAATTTTTTTTCTGGCTTTAGCCACTCAATCAGCACTCGCGAAAGACCGTGTGATCAGTGCTGGCGGCACATTAACTGAAATAATCTACGCACTAGAAAAACAAAATAGTTTAGTAGCGGTTGACCAATCAAGTATGTATCCGCAACAAGCAACACAGTTGCCACAGGTAGGCTACTATCGAGATCTAGCCGCAGAGGGAGTGCTTTCAATGCGCCCAACTTTGTTACTTGCACTTGAAGGTGCAGGAAGAGAGCAGGCGTTAAAGCAAATAGAAGCGACCGGAGTGAAGGTTATTCACTATAAAAAACCGACATCTGTAAATGAACTGCTTGCGCTAATTAAGCACCTTGGTAGTGATTTAGATGCAAACCTAAAAGCTCAAAATCTGATTACTAAAATAAAAAAATCGTTACCTACTAAAGCAAAAACACAGACTCACAACGCTTTATTTTTACTTTCAGCTAATGAGCGTGGGCTCGTCGCAGCAGGGCAAGAAACGGTGCCCAACTTACTGTTTAATTATGCGGGCATTACCAATATAGCTGCTACGCATAAAGGCTTTAAAGCAATTAACAGTGAAGTACTGGCTGTAAGTCAGCCCGATTTTTTAGTGGCGCCAGCGCATGTTGTGCAAAGCCTTGGTGGGAAACAAGCCTTTTGTAAGCAACCTACACTACGTTTATTAAAAGCAGCGCAAGAGTGTCAGTTACTGGTCATGGACAGCTTACTTTCACTGGGCATGTCGCCGCGTATTGCAACTGCGATTCAAGCATTGCATGAGTATAAAACACGCTTATGAGCACGTTAACTTTGAATCGTTTTAACGCCATAACACTCAGTAATCCGCATAAGTGGATGCTATTAAGTTATGGCTGCATTTTTGCTTTAGCATTACTTAGCATAGGTTATGGAGCAGCAGGATGGGATTGGCGTTTAGCGATTGCATGGCTAGCTCCTGAACATTTTAGTCAATTTGATGCGCTACAAATCAATGTGGTTACACAAATACGCCTGCCTCGTTTTGTACTTGCAGTGATGGTGGGGTTAGTACTTGCACAAACAGGGGCTGCAACCCAAGCGCTGTGTCGTAACCCGCTTGCTGATCCCTCTATTATTGGTATAAGCGCAGGCGCTGCAATGGTCGCGGTTGCTTTTATCGCCCTTAGTGCACAATTTAATTTTAACGCCCAACACTACTTACCGTATGCCTCATTTTTGGGCGCACTATCAGTAACGTCGCTGGTATATTTAGTCTCAAAACAACAAAAACAAATTAATATAAATACACTTATATTAGTCGGTGTCGCCATTAATGCATTGGCATTCGCTGTTATTGGGCTATTAAGTTTTTATGCCGATGACAGCGCACTGCGGTTAATTAACTATTGGACCATGGGCTCATTAGGCGGTGCGAGCTGGGATAATATAAAACAGGCGAGTCCTTTGCTTTTACTGAGCCTTATCGGGCTATGGCGATTAAAAGAGCCAATGAATCTACTTCTTATCGGTGAATCACAAGCTCAATACTTAGGCGTCGATACCAGCAAGCTTAAATTATACGTCATTATATTAGTTGCATTGGGTGTTGGTGCGGTGGTTGCGCTAACAGGTTTAATTGGCTTTGTTGGTTTAGTTGTCCCTCACATCGCACGCCTCATGGTTGGCCCACACTTACGAAATATGCTGCCACTTTGTATGCTTTTAGGTGTGATTGTGTTGCTACTTTCAGATTGGTTAGCACGCTTGGTTGTTATGCCTGCGGAGCTGCCGATAGGCATTATAACGGCGTTACTTGGGGCTCCACTATTTATATATTTAATCATTAAAAATAAGCGAGATTGGTCATGATCACGTTTAACAACCTCAATATAGGCTTTAACACGCATCGTGTTTTAGAGGGTATTAGCGGCAATATCCAAGCAGGACAACTTGTCGCTCTGATAGGCGAAAATGGTGCAGGTAAATCAACCTTACTGCATACTTTGGCAGGCATGCATCCCTTTGAGGGAGATATACTATTTAATACCAAGCCTTTGCATTCATTTTCTAAAGAGCAATTAGCTAGCAAGCGCGCTGTAATGATGCAAAGTAACCATGTTGGCTTTGATTTTAGTGTATTTGAACTCATTGCTATGGGTCGCTATCCCTATACAGAGTCTCTTAAAACACAAGCCAATAAAGTTCAAAAATATGCCTCACTTATGGATTTAACCCATTACCTAACACGTCGAATGAGTGCGCTTTCAGGCGGCGAACAACAGCGTGTTCATATGGCGCGCACATTAGCCCAGTTAGATGCTTTTACTGCGCAAACTGAGCCTAAATTAATGTTACTCGATGAGCCAACATCAGCGCTAGATATGCGTCATCAACATGCTTTACTTAGCTGTGTTAGAACCTTTGTAGAGCAAGGAAACAGCGCCATTATTGCTATACACGATCTTAATTTAGCAAGCCTTTATGCAACCAACGCTATTTTATTACACAACCAAAAAGTGCTGCAAAGCGGATCTATAAATACCGTTTTAACAGCACAAAACTTACAACAAATGTACGCCATGAAATTGCACGTTAACCCTCACCCTTATAACGATGCGCCCATGGTTTTTTCTCAACGTCAGGAGTTTTCATGAGAGAACAAGCATTAAACGACGCACGTACGCTCGTTTTTAAAACCCATGCCGGCGTAATGTCGACCATTTCAAATAATTTACGCGGCTATCCGTTTGGCTCTGTTACACCTTATATGTGTGACGAACAAGGTCGCATCTACTTTTTTATTAGTGACATAGCTCAGCATACCAAAAATTTAAAACAGGACTCACGCATGAGTCTGACTATTTTTGATGCCGCCGATTATGGCGATCAAAACGAACATGGGCGAGTAACACTCGTAGGTGATGGCTCTATTGTGGCAAAAGAGCAAAGCGAAGTGCTACTTGATAAATATATAGCTTTGTACCCTGAGGCTGCAAGCTATCGCAATGCGCATGATTTTCAGCTTTGGCAATTAGATGTAGTACGGGTGCGTTATATTGGCGGTTTTGGAAAAATATTTTGGCTTGAGCAAAACGAGTGGCAAGCTCAGCCTAAAAAGTGGGATGAAAGCCAGCAGCAAAGCATGATCACTCATATGAATGAAGATCATCAAGATGCTATGTCGCTGATATTAATGCAGCACTATAACGTAGCCGATAACACCCCAATAATGAGCGGCCTACTACCCACAGGCTTTTATATACAAAGCCACAAGCGTAATTACTTTATTAATTTTGCGAACGAGTGCGATAGCCCATTAGCCGTGCGAAAAGCACTTGTAGCCTTAACAAATCAAGCTCGAAACAGCTCAAACCAACTAGCACAGACAGTATGAAAAAATTAATAGCCTTACTAAGCACTACACTGCTACTGAGTACCAATGCTGCATATGCAGACGAATGCACACTAAATATAGATGCAAACGATATGATGCAGTTTTCAACTAAAACACTAAGCGCCCCTAAAAGCTGTAAGCAAGTGACCGTAAAGCATAGGGCGTGTTGAACTTTGCGGATTGGAATTTGTTCAATCTAGGGGCGATTAAGTCGCGGCGCGAGATTTGTAACCTGGTGGGCTAAGTAAAAATCGAGCAACAATGAGTTTATCGCCCCTAGGCAGAACCCGAAGGACAGCGCATGTTTGGTATTTATGCTGCGTTATCGCCTATTTATGTGGAATAACCACACTTCATAGGCTCTGTCTTGCCTAAAAACCAAACACACTGCTGCAAATTCAACCATCAAAGATCAACACGCCCTTGCCACACCGGTAAATTACCTGCCAATGTAATGGGTCATAACTGGGTGCTATCTACGATTAAAACATGCAAGGTATTATCACAGATGGCAACGCTGCAGGGCTTAGCAACCACTACATAAAGCCTAATGATAGTCGTGTGATTGGTGCTACAGACATTATTGGCGGCGGTAAAACAACCGACGTTACTTTTAAAACCAGCGGCTTAACCGCCGGAACCGATTACACTTTCTTTTGCTCTTTTCCTGGCCATTACGCCATGATGAAAGGCACATTTACGCTTAAGTAAATATTAAAAAGTGTATTACACAAACACAGTGCCAACCTATTATTGGCACTGTGTTTTCTCCCCTCGTTTGGCTAAAGCTTTAAATGCAGCTTGTTGATGTGCTTTTTGCACATAGCGAGCAGGCAAAGCGTTAACTTCTAATTGATAACCACTTTGCTCAGATTGTACCTTTGATACTGGCGAAACCCATACAACATTAAGCTCTGGGGCAATTCGCTTAATTACCCGCGCTATGCCTTCACCATTTCTCACATGAAAGTCACCAGCTAAATGTATAACCTGCGTGCCCTTATTTTGACTAATATAGTTAACGATAGACTCAGCCATGGTTTCGTCCCAAGTAACTTGCGCGGCGTAAAGTTTTTCGTTTTTACTCGCCGTTCCATGATGCATGGATTGCATAAAGCGTTCTTTATAAAGGCTTGGAGAAGTATCTATCTCTTTTGCAATAAAACTACGCTGTTGTGGGTCGAGTTTATTAATATAATTAATACCTTGGCGACCAATACAGGTAACAATATGCTTAGGCGCATTTGCAGCTATTACATCGCTATTTTGTATCTTCGCCAATTCCACTAACGCACGATAATCGCTCTTATAATTAGGCCAAGCCTTAGTATTATCAATTAGGTATTGTTCACCTATTTTACTCTCAAGATAAAGGTTTAGTGTTTGCTGATCAGCGCGACTAAATTGCTCAAGCGATAAGGCAATAGGCTTATTTTGTGTGCTTAATTGCTGAAATAGCTGAGCCTGAAATAAGTGCACACCGGGGTGTGTATGCCATTCACCGACTAAAACAACATCGGCATTCAAAAGCGTGGACTCTGACAATATTGAATTAACTCGCTGACCCTTTGCATTATAAAGCCCATAATTATACAAGGATGAATTTTGAGATACTGATACTGTGTTTATACTGCAGCCTGATAATCCACTGAGTAAAAGAAGTGCTAAAAATGGGTTTTTCATATCGGTTTTTATAAAAATAAGAATCAAAACAATGACATTAGTATACACAACAAACTGCTTCAAACCCACAAATACAAATAAAAACAATTATCATTTGGTTTTTAGAGGTTTCTGTTTTACAGTCTTAAAAAATATACAGATATGGAACGCCCCATGGCCTTACCTTTTTTATGTGCTCGACACAAACAACATGTTTTATGTCAACCAGAACAAGCAATTATAGATATTCAAAACGCACAGCTAAGTGGCGAAGCGCTGTTTAAACGATACCAATTTGCACAAGCATTGCCATACTTGGGGTGTGCACTTGAAAGTGCGTCCTTATTAGCTCAAATGTATAACTGTGCGAATAAACAGCAAATCATACAAATTACCTCTCTTACAGAGCGCCTTTATTCCACACTTCACTTTTTAGGCGAACAAAGTGCTGCGCACAATGCACTCATACAATCTATTAATCTGTTAAACGAGATATTGTATAGTGACGATGAATATCATGACTTAGCGCTTTCATGCATTACACAGCTAAAAAATTTAGCACTGCAACATCCTCCACATCTTACTCAGCACTAATTTTTATGGCAATAAGCAACGCGCTAAACAAAATTGGGTTAACTTTTTATATTAATAATGGCCAACATATCTTCTTCATCTTCATCTAGGCCAACTTCTTCAAACCCAAAACTAGAATAAAAATCCTTAGCAACAGGGTTTTTCGGGTTATAACAAATCTCGATTTGTTCAAGCTTAGAAGTCGTTTTAATCTCTGCAATTGCCATGGTAAGTGCTTGGCGGCCAATACCTTTATTTTGATGATGTTCATCTACCATAAAACGCCAAATAGAAACTTTTGTAGGGGTTTCTTGCACCCACATAAAAAAGCCTACAGGCTCATTATTTTGGTAAATAGCTTTACAGGTATGCCCAACATTATAATGAGACTCAACAAGCGACCACATATTACACGCTACATATTCTTGTTGCGCTTCGGTAACGTCTAAATCGCATACCTCTTCGTAATTAGCAGAGGTGATATCTTCCAATAAAATGTTCATTATTGTCCTTAATTTCAAACATGGAGTTATAAGTAGTTTTGTTTTATCACGTTATCAGCACTAATACATCTAGGCAATGTATTCTTTTTAGGCACAAAAAGGCCGCAGTAATAAATACTGCGGCCTTTGTTTTTAGCTAAACTTTTTTAGACTAGCTAAGTTTAATAAGCGCCTGCGCTGTATATAAGCTCGTAGCTGTGGCTGTAAATCTCAAGGATGTTACCAAACGGGTCTTCCATGTAGATCATGCGGTACGGCTTTTCGCCAGGGTAATAGTAACGTGGCTCTGGCATACGTTTTTTACCACCTGCAGCAACAATACGATCCGCTAAGCCTTCTACATCTGGGTCTTGTACACAGAAATGGAAGATACCGGTTTTCCAGTATTCAAAGTTGTCTTTAGGGTTTTCTTGGTCTTTAAATTCAAAAATTTCTACACCAATACGATCGCCTGTTGAAAGGTGCGCTATTTTAAATTTTTCCCAATTTGGACCAAATACATCGGTACACATTTCGCCAATTGGGCTGTTATCTTCAGTGATCACGGTAGGCTCCATTATGGTGTACCAGCCCATCACCTTAGTGTAAAACTCTACGGCTTTTTCAACATCCGGTACTGAAATACCAATGTGCGAAAAACTACGTGGATATGTATGACTCATAATAAATACTCCTACTTAACTATGTTTAGTTGATGGAGTTAGTTTACGAATTGACCAACATTAAGTAAAATTATCATTAATCATCATTTTGAGTATATTTTGTAATGATAAATCCGACATGGTTAAACACGTTTTGTACTTTAGTTGATGTAAATCATTTTACCCAAACCGCCGAGCGCCTTTATATGACCCAGTCAGGCGTAAGCCAACATATAAAAAAGTTAGAGCAGCAACTAGATTGCGCCTTGCTTGAGCGTCACGGTAAACAATTTACGCTTACTATTCAGGGTCAAAATTTATATCAGCAGGGTAGTCAGTTACTCAAAGAATGGCAGTTTTTAGAGCAGCAATTAAAAGATGATTCACCTTACAGCGGTTTAGTTAAAATACAGTCGCCAGGCAGTTGCGGGCTAAAGTTTTACAATCAACTATTAGCATTGCAAGTAGAGTACAAGGAGCTAATTATAGATTACCGCTTTGCTCCAAATACCAGTGTTGAACAAGCAGTGGCCAATCATAGTGCCGATATTGGCTTTTTAACTCAAGCGCCTACCCTTAGTGAAGTTACCAGCCACAAAATTGGTAAAGAATGCCTATTATTAGTAACGCCCGCACATATAGAAAACCCAACATGGAGCGCATTAAATCAACTAGGTTTTATTAGCCACCCCGATGCAAAACATCATGCACAGCTTTTATTAAGTGAAAATTTCCCAGAATTTGAATATGTTGATCAAATTAAGCAAACGGGGTTTTCTAACCAAATAAGTTTAATACTGGAGCCGGTAAGTTTAGGGCTGGGTTTTACGGTTTTACCCGCACACGCAGTAAGTGCTTTTAATAAACCTGCGCTTATTAAAACGCATCATTTAACCAAACCAATTAGCGAAAATATTTATGTGTGTCACCACCGAAATAGACCATTAGCAAAGCGTATGCATAGCGTTATTAACGCAATAAAAGCAGGCTAGGGCACCCAAATCAGCGCCCGTAAAGCCCCTTTACAGCTTAAGCTGTACGTTTAGTTTTTTGCGTAATGTCTGTGAAGCTCTGTTTGCTTTTTAAATAAACCTTATGCACAGCAAAAGTCAGTAAAGTCATTAGTACCATCATACAAAGTGTCGGCCAAAGGCTAAGGGTATGATAACCAAGCGCCCCCATAAACCAGCAAATAAGTACCCATTGAATAACATATAGCGCGGTTACATGTTTACTGGCATATAAAAGAGCACGTGTAATAGGACCATTATATTTATCAGCAAAAATATACTGTATAGCCGCTAGGGCACATAAATTTAAGCCAACTAAATAGCTAATACCGCCGCCATTTAAATGGAAAAAGTTGCCAAACTGTCCTTTAAAATCAATGGCTAACCATATGCCGCCAATAACAAGTAAAGCAGCACCAAGTTGTGCACATACTTTATATAAGTAATCGGCATTTTGTTGATTACTAAGGTATAAACGACCAAGTACATACCCCGTTAATATCGCACTTATCCAAGGAAATACCGGAAAATACACTTGATAGTTATTAGCAAAAAACAAATCGCTAATATAAGGTGAAAGCGTAAATTGTTGCCCCCTCACAAACTGGCTCATAACTGCAATTGCAATGGCTAAAACCGCAATCCATATTGTTTTCCAACGGGCAATATTAAGCACACCAAACAGCAATAAGCTAACTCCAGCCAGTTGTAAAATATCACCTGTTAACACCATAAATTGTAACTGCCCAGCACTGAGCGGACTTTGCCAGCCATAAGCATTTATAAACGCCTCGGGCATGGTATTAAATACTTCAATAGGTAGCCAAAACTTGGCCGCATTCATTAAATAGGCAAGCAGTAAAAGCTGTAAACCACGCTTAATTAATAGCAAGGGTGTTTGCCTGCGCGAAAGCGCCATAGATAGCCCCATTGCCACCAAAAACGAGGCGGTGCCTTTGCCAAGTATATGTACAACCGTACCAAATGCGCTTTCACTTTGAAGCGCTGTGGTGGCATACATCCATAAGGTATGCACAATAATCATAATGAAAACGCTCGCACCACGCGCAAGATCAATCGTTTTAAGACGTTGGTTCATTGGTTTTAATATCCTTTTTAGGGCAGGTTTGGCATTTGCTATAACCGGCTAAATAATAGCGGCAACAGGTTAAACGCTGGGGGTTTTCAGTAAATGGCGCATCAAGGCTAAAGTGCTCACAAATAAGGGTATGCAGCTGACGATGGCAATTATTGATATGTAAAGTGGTTGCAAGGGCTAAGCTATGAGCTCGCTCAATAGCACTACTTAACGAATCGAGTAATAACCGTGCTTGTTCTTTTTTACCCAGCGCGTAGTCGGTATTTACCCATTCACCAACTTGGCTTATAAAATGAGTAAACGCTTTGGTTTGCTCAGCTTTACTTACTAACACGTCATTATTCAGGTTAAACCCACGACAATAAGCGCCATTTACCGCTAACGGCATGTTAATGGGGTCAGCCGTACTTTGCTTGCAAGCAAACCAATAGCAATAAGCGTAAATAGCTTGCCAACAAAGCTGCAAATACAAATGCCGACTAATAAATTGCTTAGGCGCAGTCGGGTACTGCGCCTTACAACGAACTGTTAAAGCGCGCACTAATAATAAGCTCGGTTTAAAAGTTCGTTGTACGGGTTGATGGCAATATAAAAACTGCGCAAGGGTAATCGGTTTAGCCATACAGCTTTGCCGATACGGGGTTGTTTAAGTTACCAGCAAACTGCAAACTACCTGCCGGATCCGTTAAATCAACCATTTGCTCATTATTACCCAGCTGTAAGCGGTTTAAACAAGAGTGAGCAAACTCATCACTAAAAAAGTCATACTCTTTAAATCGCTCATTTAAAGCAGGGTTAGCATGTTGATATGCTTTAACACTTTGCGTAACACACTGCCAAAAGTCATGCTCTGTAATACGCTCTTCTCGCACTAAAATTGCCACTAAGTATCTAAAGAAGCAGTCAAATACATCGGTAAATATACTTAACAGCTCAAGCTCTTTAGGCATAGAAACATGAATACGTTCAACCCCTGCAGGCAATACTTCAGTGCTATTAAGTAAGGCAACCTCTTCACCTATGTCTTTCATATATGCGCCCACTGGCACCGAATTTTTAAGCTTTAAAATGAGGTTTTCACCGTGGGGCATAAACACTAATTTATGCGCGTAAAAGCAATGTACTAGCGGAATTAAATAGGCATTAAAGTACTCATGTAACCACTGCTGCGTGCTCAAACCACTTTGCGCTATCCATTCGCCCACTAAACTTTGGCCATTATTATCTAAGTGTAATAACGCTGCCATGGTGGTCAGTTGTTCATCACTATTTAAATTATGGTTTGGGTTTTCTCGCCATAAGCAGGCAAACATTTTACGATAGGGTGTATCCCCAAGGGCGTGTTGCTCAAACGTATGATGGGCATAACCTAAGGTGGCGTATTCTCTAAGCGCTGTAAAATTAGCGCCTGCGAGTTGTTGATCTTGGCTAACCTTTTCAAATACCCAATCGTTAATGGCAGGAGTCACCGCCATGTAAGCACGCGATAGGCCACGCATAAATCCCATATTTAAAATCGACAACGCCACTTTTAAATACGGCTTATGCGGGTGCGAGCAATTATATAAGGTCCGAATTGATTGTTGCGCTTGATATAAATCGTCACCTTCACCTAAATACACTAATCGCTGATTTGCCAACTCATTTGCAAATACCACACTCAATTTATGTTGGTACTGCCAAGGGTGAGCAGGAATGAGTAAGTAATCACCGGGGTTTAGGTTTTGAGCTTTTAGCGCTTTGTTAAACGCATCTCGGGTGGTTAAATCTAGCTCATCACTTATATGGCTTGGGTAATCGGCAAAGTATTCACTATGGGCAAAGTCGCATACCGCTTTATGCGCTGCTAACCACAGTACTTTAAACGGTTTGCCTACTTCTGGCGCATAACGTAAAAAGTCAGCTTTACTAAAACCAATGCGGCCATTATTAGCAACAAAGGCAGGATGCCCTTCACTCATTGCGGCTTCTATTTTTTGCAGCCCTAAATTAGCTAACTGCGCCGCTGTTAACGTGTTATTTTCACGTTTAAAGCACGCACTGGCTAAAGTAGCATTTAGCTCTTCAAGGTAGGTGGCAAGGCGCTTACCCGTTAAACCTAGCGCAGGCCCTTGCATACTAAAAAAGTGCAACACATCTAGTGGTTGCAGCTCTTCGTTAAGATTGTAAAAGCATAAGCTTGGCTCGTCTATATCAATGTGGTTTAGTGCCATAGCACGGCCATTAAAAATAAAGTAACCGCCTTCAACATTCACTTTAAAGCCTCGCTTTGTTGTCTCTGCGGCCAATAAACGCTCGTGCACTAGCTCGGTGAGTGCTTTAGCTTGTAAATGCCGATTTGCCCATTGCCAATGTGGCTGTATCACGTAATCAGTTTGCAAAGGCGCTAACGAATCAGTAAATAGTTGGCTGTGCCTATCAAAGGCTGCTTTATTACAAAAGCCTAAATAAGCGGCTTTTTCGCCCAGTTGAATTTGCTGGGTATGCACAAACCCCAAACGTTTATTTAACGTATGAATTTTACTATTAGCAATGTCGGGCTCAACCACAACACGGGCGGCACTGTTTTGAGCAAAAATACTTTGCAGCACGCACTGCATCATTTCAAAACTAAAATGGCGCTTAGGTGCCGTGTTAGGCGCTAATAAAATATGCATACCCACATCATTCGGTTCCACCTCGTACGCCGCTTTCATTAAGCTTTCGTGCTCAGGGCTATAAAGCTCAACTAAAGCCAATAGGTTATTATTTTGCTCGATCACGTATGCCTGATGATGAGGCGTATCAATAATAGCTTGATACACTTTAGTTATTTGTTGCTCGGTTTGCTGCTGCATCCCCCAAAAGTGCGCATACGGTTGCTTAAGCCAATCGCATATTGTTGGCATATCTGTTTGTTGTAATAACCGCATCGTCACTTTGCCGGTATGCTGTAGGGTGGTTACAAAAGATGAAAAATACATAAAAACTCCAATAAATCTTAAAAACTAAGACGCTGAACGCGCAGCTCGAGCAACAGCCTTAACCCGCCAAAGCAAAATAAAGGCAAGGCTTGCAAAGCCAATGGCAGCAAAGTAAAACACAACCGTAGTTGAAAGATGCTCTACGCTCATACCCACTAGTAACGACGCTAAAATAACCCCGACATTTTGAGCAATGTGCACTTTGGCAAAGTCGCTGCCGTAATGTGCAGGCTCACTTTTAGCAAATAGCATTACCTCTAGTAGTACCATCACTTGAAATAGCGCAAAGCCATATAAAACACGTGATAAAATCACTAACCCCACCGACGCCTGCGCTTGTAAATAAAGCCCAAGCGCCCCTAAAATAAGTGCACATAACAAAGTGCTAGTGCGGCTTAATGTTGGCAGTGGTAGATGCTGCCTGAAATGGTTAAAAACCAGCATAACAAGCGCTGCAAAAGCAGGAATGGCGTATACAACAGCGCTTTGCAAGGTGCTGCTTTGTGCGTTTAATGCTTGCCAATGAGTAGTAAAGAAAGGGCGAATTAAAAACGCGCTAAAATAAACCACCACACTTAAAAAGCAAAATTGCCAAATAAAATAGGGAATACGTTCTCGCGGTTTTTCAGTCGCTATTGCTTGTTGATAAATACCGGTTTTTAATGAATACATTAAGTAGGCACACAATAAAACCTGCACCATATCACCGGCACTACTGAGTAATAACGCATAGCGTGGCTCAGCTAAACTAAAGAAATAACCACCAATTAAAGCACCACCAATCGCACCAAAATGCATCAATACAGAAAACAAACCAATAATAGATAAATGCTTAGTTTGTTGCTCTAATCGCAGTGCAAATGGGTATATAAGTAGGTAGCTTGCCTTTAGCACCAACATTAGTTGGTAGTAAATCCAAAATTCCCACACATTGGTAGCAAAGTAGCAAAGCAGGCCAAAACCAGCGGCTACCACTTGGGTTACTAACCACAAAGCCAACTCATTGTATTTTTTAGCGACCTTAGCCCATAGCGGTAAAGCCAGCATTACAGTAATACAACAGTTAGCCACAAAGAGGCCGATTAGAGTGGCGTTACTAATAGCAAATTCACTAGCAAAAAATTGCGGATAAAACGGTAGCAACAAGGTATCGCATACCACCGAAATAACCGTCAGCAAAATTAGCGCTAAACGAAGACTCATGCGGCGCTACTCTGCTGTTGTGTTGATAGGGTGACATCGCTTAAATCAAAGTTTTGAAAAGCAATTTTTTGCTCAACCTGATAAGGCGAATAACCTAAAATTTCACGTAAAATAATACTATTACGGTAGCAAGCCATACCTAAATCTGGAGTTACAAAACCATGAGTATGCTGCTCGGCATTTTGTACAAAAATACGTTTTTGTTCGCTATCTACCGCATATTCACGACTCACTAAATAACGACCTTGCTCATCTTGGGGTAGTTGATGGGCAATATTATTTAAAAAAGCAGGGCGCTGATATTTAAAGCCTGTAGCACAAATTAAAAAGTCGGTTTCTATTGAAAAGGGCTGCTCAAGCTCCTGATGATAAAACTCAGTCAGTAAACGCTTACCTACTTTTTGAGTGCTTGTTAGCTTGCTGTTAGTTTTAAATGTAGTGGAAATTGGCCCATCAAGGCTTTGTGCGTAGAGGGTGTCGAAAATGTCGTTAATTAAATCGCCGTTAATGCCCTTAAATAGATTTTTTTGGTTTTGATTGAGCCAATCTCGCTGCTCAGTTTTTAAATTATAAAAGTAATCTACATACTCAGGAGAGGTCATTTCAAGGGTGAGTTTAGTATACTCAAGCGGAAAATAGCGCGGTGAGCGTGCTATCCAATCTAACTGCAAGCCTTGCGGTACTGCTTGCTGCAATAAGGTGTGGTAAATTTCTGCTGCACTTTGTCCAGCCCCTACCACGGTAACCCGTTTAGCCGCTTTTAATTCATCAAGCCGATGACAAAAATCGCTACTGTGCATTACGTTATTTGAGTTACTTTGCACAGCGCAATCAGGAATATACGGTGCAGGCCCTGTGCCCAAAACAATATGGCGAGTCACATAATGTTGTATGCCATTAGGGGTGTTACAGCTAACGGTATAACACTCACTTTGCGGGCAAAACTCAACTTGAGTGACTGTTTGTTCAAAGTTAACATTTGAAAGCTGCGAGCAAACCCATTGGCAATATAAGTTGTATTCACGGCGCAATAAAAAAAAGCTTTCGCGAATATAAAACGGGTATAAACGATTATTTAATTTGGCATAATTTAAAAAGCTATACTGGCTGGTTGGATCTGCCATGGTTACTAAATCCGACATAAACGGAGTTTGTAATGTAACGCCCTCAAGCATCATTCCTGGGTGCCAATCAAATTCACTGCGTTGTTCTAAAAATAAGCTTTTTACATCTTCGAGCGGTTCACTTAAACACGCTAAAGATAAGTTAAATGGGCCAAGGCCAATAGCTATAAAATCGTAAGGTTGATTATCCATTATGCAATTTCCCTATAAGTTTGCCATGCAATGTGGCTAATTTTCTCAATAACAGCGCGTACATCTGTTAATTGGCACTGCGCATTAAGCAATGTAAATTTAAGGTAATGGCGGCCACTTATTTTTGTACGGGCAACCATGGCTTCACCGGTTTGTAAAAACGTTTGTCGTACATGCAAGTTTAAAGAGTCGAGTAAATCAAGGTCATGTTTTAAATCATCAGGGGCAAATCTAAATACCAAGGCACTAAGCTCAGGGTAGTTAACTACTTCAAAGTCGGGGTGATCGTTAAGTACAATATGCGTTTGGCGCGCAAGGCCAATAACTTTATCGAACGCGCGACCAAGCGGTGCTTCTCCAGTGGTGCGCAGTGTTAGCCATAACTTTAAGGCATCAAAACGGCGAGTGGTTTGTAGGCTTTTATCTACCAAATTAGGCGTGCCATTACCGGCCTCTGCTAATGGGTTTAAATAATCAGCATATAAAGTAATGTGGCTAAAATGGCGTTTATCGCTTAATAAAAAGGCACTACAACTAACCGGTTGCATAAATGATTTGTGATAATCAATCGTTATTGAATCAACCAACTCAATGCCATTAAGCGTATTGCGGTGGTGCTCGCTCACCAACAAACCGCCACCATAAGCGCCATCTACGTGGCACCATAGCTGCTCTTCTTTAGCTAGCATGGCAATATTATGGATTGGATCGATTGAGCCAAAATCGGTTGTGCCTGCGGTAATAACCACTGCAATGGGTAAATCACCTTGCGCTTTGCTTGTTGCTATGGCGGTTTTAAGTGCCTCCATATCCATTTGCATTTCGCTGTTTGTAGCCACTGGCACCACGGCGTCGTAACCTAAGCCCAATAACGCCGCTGCTTTTTGAATACTAAAGTGCGCCACCTCAGAGCAGTAAATTTTAAAGCGCGAGGCAACAGCTGGTAAGCCCTGAAGTTTTACCTGATGTTCTGGCGCATAGCGGCTAACAGCCACTTCACGAGCAACCAACATAGCCATTAAGTTTGATTGCGTGCCGCCACTAGTAAATACCCCATCGGCAGTGCTTGGCAATGCTGCTTTTTGGCATGTCCAATCAATCAGCTTTTGCTCAATTAAGGTCGCACCTGCACTTTGATCCCACGTATCTACTGAGGTATTAATAGCAGCAATAATGTGTTCGGCCACCACAGCAGGGTAGGTTACAGGGCAGTTTAAATGAGCCATGTAGCGAGGATGATGAAAATACACGGCATGATCTAAATACACGCCTTTTAGCTCTTCAAGCACCGCTGGAAAGTCAGCCAAAGGCTTTGATAAATCAACATCGTTTACTACTTTTGCTAACGTATTTACCGACACACCTGAAAATGGCTTTTGGGCTTTAGCCATCGCTTGCTGTACTGCCGACAGCCCTTGCAATGACGCTATTTGATAATTAATGAACTGCTCTAAATTGAATTGTGGGGGCAGGCCGCTTTGTTCAAATACAGCCTGTTTTTCAATGGTATTAATATTTAACACGTGAGATTGAGACACATCAACATTCCTTGAGTACACTTTTTAGGTGCAAGGATCTTAATGATAATGATTTCTATTTACAATAATGAAAAAAGATTAGATAGCAACTTTTTTTTAATTAGAGCTAATAAGCTTGTCGTATATTTTTAACAAAATCGATAAGCCATATTATTAAACGACAAGCATTACATGCAAAAATAAAGTTAAAAAAGAGGGAAGTTGAGCAATTATTTTAGCGGTAGCAAAGCTACGTTTAGCGATTGGCACCTATTTAAACATGAGCAATAAACACGCAATTGAGGTTAATAATCACTGTTTATGAAATATTTAATACAAAATTTAAAGTATTGGCGGTTTTTCTGTTACGTTGGTGTTTGTATTAACGCTAAAGGACGTCATGATGGAAGTAAAACAATTAGCAAGTCAGACCTTAATCGGCTTAAAAGTAAGAACCTGCAACGCCAATGAAATGAATGCTGGCACTGCAAATATAGCTGAACTTTGGCAAAAATTTGGTGAAAAGTTTGCCAACAGCCTTACAGAAAACACCAAAGTGTATGGTGTGTATACTAATTACGAAAGCGATCTCACTGGGGACTTTGACGTAATTGCCTGCTGCGATAATTTATCAATTAAACTCCCTGAAGCTAAAAAAGTAACCACCCAAGCGGGGCGTTATTTGGTATTTAAAGGTGAAGGTGAAATGCCCGATGCAGTAATCGATTTATGGGGCGAAATTTGGCAATACTTCAGCTCAGACGATTGCCGTTATGCCCGCACCTACACTAGCGACTTTGAGTACTATAAAAGCAGTAACGAGATAGAAATTGCCATTGCAATTGAAGACTAAAAAACGGCTAGGTTTGTAAGCGCAAACCTAGCCTTTCATTGGTGTAATTTAACCCCTGCCCACTAAATCATTGGTTATTACTGGCTAGCTTGGTTTTTAAATCATGTATATCGCACGCCGTTATTGTAGGCTCAAGTTCCCAGGGGTCAAAAATAGCCTCACTTGAGCGCTGTATCCACGCAGCACGCATACCGTGCGATAACGCCCCAATAACATCAAACGGGTTACTCGATATAAGCCAGGTATTAGCGCCGGTTGAATTTGCCTCGCGTAAAAAATGACTATAAACACCGGGGTTGGGTTTAAAGGTTTTAATGTCATCGGCGCTCACTACGCCTTCAAAAAGCTCACTTATGCCTGCGGCTTCGAGCAAGGTATTTACCGCACTGGCCGCACCATTAGAAAACGCAAATAACCGATAGTTTTGTGCTTTTAAGCTCTCAAGCCCTGCTTTTACATCATCAAATGCGGGTAGGGTTTTATAGCGTGCTAATAACTGTGCTTTTTGCTCATCGCTTAAAGTTACCTTGTGCAGTAAACACGCATAATTAAGTGCCTGCTCAGTACACACCGAAAACGGCACGTAGTTTTGCATTAAGCCACGTCTAAACGAATATTCGAGTTGTTTTTCACGCCAAGTGGTCGAAAATGCGTGCGCGTTATCACCAACCATATTTTCAAGTAACGACACAACGCCATGGGTGTTTATAAGCGTACCGTATACATCAAACGCCAGTGTAGTTGCCATTAATGACTCCTGTTTAAATCGTTACTAAAACGCAATTTTATTGCTAAGTATTAATTACCTTATCAGTTAATAAAGTGCAGTAACAGCACCCGCGTTTTAAGCAGTTGCTGTAAACCCCCGTTACGGTTTGGGTAAAAATACCGCAAGGTAAATGCGGTATTTTTATATTTAAATATTATTTATTACTTAACTGTAGCCCTAGCGCTGCTGCTTGGCTATAAGCATTATCGAGCGATAGTTGATGGCGTACATCGGCAAACTCTTGATATTCTGAGGCAATTTCATGAATGGTGCTCACGCCTAAATATTTACTCAATGTACGTAAGTGCGGCACTAAATGGCTCATATGCTCACGTATACCACCTTGCTCAAAACCAAACTCACCGGTTGAGGTGATCACAACTAATGTTTTACCTCCAAGTAGAGGTTGTAGCGGAAAGTCACCACGGGAAAGATCAAAATCAAAAGTTTGGTTAATACGTATTACTTGATCAAACCATGCCTTTAACTGTGCGGGCATACCGTAGTTATACATAGGCGAGGAAATCACAATAATATCGGCAGCGGCAATTTCAGCGATTAATGTGTCTGACAAGGCCAGTAACTGCTGTTGCTCTGCGGTTTTTTTATCATCAGGGGTAAATACCGCACCTATCCAGTCTTGAGTAATAAAAGGCGGAGGATTCACACCAACATCACGGTAAAAATACTCATCTATAGCTTGGCGCTTTGCAAAGCTATCAATAAATTGCTTAGCAATATTTTTAGAAATTGAATCGTGATCTGGGTTGTCGTTTTTAATAGCTCTTACGCTTGCATCAACGTGAAGTAGGGTAGTCATACTGTTTATCCTGTTAGTAAATGTAGGTTAATCATCTTACTAACAGGCATATTTCACAAACGAGTAAATCTTAACTATAAATAAGTTATACTCATCTATAAGTTAATTCTATTTGGTGTGAATAATCCCCCATGCAAGTATCACTACAAGCACTCAAAGCCTTTGAAGCTGCGGCGCGTTTAGGCAGTTTTAAAGCCGCCGCGGATGAACTATCGCTCACCCCAACCGCGATTTCGCATCATATAAATAACCTTGAGAACCGTTTAAATGTGGATTTATTTTACCGCCAAGTTAGAAAAATCACTCTTACACCCACCGGTGAATATTTAAGTGAAGCAACATGCAATGGCTTTAACCTTATTAACCAAGCGCTAACTACCGTACAAGCTAAAGGCACCGCCGTTAAAATAACCACTACGTCATCACTGGCCGCACTGCGTTTAATACCCGCATTACAGGAGCTATCAAAAAGTCAGCCCAATCTTGAAGTGGATATATCAACCAGTGAAGCCGTTGATAAGCAATTACACACCTTACCGATTCGCTTTGGTCAACAGCAGAATATAAACGCATATGATATTATTAAAACCGAGCAATTTAACCTGTTTGGATCATACAAAGCCGCGGATATCCCATGGCAAAATGGCCCAGTTACGCTCTATACCACTAAATGGAAAAACAACGCGCTGAGTGAGCCACCAATTAAACAATGGCTTACTCAAAACAACTTAGCTCCTGCTTTATTTAGTATTAAAACATTTGACCAAGAGCTATTTGGTATTCAAGAAGCTATGGCAGGCTCAGGACTGGTTTTTTGCTCAACCACGCTAGTACAACGATTATTAGACACCGAGTTACTTAAAAACTTTAATACCCACGTAGTTGAATCTGACTTTTGCTACTACATACCTAATAAGCAGCGCTTTCAAACCCGAAATACTCGCCTCGTTTTAGAATGGGTAGAAGAGTTGTTAAGTTTATAAGTTCTGAGCAGCAATCAAAGTACGTAATAGCTAAAAGTAGTGTTTATTAGCCTATCTTTTCGGGGTAGGCTTGTGAGCAGTCAAATCTGAGCAAAAACTGAACATTGAGATTAAATAAATATAATAGCTAATCAATTCATCAAACAGCTCTTTGCTTACATATTTATAAAAATTAGCAAATAGCGCATATTGTTTTATTTAACTTTACTTTAAATTTTAGAAAACTTAATGATAGTAATACCTTAGGTTATTTGCTAAAACTATATAAAGTAGAAAAATGAGCGTGACGTCGGCAGAAATATGCGCGATGGGCGCACTATTAAATTGTTAAATGGCGAAGGAGAAATTGTGCCGAAGTTTTATACTGTTGACCGTTCAGGTAACGTAGCTAAAAATATTACATTTGGTTTAAAGAGTAATTACTCTGATTATCAAATTTGGACAGTTCAGAATGTATACGATGAGGACGATGTAATTTCTAGAATAAATCAAATGTACCCTGAGGGTTTGTCTGAACATGGATTCCAATATTTGATTAAACATGGTCTTGTTATCTTTGAAAATGGCACAAGAAATCCGCTACAAATAACTCACACAACTCCAATGGTAGAAGCGATATTTGAGCTTGTCAGGAAAAGTGAATTCCCTCAATTACCATCACGAATGCAATCTATGTTCGCATGGTGTGAATTGGATGATGCCAAAAAATTTAACGTAAGTTCGGGAGGGGCTTGCTCTATATATGAAGTGGAAAGCGAACAGGCATTTATAGCAGATCAAAACTTGTTATATCTGGGTGGTTCTATAATTGGGGCATACGAATTGGCTCGTAAGTACTGGGCCGGTGAAAGAGGGAATAATTGTAAATTAGAGGCAGTTATCCCCTTGCCGGTAGTCATCGGCAATGCCATTTAACAAGCGCATGTTGTCGGACTGGTTTTCCGCTGCGCTCCAAACCAGCCGCAAATGCTGGCGTTGCCATTCTCTGCAAATGGGGTACTTGTCAATCAATAATACCTAGCAGTCAGTTAGGTTTGATTACTTAAGCTAATTTGTTGCACTCAACCAATATTCAACGAACTTTAAACCTTTCACCTAACACCTTTTGCCTTTAACCTTGCATTTTAACTGTAAACCCCCGTTACATTTTGATTAAAAAAGACACACTTCAACACGTGTTAAGATGTGGCTTTTTTACAGCAGCTGTAGCTAAAATTAAGCAACAATCACTGCTAATAACTGGCTGCTAACAGTTCGTTACGAACTAGCTCTGCGCCTTTGCTAAGAGCGTTGAGTTTGCCGTTTGCGATGTCGCGCGGCAGGGGGGCCATGCCGCAGTTGGTGCAGGGGTATAGTTTGTCGGCATCTACATATTTAAGCGCTTCGCGTAGGGTTTTTGCCACCTCTTCAGGGGTTTCTATGGTATTGGTGGCTACATCGATTGCGCCCACCATTATTTTTTTACCGCGTACGAGTTCGAGTAGCTCTATGGGTACATGTGAATTTTGGCATTCGAGCGAAATAATATCAATATTCGATTTTTGCAGCTTAGGGAATACTTCTTCGTATTGTCGCCACTCGGTGCCGAGGGTTTTCTTCCAATCGGTGTTGGCTTTAATGCCGTAGCCGTAGCAAATATGCACGGCGGTTTCGCATTTTAACCCTTCTATGGCTCGCTCTAGACAGGCTATGCCCCAGTCGTTTACCTCGTCAAAAAACACGTTAAAAGCAGGTTCATCAAATTGAATTATATCAACCCCTGCGGCTTCTAGCTCTTTGGCTTCTTGGTTAAGTATTTTAGCAAATTCCCATGCTAGTTTTTCACGGCTTTTATAATGATCGTCATACAGGGTGTCGATCATAGTCATGGGCCCAGGCAGTGCCCATTTAATTGGTTGGCTGGTTTGCTGGCGTAAAAACTTTGCGTCTTCAACAAATACCGATTTAGTGCGAGACACAGGGCCAACCACTGTGGGTACGCTGGCGTCGTAACGGTCGCGAATTTTAACTGTTCTGCGGTTTTCAAAATCAACGCCATTTAAGTGCTCAATAAAGGTGGTTACAAAGTGTTGACGGGTTTGTTCGCCGTCGCTGACTATATCTACACCTGCGGTTTGTTGCTCGTGCAGAGAAATACGCAGGGCGTCGTGTTTGCCATCAACCAGTTCGCTACCTTGTAATTTCCATGGTGACCATAAGGTTTCGGGTTCGGCAAGCCATGACGGTTTTGGCAAGCTGCCTGCTGATGAAGTAGGTAATAGTTTTTTCATAATAAATGCTGCCTTTAATTTTGTTGTGTGATTAAGCGATACTTGCCGAGAACTGCTGCAGCACTGATTGATAAGGCTTAATAAAGTGCTGCTCGGTAAATTTGCCTTGCTCAACCGCTAATTGACCTCGCTCTGCGCGGTCATACACAATTTGCGTTAATGAATGATCATCATTTTTTAAATTTGGTTTATAACGACTACCTGCGGCGGCATTAGCGTTATAAATTTCTGGACGATAAATTTTTTGAAACGTTTCCATGGTGCTAATGGTGCTAATTAGTTCAAGATTGCTGTAGTCGTTAAGTAGGTCACCAAAAAAGTAAAACGCTAACGGTGCAACGCTGTTTGGTGGCATAAAGTAGCGCACTTGTAAGCCCATTTTTTTAAAATATTGCTCAGTTAACGACGATTCATTAGGCTGATACTCTACGCCTAAGATAGGGTGTAGATTTTCGGTTTGCTGATAGGTTTTGTTATCAGACACGCTTAAACAAATAACCGGTGGCTTTTTAAAATGCTGTTTATAGGTATCTGAGTTTACAAAGCATTTAAACAACTTACCGTGTAAGTCACCAAAATTATCGGGGATACTAAATTGCGGTTTGCTTTTGTTATGCTCAAGCAATAACACGCTAAAGTCGTAGTCGCGCACATAGGATGAAAAGTTATTACCCACCATGCCTTCAATTCGCTCGTTGGTTTGACGGTCAATAATATTGGTTTTTAATACCTCAATTGACGGAAATGCTTGGCCACTGCCTGCAATGTCTAAATCAACCGAAATGATCTCGAGCTCAACCTCGTAACGATCCCCTTGTGGGTTATCCCAACTAGCCAGAGCATTAAAACGATTGTTGATCATTTTTAGGGTATTACGCAGGTTTTGTTGGCGGCTTTCACCCCTTGCTAAATTAGCGAAGTTGGTCGTGATACGTGTGTTATTTGATGGATGATAGTTTTCATCCAAGTTAGTGCTTTTAATAGTAAATGTAAGATCAGTGCTCATAGCCGTATCCTTTCAATTTGAGTTGTTGCTGCTTTTATTGATGGCGCATTACTCGCTGTTAAAACCGACATAACGGGTTAGCTGTAATGGTGCTCTGCAGAGTTAATAAATTTATACGCGCTATGTAGCATGAAGAAAAACGGTATTATTTCAGGTAAAACATGAGCCAGATTCATTCTGTAGCAAAGTTAAATGGGTAAATTCAGCTAATTACCTATGACCCTCTCACAAAAACCGCTTTAGAAGTCTAGATTTCTAGATGTTTTTACGGGTGTTGTGATTTATTCATACAAAACGTGAGTATTATTCAATACTTATAAGTACTTAAAGTGCCATTTGCATAAACGGTTGTTGATATACTCGAATAAACCTTGGTGAGCTTAGATGTTTTATTAAACGTTTTTTACACGCAACTCACCGCCACAGAGCATAACAACCCTTAACATAAGAAGAGACAAAAGGAATGAGTGATTTAATAGTGTTAATTATATACTGCGCCATATTAGGTAGCGGTGTTGGTTTTTTAGCAGGCTTATTAGGAATAGGGGGCGGGCTGGTTATTGTACCCATACTCAGCATGATATTACTGCACTTTAATGCTTTGCCACCTGAGCAAGTAGTGGTGGTTGCCATTGCGACCTCGCTGGCCTCTATTTTATTTACCTCGACCTCGTCGGCTATTGCGCATCATAAAAATGGCAATGTACCCTGGAATATTGCACCTTGGGTTATGGTAGGCGTTGCCTTTGGCGCGCTTATTAGTGGCTTTATGGCTGCGCTGTTACCTGAGCATGTAGTGCGTTTGGTATTTGCTGTAAGTGTGGTGCTAATTGCACTTAAAATGATTTTTTCTGGTAAGAATGATTCAGCAATAGCGCGCCCGTTACCAAACAAAGGGTTACTCAGTGTTTATACGACCATAACCGGTGGCTTGTCTGCCATGATTGGTATTGGCGGCGGGGCAGTATTGGTGCCGTTACTGACGTTTTTTTCTGTTGATATGAAAAAAGCCATAGGCTGCGCCTCGGCCTCAGGCATTGTGATAGCGCTGTTTGGTTCACTGGGTTATATCAGCTCAGGCAGCCAGTTATTTAGCCTAAAACAAGGATTTGCAGGCTTTGTGTATTTGCCCGCTTTATTGGGTATTGTATGCACCTCATGGTTTACCGCGCCACTCGGTGCTAAAGCCACCCATTATTTGCCAGTTTCAACCATAAAGAAAATATTTGCCGGCTTATTAATTGTAATGGCAATCAATATGTTTACTCGATAAAGTTAAAGTTCGCAGGCTTGCTTGCGAATATATTTTGAAATAATAAACTTTAAGGCAAGGATGCTATGAAAATAGTTAAATTAAGGGATAAAGTTGATAAAACAATCTTAAGTGTTGCTTTGTTCTTTTTGATATCACCTACTATAGGGTTAATTACAGGAACTGCTCATCAGCTTGGAACGACGGGCAGCGACTATCAACAAGCATCGTTAATTGATGACCCAGAGCAATACTGGCAAATTATTATCATGCAACTTACTATTACTTTAGCTATCGGTATCCAAGGGTTTATTACATTTCCAGCCTTAATTGCCGCACGCCAAAAAATATTAAAGTTTAGAGATAACAATAAAATAGTAGCCAATATCATATTTTATTTGCTCACTCCGATATTCTTTATCGCTTTGTTGATATTTTTAATATATTTATTTGAAGTATGAGAAGTGTAAGGTTTTAGATCCGTAACCCGCACCCCGACGCCCGTTAATCTTAAGACGGTTAACTAAAATCTACGTCATTTGCGCGTGCTTTATAAACTCGTCATAAATACTGTCTTTAATGAGCCTGTCAGGCGTAAAGGCATAATAATGCTGATAAACATTATCAATTCTACCAATGTAATTAACGTCGTAATGGCGTTCTACTTCGGCTCTTACCAAAATAGGCGCAGGGAATATCCCAAACCCTTGCTCACCGAGTGACTTCATTAATGCGCTGTCGTCAACATGGCCTGCTATTGTCATTTCAATGTCTTGCTCTTGCAGCCAATAATAAATAGCACGCGCGACGGGGCTTTCTTTTGCGGGGAGCACTAGAGGCTTGTTATTTAAAGACTGCGGAAACTGCTTATGTAACTGCGAATGCCATGTTTCGTTACCAAAAAGAGCAATTTGGCTTTTACCTATTTCATGGCAAAACGCCTTAAATGGCAAGGTGGTATCGAGTGGTTTATCGGCTAACACTAAGTCGAGCTTATGAATCGCCATTTGTGCAAGCAGCTCATCTTGTTGGCCGTCAATACAGTGTAAGTTTGTAATACGGTCGTTATTAATTAAAGGCGCTAGCCACTTCGACACCAGTGATTTAGGCAACACGTCTGAAATACCCACCTTTAACGTTCGTGAATAGTGCGTGGTATCACCTTGCGTGGTTTCTAGCCATTCATGGGCAATAGCAAACATATCATTGGTGTATTGCTGGGTTACATGGCCAAATTCCGTTAACTGTAGGCCTCGCCCTTGACGAATAAATAGCGGTTTTCCTAGTCGTTGCTCTAAGTTAGTAATTTGCGAGCTCACCGTTTGCGGCGTTAAATTAAGTATTTTACTCGCCGCTGCAATACTGCCGTGCTTACTTACTTGCCAAAAATAATATAAGTGATTGTAGTTAATGTTGGTAATCATTCGAAAATACCTGTTTTAAAGTAAGAAATAATCAGCTTTTTCCTTTGCCACTAAGTTAGTAGATTACAGTCATGCCTGCAACATAGTTACTATTAAAAGGTGTAATTGCATGAAGCTAAAACTTACAGTTAAAAACAAGATAATTAACGCAAGTGAAAAGATGTCGCTTTTAAAGTTGATAAAAAGCCAATTGGCAAAACATGCTTTGAATATTCGTAAAGTTGAGATTCAAATAAATGATCTTTCGAGTGATCGCCACGGCACTTTGCAGCAATGCAAAATTAATATTCTTTTGCCTGGGCTACCCAGTATTAATGTAAATACAAAGGGAAGAAGTATGCTGCAAGCGATAAAGCGAGCACTTAAAAGTTTGCAGCACATTCTCGTTAATAAGTATCAACCTTCGCAACCAAGCTCTTAATATCGCACTTGTAGTAGCAAGGATGCTACTTTTTTAATACCTCTCTAATTCCAAGTTATGTTTAGCAATAAATGATTCAATTATTGCCATTGAGCAGTATTTCCTTGTTGGGCTTTGTTCGACTCTACCCAACTCACAATAACTAAAAACCTTTGCCCTTTTTCCTTTAACCTTTGACCTCAGCTGTAAACCCCCGCACCATTTTGATTAAAAAAGCCGCACACTAATTGTTAGTGTGCGGCTTTAGTATTTTATTTTTTTAAAACGATTACTTGTTTAGTAAGTGCTTTTCAAAAAAATCGGCCATCATAGTATGGTAATGCAAGGTCGTGCCTTTACCTTCACGTAGGCTATGTGAGCGGTTAGGGTATGAGAAAAACTCAAACTGCTTGTTATGCTTTACAAGCTCGTCAATTAAACGCTCTGAGCCTTGGTAATGCACGTTATCATCGCCTGTGCCGTGAATAAGCAATAGCTTACCGGTTAGGTTTTTAGCAAAGGTAATCGGCGAGGTGTTATCGTAACTCTCAGGATCGGTGTTTGGGTTACCCGCATAACGCTCTTGGTAAATGGTGTCGTATAAACGTATATCTGGCACGGGTGCTGAGGCAATGCCTACTTTAAATTTATCGCCATGGCGGAACAGTAAATTAAGGGTTGAGCTACCGCCGCCTGAGTGTCCCCATACGCCAACGCGATCGGTGTCTATTACATCCCAACGTTTAGCCATAGCATCTAGGGCGTCTACTTGGTCTTGCACTGTGATAGAACCAATTTTTTTATAAATCGATTTACGCCAATCGCGGCCTTTTGGTGCACGTGTACCGCGGTTATCAACCGATGCCACAATAAAGCCTTTTTGCGTTAACAGTGCTTTATACAGGTAACTGTTGCCTTCCCAGCGGTCTTGCACGGTAGAGCCCCATGGTTCGCCGTATACGTAAAATACAATTGGGTATTTTTTACTTTTATCCATGTTCTCTGGGAACATAATGTAGCCGTCAAGCTCGGTACCATCTTGCGCGTTTACTTTAAAAAACTCATGCTTGGGTAAGCTTTGTTCAGCCAGCTTTTGTTTGAGCTTTGTATTTTCAACTAAGGTTTTTACATTACTGTGATCGCTCACTTTAATGATCTCTTTAGTCGGTGGCGTACCAAATTTAGAGTAAGTATGCATTGCCCACGAGGCATCTTTTGACATGTAGTAGCTGTTTGATCCCTCAAACTCAGCAGGTGTTACCCGTACCGGTTTGCTGCTGCCATCAAGCGGTGTGCTGTATAAATAACGCTGACCAGGATCGTTTGGCGAGGCAATAAAATACATCACGTTTTTATCTTCATTGATGGTAAGCATATCAATAATGTCGTAATCGCCAGGGGTTAGGTCGATAATAGTCTTGCCATCGCGCGATACACGATAAAGATGACGCCAACCGTCGCGTTCGCTATGCCAAATAAAAAACTCGCCGTCTTTTGACCAGTTTGCTTTATAAAACCATTCGATAAACGCATCGTCTTTGTCTTCTAAAATCTTGGTCAGTTGCTGCTTTTGCCAATCAAACAACCACACTTTGTTATGGCTTTGCGGGCGGTTTAAGTCTTGAATCATTAATTCATTACCGGTGCCAGCCCAGCTAATACGCGGAATATAACGGTCGCGGTTATCGCCTTCAAGCTCAGCCCAACGGGTTTGTTTATCAGCAAGGCTTACCACACCAACACGCACGGCAGAGTTGGTTTCACCGGCCTTAGGATAAGGGAATTCTTTAAGGGTAGGGTACAGTTCGTCGGTGTTATTGATCATAGTGAAAAATTTAACGTCACTGGTATCAAGCTGCCAATAGGCGATTGATTTGTTGTCGGGGCTCCAACGAAAACCATCGGCAATGGTGAATTCTTCTTCGTATACCCAATCAAAATTACCGTTAACTATGGTGGCGCTGCCATCGGTTGTAAGCGCGGTTACATCGTTACTGCCAACCGATTGCATGTAAATGTTGTTATCGCGTACGTAAGCCACTTTTGAGCTATCTGGCGAGAACTTAGCAAACATTAACTTAGTAGGCTCAACATCCAAGCCACCAAGTTGCTGTAATTGGTTAGTCTCAAGGTTAAGTAACCAAAAGTCGCCTCGGCTGCGTGAGCGCCAAACTTGCTCACTGTTGGTAAATACCATCAGCCATTTACCGTCTTTTGACCACTGATAGCTTTCGATTGCAAATGGCTCGTCTGCGCCCTCTGGCAACAGCTTTTCAAACTCAACCAGTACTTTACGGCCTGTACCGTCAGCATTGTAAAATACAATGTCGTTGCCTTTTACGCCGTGCTCTTTTTCATCATCGACGTTGTTATCGTCTGCTTTTTCTTTTTCACTTTCGCGCTCTTCAAGCACAGTGTAGCCGGTGCCATCGTCTAGCCACTTAAAGTAAGTGCTACGCTGGGTTTTAAATTCTTTATCTTTATAAATTTGCGCTAGGCTTAATGGATTATTCACGGTACTCATCGCTGCATTGTTGTTGGTTGTTATGTTGGTACTTGAACATGCTTGCAAGCCTAAGCCCGCAACAATGGCCAGTGCCAAGCCCGATGTTTTGATCAGATTCATTGTTATTGTTCCTTGGGTCTGTTGCCCTTTATGGATTAAGGCGCTTATTACATTTACTGTAACAAAATAACCTACAGAATATCAGTATGCTTAACGCACAAAGCTATGGTTTAAACCCAAACTTTTATAATTAATTACCATGCTGGATTTTTAAATTCTTCACTGAGCGTGTCGATTAGTGCTCTTACTGTTGCTGATAAATGCTGACGAGAAGGGTAAAGCACATATATTTTCATTGGGTTTAATGTCCATGGCGCTAATACACGCTGCAAGCGACCATCCAGTATATATTGATTTGCCAAATACGTAGGCTGCACTGAAATACCACCACCGGCTATGGCTGCATGAAGTAATGTGGTGGCCTCGTTTGCACTTAAATTACATTTAACATCAACCGATTGAAATTCATCCCCGTTGTGTAAATGCCAAATATATCGGTCGAAGTTTTTATAGCCTAAACATTGATGAGTGCTTAACTGTTGTGGTGTCGTTATTGCCGGATAATCAGCAAGGTAGCTGGCTGAGGCCACTAATATAGATTCACACTCGGCAATAGGTTTACCTATTAACGAAGGATCAGGATTGGCTGCAATACGTATTGCCAAATCAACACGCTGCTCTATTAGATCTGTGGTTGAGTCTTCAAGATCTATGTCTATTTGCACGTTAGGGTGACGTTTCATAAAGCGTGTAAATATAGGGGCTAATTGTGCAAAGCCTAACGACATACTGGTCGCTACTCGAATTTTACCTGACAACTGTTGCTGGCTTTTAGTTTGTTCAACTAAACGGTTAGCCTGTGCTAACCATTGCTCTATTTCGGGTAAACAGGCCTCGCCAGCGGTGGTAAGTGTAACTTTGCGGGTAGTTCGGTGTAGCAAACGAGTATTGAGCCATGCTTCTGCCGACTCAATATGACGAGTAACCATAGGGCGTGACATTTCAAGCCGATCGGCAGTGGCAGTAAAACTGCCTGAGTAGGCAACATCAACAAAAACCTGCGCTGCGGTGAGTTTATCCATAGTATTTGCACGATTTATGAAACAATGATGCTAATTATTGGTTGTTTTTCTGAACATATCAAACCTTTATTATGCTCGCATTAGCAACCAATGATGAGAATACCATGAACCTACGCACGCTTTTATTAAGCACACTATTAACCAGCAATATCGCTATTGCAGACGAAACCCCATTAACCCTTGATGTGTATAACGCTGACAGCAATAGCTTTCATGTTAATGCCACGCTGGTTTATGGCCGTACCGATGCAATTTTGATTGATACCGGATTTACCAAAGCCGATGCACTGCGCATTGCCGCCAAAGTAATTGACTCTGGTAAACAACTAAAAACTATTTTTATTAGCCAGGCCGATCCTGATTACTACTTTGGCGCTGAAGTGTTACAACAGTTTTATCCTGAGGCAGAGGTTATTACTACGCCCGCAGTGCACCAAAAAATAGCAGCAAAGCTTAAAGGTAAACTTGCTTTCTGGACCCCAAAAATGGGTGAAAACGCACCAAAAAACCCCGTCGTACCTAAGGTATTTAATGGTAATAGCTTAAAAATAGAAGGCCATACCATTGAAATTCGTGGCACAGAGGGTGAGCATAATCATCGCCCATATTTATGGATACCTGATAATAAAGCTATTTTAGGGAATGTGGCTGTATACGCTAATGTTCATTTATGGATGGCCGATGCACAAACTCAGGCAGAGCAAAATGCATGGGCAAAGCAACTTAATGAAATGAAAGCACTCAACCCTGACGTGGTGATCCCTGGGCATATGAAAGCAGGCACTCAATTAGATGCTGCAAATATTGATTTTTCAATCCAGTATTTAAAGGATTTTGCACACGCTAAGCAAAGTAGTGATAGCAGTAAGCTGCTGATAGATAAAATGACCAACTCATACCCAGAGGCTGTATTACCTATGGCTCTTAGCATTGGCGCTAAAGTTCATAAAGGCGAAATGAAATGGTAATTGCTTACGCTTAACCACTGTAATAAATACAGTAGAACCAAAAAACACGCCTAGCAAAGTCTGGCGTGTTTTTTATTATTGCCACAAATACATACTGGCTCGCTTATTGGCAATATTTAATTCAAATACCTCAGTGCTTGCACACATAGCAGCGCCATAGCATACATGTAGCGGTAACAAGTGCTCTTCTCTGGGGTGATTAAAGCGTGCAGCTGGAGCTTGCTGCCATGCTAATAATTGCTGTTCACGCTGTTGCTCGGTTAATGTTTGATCTGCGATTGTGCTTACCAGCCAATTTTCAAATGCCTGATTTTGCTGGTTAACATCGTTTGACTGAGTAACACCAAAAGCGCGCATATTATGGAAGGTAAAGCCTGAGCCTATAATTAATAAGTTATCGTAATCAATACTTTGCAACGCTTTACCAATTTCAACATGCAACAGCGGATCAAGGCTTGGGTGCAAGGATATTTGCACACAGGGAATATCGGCCTCTGGATACATAATTTTTAACGGTACAAACATACCGTGATCGTAGCCACGCTGTGGATCGAGTTTTGAGTCAATATTATGTGTTGCGAGCGCTTGCTGTACTAAATTAGCAAGTTGCGGCTCGCCAACACAAGGGTAAGTTAATTGATACGCCTGCTCAGGAAAACCGTAGTAATCGTAAATAAGTGGCGGTGAAGAGTGCGCGGTTATACTAATTGGTTGAGCTTCCCAATGCGCGCTGACCATTAAGATAGCAGAGGGCTTTGGGATTGTAGCGGCAACCTGTTCTAAGCAAGCTCGCATTTCTGCATGGTTGGCATCACCTAGTAATGGCATTGGGCCGCCACCATGTGAAATGAAAAAAACGGTTGGGCGTTGCATGTGGTTAATCCTAAAGGACAGATATAATTATAGTGCCTGCGCAGTTAGTAAATAACTAGCCACATAAACGCACAACCTCAGTGCGCAAAAATTATGTGTGGTGTTTATTCATCAAGCTCTAAGTGAGCGCGTTCAACGCTTTCTTGAGGTAACTCTTTTTGCACCGATACACCCAGCTCTTTAAATTCTGAGGCTTGTTTAATTAAGTTACCTTTACCACGGTATAACTGAGAAAATGCTTTATCGTAGGTTTCTTTGGCTTTATCGAGCTGTTTACCCACGCCTTCCATACTGGTTAAAAAGCCGTTGAGTTTACTGTAAAAACGCTCAGCACGATTAGCCAGCTCTTTTGAATATTTAGTTTGCTCTTCAAAGCGCCATAACTGTTTAACAATATTTAAACTGGTTAGCAGGGTAGTAGGGGTAGCAACCAAAATGTTTTTTTCTATTGCTTGCTGGTAAATGTCGCTTTGGTATTTAAGTGCTTCTACAAAGGCGGATTCTATGGGTACAAACATAATAACAACCTCAGGCGAGTTTATTCCTGGTAGGCGGTCATACGATTTACTGGCCAGCTCATTTATACGGGCAGTTACGGCATTTACATGCTCTTTAATCGCTTGTTGAGACTCAAGCTCTGTTTCGGCATTTACATAACGGGTATAGGCATTTAACGATGTTTTTGCATCAATCACTAAGTGGCGACCTTGAGGTAAATACACCACAACATCAGGGCGCAAACGGCCGTCTTCGGTATTAAACGACACTTCTCGCTTGTAATCGGTGCCAGCGCGCAGGCCTGCGCTATCAAGCACGTTTTCGAGCATGAGTTCGCCCCAATTACCTTGGGTTTTCTTTTGCCCTTGTAAAGCATTGCTTAGCTTATCGGCCTGCTCGGTAATTGCTTGGCTTTTGGCTTGTAAATGAAGCAGCTCGGTTTTAAGTGCTGCACGTTGCTGTAAGTCTTCAACGTGAATAGACTCCATTTTATCTCTAAAGCCTTTTAGCTCACCTTGAACCGGCTTAAGTAACTGCTCTATGCTTTCTTGATTGAGGGTTTTAAATTTTTGCGACTTTTCTTCTAATATTTGGTTAGCTAAATTTTCAAATTCTTTTTTAAGCGTTTCTTTACTTTGCTCTATATGGGCGAGTTGTTCACTAAAATGCTGCTGCTTTTGCTCAAGGGTAGTGCGTATATTATTAAGCTCTACATCGCGAAGATTGTATTGCTCGCGCAGGGCGGTTAGCTCGGCTTCGGCTTTACGCCAATATTGATTATAAAGTTGGCTTTGCTTTTCTTGCTCAGTTAAACGGGTTTTAAAATGCTGAGACTGATCCCGCTGCTCTTGATGTGTAAGTCCTAACAAGTCGTGCTCTTCCACTAAAGAGGCATATTGATTTTGCGTATGCTCATACTGGCTTTGTAATAACAATAACTGTTGTTGCTGCTCACTCACTTGGCGCTTTATTTTTTTGCTTAACTGGACTGATACAACGCTGAAAATAGCCATACCGGCTATAGCGCCAGTACCAACACTTAACCAATCTAAATGGGATAAAAACGAAGTAAACATAGAATAAACTTTTAAAATTTAGTGACATGCCATCATAACGAATTACGCTCTTTAGCAGTAGGGTAAAACACTAAATTAAGCGCATAAAAAAAGCCAGCTAGTAAAGCTGGCTCAATATTACTAAATTAGTAATCAAACAGGGAAATCAACATGAAACTTGTAAAACAACATATCAACTACAAGCATAATTGTAGACGCGCTCTGATTAAATTAGTTCAAAATAATTTTAAAAAAGTTGAATTTGAGGCATAAAAAAAGCCAGCTAATAAAGCTGGCTCAATATTACTAAATTAGTAATCAAACAGGGAAATCAACATGAAACTTGTATAACAACACATCAACTACAAGCATAATAATAGACCCAGCCATTTGTGATTAGTTCAAAATAAATTAAATAAAAAAATAAATATTTTTAAAAGCAAAAAAAAAGCCAGCGCATTACTGGCTGGCTTAATCATTACTATGTCTAGTAACTACTATATGGGATATCAACATGAAAGCTTGGAGAAACTGCAATTTAACCAAGCATATTAATAGACGCCTACAATTTAAATAAGTTCAAAAACTCGTCATGATTTTTTAAAATTATTTTAGCTTTTAATTAAAGACAGCATTTGTTGTTCGTCAAACTGGGTAAAACTCATTGATTTTTCGGTAAATAATGCATCTACAAGCGCTTGCTTATCTTGCTGCATTTGAAATACTTTTTGTTCAATAGAGTTAGCCATAATTAGTTTATAAACAAACACTGGGTTTGTTTGCCCAATTCGATAAGCACGATCGGTGGCTTGTTTTTCAACGGCTGGGTTCCACCATGGATCAAAATGAATAACGGTGTCGGCTTGGGTTAAATTAAGCCCTGTACCACCGGCTTTTAAGCTAATTAAAAACACGGAAGTGTTACCACTGGTGAATTCGTCTATTACTTTATCGCGATGACGCGTTTGCCCAGTTAGCATACTAAAATTAATATTTAGCTCATTTAAACGCTCGGCAATTAAATCAAGGGCAGAGGTAAACTGGCTAAATATAATCACTTTACGGCCAAGGCTAAGCATTAAAGGTAAGTGACTCGATAACCATTCTAATTTAGCACTGGCTGCCTCAGTTTCAGGTTCAATGAGTTTAGGATGACAACAAATTTGGCGTAACTTTAATAAAGCTTCTAAAAAAGCGAGTTTACTTTTTTGTACGCCTTGCTCGGCAAATAAATCAATGAGTTTCTCTTCAAGCGCACGGGTTATACCTTGGTACATATCTTTTTGTTTAGGTTCAAACTCAAACTCTTTTATAAGTTCGGTTTTTTGCGGCAGCTCTTGAGCCACTTGGGCTTTAGTACGGCGCAAAATAAACGGCATAATTAACGCTTTTAGTTGCTCTGCACGTTCAATATTGCTTTCGCGTTCAATAGGGCCTTGAAAATGCTGCTTAAAGTGCGCCTGTGAACCTAATAGCGAAGGCATAGCAAAGTCGAGCAATGACTTTAATTCAAATAAATTGTTTTCAATTGGGGTGCCACTTAAACAAAGCTTAAAGTCGGCATTTAAACGTTTTACCAACCGCGAAACTTGTGCGGTATCGTTTTTAATATACTGGGCTTCATCAAGAATAATGTTTTCAAAATACAGCGGTGAGTAATAAGCAATGTCACGTTTTAATAGCGGATACGTGGTTAAAATACACTGAGCTTGTGCCAAATGCTGCAACGAATCATTTCGGTGTGCACCAAAAATAGTGGTCACTTTTAAGCTTTTTGCGAACTTGGTAATTTCGTTTTGCCAATTACTCACTAAACTTGTAGGGCACACAATAAGCGTAGGCCCTGCTTGCGGTGTATTGTATGAGCTTGCTAAGTAGGCAATCACTTGTAACGTTTTACCCAAGCCCATATCATCCGCTAAAATCCCACCTAACTGATTACGCTTTAAAAAGTTAAGCCAAGCCACGCCTTCTTGCTGATACTCTCTTAATACTACAGAATCGTGTAAGCCATGAATGGCAGTGTTAGGTGATAGCAGTGCATCGTTATTTAGTTCATCAAGGTAACGCTCTAGTGACGGGTCATGTAGCTCTACATTAATAGCTGTGTGCTGAACTAATTCAGGTAAGTATGAAAGCGGAATGTTAAATTCGTCACGGGTTTTAATAAATTCAAATCGCAGTTTAAACTCAATTAATAAATTAAACGCTGCTTTATCAATAACCCCAAATTGACGGCCAACAGGGTAGTAATAAAATAATTCACTTTGACGGTTTAACGATTCATACAGTTTATTATTTACATTTAATAGGGTGGCTACTTTGGTATCGTTTAGCATTACTTTACTATGCATTTGATGACCTGCAGCTCTGTTTACATGCAATGAGATTTGGCTTTTAGTATCAGCAACATTAACTTTGCTCATTGATACTTGCCAACCGCGTTGTTTAAAGCTGGGCAGTACCTCGTGAACTAGCCAATGTAAGTGAATAGCCGATTCCTGACTAAAAATAAACTCGCTGTGTAAACCCCCTTTACAAAAATCGAAGCCTAAGTTGACTAACTCATTGGTAACGGTGTTTTCGAAGGCGCTATTAATTAACTTTGCAGGCGCGGTGCCCGCTAAATAGTTTTTATTTTTATACTTAAACGATAACGAAATAGCCATTACTGAGCCCGACATGCTGACTTTAAGTATGGCATTACTCAACGACTTAACAGGCGTGCTTGGTGTATTAGTAGGGTGGGGAATAACACCTACACCAAAGTTATCAGCAAGCTGCTTATAAATTCGGTCAAAGTTTGTATCGTGCAGCGCCGGTATAGTTTGTAAGTGCGCAATTTCATCAGCACTGAGGGGCGTACGAATACGGCCTAATTTATATTTATCTAAATCTAAGTAGATAGGCGGCGTTGTTTTAATTAACGCCCAATTAGGAATTTGATCCAAGTGAATTTTTAACTGGGTTACCTCTTTTTGTTTTTCCCAAACAAAGTTAAGAGGTAAACCAGGTTGCGCTTTAATAGGTACTCGAGAGCGTTGTAAAAATAATCGGTCTGTGGCAAGTAATTGCTGCAGGGCATTAAATCCCCATTGCCCTTTAAGCTCAATATTACCGACCGCATTTTGCGAGCGGATCCAGCTATATAATCTAAAATCACTTTCGAGCAAATCGCTAGGGGTTACAAAACTATTAAGCTGTTGCTCAGTTAAATTTCGCCCAAGTGCATAATTATTATTTTTATCGTAGTTGGCAATTTTAGGGGTTAAAAATACTTTGTTGTTTTCTATGTCTAATACAAACAGTAATACTTGCGAGGGTTGAGCTTGGTCGGTGTTTTTAAGTGCGCTTAGTTCACTAAACCAATCATTAATAAAATAATCTTCACCGTACTCACCAGAATGCTCAATTTTAAGCTTTAACAAAATAGCGGCCAAATGGCGGCATTTAGTTTTAACATTACAGGTACAGTGGGTATCGACCGAATAACCAGTTGGTAATTTACTGATCTCAATACGTTGGTTGAACGCGATTCCTTTATCACCTTGCACCGTAGAGTCAACCACAGAAAAATCTGCATTATGTTCTAACCAACTGATTTGGCCGTTTTTATAGTACGATTTTCCTTTGGCCAACACCGCGGGTTTAAATAATTTTTTTATGAATCGCTCAGAAAGAGGAAACTGGGTAGCCTGCTCATTTTTAATTTCTTCAAAAATAGCCATTAAATCATTTTTTGATAAGTTAGCAGACATGTCACTCAAAGTATTAAAATTTAAAAACAATTTTTCCAGTATATGCCTTATCAGCGCTGAGCTAAAGCAATATTATTTTTAAAATAAACTGGTTGGATCTGATTGGTTAGTAAAAAATTGGTTTATAGCGAATTGGCGATCATTGTTTAATTTTGCTCACTAAAAAAGCACGTTTAAATTACAAAATAAAAACAATTAATTAACTTTAAAAGGAGATTTAGTTAGGCTCAGATCAGGTTTTTACTAACAAGGTGAAAAATGGCATTAAAAGGAGGTGTTTAGTTAGTAAAAATATGATCCTTGATGGTTTAAGCCATGTTTTTAGCCTTTTTATGCCACTAAAGATCAGATTTTTACCAACTAAAAAAGAGGTTTAGATCATGTTTTAACTAACCCAACCCCTTTTACAGATCACGATATTACTAACTAATTAAAGGCACTTAATAACTTAGTAAGTTGCTCTAAGCGCTTGTCTGTCATCACTTTATTATTTATTTTAATTGAAACGTCACCACTTTTAAGGTTGCGTTGCACACTAATAAAGTCATTTTCTAAAACCGCTTCACGTTTTGATGCTGTTTTAGGCTCTGCAGTTAGGTATTTAGTAATTAGCATAGCGCGCTTGTCGTCGGCTTCTAAGGCGTTAATTTCATCATTGCTGGCAAGTGCAACAACTAACTCGTTAAATGCTTCCTCATCGCGCTCCTTTGCGTTAATCAGCTTTTTAGCAACTTCTCTACCAACATGATTAGCTGTTGGGTAAAGGGCTATAACATCTGCAGATATTTGCTCATACGCTTTTATCGCATCAGCAATCGCTGTATGCGATACCCCTTCAATAACAGCAATTTCACGGTACGAGCCTTTTTTGCCTTGTTGAATAAGATCGTTTCTAGTTTGCTGATACGCTTGACCCAACTCCCAAAGACTAGGGGCAATGTATTGATCTGATGAAACCGCAAGTACTTTGGCATCTTGCTCGCTAAAGTCACTAGAACTCAATACGAGGTAGTCTGCGCCACCTAAAATACAGGCTTTACGACGTCTAGAGCCAGCTAATACAAGGCTCATATCACCTTGCTCCCACAATAGAGCAGGGTGCTGATTACGGCCATCTTCTTTAATAGCAGGAAGAATATCTGCGACTGACTTTTCGTTTAAAAGCGCTTGTACGCGACGATTTTTACCATAAACCTGAGTTGAGTTTTCAATCTCGTTATGTGCTATCACTTTACAAACAAGCGTAATTTCCCGATTAGGATCACTAGGAGCAGGCATACGAATAACATCGCCTGCATTGGCTTGCTCTAAAAGGGCATCTAAGCTGCTACTGCCAACAGCGGTTGCAAAGGGATCTAAGCGGGTGTCATTTTTACGTTTTTTAGCCATTTTTAGTCAACATCCTTACTTAGGCGTATTTAATTTAGATTGAGTGGATTGCCAATTAGAACGAATTAGCATTTCGAGTTCATCAACTACATCTTTGATATTTTCTTGTGCGCGCATTAATGACTCTCTACTTGCTAAGCTGTCAGATGCTTTTTGGTCAAAAATAGTATTAAACGACGATGAACTGGCGGTAATTGCTGAACTATGATTAATAGGATAGCTCATTACTTGGCGGCCAAAAGCACTACGCACATCTTTAACTATGTCACGCTGTGAGTGATTGCCTTTCACGTAATTGGTAACTAAAAATTGCATGAAATCCCAGCCATCATGGCCAAGAGCGGCAACGGTATGATAAATCTCACCTAAACGTTTTAAATATTTATTATTTGCATCAAAGTCTACCGCTTCAGGGTGAACCGGAATTAGCATCGCCGTTGAAGCCATTAATGCATTGTAAAACATAAAGTTAAGCGTTGGCGCTGTATCAATTAAAAGAATGTCAAACTCATCTTTTACCGGATTTATTACTCGTTCTAGTAGTTTGTGATAATGACGTGTTTGCTCATAATTGGAGGTGTCTTTGAGTAATGTTGCTGTTTCGTGCTCAAAATAAAAGTCATCCATACCTGATGGTAAAACACGAATATTAGGAATATGTGTTGGTAAAAAAGAGTTAGACACAAATTCAGGCCATGTTTCACCTTCATCAAGGTCAATGCAATCACGCATCAAATCACCAACGGTAATTGGATCGGGCTCTGAAGATGGGAAAAAGCTTGATGATGACCCTTGAGGATCTAAATCAATTATACCGATACGGTAACGTTTAATGTTAGTGGTAGCGAGTGCAGCAGCAATGTTAACCATGCTTGTTGTTTTACCACAACCACCTTTTAATGAATTAATAACAATAACTTGGAGTTTGTCTGTTGATGCGCGGTGATCAGGCTGTATGTCCATAATATCAGCCATAGCAAAAATATTAACTAAGGTGTAGGCATAGTGGCCGTTTGCACCGCGTTTTATATTTAAATCGTCAAAGTCACCATTGTCATGGCGTCTTTTTAAGGTACGATTATTACAGCCAAGTAAATCAGCTGCTGCTTTTTGGGTGTAAGTTCTTAATTCTTTTTCTTCAGATTTAAGATGGGCGCGATAATGTTGGATACGTCCTTCTAGTGATTTTTCAGCAACTTCTGCGGTTGCTTTCAAAAGTCGATAAGTATCTAGCGCGTTTTTATTGATAGACATACTTTATTCCTCAAAGTTAGGTGTTTAGTATAATGTCCATTCAATTAGCTGTAAACAACTATTTAAGGCGACATGTGTTTTAAATACATGACATATAAAATAATTTTTACCCTTTTAAGATTGCTTAGTATAAATAAAGAAGTTTAAGTATGGTTAAATATATAAGGTATTAAAGGCTAAGGGTGTAAAATACATATATAACGTAATGATTTATATAAATAATATTAAAAATAGTGGATCAGCATTGTACGTGGTTAAGATCAGATCCTTATCTACTTGCAGATCAGCTTTTTACTAAGCGAATATTTACAATCTAAGTTACGCACAGGTTAAGCACTGAGTTACTCACAAATACCTACCTGTAGATCATATTTTTACTAAGTAAATTATAAAGTTATGCACTAAGCAATAGTGATAATGCATGGTTTAATTAGTATAGATCTGATCTGTAGTAAGTACAGATCAGATCTATGCTAACTCGAACTAAGCTTATCCACAGGGGGTTAAGATTTTTATATAATTTGTCGTGTAAAATATAAAAAAAAACACTTTGTAATGGACAAAATTATTATTTAGTTAGTAAAAATTTGGCTTATCAACACTCAGTTAGTAAAAATGTGATCTGAAAACGCTTGTCTTAAGTTTTCCTTAGTAAAATACTGATCTGAGCATTTTATTTGAAGTCAGATCACTTTTATACTAACTTAAACATTTAACTTTTGTGGCTTTATGTGTTGTTATTAGCTGTCACAATAAAAACGGAAATAAAAACCATGAGCCGAAAGGTCAACATCTCGGTAGATAACTTGCCCGATACACTTAGGGGCCAAATTCACGGGGTGGAAAGTGCGATCGATAACGAAAGCCTAGCACTATTTACAGATAATAAAGATGTGCGAATTTCGATAGAAAATGCAGCCCATGGGTTACGCGCTTACTCTAACACATTTAACCATTATGATCTGTGGGGACGTTTTGTTCGCTCAGGCCACAAAAAACTGCCACTTGAAGAAGCCCCTAAAAAAACCATCATTACGCGTAAGATATCTGAAAAAGTAGATGGTATTTTATATGATGGCGAAATAAAAATAACACCGGCTGTGGTCAGTACTCGTAAAGATGGCGAAGATGTAGAATATTTAGTGTGGCCATCAGATAGAGAAGAAAAAGTAGAGCGCGCATTAATTCGCCTAGCTTCAAAAGGTAAAATTGTAAAAATTAATTTTAAGTCCGGTATTCAATATGCCGTTGTGTTTTCTATGAACGAATTAGCACAAGAGCTTAAAGCGGTTGGCCAATCTATGCCATATCCGCAAATTAAAGAGTCGCTTGAAGCATTGCAAGGTTCTAAACTTTCTTTTAAATATTCTGCAACGGATACTAAAAATTCGGATATTGATGATTCGTTTTACGAGTCGAATATGAACTTTTTATCGTCTTTGCACTTTAGTGGTAAGAAAGGCCAAGGCGGAAACGTAAAATGTGTTGCGTGTTTAAATGCATTTGTACACAACATGATTGATAACCTTGAATACAAAGGTTATTACTTTAACAGTGCACAAGAATTAAAACGCGGATTATCGCGTTGGATGATGCTGCGTTTATATCATTTATGGCGTTATGCAGCACCAGGAAAAACCTACCATTTTAGATTACTTTCTATTATGGAAAAATATGGCTCTATTTACTCAACGGATGATATTACCGAAAATAAATTAAAAGCACTGCGTCGTGATATGACAACCACGATGAAAGATTTAATTGAAAAAGGAGCAATATCTGAATACAGCATTACCAATGTTAAAGATGATAAAACCGGCAACATAGTCGATTACACTTATGAAATGCATCCGTCTGATCAATTTTGTGATGAGATATTGGCATTAAATAAACACAATAAGCGTATTGAAATACAAGGCGGCAAACGCATTGTTGAAAATGCGGTATTGATTGATGAAGATAAGCTGGAAGAAATTGTAGAAAAGTAATTCTATTTATTTTTACCAACAAATATATTAAAGGCCACATAATGTGGCCTTTTTAACATAATTTATTTAGTTACTTGTTCTAAATATAATCGGTCTACTAGAAAATCATATTCGCGTTTTCGGGGATGCGATAAGGGTTTTTGGTAACTCGGTAGTTCGCCAAATTTTACGTCGGGCTGTGGGTTAATTAGTATAAAAGGTAAAGCAGCACTAACATGATAGCGATTTTGTGCAGTGTACCTCACATTAACTTGAGGACTAACTCGAGTAGGGCGCCTAATTCGCAATTTTTCTTTTTCACCCAAACTGGCTACTCGAACCTGTTCTTGTGCAACCAGTGACTGCCATTTTTGCTGATCAATCATTCGCGGGTTTTTATAGCCTGCCGATTTTTCTAACATTTCAAGCGCCATTTTTTTTGTAAGTGTTTTGGTTGCGTGTTTATGCATCCAAGTAAAGCGAACAGAAAAAGGGGATTCAATTTCACTATGAATTTTACGATACGCCGCAAGCGTTATTAAATTTGGCATTGCATTATGCACCGCTTCAAATCGCGCGTCGTTATTATCTATTGCTAGAATACAATTTTTAAAAGCTGCTTTTGCACTATTTACCTGTGCTATGCGATCAATAATGGCTTGTTTATTCGCCTCTTTTATTACTAGCAAACCAGGGTGTCGCTTTAATACTCGGCTGCTTAGCCCTGGCTTTTTATACATATCTGAGAAAGCATTTAAAATTGCCTTATGTGCCAATTCCCCTGTTATTTTTGAAACGCTTATAGACTCAGGGATTATATTTTCTTCAGTACTACTAATCTCAGGTAATTGAAAATACTCTGCTTTAGCAAAGCCAACCTCTTTAAGCTCATCAATTAAGCTAAGTGTTAATTCATTGAGTAAATCAAACTGACTTCTTATTTGTACCTTTGTAACCATTAGCTACCTACCTACCTAGAACCCATCTTACTGGGTCACTATTTTCGCAAACAACCTTTTCTTTTGATAGATATTTCTTAAATAAAATTCTATTGCCAAGATTTACAATAATTTAAACTAGGTATGATGTGTTCTTCATGGTTTTTTTAAGTACTTTTGCTTCACATATTTTAAAAGAAATAATAGAAGGGGTGAGTTTAGGCACTGAGCTTTGTATGAAGCGCTAGCATAAATATTTAAAAGCGCATAATTGAGTAGCATTCTTTTTTAAAATCACCCGTAAAGTTAAGATTACATAAGTGCAAATTAAGTATGATGTGTTCCTATTGCTATCTGTATCACCATCGCTTAGCTATTAAGCTTCTACTCAAGCTATTATAATGCACACTCTACCTACTTAGATTATTGTTTTTAAATGTTTATTTATTTTTGCTTTATAAACTTGCTCATCGAAAGTAACTCAAAATAGGCTCTTAAATCTTATTAAAATTTAACTAATAACTAAATAATTGGTAAATAGTGTATTTAGTCCTTGAACAAAGCACACTGCATACGTTAATTTCATTACATCAGGTAATAGGAATGAGGAATGAACATGCAATCGTGGAACCCAAATAGCTGGAGAGAACTGCCAATACTGCAGCAACCACAGTACCCAGATCAAGACGTATTAAAGTCGGTAGAAAGCCAGTTGAAAAGTGCACCGCCTTTAGTATTTGCCGAAGAAACAAGAAGTTTATTTAAACAACTTGAAGACGTATGCGAAGGCCGTGCCTTTTTACTTCAAGGTGGAGATTGTGCAGAATCGTTTAGCGACTTTAATGCCGCTAATATTCGCGATACATTTAAAACCATCTTACAAATGGCTGTAGTATTAACCTATGGTGGAAAGTGCCCGGTTGTTAAAATTGCACGTATGGCAGGTCAATACGCTAAGCCACGTTCAGCCGACTTAGAAACAATAGACGGCGTTTCGTTGCCATCTTACCGTGGTGATATAGTAAATAACTTTGAGTTTACTGAAGAAGCACGTATTCCAGACCCTCAACGTTTAATGACTGCATATCATCACAGTGCGGCAACGCTAAATTTGCTACGCGCTTTTGCACAAGGTGGACTTGCCGACTTACATCAAGTTAACCGTTGGAACATGGGCTTTGTTGCTGCTAATCCACAAAAAGCAAAATACCAACAACTTGCAGACAAAATTCAAGACGCGTTAGAATTTATGGAAGTGTGTGGTATTAATTCAACTATAGCGCCAAGCTTAAAAGAAACTGATTTATACACGTCACACGAAGCGTTATTACTAGGCTACGAAGAAGCATTAACACGTAGAGACCATTTATCAGGTGACTGGTACGATTGTTCAGCACACTTTGTTTGGATTGGTGAACGTACTCGCCAGCTAGACCATGCCCATATTGAATTTTTTAAAGGTATTAAAAACCCAATTGGCGTTAAAATTGGACCAGGTATGGATCCAGACGAGCTTATCCGTTTAATCGATGCGCTTAACCCGGATAATATCCCAGGCCGATTAACACTTATCACGCGCATGGGTGCGGATGTATTACCAGAGAAGTTACCTGCGCTGGTGCGTAAAGTACAGCAAGAAGGTCGCAAAGTAATTTGGAGCTCAGATCCAATGCATGGCAATACTGAAAAAGCCAGCTCAGGTTACAAAACGCGTAGCTTTGATAATATCATGCGCGAAATTAGCCAATTCTTTGCTGTTCATAAAGCAGAGGGTTCTTACGCAGGCGGTGTTCATTTAGAAATGACCGGCCAACATGTAACAGAGTGTACTGGCGGTGCATACGGTTTATCTGACGATGACCTTGCTCAGCGCTACAAAACACAATGTGACCCACGCTTAAATGCTGATCAAGTATTAGAGCTTGGATTTTTAGTAGCTGATTTACTAAAAGATGCGCGTAAATAATACCCGCTCATAAATACCAAAAGCCGCTTTTATTTAGCGGCTTTTTTGTGTATTAACTGTGATTACGCGCTTAAATCACACATTAGTTTGTTAATACTTACGACGCTCAAGGCCTGTATCAGAAATGATTTTTGCTGAAATTTCTTCAACTGAATGGTGAGTTGAATTTAAATGTGCAATTTTATGTTTTTTATACAGCATTTCAACTTCGCGCACTTCAATACGACACTGCCTGATTGATGCGTATTTTGAATTTGCCATGCGCCTGTCTCTTATTGCAGCCAAACGCTCTGGATCAATAGTTAAGCCAAACAGTTTATGCTTATAAGGCACTAAGCATTTTGGTAAACCTTCGCTTTCTAAGTCGTCTTCGGTGATCGGGTAATTGGCTGCTTTAATGCCATACTGCAAAGCTAAATAAAGACTGGTGGGTGTTTTACCACTTCGACTAACGCCAACTAAAATAATATCAGCCTCCGCAAAGTTTTTAATGTTGCCACCATCATCATTCATCAACGCGTAATTAACGGCATCAATTCTAAAATCATAACTTTTTTCATGAATAGAGTGTGTTCTGTGTACTTTTGGTACTGGCGCTACATTTAATTCTTTTTCAATTTTTTCACTATAGGTACTTAAAAAATCGTATGAAACTGCATCCGCTGAGCGAATAATCTCAGACAGCTTATGATTCACAAAAGTAAAAAACACCAAAGGCTTTTCACCTTGCTTAGATGACGTGGCGTTAATAAGCGCTTTTATTTCATGTGCTTTTTCTTCAGTTTCTACAAAAGGGATTGTTTTATGATTAAATTCGACAGGGAATAAAGATAAAGTCGCATGACCAAACACTTCAGATGTGATTGCTGTGCCATCTGAAATATAAAACGCAGTTCTCATAAAGCCTCTTTTTTATTACATTTAATTTTAAAATCAGTGTATCACGGTTTACGTGGGGACGTTTGCCAGTGTAGAATGGTGGCGACCTTTATAAAAGGTTTTCTTTCTTAACTCTCACAGTTACTACTACAATTTGTTTTTTGGAGAAAGATCCGTGCAAGAATACGTTCTCTGGTATCAAGAGCTTGGTATGCAAGATGTTCCTCGAGTTGGCGGTAAAAATGCCTCACTTGGTGAAATGATTTCAAACTTAGCTAACGCAGGTGTGCAAGTCCCAGGTGGTTTTGCTACTACCTCAGACGCTTTTAACGAGTTTCTAGAACAATCAGGACTCAACGCAAAAATTCATGACATTTTAGATACACTCGATGTTGATGATGTAAACACACTCGCCAAAGTCGGCGCCGATATCCGCCAGTGGATTATCGATACCCCATTCCAACCTAGTCTAGACAAAGCAATCCGCGACGCATACAGCCAGCTACATGGCGACACAACTGCAGATGTTTCATTCGCTGTTCGTTCATCAGCAACCGCTGAAGATATGCCAGATGCCTCTTTTGCAGGCCAACAAGAAACGTTTTTAAACGTTGTTGGTATTGATTCTGTAATGACAGCCATCAAACACGTTTTCGCTTCGTTATTTAACGACCGTGCAATTTCTTATCGTGTTCACCAAGGCTACGATCACCGTGGTGTTGCCTTATCAGCAGGTATTCAACGCATGGTTCGCTCAGATAAATCAGCATCAGGCGTTATGTTTAGTATTGATACTGAATCTGGTTTTGAAGATGTTGTATTTATTACATCAAGCTATGGTTTGGGTGAAATGGTTGTACAGGGTGCTGTAAACCCTGATGAATTTTATGTTCATAAACCAACGCTGCTTAAAAACAAGCCATCAGTAGTTCGTCGTAATATTGGCTCTAAAGCCATTCAAATGATTTACTCACAAGACAAAGCTCACGGCAAACAAGTAGAAATTGTTGACGTAGATCCAGCGCTTTCAAACAAATTCTCGATTACAGATGAAGAAGTGCAAAACCTTGCCAAACAAGCTGTAATCATTGAAAAACATTACGGTCGTCCAATGGACATCGAATGGGCAAAAGATGGTAACGATGGCAAACTATATATAGTTCAGGCGCGTCCAGAAACAGTTCGTTCAAACGAAGACACTAACGTAATGGAACGCTTCCAACTGAATGGCAGCAGCAATGTTGTTGTTGAAGGCCGTGCAATTGGTCATAAAATTGGTAGTGGTGTTGTGCGTGTACTTGATTCAATCAAAGAGATGGACCAAGTACAAGTAGGTGACATTTTAGTTACCGATATGACCGACCCAGATTGGGAACCTATCATGAAGCGTGCGGCTGCGATTGTTACAAATCGTGGTGGCCGTACTTGTCATGCTGCGATTATTGCACGTGAGTTAGGTATTCCAGCCGTTGTTGGTTGTGGTAATGCAACAGACTTAATTAAAGCAGGTCAAGAAGTTACTGTATCATGTGCCGAAGGCGATACAGGTTTCATCTACGAAGGTATTTTAGACTTTGAAGTGTTAACTTCACGCGTAGACGAAATGCCTGAACTGCCAATGAAAGTAATGATGAACGTAGGTAACCCAGATCGCGCATTCGATTTTGCTCGTTTACCACATTCAGGTGTTGGCCTTGCGCGCGTTGAATTTATCATCAACCGTATGATTGGTGTTCATCCTAAAGCGTTATTAAATTTTGATGCACAAACTGATGCATTAAAAGCAGAAATTACTGACATGATTGCCGGTTACGAATCACCTGTTGAATTCTATATTGGCAAACTTGTTGAAGGTATTTCTACCCTAGGTTGTGCGTTTGCTCCAGAGCGTGTAATTGTGCGTATGTCTGATTTTAAATCAAACGAATACGCAAACTTAGTGGGCGGCCAGCAATACGAGCCAGAAGAAGAAAACCCAATGATTGGTTTCCGTGGTGCTGCGCGTTATATTTCTGAAGATTTCCGTGATTGTTTTGCCCTTGAGTGTGAAGCAATAAAACGCGTTAGAAATACTATGGATATGACTAACATTGAAATCATGATCCCATTCGTACGTACCCTTGAAGAAGGTAAACGCGTTATTGAATTACTTGAAGAGCATGGCCTTAAACGTGGCGAAAATGGTCTTAAAGTAATTATGATGTGTGAACTTCCGTCAAATGCATTAATGGCTGAAGAATTTTTAGAATACTTCGATGGTTTCTCTATCGGCTCTAACGATTTAACTCAGTTAACGCTTGGTCTTGACCGTGATTCAGGTTTAATTGCGCACTTATTTGATGAGCGCGACCCTGCAATCAAAAAGCTTCTTTCTATGGCTATTAAAACAGCAAAAGAAAAAGGTAAGTACGTAGGTATTTGTGGTCAAGGTCCTTCAGATCATGAAGATTTTGCTGCATGGTTAGTAGAGCAAGGCATTGATTCTGTCTCGCTTAACCCAGATACAGTACTAGAAACATGGTTATATTTAGCTGATAAACTCGCTAAATAAATTACCTTGTTAAAAAAATGCCAGCATCTGCTGGCATTTTTTATGGCTTAAAATGTGTGTTTTGCTAATTTTTTATCTAAATAGGCACATAAACGAGTAAGCGCTTTTTGACACCAAGCTAAATAACCTCTCGCTTTTGGGTAATACATAGAAAAGCACAGTAAACCTGCAATAAAAAATATTAACGAAGGCCCAGGTACTACGGCAAATAGTAGTCCTAATAAAATAAACAGTGTCCCGCTGATCTGTATAAGTAGTTTTTTCATATAAACCTCATAGTAGGCGTTTAATTTGATTATAATTAGAGCTGCTCATATTACGATTAAAAGAGTGTTACAAACTGTAAAATCTTCAATTTCTATTAGCCATCACCATGATATAATTACACAAATGCATTAAAAAGCGCCGCCATGATAGCAACGATTACACAACAAGATGCCGCGACCGAATTGGTTGCAAATTACTTAAATACCATACAAAATCAAGGATTTACTGGAGATACAGACGCCAGTTATGCAACGAGGCTGACTGCATCAACCGATAACAGTATTTACCAGCAGCTTCCACAAGGTGTTATTTTTCCAAAAAACGAAAAAGACATTCAAATTGCCTTACAAACTGCATCTCATGACCCGTTTTTGTCGTTAACTTTTGGTCCTCGCGGTGGCGGCACAGGCACTAACGGACAGTCTTTAACCCCAGGTATTGTGGTTGATTTATCACGTTACATGCGTGAAATCCTCGAAATAAATGTAGAAGAAGGTTGGGTACGAGTTCAAACGGGCGTGATAAAAGATCAACTTAACGACTTTTTAAAACCGTATGGATTTTTCTTTTCACCCGATTTATCTACCAGTAACCGCGCCACCATTGGCGGCATGATCAGTACAGATGCATCTGGCCAAGGTTCATTAGTTTATGGCAAAACCAGCGACCATGTTTTAGGGCTAACCACGTATTTAGTCGACGGCACAGCAATGTCTACCAGCCCAATAGACATAGAAAAAGCAAAAATAATTGCCGATCAAGACACATTAATTGGGCAAATATACAAAACAGTTTTAGATATTTCAATTAGTGAACGCGACGCTATATTAGCCAAATTCCCACGATTAAATCGCTTCTTAACTGGGTATGACCTAGAGCATGTACTAAGTGAAGACTTACAAACTTTTGATATGAGTCGACTAATTACAGGCTCTGAAGGCTCATTAGGTATAGTTACTGAGGCGAAATTAAATCTAACACCCATTGCTGAATTTAAAACACTCATAAATATAAAATATGACAGTTTTGATTCTGCACTTCGCCATTCACCATTTTTGGTTGATGCCCGTGCTACCTCGGTTGAAACCGTTGACAGCAAAGTATTAAATCTCGCGCGCGAAGACATTATTTGGCATTCAGTATCGGACTTAATAACCGATGTACCAAATAAAGATATGCAAGGACTCAACATGGTTGAGTTTAATGCTGTATCACCACAAGATATAAAAGACAAAGTAGACACTTTATGTAAATTATTAGATGAGTGTGTTGAAAACCAAACTAATGGGGTTATTGGCTATCAGTTAACAAGCGATAAAAGCGATATACTAAAAATTTATGCAATGCGTAAAAAATCAGTGGGTTTATTAGGTAATGTAAAAGGAAGCCAAAAGCCCCTCGCGTTTGCAGAGGATACTGCCGTACCGCCTGAAAATTTAGCCGATTACATTGTCGAATTTAGAGCGCTACTTGATAGTCATAATTTACAATATGGTATGTTTGGCCATGTTGATGCCGGTGTATTACATGTTAGACCTGCACTGGATATGTGCGACCCAGAACAAGAAAAATTACTCCGTACAATTTCAGATGAGGTAGTAAAACTCACCGCTAAATACGGTGGATTAATGTGGGGCGAGCATGGCAAAGGATACCGAAGTGAATACGGCCCTGAATTTTTTGGTGAGCATTTATTTACTCAATTACGAAAAATAAAGTCAGCTTTTGATCCTAATAATAAAATAAACCCCGGTAAAATATGTACGCCAATTGAAAGTAAAGACTCACTAGTTAGTGTTGATGGGCAGAAACGTTCTTACTTCGATAAGCAAATTTCTATTGATGTTAAAACCAGTTTTAACAATGCAATGACCTGTAATGGTAACGGCTTGTGTTTTAATTATGATGAAAACTCGCCAATGTGCCCATCTTATAAAGTGACCGGCGATCGCCGTAATTCACCTAAAGGTCGCGCGGGTTTAATGCGTGAATGGTTACGACTTCAAGAGTCAAAAGATGTTAATTTGCTTGAAGTAGAGAAAGAGCTAAACAAAGGTGAAGTGATCACTTGGTGGGAGCGTTTTGTTCATAGCCGTGAAAAAAATAAAGGCGTTTACGATTTTTCTCACGAAGTAAAAGCATCAATGGACGAGTGTTTAGCATGTAAAGCGTGTACTACCGCTTGCCCAATAAAGGTAGATGTACCAACTTTTCGAGCTCGTTTTTTAAATTATTACCATAGTTATTATGCGCGCCCACTTAAAGATTATTTAGTGGGTAATATCGAAAATAGCGCACCGTTAATGTCAAAATTTGCTCGGATTATTAACCCAATTGTAAAAACATCATTGGTTAGTAGCATCATTAAAAAAACGGTCGGTTATGTTGATACCCCGCAGCTAAGTATTCCAGCACTCGGTAAACGTATAAACAAAGCGCAAAAATTTGATTTAAATTTACTTAAAAAATTAAGCGCCGATGAGCAAAATGAGTATGTACTTATTGTTCAAGACCCATTTACCAGCTTTTACGAAGCCGAATTGGTTGAGAGCTTTATTACACTGATCACACAGCTTGGAAAAAAACCCATGTTGTTACCATTTAAACCCAATGGTAAGCCTCAACATGTGAAAGGTTTTTTACATGAGTTTAAAGTGACAGCTAAAAATGCTGCAGAATTTCTAAATCAACTTAACGAGATCAATGCGCCATTAGTAGGTTTAGATGCGTCTTTAGTGATGTGTTATCGCGATGAATATAATACAATTTTAGAAAATAACCGTGGTGATTTTCATGTGCTACTTGCCCATGAATGGCTAGAAACACAATCGTTTAAACAGTTAACGGCTAAACAAAATTTAAATACTGAATTTACGTTATTGAGCCACTGCACTGAAACAACCGCTTTACCAAAAGCGGCAAGTGTTTGGAAAACTATTTTTGATGAACTTGGTTTGACATTAAATACTACAAATACGGGTTGTTGTGGAATGGCAGGTACGTATGGCCACGAAGCACAAAACCAAGATAACTCTCGATCGCTTTACGAAATGAGTTGGAAACCTATTGTTGATAAAAATAAACCTGAGCAACTTTTATCAACGGGATTCTCATGTCGCAGCCAAGTTAAACGTTATGAAAAGTTTAAACCCAAGCATCCGATAGAGTTACTGGCAAATGTACTTAGTTAATAATTTAATTAATTAAGCTGAAAATAAAAAGGCGTAACTTATTATTAAGTACGCCTTTTTATTTTGCTTATATTTATTTAGTTTTTTTAGCAAAACTATCTGCTATAGGTTTTGTACTAATACCGTGAATAAACACACTAAATAAAATTGTTGTCATGGCAATGGTCGCAATTTGAAATTTGTTTTCTATTTGTGTGTCTATTACCATTAAGGTAAAAACAATTGAGGCCAATCCTCTTGGCCCAAACCAAGCAAATGTAAAACGCTCTTTAATTGTTAGTGCTGTAAATTGCAATGACAGCATAACCGGTATTATTCTGATCAGTGTTGTACTGAGTAAAGCGTAAATTACTATTTCAGTATTTAATTTCGGGATCACTAAATAAGCACAAACAAAACCGAATAAACACCAAATCATTAAAGAGGAAAAGTCAGCTATATGCTCTGAGTCTTCAATCAGCTCTTTGTTTATTTTAGTACTCGCGTATTTATCAAATAAAAGCCCCGCTACAAATACGGCAATAAATCCACTGCCATGAAAATATTGTGTAAGTGAAAATACAGTCATAGCAAAACCCAATAGTAAAAAAGGACTCGTGTTTTGGGCAAAGTAATGGCGCTTCATTGCAAAATTTAAACACGGAATAAAAATAGCGGTACTTGTAAAGGCTATTAATAAGGCTAAACCAAGTTCTCTGCCAAACACACTTAACGTTTGCGTTGCTGTAATTGCAGATTCAGGATTTTTTGCCAGTAATATAAATATTAAAAAAATAGGAACACATAAACCATCATTCAAACCACTTTCGGTATTTATTCCTTCACGAATTTTTTCAGGTACCTGCGCACTTGCCAATAACCCTTTACTCAACGCCGCATCGGTAGGCGTTAATATTATTGCAAGTAACGCCGCTTGAATAACAGATAAATCGGCAAACAAAAATAACCCAACGGCAATCCCAAGTAATAACGTTAAGGGGAGGGCGATAAATAACAGTAAACTCGGATACTGAAAGCTATGTCTTAAAACACTTAATTTTGACTTAGCCGCATCAGAAAATAAAAATATACTGAGTGTCAATTCTATAAAGGGCAGTAAAAAATCTATGCCGGTTTTTATTCTGCTACTTTCGTTAGGTAAAAGTGTGGCAAGCAATATCCCACCAATTACAAAAAACATTGGCCCCGTTACTTCGGTTTTTTCTAGTTGGCGAAATGTTAAGGAATAAACTAAAAATAAAACGCCAATAAATGAGATCACTAAGTATTCCATTAAATTTTCCTTTTAATTCCAGATTTAGCCCGCTCTTTTATATTTGTTTGAATATAAATTTGATCGGTTGTAGCAATTTTTGCATGGCCTAAGTCTTCAGATAAATGTTTTAAAGGGCGAGTTTGTGCGTCATGCGTTGCCCCCGTATGGCGTAACCAATGCGCAGTGGCCGCTTCTAATTGTTCCGCGTCATCTTTAAATCCATCATCAAGTAAAGATTGTTGCGCAATATCGAAACTTTGTTGTACCAATCTGCGAATTTGTCTTACGGTCATTCCACCCTGACCACGAATTTTATGAACTAGCGGGTCTGACTCATCAACGCGGGGCAGAGCAGGCAAGCCTCGATACAAGCGATAACGTTTTAAATACTCAAGAAAATCATCACTTAATGTTACATCGCGTAATTTATTTCCTTTGCCCATTATTCGTAAAAACCAAAAACCATCATTATCTTGCCAAAAATGAGACATAACAGGTGACCATTGTGGTCGCTCTGATAATTCTGAAATACGAAGGTAGAGTCCTTTTAAACAGGCGAGGGTAAATAAGTTTCTTTCATACTCTGGTTTTTTTTCGCATATATCTCGGGTAACGCCAAATACATATTCCCATTGAATATCACTTAATGTATCGGGGATTTGTATTTGCGATTGCACAACCAAGTAGGGACTATTTTTTTTAACAACAGGTACAAAGTTAGCAAAGGTTTTTTCTTCTAAAATAGCGAATTTATAAAATACATTGAGGGCAGTAAACATGGCCGATAATGTTTGCTGACTCGCAATAGATTCTTTTAACATGAAAGGGCGCCAATTTTGATTTAACCGACGAATTCCTTGCTCATCTTTATAACGCCATTGAACAGATGTAGATGCCCATTTTTTATCCGGTTCAACCATAAAATCAACATAGGCTTCAATATCTTCACGCTTAAGTTCAAATACAGATTTTTCAGCTATAAGCCATGACCATAAATAAAAACGTTCCAACTCATTACGAAAACGACTATAGGTTGCCTCAGATTTTCGGCCATAAACATATAAAAACTGGTATAAAAAATTAAGATCAGCCTTTGATTCAGTTACAGTCAAGCTGACTTGCTGTATAAAAGAGGCTAGTTCTGGATATTCTGATGAGAGTGTATTATCTTCAAGATGAGCTATTTGATAACGTAATTGTTTTAATGTATCGACCAGAGCAACAAGCATAATAGTAAAATATATAAGAAAATAATAGACTTATAGGTTAACCTTAAAGTCCGATACTGTCTAGTATTGGACATAATGAATTTTTGATATTTATGCTAAACGCAGATTTATTAACCATATACCTTATTAAAGGAAAAATCATGAAAAAATTACTTCTGTTGAGCATGTTCGTTATTAGCGTTTTATTAACAGGTTGCGCTACTACAGGCAGTGCTTCCCCTGGAGAAAAACGTGCTTTAGTACAAAGTATGAAATCGAATACATTAACTGCTCTATACGAAAAAAAACCAGATGTTAAAACTCAAATTGCAAACTCTGCCGGTTATGCTGTATTTGATAATGCAAATGTAAACGTTATTTTAGCCAGTTTTGGTGGTGGGTACGGTGTAGTAAAAAATAACCTAACCGGAAAATCTACCTATATGAATATGGGTGAAGCTGGTTTAGGCTTAGGTTTAGGTGTTAAAGATTTCAATATTGTGATGGTTTTTCACGATCAAGCAGCGTTAAATAGATTTATTAAACATGGTTGGGCGTTCGGTGGTAATGCCGATGCTGCTGCAAAATACCAAGATAAAGGTGGTGCTTTAGTTGCCGAAGCTATTGCTGACCAAGTTACTGTTTACTCTTTAACCGAAAGTGGCCTTGCACTGCAAGCTGTTTTAAAAGGTACTAAATTTTGGGTCGATTCTGAGCTAAATTAAGACCTCAAAACCCTCTCATAAGTGGGCTAGTTTGTATGATTACGCCCACTTTAATTTAAATTACGCAATTTAACATAACGTAATTTATGGGTTACTTATAATGAATTAGCTTACCCCTTACTATCTAGAACTTATAAACTGCACGACTACTATTATGTCGTGCAGTTTTAGTATTACGACTCTTGAGGCTTATACAGTATAGACTGATTTCGACCAGATTCTTTAGCTAAGTAAAGTGCTTTATCGGCATGGGTTAATACAACATCGATAGTTTGCTGATCTTGTGCTTTTGCTAAACCGATAGATATTGTAACTTGGCCATAAATATCGGTGTAACCTAAAATTTCTGTTTGTTCAACTTCGGTTCTAATCTTTTCGGCTACGAATAATGCATCTTCCTCAGATGTATTTGGTAGAATTATGGCAAACTCTTCTCCGCCTAATCTACAAACTGAGTCTGTTCTACGTACACTTTTATTCAATGTTGAAGCTATAGCAATCAGTACTTTATCGCCAATTGCATGGCCAGCTCTGTCATTTACAGATTTGAAGTGATCAACATCAAGCATCAAAATATAAGTTTCAGCTGTGACTAAGGTACTTTGTTCAAGCGCACTTTTTGCTAACTCCATAAAATGCCGCCGATTTGCTAAGCCAGTTAAACTATCGTATGTTGCCGCTTTAATTAAAGCTAGTTCAGCATCACGCCTTTGTTTATCTATTTTTTCTTGAATGATGGCACTAAAAATAATTAAAACTATGATAAACCATGAAATAACAACAACATATAAACCAAATAAATCTTCTAGTTTCACAGAAATTAAAGTCTTAATAAACAAATAACCTATAAATATAGGGACAAAACAACCGATACAAACTTGAAAACGAGCAATTCGTCCACCTATATGTGGCGATAATAAAGCATGAACTGCACCTTGCTTGGCATGGATAAACAAAACACTAATCCCAAGAAATATACCATAAGTTGTAGTTAAAATAGACATATGACCAAAAAATGATGTAATACCATAAGCATAACCAATTATCGACAGCATCGGCACTGCAAGTCCAACAAAAGCAACTACTTGTGCAGTCATTACCTTACCAAACTGACCCAATAGTAACGCAGAAGATAAAAATGCCATCATAATCGCAGTATTAATCCCCATCGAATTTGAATACCCAGCTTGTAACTCTGCGTTCACAGTATTTATGAATGGGGTAATATGTACGGCCATTTTGCTGGATAATAAATTATCACTTATAACTATAAGGGATGTTATAAGCGCAGTTATAGAAAGTAATGGGTTGAGGATTGTAAAATGTTTTTTATACTCTAAAAAAACACTAAAACCAATTAGTATTATAGTAATAGCGGTAAGCGGATTTGTTGCAGCCCCTCCGGCTATCGGCCTATATAATTGTTGTACAGAAAAAAAGTAACCCGAAGCAGATAACAAAGAGAGTAAAATACAGCCTAGCGCTAATGCTTTAGCGATAATTTCAACATAGCGAGTGCGATTTTCATAAGCTACTCTTTGTTTTTCGTTCTCAATTAAATCTAAGCTGCTTAAAGCCATAACACGGTATTTTCTTCATTCAAAATCAATTATTTCAATGATAGTAGAATCATAAAAATAAGCAATTTTAATTACCCACTTAGAAATATCTACTAATATGCAGTGATTTTAAGTGTATTAGTTAACTGAGTATCTAAGGCATCTGCCAGTTTTTCTGTTTCACTAAACACGGTGTTCCAATATTTAATACGCGTGTCTGCATCAAGATCGGTGAAGTCGTTTCTATCTGGGATTTTCCCGTAAGGTAAACCCGCGACAAATTCTTTTGATGGGGTGATCATCACAACGTTGTCGTAATTTTGTGGTGACACTTTACGTTTTAAATTTTTATCAAACCACCCTGCTTTTGGAACTGAATTAAAATGCGGATACAAAATTAAGCCTGGGTTATTAATTTTTAAATCAAAGTGGTAATCAATAATGCCGCCATCGCGGTAAATTCCTGGTGGGGAACCGGCAATATTTTTTATGCCTTGCATTACTAGTGGTATAGAGCCCGATGCCAATAAGGCATCTTTTAAATTTGTTTGTGTGAGTGCGATATTTTTGGTTTTAAAATTGTAGCTGTCGGTAATACTTAAATCACTATTGGGCGCGCCAAAAATAAAACGCTCATATTGCCCGCTTAATAATTTTCGATTAACACGGTTAAGCATATAACTTTTTGATAAACCCAAAAGCTGTATTAATTTATGTTCGCTGGCAATAAACCCGTTAGATTTTGCCACTATAAAATGCGCTTTAAAAACGGGATTATTTATAATTTCAGTGACACCGTTATCACCAAACACATCTTCAAGTAATGCGCGGGCTTTAGTGGTAATTTCAGTTGGGGTGGGTTTATTACTAGAATATCGGGTTTGCGAATACGATTTTGCTAAACGTTCAATGGCTTTAACTGGATCGTTTTGTGCAAAACACGCAGAACGAAAAGCCCCTGCCGATGAGCCAATTAAATTAAGCGGTTGGGTGCGATGTTTAAAAAATTCGCCAAATATATATTTGTCTAAGCCAAATAAGGTAAACCATTTAGGGCCACCACTTGCCCCTAAAAACGAGGTAAAAAGCTCGGGTTTAAACCCTTGTTCGTTTATTATTTTTGCTGCAGTTTTACCTGCAAAAATGTCGATCATCTAAAAATACTACCTGTAGAGTCGCAGTTTAATGTTGTTAAAGCCAAACTTAAAATGAATACTTATGCAATATAAAACTTTTAAACTTTAATCTTAATCCCAAATTCCGTCTTCACATTTGCCCTGCACTTTTACGTTTTTTACCTTAAATTCAGGCTCTATGCCTTTGTCTCTTTGTGCGTGGTAGTCGTTAGTAACAGACAAAATAGTTGGCGTTAACAGTATAATAGCGATTACGTTCACCACTGTCATTAACCCTAGGGCAATATCGGCTAAATCCCATACTTCTTTTAATGTGGCAGATGCACCCCACAACATCATTGATAAATAAAGCAAAGTGTAAATACCGCGCCCTACTTTGTTATCAAGCTTAAATAGGTGCAGGTTACTTTCAGCGTAGGCGTAGTTAGCAACCACCGAGGTAAAAGCAAATAAAGTAATGGCAGCGGCTACAAAATACACGCCACCTTGTGCTAAGTGTGAGGTCATAGCGGTTTGGGTTAAACGAATGCCTTCCATTTCGCCGCTTATGTTCACATCGGCCAATAAAATAATAACCGCGGTACAGCTACAAAGTACAATAGTGTCGAAAAACACGCCTAGCATTTGTATGTAACCTTGGGTAACTGGGTGATTAGGTATGGGGCTGGCACTTGCCGATGCATGCGGCACACTACCTGCGCCTGCTTCGTTTGAATATAAGCCCCGTTGAATACCATTTTTAATCGCCGCCCCCATTGCGCCTGCTCCCGCTTCTTGTAAGCCAAACGCGGATAAAAATATATCTTTTAGCATACTGGGTACTTGGGTAAAGTTAATCAGTGTAATTACCACAGCAACAAGCACAAACACGATGCCCATAACAGGGACTACTCGCTCAGCAAAACGGGCAATAGCTTTAAATCCACCTAAAATAATTGAACCGGCTAACAAAGTGATCACGATGCCGGAATAGTGTGTGGGAATTTCAAAGGCATAATTAAGCGCATCGGTAATGGTGTTGGTTTGCATGGCGCTAAAGGTAAAGCCGTAACCTAAAAATAAACAGGCGGCAAACACAATAGCAAACGCACGGCTGCCTAAGCCTTGTTGAATATAATACGCAGGGCCACCTCTAAAATCGCCATAACTATCACGAATTTTATAAATTTGCCCAAGAATACTTTCTGCAAAACCGGTCGCCATACCCAGTATGGCAATCACCCACATCCAAAATATGGCGCCACTTCCACCAAGTGATATAGCAACAGCCACACCGGCTAAATTACCAGTACCAACACGCGCACAAAGCCCCGTACATAGAGCCTGAAAGGAGCTAATGTTATTTTTATCACACTTGCTACTGCCTTTTAGCAAGCTAAATATATGTGTAAATTTAACGAGTTGAATAGCTTTTAAACGCACAGAAAACCATATGCCAGCAAAAAGTAAAATGTAAATGAGTACTTGGCCTTCGCCCCATAAAAGGCTATTTACACTTTTGATCAGCGTGTCGAACATCAGGCTTCCTTTTTATTATTATTTGCCACGTTATTAATTTAGCGACGTGAGTGTTTAAGTTTAGTAGAGACTTAGCCACTTTATAATAAAGCTAATTAGATGTGAATTATTTCTCTTTATTAATGAATATAAATTCACCAAACAAACTAATTTATATTGCAGTGTAATTGCTGATGTAAAAGGAATGTTTTAGAAAGGAATTAGTCGCGTGCTTTAATAACCGTTAGCGCATTATTTTCGAGGTAAAAAACCGAATATTTCTCACGGCTAAATGACTGCCATGAGAACACAGTAAATGCTGATTTATTATCTTGCTGATAATAAACACACAGCTACGCTATGTAGCTGTGTTTATAATCATCCTGATCTGGGTGATGGTTTTTTAAGTAGTTATGGCCTGCTGCTAAACCAAGTTTATAGTCAAATCGTAAGTCATCATTTGAGCTGCCTAATAACTTACTATACAACTTTTGATTTGCAAAAATTTGGATTATTTCTACATCTTTTGGTGGGTTAGCAATAAATGCTAACTCATCTTCGTAAGCTTGCTCATGTTGTAATAAGTAGTCTATTGTTTTTGGGCAATAGCCAGATACTTCAACAAATGATTTTAATTTACTTACCCATGCTGATTGAGCCTGAAAGGCTTCATCAACGGTGCGTATAACCACAATTTTGCGTGCGCCACGATTATATGCTTCGCGTACAGGAAGCGGTGCGGCAAGGCCACCGTCTAAGTAAAAATCAGACTCTGACTGTATCTCGGTCTTACCTAATTCATTTGCGGCTAATGCATTTAACCACGGCGTCAATTTTACACCTTGCTTATATAAAAATGGCAGTGCACTTGACGCTTTTAATAGCTCTCGCCATTGCTGGCCTTCCCCTGTTGGGGATAAAAAATAAGGTTTGCGATCACGGGCATTAGTTGCAGTAATTAATAGCTCACGGTCACCTAAACTGGCTTTTGCGGTTTTAAAATCAAGCGCTCTGTTCACTTCGGTAGTTTTATCAAAGTACCAATCTAGGTCAACAATATGTTTACCCATTAGGCCGCGACCTAATTGAAAAAAACGTTTATGACGCGAAAGGCCTCTGATCAGGCGTTTAGCATAGCCTTTTTGACGCGCCAAATAGCTTGTTAAGTTTTGAGAGCCTGCAGATGTGCCAATAAATAAGTCAAATGGATCATACTCTTGCTCTAACCAGGCATCGAGTACACCCGCGGTAAATATCCCTCGTTGTCCGCCACCTTCTGCTATCAGCGCTACTTTTGGCTGCACTGAGTTGTTGCCTGAATGGGGTGTCGTACTATTTTGAGATTTCACGCTTTACCTTCCTATTTATTTAGCTGAATTGTGTTGCATACCCTTATAATAATCGTTCAATATTCATAATTAAAATTGATTGTTTAAATCAGTTCTATTGAAAAAACAGAACAAACCTTTTCATTGCCACTTTTTAAATAATGTAAAATGGCCCCGACGTAATCAACTTTAATCTGTTTAATAGCATAACAAGCGTTGAGTGTACGCTTGCTTAACCAATTGCTTATCCATGCTTTATTTGCATTAAAATTTCAAGCGCTTTATGGCGTTTTTCATTATCAAATAAGTCGTTGGTGAATATAAGCTCATCAACCCCTAATTGATTTACAATCATTTCTAGCTTGTGTTTAATACTGGCTGGCCCACCGGTAACACTTAACCCTAAAAAGCTCTCAACATGAGCGCGCTCTTGTTCGCTCCACAAACCTTCCATTGTTTCTACTGGGGGTTTTAACCACAGCTCATCGCCTCTAATTAACGATAACACTCGCTGTTTGGATGTAGTTGATAAGTACTGTGCTTCTTCATCTGTATCTGCAGCCACTAAAGGTAATGCCAACATGACATAAGGCTTAGCTAATACATTTGATGGTTTAAATTCTCGTTTATACAAGGCTATTGCATCATGCACAAAACGCGGTGCAAAGTGCCCCGCAAATACATAGGGTAATCCTTTTTGTGCAGCTAACTGCGCACTAAATAAACTTGAACCTAAAAGCCAAATGGGAACATTGGTGTTTTCACCAGGTATTGCTCGCACGCGCTTAGTTCCCTCATAAGGGCCTAATAATGTTTGTAACTCGCTCACTTCATTAGGAAAGTTTTCAGCACGACTGATATCGTTATTTAATGCACGACTTGTCACAGGATCGCTACCTGGAGCGCGCCCTAACCCTAAATCAATTCGACCTGGGTATAAACTTTCTAAGGTGCCAAATTGCTCCGCAACAACTAAAGGAGCATGATTAGGCAACATAATTCCACCCGACCCTACGCGTATTTTTTTAGTGTTTCCGGCTATATGCCCCACCAAAATTGAAGTAGCCGCACAAACAATCCCAGGCATATTATGATGCTCGGCTAACCAAAAACGGTTAAAACCGAGTTCCTCGGCTTTTTGTGCGTAGGCTGTACTTTTATTTAAGGTGTCACTCACAGTGGCACCTTTAGGCATAGGCGCCAGTTCTAATAACGAAAAAGGAATGGTTGATAACAAAGTAGCACCTCCAAATTAAATAGCGATTTATAGCGCTAGCCATAAATAATGAGTCTACGCTAAGAGATGGGTGTGTATGACAGTCAATTCAAGGCGCCTTGCCTTTTAAAAGCTAAATAGCGATGTGATTGAACAACAATTAAGTTAACTATTTTTAGCCGCAGCGTGTTGACGCTTTAGTTTATAAGCTTCTGAATCAAGCCCTTTTTTCCAATAGCCCGATGCAACAATTTGACTGCGCGGTATAGCTAATTCATCAGTTAATATAGTTTTTGCTTTACGGACTAAGCCAGCCTCAAGTGCCATAAATACAATAGGTTGTTGCTCACTAAGTGGTAGCGATTTTAATGCGTTTATCATATCTGTATCGGGGTTATTTGTTATTAACCAAGTTACATCACGCGAGGAGTCTAAGCTAATCACATCATCTTTTGTTGGTGCATGAATAATCGCGTCAATTTTTGCGTTTATAGGCAATTGTTGCACGTAGCCTTTAATTGCATTAACCGAAGTTAAATCGCCAAGTAATAGATAATATGAATGATCATAGTTATCCAACTTTTTAGGGCCTGGCCCTGCTATACCCACTTCCTCGCCTACTTTTGCTTCTTTAGCCCAATTAGTGGCTGGGCCTTGGTGCATATTTATCACAAAGTCGAGGGTAAGTGCTCCAGTGTGCTCATCAACATGTCTTATAGTGTATGAACGCATACACGTAGTTTTAATATTAAAGTCAACGCGGCCATTTTGTGGAATAAGCACCTTAACGTAGTTACCAATGTATTGGGCACTCAGGTCGTTAAACTCATCTGAGCCGACAATAATGCGTTGTAAATGTGGGGTTATTTGCTTTGTGCTTAATACGGTTGCTTTGCGTACTTTTTTACCCATATAAATTTACCTCACTAAAATGATGAATTGCACAACGCCCCATTGGTTGATAAAATCAACTATAGCAATTTAATTGACTTTGTCAACCATTATGGATTTATTATGAACTCTTCATTGGCCAATACATTATTTGCTTTAATGCAAAATTATCGCGTTACCATACGCGAAGCCATTAATGCAGGTGAGCTTGGATTAAACGCGATGCATGTGCGTTGTCTGCATATTATTGCAGCGACACCTCAGTGCACTGCTAACGATATTGTGAATCAAACCCAACGCGACAAAGCCCAAATAGCACGGTTAGTGAAAGAACTGCTCGCGCTAAACTTAATTCATAAAAATGCCAGTGAGCATGACAAGCGTTGTTTTATTCTGTCGTTTACCGCACAAGGGTGCACGCTTTACGACAAATTATTAAACGCTGAGCAGCATGTAAATGCGCAAATGTGTAAAAACTTAAACCCACAGCAAATCAATGACTTCTTAGATACAGCTCAGCAAATGATCAAAAATATGGATTGATCGCAGATCCATTACTTGGCATAACTTATATAAAACGCATATACTGTACACTTATACAGTATATGCGTTTTAGGTTGTGTTATGTTTGTTATTCCCATTTATATAGAGGCCGGTGTATGCGGATTTGAGTCACCTGCAGCACAATATACAGAGCTTGGCGTTTCACTTGATGAGTTATTAATAAAGCATCCTGATGCCACGTTTATTGGGATAGCGTCTGGGTGCTCTATGCAAGAAATTGGTATTTTTGAGGGCGACTTACTGTTGGTTGACCGCGCTGAAATACCAAAAGATGGCGATGTTATTGTGGCTAACTTAAATGGTTTATTTGTATGTAAGCTGCTTGATAAGACCAATGCACGCTTGCTATCAGCCTCTTCTGCTTATAAGCCGGTGCAATTGACTGAGTCAGATGAGTTTCAGCTTGAAGGTGTGGTAACTCGCTCTATTAGGCTGCATCGCCAAAGCCCTGAGTTACTTTCATGTATGCCTTAGTTGATGCCGTTGCTTTTTATGCCAGTGCAGAAAAAGTATTTGATCCGGCTATTCGCTCAAAACCTGTGGTGGTGCTTACCAATAACGACGGTTGTGTGTGTGCGGTCTGCCCAATTGCGCGTAAGCTTAATATTCCTAAATTTGGCCCTTACTTTAAAGTTAAGCAGTTACTAGAACAAAACAATGTGGTTGTACGCTCTAGTAACTATGAACTATACGCTAATTTAAGCGACCGGATGATGAGTGTAATTGGCCGCTTTTGTGACATCCAGCATGTTTACAGTATCGATGAATCGTTTTTACACTTTAATGGTTATCAACCTTTAATTAACGATTGGCAAGCATATGGGCAACTAATTAGGCGTACTGTATGGCGCGAAACCAAACTCCCTGTTGGGGTTGGCTTTGGGCCAACACCGACCTTAGCCAAAGCCGCTAACCATGCAGCTAAAAAACTAACTGGCTTTAATGGTGTTGCAGTGATTGACGATGAAGTAAGTCGCCGCACTATTTTACAACGAATGCACTGCCAAGATGTTTGGGGGGTAGGCAAACGTTTAGCTAAAAAGCTGGCTCTCATGGACATTCATACCGCGTGGCAACTGGCTGAGCAAAGCCCAAAAACTATTCGTCGCCAATTTAGTGTGGTGCTTGAGCGCACAATTAACGAGCTCAACGGCATTACCTGTTTAAACTGGGATGATGTACGCCAAGATAAACAAGCTATTTTTTCAACACGTAGTTTTGGTAAGCGACTTTGCGACCCCGATGCAGTTAAAACCGCCCTAATAAATCATGCTAGTGTAGTTGCACAAAAATTAAGAGCGCAACAGTCGCTAACTCATCGTATTTATATTTTTGCTGCCAGCTCATCACATGAACACGCCTTTTATAAAAAGTCAGTTATGCATCAATTTGATCCGCCTACTAACGATACTCGCGTTATGGCCAATGCGGTATCAAAGAGTTTTGAGCAAATATATCAACCGGGAATTCGATTTTATAAATGTGGTGTGGGCGCATTAGAGCTCAGCCCGCAGCAGTTTCAACAACATCATTTATTTGATAAGCAAACCGATAACCCGCAGTTAATGAGCTGTTTAGATGCGATAAATCATCGCTTTGGGAAAGGAATGCTTAGCGTAGCAAGCAGCCAACTAAATGAACGCTGGCATATGAATAGAGCTTTTTTATCGCCGCAATACACGACTCGTTGGCGTGATATTCCAAAAATAAAATGCGATTTATAGACGCTTTAATTCAAACTTACATTGAACATTAGCATTTTTAATCGAATATTCTAACTGTGTGTCAGAAACAAAATTTAGCGTGCGGCTAACATCTAATGTATCGCTATTATTGTCACACCTGTCTTGGCGCAAATCCATTGTTAAACCAATATTCGTATATTTAAACTTAGTAGTCACTAGGCAAAAATCAGGGACTTTATTAGTTTGTGTTCCATTATGTAAATCAATAAAAGAAATTAAACTACCAAGTCTAAAACCCAAATCGGTATTATTTCTATCGAGCCACATTAATGAACCTGAATCACAATAGCGAGCATCGCCTGAAATTAATTCATAATCGCCAACTTTACTATTAAACAAGCTAACAAACTTAGTTTTGTTACTAGGTAAAATCGTTTTAGCAAAAGACTGATTAGCAAAAAACAAACAACCAATACACAATAGAACTTTATAATTCTTCATTAAAAAAACCTAACGAGTCACAATATAATTAGCTTAACACATTAAGCCTACTTACTTATTTTAAAATTTATGCAAAAAAAATCCCTTGATAACAATCAAGGGATTTAATAGTTATAAAGCAGACTGTTGTTATTTGTGTAACAACTGTACTCTTCTATAAACAAACAAAGCGGCTAAAAGTAATAAGAAGAAACTGAAAGAACCTCCTCCACTTTTATCACCTTCTTTAGGTGTTGCAAGTGCTTCAGGTACATTATTAACAGTAACGATAACACTTTGCTCTGTCTCCCCTTCACCATCAGAAACACTAAGTTTAAAGCCAAGTTCACTTGTTACAGATACATTTGGCGCCATAAACGACAATGTACTTGAATTAACATTTTCAATTGCGACTTCTATACCTTGTGTTTGAACCCATCTGTAAGTAAGTTCAGATGACTCTTTGTCTGTCGCAGTTGCTGTAACGCTAACTTCTTTACCCTCATCAACCGATAAAGAAGATAAGCTCAACTCAACTGCTGGTAATTGATTAACGTGCATAAAGGTCACTGTATATATCTCTGTAAATTGCTCGTAACCATCTGAGATTAATAAAGTGATATCTGTAGTGAACGTTTGCTCTATTTCACCTACAGTCAGTGTCGCTTTACTGTCTGTCTCTGAAGGCGTCAGTGATAATTGAGGATGATCAATACTCCACTCAAAACTTAGTAGGTCACCATCAGGGTCTGTTGTTCCTGACGCATCAAGCTCAATAGTTGTAAGCTCTTCAATTGTTGCTGGAATTGTTACATCTAAAACTGGCGCTTGGTTTAAGCTTTCTTCAGCTAACTTAGCAACTAATTCAATCTCACCATTAACTTGACCGTCTAAGTCAAATTCACTGCCGTCTGTTACTGCAAAAGTAAAGCAACCTGAACAAATTTGCTCGTAGACGTTACCAGTTAGCATTGAAACCGACTGCCAGCCTGTATTAGATAACAAACGAATTTGCATTTCTGAACTTAAAATAGAGTTAACGTACTCTGGTATCGCAATTTCAGACGTACCCGATGAGTTTGAAAGAGTAATGTGAATATTTACAATATCACTTTTAGCTTGAAAGTGAGGTTCTGCAATGTCTAAGCTATCAAAGTAAGTACTTAAGTCTTGCTCTGAAATAGACATATCAGCAATCATTTGCGTTACAGTAGCCTGTTTAATATCACCTACTGACAAATGATTAAACTCATCGATGCTACGAACCATATCGCCTGAATCTAAAACAGCTGAGTGCGTAATAGAAGAGCTATCTAAGTAATCAACAATGCCGTCTTTATCGCCATCACTCACACCTTCTTCAGCATCAGAAATACCATCACCATCAGTATCTAACTCAGGATCATTGAAAGTAACTGCGTCAATCACACGTAAACTAATTTGATCCGTTGCAACAGCTTCGCTATTTTGTTTTATAGTGAATGCAATGTCTAGATTGTCAGAATCTGTAAGTAATTGAGGCGTAAATGTAATATTCCACTTTGAGGGACCAATTTTATTTACAAAGTAATCACCTTGTGAAGATAGCTGGAGCTCTATTGAGTTATCACTTGCTGCACTAGGTAAATTAACTGCATGAACATCAACAATAAAGTCTGACGAATCGCGTTGAACTATCTTGCTTATTACTTTTCCATTCTGATATAAATTAGTAATGAATTCAGGTTTTGCAGTTTCATTTAGAAATACTAACTGGCTAGTATCATTTCTATCAGTAAATGAACTGCTTCTCGTATTAATGCGAATATTCGACGCATTTTCAAAGAACTCACGTTCTAGCACTACCTTGACAAGACCATGCTGATTTGTAGATATATATTTACTAGTATTATTTCCAATCAGATCAAAGCTTACTGAACCGTAAGGGCTTTTACCACTTATGAATACATCAATAACCGCATTACCATCTTGGTAAACATAGGTAGTAGGCTGGATACTAACCTTAGGAAAAACACGAGCATTTATTTCACCTGTAGAAGTATTACCCGCTCCATCAGCGGCAGAAACAGGAATTAAAGTATCCCCCGTTCTGAACACAAAGTTACTATCAATATCGATAGTGGCCACATCCGATACACTATCGTAGATAGCATTAGAGTTAAATAATGCCGCTTTTATGTCATCAATTGAGCTGCCATAAACATTAACTGAGTAATAGTTTTGTATAACAGGTGGCGTTGTGTCAACCAAGGTTACCGTTTGAATAGCCGTAGTTTCGTTACCAACATAATCACGAGCAACCCATGTAATTTGATGTTCACCAAGGGGCAAGTAAGACCCAGAAGCAGCATAAACATAAGGTTCTAAATGTCCGTTATCAGTTGCCTCAGGAACAAAAATATTTGTAAGGTTAGTATTTTGAGAAGTTGCTTCAAGAGTAATAGGCTCTAAACTTGATACAAAAACAGGGGCTATATTTTCACCCAAACTAGAATCAGTTGGGTGGCTATCTTCACTATCTTGCACACCGTCGCCATCTGTATCTGTAGAAAGCGGATTACTCGACATCTGATACTCGTTTAAGTTAGATAAACCGTCGTAGTCTGGATCATTTGATGCATCATAAGAGTCAAGTGCATTTAGTCCATTCTGTGCTTCCCAATAGTCTGGAATACCGTCGCCATCAAAGTCACTAACTACATCCAGCTCAGCAGTCCATGAGATATTATCAACTGAAAAAGGCATATCTGCTAAGTAAGGGCTTTCGTATTTTACCTTCACAATATTAAAACCATCATTTACCGGAATTAACAAACGAGAGCGATAATGCTTAATATTGTACTGAGTACCGTTAACACTAATTTGAAATGACGAGTTACTGTTTGAAAAGTAATCTAAATTAATGAATCCCGCCTCAAATAACCCTGCAATTGCAAAGCCGCTTATACTACCTGCTGGAGAAGCATTTAGGCTTAAGCTTGATGTACCATCCGTAGACCAGTTGGTATTAAGCTGCCATTGAGTAGAGTGCTCTGCAAGCTCAGTAAACATAGCTGGCAAAAGCCCTTCTTCAAAGCTTTCATTTAGCTGAGAAAAAGACTGCACAGTTGATGTTGCGTCATTAGCAAGGCTTTGCCCATAGAACTCTTGGATATTAGTATAACCATCAGCATCAGAATCTAAACTCGCATCTGAAGGGTCAAGTGGTAGCAAGCCATTAATAACTTCATAGCCATCACTTAACTCATCAGAATCTGTGTCAGATGAATTTGGATTTGTTCCTAGGTTATACTCATCAAGGGCTGAAAGGCTGTCAGCGTCTTTGTCAGATAGTGCATCACTTGCATCAAAACGATTTAAACCATTTAGTAGTTCCCAATAGTCTGGCATTTGATCGTTATCAGTATCGGTTTGATCACCGACTGGAAGCATAGCAAAATTATCAAGCCATACTGCATCAGCATCAGTTGATACTGATCCGTCTTTGGTATATTTGAACTCAATCTTATGCACCCCTTCACTAATATTAACTAAAAATGAAGTTGGTTCAGGTGCGTCCAAATTTCCACGTTCAGCATTACCAATAACTTCTTGACCATCTATAGTCACGATAAAAAAGTCACAACACGCTTCAGAATCAATCTTATAATCGAACGCTAAAACCCCTTCTTCAAATAAACCCGTGACGGTAAACCCGCTAAACTGAGAATCAGTGATGTCTCCCGAGCGAATACTTTGTGAGCCCTGTGTGGCAAAGTCGTTTGTGATAAAAAACGGCGCACTTGAGTCTACTGACTCAGTCATCCATGTTGGAAGTGTATCGCCTTCGAATGACGTTGTGATATTTAAAACAACAGGGTAAGAAGTATCTGACTGAGGATCTGTATTTGCTTGATACTCTGTGAAGTTAGTAAATCCATCATTGTCAGCATCTTGTGACGCATCAGCGGCATCTGTAAGATTTAGACTGTTGTTATACTCCCACCCATCAGGCATTAAATCGCCATCAGTATCTGAGTTGTTAGGTAAACCGTTATTTAAAAACTCAAGAAGGTTAGATAAACCATCGTTATCTAAATCAAGCGCTGAGTCGTCAGTATTTATATCCAAACCATACGATAATTCCCACATATCTGACATACCATCACCATCAGAGTCAGGGAAACTAGGCCCAATGTATAAATTATCGATAAATACAGCATCTAAACCTTCAGACACTATAACGTCTTTAGTGTATACAAACTTAACTGTATTAAACCCAGTAGGTAATGGAAAAGAAGCCACCTTCCAATCAGTTAGGCCTGACTCATCAAGAACTAGTGTGTCGTTAATATAAACTTTAAAGAAGTCATAATTTGCTTCAGTTTCCAATAAGTAGTTAAAGTTAACAAAACGTTGTTCGTCACTTATAAATTGAAATTCAACACTCGTTTGTTGCGAATCAGTAATATCACTGTTAGTTAACACTAAGCCATCGTGGCCGTCATAATCAGTAATAAACCAAGGCGTTTGAGGGGTTGAAGAAACTAAAAATTCAGGGACAACTGCGTCATCAAAATTATAAGTAGTTTCAGGAAAAACAGAAGGTTCAGAGTTTGGATCAGTTGGGTCGCTGTTGCCATAGTACTCAATTAAGTTAGCCCAGCTATCGGAATCAAAATCAAGTTCTGCATCAGCTGCATCGAGTGGATTAAATGAAAAAGTGACTTCCCAGCCATCTGGCATACGATCGGAATCTGAATCCACGTTGTTAGGCAACGTCATGTAGACGTTTAATTCATCGTAATCAGATAAACTATCAGCATCAGTATCAACTGAGTTTGGAAGAGTATTTGCTAAGTATTCTTCCAAGTTAGAAAGACCATCTTGGTCCAAATCTAAGTTGGCATCATCGGAATCTGAAGGGTCTAGTCCGTATAACAGTTCCCAGTTATCATCCATTAAATCTGAATCAGTATCGACAAACTTAATATTATCGCAAATAACTTCTACTTCATTAAATGCTGAAATTACATCAGATGCATTATAACGTAGGTCAATTGCAGAGTTGATTGCACCACATGCACCATCGATAAAACCACTCGAGCTAACCCAGTAGTTTTGATTTGCTTTTAGCATTATTTCAAACGCTTTTTGAGGATCCCAACCATCAGTATTTGAAAGCAGGAAAAAAGCACGGTTAAAAACACCACTACTAAAGTGAACATCCATGCCCGGATAAAAATCGCTGGCTTTATCAATAGAAACACCATCTAATGAAGGCGTTTCAAAGTAACGAAGAGCTGGCTCTACTTTTGAAATATCCGCCCCTGATAACCAGTCGGTTTCACCACGTAAAAAATACTCTGCAGTTTCACCTGCCATATCAGAGAAAGACTCGTTAATTCCGCCTGATTGATTAGAGTAAATAAGATTGGAGTTTTGACTAGTAAAGCCATGGCTAACCTCATGAGATACAATATCAAGAGAAACCAGCGGATAAAACCTATCAGCGCCATCACCAAAGGTCATTGCTTGGCCATTCCAAGTGGCATTTTCCCAGTTATCACCACTGTGAACTCGCATTAACAATTGAAATGTAAGCGGTGCAGTGTTGTACCATTGTTGATACATATCAAAAACTGCAGTTCCAAATGCATGAGCGTCATTTAATGGGGAAAAAGCACCATTTATTTCCTTATGCGTATTACGATTACATGTGAATGAAAAGGCTTCACTTGGCTCAGAGCCCGATTCCATAGTGACTGTTTTTACTTTGTCATTTTCTAAAAAACAAGTATCGCCAACTTGGGTAACATTAAATGCGTCTTTATCTGTACCGTATTCATATTGGCCAATCTTTTGATTACCACCAGGTCCTTTACCGTCAACACTTTGAATATTATCCCACAGTTCAAAAATCTGATAAGTCGATTCACTTATTAAACCTATTGGCATTTTTTCAATGCCATTCTCAGTTACTTTGAGTTCAATTAAGCGAACATAGTACGCTTTTCCATCATGAATATAAATGTAGCGCTTATTATTTATTATTTCACTCTCTAGTGAATCATCTAATTTAGACTTAGTCAGCAACGATTTAACCGCTTTTAACTCATCAAAAGTAGCGGTCGCTGTTTTATTCAAAGATGCGAAGTTAATGTTTTTAGCAAAAAAACCACTAATATGTTCAGAGTTAGACTGAACTCTAATTTGCTGACCCCACACTGGAACCCCAGAAAAGTATTGCTGCATCTTTTTAGAAGATGCATTAACTTGTTGTGAAAGGCTCAATTGAGGTTGCTTTAATTCTACAAAATAAGAACTTGCAGAAGATGTATTAGCAATAGAAGGGTTTTGATTTAAAAGTTGCTTAACTTCTTGGGTGGATGATTTGTTTATTCGCTGTGAAACAGCAGCTTGGGAACTTAGCGTGTTCAAAAAGCAAAATGCTATCAATCCTGATGAAAGTGTTTTATACATAACATTCCTATGTCGTATATTATAATTATTCAGTGTTTATTCATTTAAAAACGTTTAAATGTAACATATTTGATAATGGAGAGTCATTCAAAAAACTAAATAAACAGGTACAATTGTTAACTAATGTAAGAGGTAACTAAATAATTAATTGAAACCGTGATTTGAATTTTAAGGATGCAAAAAATAAATGATAAAAGAACAAAGAAACTGCATAGAAAAATTAAATATCCACGCAGTTTTATGTTTCAAAAAGTTGTTAAGAATTATGCAATATTAACGTCTTACTGCCAATATTTTGCAAATAATTGCGGGTAATTTTGTTTTAAAAACTTAGATTTGTCTTTAAAGCGCTTACCTTTAGGTTGTTCAAGCCCTGAGGGTATAAAGGGTAACTCATCGTCATTACGTTCTTCATATAACAAACCTGCAATTAGGTCATACTCATCTAAATACGGGTAAGGTTGCTCGTTTAAAAAATAAAGTGGTGTGCACTGTGCAAGGCTATCGGGGTTTTCTAACGCTGCTTTAAATACCGCTTCACCCCGAGAAATTAGCCAACAACGAAATTCAGAAAAACCATATTCATCATTACAACCAGCCATTACAAACGCCGCACCAAATAAATCCCAAGTATAACTTTGGCGCATACAAATACTAAACTGTTTATCAAATTCAATAAGCTGCTCGTCGGATAAATCACTCAATGCAGCCTTAAGGGATTGGCATACAGACTCAGGCTCTGCGGTTCTGTCGTTTACAGTTACCAATCGCCAAAAATCAGTTAAGGTTAAATCGCTCATGCAATGATCTCTTTTACCCGACCTACTTGACCATCTTCTAACTGTACTTTAATACCGTGCGGATGATTAGGTGACTTGGTTAATAAACGCGACACAATACCATTGGTTAAAGTACCACTGCGTTGATCTTGTTTAAGCACAATATTAACCTCAGTGCCGGGTGTTATTTGTGAACGTGTTGGAACAGCCATATATAATCTCTTTTGCTATTTTTGGGGATTATAGCCTGCTTAATAAAATCACTCCATATTAAAGCTTTTAAAGGCCCTATAAATGCCTAATTCAAGCTAATGTGAAGAATAAATAAAACCCATCGTACACATTATGGCTGCTTAGAAAATGAAATGGCATTGGCTTTAATATGTATGTTCAAGCTGGCTAACGCATTACAAATAAGCTGCTCAATGTAATCAAACTGATTTTTTTGTTTAGCCTGCTCTAGTGCAATATCATCAATAAAATAACAACTTACTTTAAACTTAGAAGGTAAATTGTTTAAGTCTGCTGAATGGGTAAGAAAGCTAAAGTCCTCCACAGTATCTTTTATTTGCTCACAAGCGAGCGTTAACTGCTGACGAATACGCTTATCTAGCTGCTTTTGGGTTTTGGTCATCGTTTATTGCTGCTCGCGAGCTTGTTGTTCTTTAAATTCTTTGTAACTGTCTTGCTGTTGCTTAACACACTCATGGTATTCCTTATCTGCCATGTAGCTGCATTCACCCAACCGCGCTGATTGAATTTCATGGTAGCGGCTATCGCTGCTACATCCCGCTAACACCAATAATGCGGATAACGAAAATAGATATTTTAACTTATTATTTAACATTCAAAATTCCTACTATTTTAACGGGAAAACTACTGATCTTCGTTATTTATGCTGTATATTGCACTGGTTTTGTATTTATAACCGTTAAGGGCACGTTATGATGTTGTCGCAGTTACAAGAGCTGTTCCAGCGTATCGATAAAAGTAAACTATTTCAATCATTTGTTATTGCAGTTATTGTTGTTTCTGCATTGACCGTGGGCGCACATACTTATTCATTGCACCCAACCGCCGAACTCGTTCTACATTGGATGGATATAGGCATAACGGTATTTTTCTTAATTGAACTGATTATTCGCTATATTGCCAGCAAAGGTATCAAGGACTTTTTCTCCAAAGGTTGGAACATTTTTGACTTCATTATCGTGATCGGAAGTTTATACCCCGCGGCAGGCTCTACTATTTTTATTGCTCGACTGCTGCGTATTTTCCGCGTGTTACGATTAGTCTCAATGATCCCAGAACTGCGCTTATTAGTAAATTCGCTAATTAAAGCAATACCGCAAATGGGCTACATTGCGCTACTCATGTTCGTTATATTTTATATTTATGCCGCCACTGGCAGTATGTTGTTTGCTGATATAAATCCGGTACTTTGGGGCGATGTGTCTATTTCTATGCTCACCCTGTTTAGAATAGCCACCTTTGAAGATTGGACTGACGTCATGTACGAAACCATGGCCGTGTACAAATTAAGTTGGATTTTTTACCTAACCTTTATCTTTTTAACTGCATTTGTGTTTTTAAATATGATGGTTGGCGCTATTTTAGAAGTGATGAGTGAAGAGCATCGCAATGCACGAGAAGAGCAAGCCGATATAGACTCACTCCCTGCCACCCAAGGCCAAGTAAACGAATTAAAAGCACAACTAGCAGAATTAAAAGAACTACTTAAAAATAAGTAGCAGGGATAAAAAGGGCATGCATTTGCTTGCCCTTACACTTTAAATTTACCCACCAACCCCGTTAAAATTGACGAAAGACGATTCATTTCGTTGCCGTTTTCACTGGTGGTCACGGCAATATCACTCACCTCATCAGCCGCATTTTTAATTTCAGTAACATTGCGGTTTATATCTTCAGCTACATGTTGTTGCTCTTCAGCAGCGGTGGCTATTTGGGTATTTAAATCGCTAATATGAACGATAGATGCCGTGATCTCACTAAATTGTTGCTGCGCCGAATGCGCAAGCTCGACAGTTTTATTAGTGGTTTCTATACTGCGTTGCATATCTTTAGAAACTTTAGATGACATAGTGCGTAGTTTATCAAGCTGTGAAGCCACTTCTTCGGTTGACTCAGCGGTTCGTTGCGATAACGCGCGCACTTCGTCGGCTACCACAGCAAAGCCGCGTCCGTGCTCACCGGCACGTGCAGCTTCTATTGCAGCATTTAAGGCCAATAAGTTAGTTTGTTCTGAAATACCGCGAATAACACTGAGTATCGACATAATGTTTTCGCTTTCAGTATCTAGCTGAGTAATATCTGCTGAGGCATTGTTTATTACCTCACATAGCTGAACCACACTTTCCACAGTTTGTGTAATAACCGATTGCCCCAAGTCTGATGCTTGCTGTGTTTGAACAGCCAAATCCGCTGCATTTGCACAACTGCTAGACACTTCGTTTGCGGTGGCAGCCATTTCATTAATAGCCGTAGCTGCCATCTCTAAAGCTTGTTGCTGTTGGCTGGTGGAGCTTGTTAATTGTGCCGCTTGCGATGAGGTTTGTGATGAGGTTTTACTTACATTTTGCGCGCACTCATTAATTTGAGTTACCAGCTCGCTGATCAAGTTTAAAAATAAATTAAAGCTATTAGCCAGTTTAGCGGTTTCATCTTTGGTTTTTATTGTTAAGCGTTGGGTTAAATCACCGCCACCTTGCGATATTTCAGTTAAGCCATCACTCACTTCAACAATAGGGGCTGATATTAATTTAGAAATATAACTCGCTATAGCAACAAATACGGCAATTAATATCGCACTAATAACCAATATGGTATAAGCCATGGTATTCGCCGTGCTCATCACTTCGGCTTTCTCTACTACCCCAATAAACTTCCAGCCTAAGGTAGCAGAGGTATGAATATTAGCCATATATTGTTTACCATCTATCTCTACATCAAACAGCCCTTGGGTATTTTTAGCTAAGTCGGCGTATTTTCCCCCCTCAAGATCTGCTAAGTTTTTAAATCGGTAATCTGGGTGTTTAACATCCACCAGCACACTGCCACTATCTTCAATCAACATTAAATAACCGGTTTCGCCTAATTTAATATCGGCAATAATATCGGTAAGCCCGCCTAATGATACATCCATTCCTTGGGCGCCAATTAATTGCCCGTTATCAATAATCGCTTTAACCGTAGATACAATAACTAAATCATCAGCGGCCCAATAATAGGCATTAATTCGCGTTGTTTTACCATTAGCCGCTTTTGCTGCCATATACCAAGGGCGCTCGCGCGGATCATAATTGGCGTTTACTTTTCCCATGGGCCATTGAATATACCCCCCTTGTTCGTTCCCCATGTAGATATAAGCAAGTCCTGGGTGTGTTTGGCCAAAATGGTCAAACAAGCTATATGCAGCTTGCTCTGTTGGGCTTTGATTAGGATGGTTAAGCATCACTGAGTTGGAAGCATCCATATGGGTTTTAACATTGGTGCGTGCGTTTTTAATGGTGGTGTGGGATGCTAAATAATCAACATTTTTGGCAATTTCGGCAAAAAACATCGTAATAGCGTTGTCTACTTGGCGCGCTTCTCGCTCACTCAATTGAGAAAAATTATCGAGTGCTTGCTCCCTCGTTTGCGATATAACAATAGCAGCAATTACAAACAAAGGCAGTGCGATAGCTGATGCAAAAGACAGCTTTAATTTTTTTGATATATTCATGTAGTTACATCCCAAGAAGCTAGATAAAATATAGTCTTGGAATATGTATTGAGCAAGAAATTAGCAATTATTTAAACATCACTCATTTAGTCTTCAACCAATGTCAGCTAAGCGCCTGTTTACTGTTTGTACGGTCTTCATAAATCATGAATATCATTTAATTAATAAAGATGGGAGGTTACTTTTCAAATAGTTCACTCAAGGACTGTGGTTTATGGATAGCATAACCTTGAACGTAATCGACTCCCATTTGTTTTAAAATAGACTTAATTTGCTCGGTTTCAACAAATTCAGCAATTGTCTTCATCCCCATAATTTGACCTATTTCATTAATAGCTTTAACCATAGCATGATCTATTGGGTCACTTGCGATATCTTTAACGAAAATGCCATCAATTTTTAGGTAATCAACTTTAAGATTTTTAAGGTACCCAAACGATGATAACCCACTACCAAAATCATCAAGTGCGAAACGACATCCAAACTTTTTCAGCTTATTAATAAACTTTCCTGCAAGCTCTAAATTTGAAATAGCTGCCGTCTCTGTAATTTCAAAACAAATTTTATGACTGTTTACCCCTAGCGTTTGTAGTTGCTCAATAATAAAATCAAGAAAACTCTCATCAGTCAGCGATTGCCCTGAAAGATTAATAGAAACAAAATTAATATTTTTAAGAAAAGCAGCGTTACGAACAATTAAACTAAAGGCGTTTTTAACAACCCATCTGTCCACTTTTACAATTAAATGATAACGCTCGGCTGCGGGTAAAAATGCACCAGGCGATATAACATTATCATGCTCATCAATCATTCTTAGTAACAGTTCGTAATGTTTATTTGAATCACTGGTCAGTGGCTCAATTGCTTGCGCATACAGGCGAAAGCTGTCTTCATCAATCGCGTATTGAATGCGGTTTACCCACAGCATTTCACTTTGCCTTTGTACCAATTCTTTGTCGTTTTCATAATGTACGTGAATACGATTTCGCCCTTTATCCTTTGCAATGTAGCAGGCAACATCGGCTACTTTTAACACTTCGATAAAGTCGAGTGCTTTTTCTGTAATTTGCATTAGCCCTATACTGGCACCAATACGAAAACTTCGCCCTTCCCATATAAATTGAAAGTCCTCAATAGCGCTTTGAATAGAGAGTGTTATGCGGTGCGCATCACTAAACGAGCAATCCTCCATTAAAATAGCAAATTCATCTCCGCCAAGGCGCGCCACTATGTCTGATTGCCGAACAGCTTTTTCCAGAATAAAACTAAGTTGGCGAAGTAATTCATCACCCGCTGAGTGACCGCAAGTATCGTTTACAACTTTAAATTGATCGAGATCCATATAACATAAAGCATGAACAGGCCGGTTATGAGCAGGAACAGCAAGTAGTAGCTCTGTTCGACGTTTAAACTCTCTGCGGTTTAACAACCCCGTTAGTGAGTCATGAGTAGACTGATAACTGAGTTTTTCCTCTGATTTTTTTCGTGCTGTAATATCAATATGAGTACCGACTAAACGGGTGATCTCCCCTTCTTCACTTTCAACCATGAAAGAACGAGATAAAATATTGATATAATGGCCGTCTTTATGGCGCATTCTAAATTCGACTTCATATTTTTTTATTTTCGCATCTATAAAAGATTGGATCTGCGCAAGCGTTTGTTCTAGGTCGTCAGGGTGTAATAAGCCTTCCCAGGTTGAGAAATGATCAACCAGCTCGTCCTCTGCATAACCTAACATTGATTTCCAGCGGGGTGAGTAATACATTTTATCGTTGGCTATATCCCAATCCCATAAGCCATCATTTGCGCCTTGCATAGCTAAACTCAAACGCTCTTCATTGGCTAGCGCTTTTTCTTTTTCGAGAATAAGTTCTTTATGTTGCTGCTCTAATGAAAGAGTCATTTGCGTCAATGAGTCAGATAATATATTTATTTTACTATTTGCCTGCGTTAAATCAGTAATATCGTAAAAAATCACCAAATACATTTGCTCAAAATCGGTTAAGGGCGCACAGCTGGCAAGCACGGTTCGTTGTGCACCATTTTTGCAATGTACATCTAACTTTATAGGTTCAAAGTCGGTATTTGTTTTTTTTGCTCGCTCAGTGTTTTTTTCCCATGAACTAATCACCCATTCACGGTATTTAGGGTTTGGGTAGGCTTTGGGCCACCAATCATTTAGTGTGGGAATATCGCTAAGTTTATAACCATAAAGCCTTGTAAACATGGGGTTTACATTAATAATATTTCCATATACGTCATTTAATGCAAAAGGCAAAGGCGAGGAATTAAAAATATTTAAAAAGATATGGCTTTGGGCTGAGCTTGTTTCTAGCTCAGATATTCGAGAATGTGCGATAGCTAATTCAGACTGAAGTTGCTCAATGCTATTCATTTATGCTTCCCAAGAATATAAATATCATAAAAAACCTGTAGTCAGGTTTATGCGTAAAACTGGCGAATAAATGCAACATTTAAATAGCATTTTGCGATGAAATTATTATACAGAGTCAAACGAGTGTTTAGTTGAGCATTGATAGTAGGCATTAAAACAGATTTAAGCAACTTATCATAATTATTAGGTAGTTATACGATGTTGCAACGTAAAATTATCACGCCTATTTTACAAAAAAACCTTGCTATATTCAGGTATGAGAGATGGTTAAGCGATCATCTAGCTACAATAAATTTACTTGTGCTTATTACTCTATCAGAATAATCATTATGATATTGAACTATAATTGGTTTAAGGGAATTTTAAGGTAGCTTATGCCGTTATCTTCAGCGGGAGGTGGGTTGCCAGCTCTAATATTCATTTGAATAGCAGGTAAAATTAAGCGAGGCATAGGTAATTCTTCGTCACGGCTATCACGCATTTCAACAAACTGCTCTTTGCTTATTTTAGTCTTTACATGAATATTTGTTTCTTTTTGTTCTTTTACTGTGACCGCAAAACGGTGATTTCGCTTTTCAGTCGGGTAATCATGGCATACATAAATTGTTGCCTCATCGGGCATCGAGAGTAGTTTTTGGATTGAATCGTATAATGTTTCAGAGCTACCACCAGGAAAGTCGCACCTTGCAGTGCCTACGTCAGGCATAAAAATCGTATCACCAACAAAAATGGCCTCTTCATTTATAATGTAAACTAAGTCGGCGGGTGTATGCCCCGGTGTGTGCATCACTCGTATCGATAACTGGCCAACATTAAAACTATCTCCATCTTTTAATAGTCGGTCAAAATCAGCCCCATTGGGTAAAAATTCTTTTTCAAGATTAAATAGCGCCTTAAAGCTTTGTTGTACCGTTTTGATATGTTCACCTATGGCGATTTTAGCACCAAAGTGTTTTTTAAAATAAGGAGCTGCAGAGATATGATCGGCATGAGCATGTGTTTCGAGAACCCACTCTAATGAAAGAGAATGGCTTTGGAGGTACTCGCCGATTTTTTTGGCGCCTGATTCACAGCTGCGACCTGATTTATAATCAAAATTTAAAACGGGATCAATCAAGATTGCTTGCTGAGAGTTACTATCAGAAACAACATAACTAAAGGTTTCGCTATCGTCATCAAGAAATGCGTGAACATGAAATTTACTGTGCATAATATTCTCCAATAAGTCTGAACTCATCACTTGAATTAATAAAAATGACCGGAAGCAGTAATATAAACGTTGGTAAAGGCTATGGAGATATTAGCGATTTAATTATTAAATAAAAAGGGCTAGCCAATGCTAACCCTCAAAGTAAATATTATTTATTATCAACAATAATACGTAACATACGGCGCAGTGGCTCTGCTGCGCCCCATAAAAGCTGATCGCCTACGGTAAAGGCACTGATATATTTTGGCCCCATGGCGAGTTTGCGAATACGGCCAACAGGTATACTTAACGTACCGGTTACTTTAACTGGGGTTAAGTCGGTACTGGTAATGTCACGCTCATTAGGAATTACTTTAACCCACTCATTGTGCGAGGCTAAAATTTCTTCTATTTTTTCTACGCTAATGTCTTCACGTAATTTAATGGTCATCGCTTGGCTATGACAACGCATTGCACCAATGCGTACACATAAACCATCAATAGGCACAGGTTGTTTAGATGAGCCTAAGATTTTGTTGGCTTCAACTTGCGCTTTCCACTCTTCTTTTGATTGACCGCTTGGCATAGGCACATCAATCCATGGGATTAAGCTACCCGCCAGTGGCACACCAAACTGGTCTTGTGGCAAATCGCTTGATGCCATTTTTTCGCTGACTATTTTATCAATTTCTAAAATAGCTGAACTTGGGTTATCTAGTTGCTGTGCAACACTTGCATGAATAGCCCCCATTTGAGCTATGAGTTCTTTCATATTTCGCGCACCGGCGCCCGATGCTGCTTGGTAAGTCATTGGGCTTACCCATTCAATTAGGTCTTGCTCAAATAAACCACCCAGCGCTAGTAGCATAAGTGAAACCGTGCAGTTACCACCTACAAAGGTTTTAACGCCTTGCTCTAGCCCTTGTTCAATGACATCTTTGTTAACTGGGTCAAGTACGATAATACTGTCGTCACTCATACGCAGTGCAGAGGCTGCATCTATCCAATAGCCATCCCAACCTGATTCACGTAATTTTGGATACACCGCATTGGTATAATCGCCACCCTGACAGGTAACAATAATGTCCATTTTTGCAAGCTCAGAAATATCGCTGGCATCTAAAAGCGGTTTAGCTGCACCCGCTAACTCAGGGCCAAGCTGACCTGCTTGTGAGGTGGTGAAAAAGGTGGTGTCGATATGTGCAAAATCATGTTGTTGTTCCATTCGCTCTAGTAACACTGAGCCTACCATGCCGCGCCATCCGACTAATCCTACTTTTTTCATTGTTTGTTCCACTGTTTGATTCATAAAAGGAGCCTATACATTAAAAATTAAAAATTCATTGCGTGAGATTTAATTTTTACAGCCCTAAGCTAACACCACCAGCACGCTAAAACTAGTCAATAAACTGTAACTTAAATATTTTTCATACACATAAAAAAGCCCTGTATAAAATACAGGGCTAATGAGTAGTTAGGCGTTGTTATAAATCCTATCCTTGGGCTTTTACTTAAAACTCGTAACTATAACTAATATCAAAGTTCATACCGACTTCTTTAGAGCGAACAATAATATCTGATTGCGATACTTCCTGATCTTCATTAAGTAGGTTTTTAACTTTAAACTTCACCTTAGAGTTAAAGTCAGGGTAAAAGGTATAAACTAAATCAAGTGAATGGAATGGCTGCTCATAAGCATCATCTCGACTCGCAACACCTGCTGCTAAAATACGTTCACCAAATACGTTATAAACCAAAGAACTACTGTGCATTCCGTCGAGTGAATCGTAGTTAAGTTGTAAATTAACTACGTACTCTGAGTGACCCGTCATACGTTTTTTAGGGTTAGTTAAGGTGCCCGCAAGCGCAGGATCGATAGACGCTTCTGAATCACTCAAAGTTATATTACCACTGGTAAATAACCCTTCAGATAAAAACGTAAGATCTTGCAACCATTCAGCTTCTATACCGTAGACCTCAGCGGTTTCACCATTGATAAATGAGGCTGAATAGTCTTCATCGCCAATATTTAGAACCGTTTCAATGGGTGAAGTAATATCTTTGTAAAAGGCAGCCACACTAAACGAATTACCGGCTTCACCGTAATATTCATAACGTAGGTCATAGTTTTTAATTGGGCTACTTTTAAGCCCTGTACGGCCAAATGTTCTAATATCGGTAAGTGGGTCAAAGTAAGTAACCGGTACCACTTCACGAAAATCCGGACGAACTACCGTTTCACCATAGCCTGCACGTATTTGGTAGTTATCAGCGCCTACATAGGTGACAGAAAGCGCAGGGTACCAATCGTCGGAAACAATAGAGCCTGCTTGAATTTTTTCAGGGTCGTAGAAAATATTTAAGTCATCTTGATCAAATATTAGGCTAGATGTACCAATAGACGTTTGTTTAAATTGTTCATAGCGTACACCACCGCTAATGCGTAGCCATTGATCATAAAACACATCAAACGAGGCATAACCCGCATCTACTTTTTGTCCTGCTAGGTAATCATCCGCATCAGGAGCTGTTGGTTCGTTAAAATCAACCAGTATCGCGTTATTATTAATAAATTCATCGCTTAGATACCCGCTATTATTTAGCGCATTATCACTGCCATCATTTATAGTGATACCAGCACCACCACTGTTATTAATAGCAAAACTTGAGGTATTAAAAATACGCGCTCTGTCTGAAAAGTCATACCCTACTTTAAATTCAACATCCATGCTGTCAAAGCTAAGCGGTAAGTTTAAATTACCACTGTAAGACTTAACTCGTTCTTCCATGTTGGTGTATGACATAATCACACGATTATCATCACCCGTGATTTGAGAACCTACATACGACCCGTCGGTGTTGTACTCATCGCGAAATTCAAAATCAGCATTCGTCGGAATATCCGTTGTTGCCTTCGCTTCGGTATACTGCCAATCAGCGCCAATCCCCATGTAATCTAAAAAGGTGTGCTGACCAATAAACTGGGTAATATTGAGTTGTCGCTCTTCGTAGTTAAAAGTATGGTTACGATTAGCAACGCCATCCCCTGCAATACTAAATGTTGAACTACCCGCTGGACTTTGCGAAATAGCAATTTCAGACTCATCTTCATTATCAATAATGTATAGCTGCTGCGCTGATATACTGTGAGTACCTAAGGTATAGCCTAAACTAAATGACGCATTATAACGCTCGTTTTCTGTGGTCACTTGGGAATTTTTTACAGTATTAAAACATGAATTTGCGACATCATCTGCAGTATTTAGCGCTGTCGTACAGTCAATTTTACCGTCTTCATTTTTTAAATCTTGGCTTATCACTGAGCTAAATCGGTCTTCAAAATCCCACTCATTTTTATAAGCGCCAGAAAGCATAAAGCCTAACTTGCCGCCAAAGTAAGATTCGCTAAAGCTATCACCGTAATGGGCTTTAATATTGTATTGTGGATCGAGAGAGTCTTCTTTTAACTCATAACCACGCGGTAACGACTTAAGCAATTCGTTATTAATCGCAGTCGCTTGCTCTGCACGCGTTGTGTCACCATCGACTAAGCCATCGCGTTCTACTATGTTGCCAATACCAAAATCACCTCGGTATTGTGTTATTGCAGATGATAACGCATCAGGTAGTCCGCTTTCTTTACGGTTGTAAGTAAAGCCGTCACTTGCAGCAGTGTTATAACCAACACCCGCCTCTACTCCCGCTGTAAACTCGTTCGGTGCAGTTTTGGTTCTAATGTCAATATTACCGCCACCAAACGCGGCGGGCATATTTGGTGAGTAAGCTTTTTGTACTGCCATGCTTGAAATTATACTAGCGGGAAAAATATCAAGCGGGATCACATTGCGAGTTAGATCGGGGCTGGGTATGTACGCGCCATTTAAACGTGCGCTCGAATAACGTTCACCTAAACCACGCACATAAATGAACTTGCCATCAACGAGGGTCAAACCGGTTACACGCCTAAGGGCAGAAGCGGCATCGCTATCGCCAGTACGTGCTAATTGCTCTGAGCCTAAAATATCGGCTACAAAGGCTTGATTTTTTCGCTCTTCAACCACAGCAGCAGCACTGCCTTGTAAGCGCGTACCTACTGCCACTACTTCTTCTATTTCTTGGGCTACATCAACATCATTTTGCGCAGCAAATAGGCTTACAGATTGGGCACACAGCCCTAAACCAATCGCCCATGTAATTTGATTAAGTCTATGCTTTTTAGACATAAGATACATCCTGATCAGATTATACAAAAGAGGCGCCAAACGCTTATTATGCAAGCTCCAAGGCGCCTTCAGAAGTTTATAAATAGTGCTAAATTAGTCTGCGTTAGCCGCGGCTACTGCTGCTTCAACCCATTTATACCAATTTGACGTTGTATCCTGGTCCGATACGGCACCGATGTAATTTACCGATTCAAAGAACGAATCTGTTGTACTTAAATCAGTGGCTGTAACGCTCACATCTGTAGAAGCCGTATTAGTAGCAAAACCATTAGCAGCAAGTACAGAGACATCATCTGTTAAAATTTCACTCGCACCGCCATTTTCAAACCATGCTGTTTTAGTTTGTCCTGCAAGCGGACCACCAGCAAAGGTATCGGTATTAGCGAAATTATTTGAACATGCCATTACTGAGCTAGTAAAAGAAATGTTATCGGCTTGCTTTTCACCATCACCCGAGAATTCGATACATTGTGTATTAACTGCGTTTTTCTTAACAATTAACGCGTTATAAATGCTTGAATTAAATTGATCATCAAACTTGTAGGCTTGTGAAGGGTCATCATCACGAACTGAATTGCCATCAGTAGTAATCACAGTCACATTAGCAACCATCGGGTTTGAAGGTGACACTTGAGAAGAAGATGAACCTTTAACGCCGTCAGACTCAAAACCATTATTACCCATATTAACCACAGAACCATCGTTAAGCGTTACCGTACCGTGTTGAACAAATAAGTACTGCGCCTTACCTTGCCAACCGGCATCAAAGTCAAACGAATCATCTTGAGTATCTGTTACTGCAATATGCTTAAGCGTGGTTGCACCACCAAAGATTTCAATACCGTCATCAAAGCCTTGGTGAATATGAATGTAATCAAACTCAGAGCCTGAACCAACAGCATTAAGTGTTAATGAATTTAAATCATCGCCTTCACCACCTACGCGAGGACCAGAGCCTGCATACCATACTTTAGCCCATTTAATATTACCGCTTGAATCGCTATTATCGTTACCACCAAAGTAGCTTGTTATACCTTCAGAGGCTACGTTACATGTACCGCCATCACGCTCTGCATCTGTACATTGGTCAGTAATACCTTGACCATTAATGATAATGCCACCCCAGTCGGCATAACGTGCACCTTCACCAGCTGTATCAAAACGGTCAAAGGCATTAGCTGAGGTAAATACTACTGGCTTTTCTGCTGTACCCACGGCTTGAATTTTTGCACCACGTGCAATACGTAAAATCGCTTCACCTGATTGAAACGCAAGCGTTGCGCCAGGCTCTACAGTCATAGTTGGGCCATTAGTTGGAATAGAAAAGCCATCAACTGTGTTGCCATCTTCACCAATTTGCAGGGCATCAGCAAATACATGTACACCACCGCCAGGTAACTCTTTAAATGTAATGTTGTTAGTAATTGAAATAGTTTTACTTGAAAATGAATCGTTGTATAAGCAATCTATACCACTGACCACACCTGTTACAGTGCCTGCATCTGATTCATAGCTTGCACATACAGCCTCATCATCAGTTGTTGAACCGGTGTTGTTATTAGAATTATTAACACTGTTGTCTGTACTGGTGCTGTTATCATTAACGGTTGGTGTAATTTCTATATCACCACCACAACCAGCAAGTGTCATTGCTGTAGCCACTAAGCTGATTTTGAATAAGCCAGATAATTTCATTGTTCACTCCGTAAAAGTATTTAATTATTGTGTTAGCGCATTAAGTAATAACTTAAGTCACTTTAAGGCACGATACTCATGCATTAAGGTCACTTGAGTTATCGAATACGAAGTACAATACGGGAGTGATATGACAATGAAGTTACACTTTAATAAACATAAAATGACAATGTTAATTAATTAAAAATCAATTAGTTATTTTAAAAATGCAAGCAAAAAAACCACACTAACCGAATGTTAGTGTGGTTTGAGTAGTGCAATTATGAAATGGTTTTTAGTGCGTCAATTAAGAACTAATAATCGCACTATAAAAATTAAAGCAGTGCTGTTTTTAATGTTTGCGCATGCACTTTTTCTCGTTTTACATATTTGATCCATTGCTGGGCTAAACGTTGCGACTTTTTGTGCTTTTCGGCTTGTTCAAACGCAAGGATAGACGCATCAAAATTTTGTAAATTGTATTGCGCCATCCCTAAAGCAACAAACGCATTTGATTCAAAATCAAGGCCGCCTTTATCCAGTGCCATTCGCGCTGCATCGGCAGCTTCGTCATACTGCTCTGTGTTTACATACACTTCAGCCAAGCGCTGATCGTATTTACCATGCTCTGAACGCTCTGCGGCTTTGGTAAAGTAACTTATCGACTTAGTATCTTCTTTGGCTTGTACCATGGCCTCGGCTACAAACGCATAATTTTTAGCTGTTGGTTCAGCAATCCCCTGCTCTATTGCTTTACTCATTACACTGGCCGCTTTATAAGCAAGTTGATTGTATAAATACACCTGCGCAAGCTGCCTGAGGTCAGATTTAGAGGTTAAAAAGCCTTGCTGGTAAGCAGCCTCTAAAACACTGAGCTGCTTTTTTTCTTGCCCAGTTTCACCATACATACCGGCTAATTGGACCCAATACTCAGGTTTATTGTAAAGCTTTACCATACGCTCAAGTACGCTCACTACTTTATCGGTTTGGTTAAGTGAGTAATACATAGCGCGTTGCAGTACCAGCCAGTTTTCTTTGGGTACTTTGCCTTCGCTATCACTTAAGTTAATGGCTTGCGTAATGTAACTCAGGCCTTGCTCATAGTCTTTTAATTGATAGTAGGTTTGCGCTCTTAATAAATAATACGCATCAGTTTTAGGCTTTGTATTAATGGCATCCCATTTGTCTAAAAATGCAATCACCTTTTTATAGTCACTGTTAGCCATTGCAAGCTGAGCTAAACTGAATGTCGTGCTCAAACGCAATGTTTCTGGAATGCCATCTTCTGCAATCACTTTTTCAAATGAGGCAATCGCTTTTACAAGGTCGTTTTCATTGTAATAAATAAACCCATAAAAGTTATGCATCATCGCAATTTCATAAGAGTTCATACTTGATGAGCGCGCTTGTATGCTGTCAAGCGCAGCCAAGCCCGCTTTACTGTCGCCATCATCCGCAAGTTTTTGGGCGCGAGCTAATTGGCTGTATACTTTTTCACGCAGTGCGGGCACTCGTGTTGTTTTTTGCTGTTCAGCGGCCTGTACTGTCGCCAAATTTACACCCGGAAGTACACTTAATGCACTTGGTGTAACAACGCTGGCACTGATTGCAACAGTGCACAACATACTCAGCTTTAATAGCTTGGTTGTTAGTTTTAATTTCATAATTGCCTCACGTTCACTCTTTGCTTACTTAACAGAATTAACCATTAATTTGAAAAGAAATTTTATTTTGCACACCGGCTACTTCAACGGCTTCACCATTAACCACGCGCGGTTTATATTTAAATTTAAGGGCCGCATCCATCGCTGCTCTGTCAAACAATGACTCTGGCTCGGCTTTAATAACTTGCGGCTCTTTAACCGTGCCTTGCTTTGTCACTGTAAATTCAACAATGACATAGCCTTCAATGCCACGCGATAACGCACGCCTTGGGTATACTGGTGCCACTTTTACTATGGGTAAATACTCACCATCACTGGTTTCTAACGCTAATCCACCCGCTAGATTTACATCCGCATCGACATTGGCAGCAAAATCAAAGTTGTTGCTGGCTGCGTTGTTATCGCTACTTTGCATTTGTGGCGATTCCATTGGCGGTGGTGGCTCTTTAGGTGTTGGTGGCTTTTGTGGTTTTCGCTCCTTTTTTTGTACCGTTTCTTCTTTTTTCAAACGGACAAAATCTAACACATTCCCTTTGGCAGGCTCCGTCATGGCGCCTTCACCACCGGTGATCAATGCCTGCATACCTAAAAACAGCATAAAGGTCACCACACCCGCTATAATTAACGCAAGTACATAACGCATCACTCGTTACCCTTCTTGAGCCGCTATTGAAACATCAAATACACCCGCTGCACGCGAGGCATCCATGACTTTTATCAAGGTTTCTGTGGTGGCTTTTTTATCGGCTTGAATAACTACACTGCCTTGTGGATTTTCAGCTTTTAAGCGCTCAATGTTGGCTTGTACAGCGCGTACATCAATTTGACGTTTATTGATCCAAATTTCGCCTTGATCTGAAATGGCCACTAATATGTTAGCCCGCTCTTTTTTTACTGCGGTTGCCGCTTCTGGACGGTTTACATCAATACCCGCTTCTTTAACAAACGAGGCTGTCACGATAAAGAAAATAAGCATAATAAATACAACATCCAGCATAGGGGTCATGTTTATTTCTTCTGCTTCGTCTTCTTGGAATAAATTACCTAATGGGGCTCTCATGTTATTTCTCCTAGAATAAGCGGTGATTATGTTCACCGCTTTTCAATAATTATTTAGTGGTCTAACACCATAGTGTCTTGCAACAATTCAACTTCACGCTTTGCTTTTCGTTGTAAATAGGTTGAGGCAAACACCCCAGATAACGCACCGACCATTCCTGCCATTGTCGGTATGGTTGCTTTTGACACACCTGATGCCATAGAGCGTGCACTGCCTGTACCTGTAATGGCCATTACATCAAAGACTTCTATCATCCCTGTAACTGTGCCAAGCAACCCTAATAGTGGACACAGCGCTACCATCACATTAATCAGCGGTAAGTTTGCGTTTAATCGCATACTAGCGCGTGACACCATGGCTTGACGTATTTGCTCTGCGTTCCAGCTGTTGCGTTCACTGCGCGTTTTCCAGGTGTTTTTAACGTCTTTTTTGTAGTGCCGATAGCCATTAAAAAAGTACATAAATCGCTCGAGTATCAATAACCACATCGCGAAAATTAACACGGCAATGACCAAGAGCACTTGGCCACCCGTGTCGAGAAAATCACGGATAGCATTGATTGAATCAATCAATAGCACCATGGTTTAGGCTCCTTTCTCGCTTCGCTCGGCAATAATACCTGCACTTTGTTCTTGCAAAATAAGCAGTAAACCTTTTGAGCGAGTATTCAATAAGGTGTATAAAAACACCGTTGGAATGGCAACCACAAGGCCTAATACCGTAGTAACCAGGGCTTGCGAAATACCGCCCGCCATTAGTTTAGGGTCGCCAGTACCAAATAAAGTAATTGCTTGGAAGGTATTAATCATCCCGGTTACCGTACCGAGCAAGCCAAGTAATGGCGCTACCACAGAGATAATTTTAATAAGCGTTAAATTACGGGTGATTTTTGGCATTTCGCGTAAAATGGCTTCGCTTAACTTAAGTTCAAGTGTGTCGTAGGCCACATTTGGGTATTGATCTTTCACTTTCATGACGCGCCCTAACGGGTTGTCATCACGGGCTGTATCGTCTTTTAATTGACGACGGATTTTTCCACCCATCAGCATGAGCGATACAAAACGCTCTAGCGCAATTAATAACGCTAATAAACCAACGCCTAAAATAACGTAACCGACCGCACCACCTTGATGAACTTGCTCGCTGGTATCAGGGGCTTGTACTAACAAACCTAAAATTGAGCCGCCTGTTGGGTCAAGCGCAAACGGTACAACACCCGTGTTTGCTTGCTGCAAATCAGCCGCGGTCGCAGTAAAGCGGCTGCTTGGTTGGCGAGTAAGTTGGCTAATGGTATTGGTGGCCGGTGTATACTCTAGGTACTGACCGTCACTAATAAGGTTAAATGCACCCACACGTACCACTTCTTTTTGTACTTTATTGCCACCGTCAACAATTACATCAGTATTGAAGCGGCTTACTTTTCCTTGTTCGGTCATTTCGCGTTGTAGCTCAAACCAAACCTTTTCTATATCTTCAATAGACGCAAGCTTTGAAGTTGAACCCATTTTTTGCGCCAATTCGTCCATAAAAGTACTACGCCCAGGTAACTGTGCCGATACCACAGAGGTAGCAAACTTGTTACTTGAATCGCCAGCAACTTGTTGTAGTACACCAAATAGCTCTTTTAATGAACCCATACGCTTTGATAAGGTATCAGTTAGATTAGCCAATTTAATTTCGTTTTCTTCAAATTGCGTCTCTAAACGCTCTGACTCGCTAAGCATTTGGTTACGTTTAGCTTGGGTGTTTTTAAGCATTTGCACTTGTTCATTTTGGCGTGCTGCAAATTCTTGTTCACGTTGTTTATTTTGCTCTGATTGCGCTGATTTACCCTGCTCTAAGGTTTTTAATAAGACATCTAAATTCATCGGCTCAGCGGCAATACTGGTGCCCACAAAGCTTAAGCTGGCTGCAAACACGGCCATTTTTGTCATTTTCGTTAATAATTTCATGGTAAACCTCTTATTCTGCAGCGTGAATTGGCAGTGTTAACATATCGGGGGCAAGTTGTTTGCGAGCAATGCGAAGCCCTTTATTAATTTGGCTTATGGTTGAATCTGGTAGCGCAACAAACGACTGTGACTGCTGATCCCAACTACCTGCTTGTTTACCATCGCGGGTGAGGTAAATTAGCTCTAAACGACCAATGCGTAGAAAGTCGACTTCGCGTTCTTTATTATCCACATCAAGTAATGCGGTATACGCCTCAATAGTGCGTCCGTAGTCAACCTCAACTTGGTAAGCTTCTAAAACACGACGAAATTTTTCACTTGATGAAATATCAGCACGCGCCATCATTGCATTTAATGATTCAAGGCGCTGCTTACGCTCTTGCTTTAAAAACGGCACATCTAAGGCAACAAACTGTTCAAGCCCGGTGATCATACGAAGCATTAAAGGGGTTATTTGGCGTTCAATTATCGATACTTGATCCATCGATAAATTAATCGACTCCATCTCTTCTATTTGATTATTTAACTGTTTGGTAAGCTGTGCGTTATAAACGGCTAGGCCATCTATTTCTTTATTTAGGGTTTTAAATTGCTGTAAACGCCCTTGCATTGAATCTGCAATCTTGTCTATTTTTGTTTGTGATTGCGCAGCTAAATTATTAATTTCGCTGCTTTTATCAATTACCGTGTTTAAATCATTGGCGTGGACTGCTGCACTTGCGGCTACAATACCAGCTAAAATTAATGGTTTAACGCCTTTCATCGTATACACCTTTGCTCGTTAATTAGCGGATTTGCTAGTGTTTATTAATCGCTTTAGCTCGTTTATAAAAAAACAATTTAAAGCGAGATAGTTTCAATGAGCGAAAGTGTATAGATTAAAAATGACAAGCGTGTTGCGTAAAAAAGTCGCTTTTATGACAATGGTAATAAATTAGCCTTATTGGCCTATTTTACAATTCAGGGATGAAAATAGTGGGATTAAGTTTACAAGTAAGATTGTATTTCAATCAGGGTTTGTCGCCAATCTGTGTAGTTAATAGCTATAGGGTAAGCGCGATTGTTATGTATTAATACTAACGACGGAAAACCTTGAATAGGTAAACTGCGAACATAGTTAAGCTCATCATCAAAGCGACGCTTAAGCTCATTAGAGTGTAACTGTTGAGCAAATAAACGGGGATCTAAACCAATTTTTTCGCTCAGTTTAATTAAAACCGCTTCATCCGATGGGTTTTGTGCCTGTAAATAATATGCCTGCTGTATTGCCGCTATCATCTGTGGTTCTTTGTTGAAGCTGCGGGCAATTAAAGCGGCCCTGCAAGAGGGATAGGTAGAACGGCGAGGTTGGCAGTCTCGCCAAAAATCAAAGTTAAACTCTGTGCCTAACTGGCTACTAATTTTTTGCCATATGGCTTGTAGTTGCAACTGCATATCCTGACTCATTGGCAAGTCAGTATCTACAGCTAAGCCACCCACTCTGTATTCAATGGGAAGTTTGTTTACCAAGGCAGCCTCAAGCGCATGCCATGTAGGTTTATAACCCCAGCACCAGCTACACATAGGGTCGTGTACATATATTAATTTACTCTGAGGCGTGCTGATCATGTACAGATACCACCTTATTTCTACCTTGCGCCTTAGCGCTGTATAAATACTGATCCGCTTGCTTTAACGCATTATTATAATCATCTACACTGTTAGCCTGAGCAATACCCATACTACACGTTAATGATACTCGCTGATGTTTGTCGGTTAGCATCACATGGTTTTGCACACATTCTCTAAAACGGTTGGCCAAAATGCTGGCCTCAAGGGTTGTTTGTTGCGGTAAAATAACCACAAACTCTTCGCCGCCATAACGTGCTTTAAGCGCTGTTGCAGGAAACTGAGACTCTAATAACTTAGTAAATTCAATTAAAACCGTATCACCAAAATCATGTCCGTAGGTGTCGTTTAATTGTTTAAACTTATCTAAATCAATGAGTAAAATAGACAGCGGCAAATAATGTTCTGGCCTTGAAGCAGCGAGCTTTAAAAAATGTGAGGTAATAAAGCGACGATTAGGCGCCCCGGTAAGCTGATCGGTATGAGCATGCTGTTTTTGCTCTAAGGTGATATCAGCAATTGCTAAATGACTGCGGTGACGAAAGTATTCACCTATAAACGAAAACACTAACACCAGCGAAAATGCAGCAACAAAACGGGTCTTTTCTACCGCGCCATAAATAACTTGCCCCATATCAGGGCCATACAACATAACAATACAGCTCAATAACATGGCACTGCTCAACCAGGCGCCAAACTTCACACCCAGTATGGCAAATACAGCAACGGGATAAAACATTAGCCAATATAAAGCAGTGTTTTCTTTACCACCGGTGTATACCAAAGCTAAGCACATCACAAATACAATCACTAATGTGATGAGGGCGATTGCATCAATCTGCTTTGTTTTCATAAAATAAATAATACACCCAACAATCGTTACGTTAACCACAATTAACGCAATAGTAAGGATTGGTGCATACACGTGATGATTGGCAATTACTAAATAGGTAATTAACACCAAGGCAATCGCTATCATGGTAAATAACGAAAATACTTGGCGTTGTTTATCAAAGCTATAAACGCTGTCAATATTGATTAAATTGAGCCAGCTTGGCTTATTTATTTTTGTTTTACTGATCATACTTTGAATTTTTTAACCATGCGCTCTAAGTCACTAAATTGATGCTTAAGTTTGGTACACTCTTCCAAAGTAAGATTCAGGTTTGATTGGCCTTGAATCGATAAGTCGCTGATAACGTGAATATCGCTATGTAATGACTTAACCACTTGGTTTTGCTCATCCGTAGCATTAGCGACACTATGATTGGCGTCGGTTATTTGCTTAATCGCACTAATTATTTGTTTCATTACATCGCCAACCGCATCCGCTTGCTGAACACTTTTTTCACTTTCTTCTAAACTGGTTTTCATAAGTTCAACGGCAGAGCTTGAACCTTTTTGTAATTCAATGACGGTGTTTTCTATTTCTTGGGTTGATTGCTGAGTACGCTGTGCTAGTTGCCTTACTTCATCGGCAACAACCGCAAATCCTCTTCCTGCTTCGCCAGCACGAGCCGCTTCTATCGCCGCATTTAAAGCCAGCAAATTGGTTTGCTCACTCACCCCTTTTATTACTGCCAATACATTTCCTATATTAGCGGTATGCGAGTCTAAACTATTTATGGTTTCTTGCGCTTGCTCTATATTTTGTGACAGTTGATGAATACTTGAAACGTTGTTTGTGAGGGTCTGTTGATTTTTAGCACAGTATTGATCTGCATCTTTGGCAAGCGTCGAGGCATTACTGGCGCTGGTTGAAATTTCTGTTGAGGTAGCCGAAAACTGATTAATTGCCGACGCCACACTGTTGGTGCGCTCACTTTGGTCATCATACATAGTTAATGTTGAGTCTGTCTGCGTAACCAATTTAGCAACTGCCGTTTCCAGTAACTGCGTTGAAGATTTAACCTGAATTATTGAATTTTGGATTTTTTCTATAAAAATATTAAACGAATTGCTCAATTGACCAAATTCGTCATCGTTTTCTACGCTTAACCGACAGGTTAAATCGCCCTCACCCTGCGCTATATCTCTAATGGCATCATTGAGACGATACATAGGGCGCATCAAATAACGCAGTAAAAATTCCAGTGACGCAACAATCACTAAAATACCAATAATTAAAAATACAATTGCCTTTTGCCCAAACGAAGAAACACTTGAATACGCTTTATCTTTATTAACTACTACACCTAAATACCAATCAACGTTTTCAATACCACGAATTTTAGTAAAGGATACCAGCGAGGTTTCACCTGCTACTTGATACTCGGTGAATTCTCTTGCTAACGGTGCATTTTTACCAATTAAGTCAGCGACTGTTTTTGAATTTAATTTGCTATCAGGGTGACTCAATATTTGCCCTTTATTATCAAGCAAAAAACCATAACCGAGTCCTAAAAAATCAATATCTCCAATAATTTCAGCGATGGTTTGCATATCAATATCTGCCCCCGCTACCCCTTTAAATTGACCATTACTATTAATAGGGGCAACGGCTGAAATTGTCAGTTCGTTGGTCGTTACATCGATATAAGGCGTTGTAAAAGCCGTTGTTGTTTTATTTTCTACTAATTTATACCAAGGGCGACTTGTCGCATCAAAATCGCTGGGGAGTACAACACTTTGATCATTTAAAATAAATGTACCCGATGATTTACCTATGTAGGTATTTTTAAAATCCCCCGCAAGCTCAGCGGTATTTAATTGCGAAAGCGTTAAAGACTTGGCATCGTCATCTTGGTATGTTTTTGCGATAGAGATCACAATCGCTAATTTATTATTTAGCCAGCTTGCAATATTTTTAGAGACAGACTCAGAGTTTTGCTCTAGTACCAGCGATAACTGCTCTTGAGTTTGATGCCGCATTGAAAAATAATTATTTATGGTGAAAACACCTAACACTAAAACCAACACTAATGATGCAGCAATGGTGATTTTGGAGGTGAATTTAAGCGAGCTAAACATAAGTACCTTAAGTATTAATCATTATTATCAGTGTCTTTTTAACAAATTTTTAACTGAATGTCTTAGCAAATATGATTTCAATGAAATTAAAGAACAAAAATAATAATAAATAACTAGTTCTTTCAAGGATGACTTTGCCACAGTGCGTTTAATTTTTAGACTAGCAGAGCTAGATAAATAAGTGTTTAAAAGCACTATGGGGATAAATTTTATCCCCATAGTAACGCTTTATCTAAATTATTCTTCTTGTTGGCACTGGCTTGTGATCGGTAATTGCCGAAGTACCTTCATCTGTGGATCAACAATAATATGATCAACAGGTTTAGCTTTGATGGTAATGACTCCTTCAATTGGTGTATAGACTTGAAGCTGGCCATTGATTGAAATGGGTACTGGCATTTTAAAAGGCGTCGCATCTTTTTCACTTTTGCTCCAATATAAATTGGCCACGTTATTTTGACGTTTCATGGTTAGTGTTGGCAATGCAGCTTGTTTTAAATACACATCAAATAGCCAGTTATAGTCTTTTTTTGTAATGCGATTAACAATATCAATAAACTGTTGCGTGTTGCGATATCGCGATTGAATTGGGTAACTGAGACTTTGCGTGTCGCTACTCCCGTAGATTAACTCGCGTGTTGCTTGCCAAAATAACTCATCACCAATTAACCAACGCAAAGTGTGTAATGTCCAGCCTCCTTTACCATAAATATCTGAGTTAAAAGCTTCTTTTGAGCTTAACTCACCCTCTTTAACAATAGGTTGGCAGTTTTTTATCCCTAAATAGGCTTTATACATTGCATGGTTATAAGCGGCCTCACCAAAGGTATATAAACTGTAAGACGGTTGCATGTAAAAGCCAAAACCTTCATGTAACCACGCATCATTCAATTGCTCGTGTGTCATTAAATTACCAAACCACTCATGCGCTAATTCATGCTGAATAAGCCAATCATAACCACTAGGGTCGCGAGTGTACCCTTTGCCATAAGCATTTATCGTTTGATGTTCCATGCCTAAATGAGGCGTTTCTACAAAGCCAAGTTTTTGTTGCCCCCATGGATATGGACCTAACACAGATTCAAAAAATGCCATTTGTTGATAAACATCGTTGGTGAGCAAATTACTGGCTTTTTGCCTATTTTCAGGTAACACCCAAAATTCCACAGGAATGTCAGTACCATTTATACTGGTATATTGCTGTTGAACACGCTCAAATGGGCCAATATTCAGCGCAATGTTGTAATCACTCGCAGGCTCAGATAAAAACCAATCAAACTCGGTAGTCTTGTTTTGTAATACAGTTATATTTTTTAGTACCCCGTTACTGGCAACATACAATCCAGTGGGTACCGTTACACGTATACGCATACTATCGGCTTTGTCACTAAAGTGATCTTTACAAGGCCAAAATAAATCACAGCCCTCACCTTGCACCGCTGTTGCTATCCAAGGTTTACCATCGTTTGTTTCACTAAATACAAAACCACCACTCCATGGAGGGTTAAGCGCAATATGTGGCTTGCCTGAATAGTTAATGGCAACTTCAACCACTTCTCCAGGGTACTTTTTTTCATATAAGTTAATCGTGATCACACCATGAGAATGGAGAAATTCGGCTTTCTTATCAGCCACTGTTACTGTGTTTATACTAAAGCGACTATCGAGTTTTAGTTCAATTTGCTGAGTTTCTTTAACGACCCGAAATACTGTTTTCCCTGTGCCGGCTATCTGCTTTTCTTCTGGAAAAACGGCTAACTTAAGATCATAGAAAATAACATCGGTTGATTGAGCCACGCTAGATAATGGTTGACCAGTATTAGCAACGAGGGGATCTAATTTTGCAGGTTTGCTGGTGCAGGCACTGAGTATATATATCAATGTAACAACCAAGTAACACCTAATCACATGGTGCAAGAACAACATAAATAATAAGCTCTTATAATTATAATTTTTTAATATAATTACATAGTTTTACATTTATAGTGTTTAAAAAAGACGAATTGCTTATTTTTTAAGTTAACTAGTTACTTTATTTTACATTTAGCAAGGGATAAACCTTAAACAGCTAATATATTTAAGGTTGTTTTTGCCATTTCATTTTATTATTGGTATCGCGTGAAGTGATAATGGTTTCATCACTACTTTGAATACCGCCAAGCTTGGCGAGCCGGTCATAAAGAACAACATTACAGGTTGCTGCTAAATTCATACACCCTATGGTTGGAATATAAACAACTTCATCGCACCATTTTAAAACGTCTTTTGGCACTGAACCATCCTCTGGGCCGAACACATAAAATGCGTTCTCAGGGTGGGTAAACTCAGGCAAGGGAGTGGCCCCTTCTATTAGCTCTATCACCACCACTTTAGCGCCTTGTGGTTTACTTGATGCTAAATTATCGGTAGCGGTTAATGGAATACGTTGCACTACATTTTTAGTATCGGTATGAAATTTCTGTGCGTTTAAATAACGGTTGCCAGTAAAAAAAACCTGCTGTGCGTCATAACAACCTGCGGCGCGTAATACGCCCCCCACGTTGGTCGGGCTTTTAGGATTAATTAAGCCAATACTTGCTTGTAATTTACTCATTAATTGCAATCCTTGGTTGGCCACTCGGCTATATACAAATCAAAATCTTCTAGCTTTACGTCACAGTCTTTTACGGTTTTATCTTTAACAGAAATGTTTAGCTCGTGCATTTTAGTTTTATCGCCGTTATTAAGTAACGGATGCCACGTTGCTAATCCACGTCCTTCGTGAAGTCGGCGATAACTGCAGCTTTGCGGCATAAAGAAAATGTCTTTGAGGTTTTCTTTGGTAAGCTTAACGCAAGAAGGCACTAAGGTTTGGCGGTTTTCGTATTCACTACAGCCACAGGTTGCGTTATCAAGGTATTGGCAAACAATATTGGTAAATATAAGTTGCTCACCTTCTCTTAGCTGATCAGTGGCGGTAAAGTCATCTTCGTCTTCGCTGTCAATAAAGGTGTTTAAACAACACTTTCCGCATCCGTCACAAATGGCTTCCCATTCTTGCTGGTTCATTTCATTGAGACTTTTGCTAAGCCAAAATTGGGTTTTTGCTAATTGTTGATCAAACATGGTGTTCTCGCGCCTTTTAAGAGCGCGCATTCTAACGTATTGCAGCAAAGCGCGCAAAGCCAATCCCTGTTCAAATAATGACTTTGCGCGATTATGTTACTGCTGAGATTTAACCCAACGTTTAATTTTTTGCTCTAAGATAGGCATAGGCAATGCGCCATCTATTAATATTTGCGTATGAAAGGCTTTAATATCAAATTGCTCGCCTAACTGCTGGTGGGCGTAATCTCTAAGCTCTTTAATTTTAAACTCACCCAATTTGTACGATAATGCTTGCCCAGGCCATGCAATATAACGTTCCACTTCAGCAATTACATCGCTTTTTGCCATTGAAGAGTTAGCTAACATGTAGTCAATGCCTTGTTGACGTGTCCACCCTTTGGCATGAAAGCCTGTATCAAGCACTAAACGCATAGCTCTTAGCTGCTCATCGTTAAGACGCCCATACCACATATACGGGTCGGTAAATAAGCCAAGCTCTTTGCCAAGACTCTCCGCGTATAATGCCCAGCCCTCAGCAAACACCGTGTAGCCGCCAAATTTACGAAAATCGGGCAGGCTTTCTACTTCTTGTTGCAGTGCAATTTGAAAGTGATGACCAGGTGCTGCTTCATGAATAGATAGCGTTTCAAGTAAAAATTTAGGCTGCGCTTTTAAGTTGTAAGCATTAATGTAAAAGATACCCGGACGAGAACCATCTGGTGCAGGCCCTGCATAAGATGCCCCCGCTGCCGATTGCGCACGATACGCTTCTACTGCTTTAACAATGTAAGGGGCTTTAGGCTCAATATTAAATAATCGCGGTAAGCGCGCATCTATTTTTAGTTTAATATCTTCATAGGCGGCAATTAACTCATCAGCTGTTTTATAATAAAACTCATCTGAGTCACGTAAATGATCAAAAAACGATGCTAAATCACCTTTAAATCCCACGGTATTTTTAACCGTTTTCATTTCACTTAAAATTCGAGCCACTTCACTTAAGCCAATGTCATGAATTTCATCTGCTGATAAACTCAACGTGGTGTTTTTCTTGATTTGATATTCGTACCACGCTTTACCATTAGGTAAATCAGCATAACCAACAGAATCACGAGCATGAGGAATATAGTCGTTGAGTAAAAACTCACTCATACGCTGATAAGCGGGCACTAATTTATCTAAAATAAGCGTTTTATACTGCTCAGTGAGTTGCTGTTTTTGTGCATTAGAAAATGAGTCGGGCATGGCCTTTATTGGTGAATAAAATAATGAATCTTCTGCGTTAGTTACTACGTGCACTTTAAACTGAGGCAATAATTTTTTAGCCAATGGCATAGGCAATACCACGCCTTGTTTAACACCTTGCGCCATTGATTGTTCAACACTGGCTAACCATTTCACAAAACCATCAGCACGTTTAATAAATTGCTCATAGTCGGCAACAGTATTAAAGGGCTGTGCACTTTGCCCTGAACCAAATCCAGCAAAGGTATTATGTGCTCCCGACATTTGGTTAATCGGTAACAAATAATCTTTATATTGCATGCCCTCAAGCTTCAGGGCTAAATCTCGCGATAACACTTCAAAGTTAAGTAGCGCCTGCCCTGTTAATTGTGATTCATCGATTAGCGTTAAACGTTGTTGATATTTTTTATAAAAAGCAGTTTTTTTATCACGATTAGCCTGCGATATCACCGGCAAGAATTGATCATCGAATTCATGGCGACCGTTATAAGTGGCGCTTAAGGGATTAAAGGTTAATGACTCATCGTAGTACTGGGCAACGAGCACATCTAATTGCTGCTGTGCTGATAATTCGCTTATTACAGGCGCGACTGGCTGATTTGTGTTTAATTGTGAGCTGGTACTCATACAACCACTTAAGGCAAACATAACGCTACTGGCAACCAGTGCTATTTTAATAACTTTCATAAAGATCCTTGTTAGTTTTTACCCGCCAATTATGCGGTTTTAAATGCCTTAAATAAAGCAATTACGGTGAGTGGGATTCGTCGCTAAATAATTTACTCAATACCTAATGATTGCTACATTCAGGTAAATTTAAATAATTAAATAATAAAAATGATCAAAATAAAAAAACATTTACTAACTACATCAATCGCATTACTGAGCTTAACCAGCGCAAGTACACTGGCAACCACCTATATATCGGCCAAAGCTTTGCTTGATGTAAAAACTGGAGATCTAAAAGCTAATCCGTTAATCGCGATTGACGAGGGTGTAATAAGCCAAATCCAATTTAATAAACAGCCAACGCTTACCAGTAATGATGAACTGATTAACCTACCTGAACTCACCGTAATGCCGGGGTTGATGGATATGCATGTGCATTTAACCAGCGATCCAACCGTTTCGCGCAGTGAACGTATAGGCCAATCAGTACCGCGTATGGCTATTAAAGCCAGTTACTTTGCTAAAAAAACATTAGAAGCCGGCTTTACCACAGTGCGTAACCTAGGTGCAGAAGGCTTTAGTGTTATTGCGGTTCGCGACGGCATTAATGCAGGTGATATTATTGGCCCTCGCATCTGGGCTGCAGGCCCTTCTTTGGGGATTACTGGCGGACACTGTGACAATAATCGTTTGCCTCCAGAAATGAAATATACCGCCTCGGGGGTTGCTGATGGCCCATGGGCTGTTCGCATTAAAGTACGTGAAAATATTAAATATGGCGCTAATGCAATTAAATTATGTGCAACTGGTGGGGTATTTTCTAAAGGCACAAAGGTGGGCATACAACAATACGCATTTGAAGAAATGAAAGCCATTGTGGATGAAGCGCACATGCGAGAATTACCTGTTGCGGCTCACGCACACGGCACTAACGGCATTAAAACAGCCATTAAAGCCGGTGTAGACAGCGTAGAGCATGCTAGCTTTTTAGACGATGAAGCGATTGAGCTTGCTATAAAGCACGGTACTTGGCTCTCTATGGATATTTACAATACTGAATATACACTGAGCTTTGGTGAGCAAAATGGGGTAGATGAAGAGAACCTAAATAAAGAACGCCTTGTTTCTAAAAAGCAAAGAGACAGCTTTAAACGCGCCGTTGAAGCTGGGGTTAACATGGTATTTGGTACAGATGCGGCTATTTATCCACATGGTGATAATGCGAAACAGTTCTCGCGAATGGTTGAATTTGGTATGAGTGAATTACAAGCTATTCAAGCCGCGACCATTAATAGTGCTAAATTACTAAAGGCAGATTCACAACTGGGGCAAATTAAAACTGGTTTTGCTGCTGATATTATAGCGGTGAGTGCTAACCCACTTAAAAATATTTCTACACTAGAGCGTATTCCTTTTGTAATGAAAGCCGGTGTCGTTTACAAGCAGTAAACCCAATACATCTTTATAAGGTTGAGCTTAGCTCAACCTTAACAATTTTTTAGCTAATGTAGCTAAACTGCCCATTTAATCATCAATACTTTATTTAAATTCTCTCTTGGTAAAGCCAACTAGCGACTGCAATACCCCGTTAATATTTTTAAATGTGATTGTTTTTAAATCACATTGTATAACTATCAAGCAAACACACCCATTAAAGTAAAAAAGTTTGAACTTTTTATTTTATTTTAAAATGATAACCATTATCATTCACGAAAATTAACAAATGCGAATGGTTATCACTCTATGAAAAGGTTTCAATACTCACTACTCACACTCGCGTGCTTAAACGCGCACTTGGCATTGGCAAACGAGTCACAAGTTAATTCCGATATTGAACGTATTAGTGTTTACGAGCAACAAAACCGAGTGGTAATGAGCTCAGGTTTGGCCACTAAATCTGATATGTCACTAATGGAAACCCCTGCACCCGTGGTCATTGTTGATAAAGCGCTAATTGCATCGCAAGGTATTGATAGTTTACAAGATGTGATCCGAAATGTAAGTGGTTTAACGCAAGCCGGTAACAACTATGGCATTGGTGATAATTTAGTAATTCGTGGTTTAGGTGCTAATTATACCTATGATGGCATGTACGGTGGTGCAGGATTAGGCAATACCTTTAATCCAACGCGTTCTTTAACCAATGTTGAATCAATTGAAGTATTAAAAGGCCCAGCAACTGGTTTATACGGCATGGGCAGTGCTGGTGGTGTGATTAACCTGATTGAAAAAAAGCCACAGTTTAACGAACAACATACCTTAGAAATGGATATTGGTCAGTGGGATAGTTATTCTCTGGCACTCGATAGCACCAATGCAATAACAGACGACTTAGCTTATCGAGTCATGGCAAAAACCGCCTCTAGCGATGGCTTTCGTGATTTAAAAGAACAACGTGATGAAATTTATTCGTCTTTAAAATATGTACTAAATGATCAACATGCGTTTGTGTTATCGGGAGCCTATATCAAGGACGCCATTGCTGTGGATTCTATCGGCCATCCTATTCGTATTTTTAACAGTGAATCGGTCAACGGTTTAACTGCAGGTGAAGTATCAGGCGCCGATTTAGTGAATGACCCTACAGCAAGTGGCTTACAATTGAGTGAAGCACAACGAAATGAACTAGCTAACTCTTTGGCAAGCAATGATGGTTTAACACCCTTTAACTTTGGCACCAATGGCATAATATCACCGATGGCAAAGGATAACGAAGGTGAAGAGCTGCGTTTTAAATTAGCCCATAATTATTACATTAGTGATGATTTATTTGTTAATCAACAACTACAGTACCGTAATTACACCTCAAGTTTTGCCCGCCAAACAGGTGCTTACAACTACGTTTACTGGAAACGTAACGGCGTGATCAATCAAGACCCACGCGCACCGCTAGTTGTTGATGACGTGTTATACCCTTTTGCAGCCAGACGCCAAGAGTACCGCCAAGTAGAAGCGGATGAAAAATCATGGCAATACTTTTTAGATTTACGTTATGACTTTATGCTCGGTAACATAGAAAACGAATTACTGGTTAACGCCAACTATGAAGATCGTGATATTCGTTTTAAACAATATTCTATTTACGATGCCGATAAGGTCATTAAAAACAAAGCCGGTGAAGTTATTTACCAAGGCGCACTACCGTATATTTTTGATATGCGTCAGCCAAATTGGCCTACGGGTGAATTTAATGATTACGATCCGCTTAAAACCAGCGATTATAATAAAAAAGTACAGGCATGGGGTTTAGGCCTTCAGCATGTTGCCTACATTAACGATAAAATCACCACCCGTATTGGGATTGCTCATAATCGTATAAAACAAAGTTACGAGCATTTTGGTGTTGACCCACGTTATAGTCAAAGCCGCGCAAATCCAACGCCAGAGGCAAACACCTCAGATAGCGGTTTAACGTACAATTTAGGGGCTACTTATCAATTAAGCGCTGACATGGCTTTATTTTTAAATCACTCAAAAGGTCGTACTGCCTACAGTGTACTTGGCTCTGTTGCTGGTAATGAAGCCGATAGAGAAGACTCAGAATCTGTTAGTAACGATTTAGGATTTCGTTTTAAAGCGTTTGATGACCAATTACTGGCTTCAATTGTAGTATTTGAAAGTGCACGTACAAACCTAGAGTACGCCAACCCACTTTATGAAGCAGGCGTGTCTGCACCAAACGTAGTGGAGAGCTTCTTTGATGGTGAAGAACAAACCAAAGGTGTAGAAATTGACTTAAATGCGTATTTGAACGATCAATGGAAAGTTAACATCAACGGTGTTTATCAAGATGCTAGAGATAAAACTAACCCAAACAGCACAAGCTTTGATACTCGCCAAAAAGGCGTGCCTTATGTAACTGCTAGCTCATGGGTAACTTACTCTGCTGCGTTATTTGAATTACCTCACGCAGTAGATTTAAGCGCAGGCTTAACGTTTGTTGATAAGCGCAGTACTAACTCAAGCTCGTTCGGTATTGATAACGGCTACGTCCCTGCTTATACCGTGTATGATGCTGCAGTTAGCTATAAAGCAGACAACTGGCAAATGCAATTAAACATTAATAACCTGTTTAATAAAAAATACTATTCTAAAGCCATGTTTTTAGGCGGTATGCCAGGTGAGGAAAGAAATGCAAAGTTAAGCTTTAGTTATACGCTATAGCATACAATGCGCACAAGCCAGGTTGGTTTGTGCGCACTATATTTTGGTATAGTTAGATTGTAACAACTATACGGCCGTTAATTTCACCTTTGAGCATGTCATCGAAAATTTCATTAATATCTTCGAGTTTTTTCTCTTCAATGATAGCTTTTACTTTACCTTGTGCGGCAAATTCAAGGCATTCTTGAAGGTCTTTACGTGTACCTACAATAGAACCTACTACTGAAACACCATTTAGCACAGTATCAAAAATTGGCAATGGCATATCTTCTGGTGGTAAGCCAACTAATACGCATTTGCCCCCACGGCGAACACTTTTATACGCTTGTTCAAACCCAGGTTTTGATACTGCGGTACAAACAACAGCGTGCGCCCCACCTACTTGCTCAAAAATAGCCTCACTTGGCACCACGTCTTTAAAATCAAGCGTAATATCAGCGCCTAACTCTTTAGCTAGGGCCATTTTTTCTTTGCCTGTATCTACAGCAATAACATTAAAGCCCATTGCTTTTGCATATTGCACCGCTAAGTGACCTAAACCGCCCACACCAACAATAGCAACCCATTGACCCGGCTTTGCATCTGATACTTTTAATGCTTTATACGTTGTTACGCCGGCACAGAATAACGGGGCAGCTTCAGCAAAGCCTAATCCTTCCGGTATTTTGATGATGTAATCACCATGTGCTAAACAATATTCTGCATAACCACCGTCAATTGAGTAACCGGTATTATGTTGCGATAAACACAGGGTTTCACGTCCATCTAAACAAAATTCACAATGGCCACAGGCGCTATACAACCAAGGTACACCCACTCGGTCGCCCACTTCTAAATGTTTAATATTACTGCCTAGTTTTTCTATTACACCCACGCCTTCGTGACCTGGTACCAATGGCATTTTTGGTTTTACCGGCCAATCACCATGACACGCATGTAAATCGGTGTGACATACACCACAAGCGGCTATTTTTACCAGCACATCGTTAGGACCTACCTCTGGGATTGGTAAATCGGTGATTTCTAACTTGCCTTTATATTCTGTATTTATTGCTGCTTTCATAGTCATTCCATCGTTTATAAAAAATTATGCTATTTAACAAAGGCGTTAAACAACAATGTTATGTTGCATACCCGCAACATAACCCACTATAAATGCTTAAATATTAATCTATATCAATCATTAGTCGTAAAACGTGGTTTTTTATCCAAGCTAAACGCTTGCCATACTTAACCAGCGTGCTAGCATAGATTTCATTTATTTTTGAAACTTGTAACAATGACATTATCAGAAAAAAACTTTGCCTTTGTAATGCATTGTGGCGAGATGGGCAGCCGCTGGGGATTTAATCGTACAATCGGCCAAATGTGCGGGTTACTTATTATTACCAAAGATCCAATGACGGCAAACCAAATCGCAGATGCGCTGAGTATTTCACGCGGTAACGTGAGTATGGGAATTAAAGAATTACAATCTTGGCAGCTGATCAAGGTAATGCATATCCCAGGAGATAGAAAAGAATACTATGCACCTGCGGGTGACATTTGGGATATGGCTAATCGCGTGTTTGAAGAACGTAAAAAGCGTGAAGTAGAACCTACACTTAGCTTACTCAGAGATAACTTATTAGATGAAGCAAGTAACGACGATGAAATTTATGCACAAAAACAAATGGGCGAAATTCATAACTTACTTGAAACAGTGACTAAATGGTCGTCAGAGTTACAACGCTTAACCCCTGAGCAGCTAAACAAACTAATGAAGCTAGGTTCAGGCATTGGCAAAGTCATTGACCTTAAAGATAAAATATTCAAAAAAGAGCAGTAAACCATTAAAAAGCCGCAATGAGCGGCTTTTTAGTTATTCGCTTAAGCTTAAATTTTTGGGTAAGCAATTCTATCTGACAAATAACCTACGCTGGTTGCAAAGTAATATGATCGATTCCAGTGCATAAATACTTTGTAGTTATCGTATGCTAAATACATGCGTCCATTTATATCATCCGGCATCACCAGTGCTGCATCTACAGCAACCGTAGGTAAATCACTGCCATCAACACGACGAACACCTAATGCTTGCCAATCTGCTAAAGAGCGCTCTGATTTATCCCAGTACTCTAGCCATTGCTTTCGGGTTTTAGTACCGCGCTTTAATATATACTGCTTATCAAAATCAGCGGGCAATTGTACCTGGCGACCCCAGGTTAAATTATCATTCCAACCCTCTTGCTTTAAGTAATTTGCAATTGAAGCAAACGCGTCTTCTTTGGTTGTCCAAATATCTTTGCGGCCATCGTTATTGTAATCAACGGCGTAAGCATTAAATGAGGTTGGCATAAACTGGGTTTGCCCCATTGCACCCGCCCACGAGCCTTTAAATTTATCAAGCGTGATATGTCCCGACTTTAATATATCCAGTGCTGCCCACAATTGGCGTTTGTATAACGCTTCACGACGTCCATCAAATGCTAAAGTTACTAAGGATGAAATAACATTGTGGCCGCCTTGAATAGCGCCAAAATTACTTTCTAAACCCCAAATAGCCACAATAAAACGCGCTTGAACACCAAAGTCTTTTGCTACTTTTTCTAAGACTTCTTGGTTTTCTTTATACAATTTACGCGCACGATCTATTTTCCATTGCGGTACTCGTTTTGGTAAATACGTTTCCAGCGTTTCTTTTACTTCTGGCTGGTTTTTGTCTGCTGAAATGACTTTTTCTTTATAAGATGCAGTGGCAAATGCTTGCTCAATTAACTGAGTATCGTAGCCTTTTGCTATTGCCTCTTGCTTTAAATTAGTAAGATATTGTTGAAACTCAGCTTGTGTTTTTGCCATCACCGATGAGCTTAAACACACACCACACAATACAACCGCTAATTTTTTAATCACTATCTGCTCCATTTTGTTTTCTTAATTGACTTAGCAAGTTTTCCTCTGGTGGCGGAATTTGTAAATAATAGCCTTGGTCGCTAAGCGACTGTTTTAAAGTGTCTAAATCCGCTACGCCTAATTGAGTCCGCTTCGCTAAGTTAATGATCATCACGTACTGAGGTTGACCAAACATGGCCATTAAAGGTTCCGGAACTTTACTAAAATCGTCTCTTTTTTCAATAAATAAGAAAGTATCTGCTTTTTTCTTACTTTTATATACCGCAGTTAGCATTATGGCCCTATAAAATCTTGCTTAACAGTGCTACACACTATAACATGGCAATAATAATAAGTTATAAAAATTAGTGTGGAAACTGTAATAAAAGCCTTGTTCAGCCTAGGTTTATATAAAGTTACATGCTAACTAGACAATCCAGTTGAGCATCTATGTCGGACCAAATTTTTGAGCTAAAAGGCAACCTTTTTACGTTATCAGTTTTACATCTTTATAGTACTGATATTAACCTTTTAGCAGAACAACTGTATGTAAAAATTGCCCAAGCCCCAAAGTTCTTTGAGGGTGCCCCCATTGTCGTCAATTTAATTGAAGTAAAAAACAGCGCAATCGACTTTGTTCACTTAAAATCGCTTATTGAACGCATGAGCTTTAATGCTGTAGGTGTATGTAATGGTTCGGATGAACAGCATAAACAGGCAAAAGCCGCAGGGTTATCTGTTTTAAACTATTCACAAGACGTTAAGAGTGAACCCGCAAGAGTAGAGTCAAATACTTCGGTTGTAGAAAAAACCGTGTATTTACCAGCGCAAATTATTAATGGTGCGGTGCGCTCAGGCCAACAAGTTTACGCCAAAGACCGCGACTTGGTGGTGTTAGGCGCGGTAAGCCATGGTGCAGAAGTAATTGCCGATGGCAATGTACATATTTACGGAACCCTACGAGGGCGTGCAATTGCCGGCGCAAAAGGGCTCGAAAACGCATACATATTTTGTAATAAATTAGAAGCAGAACTCGTTTCAATCAATGGTAATTACTGGATCAGTGACTCACTGCAAGGTGAACACTGGGGTAACGCAGTTCAAATACAACAAAAAAATGAATCTTTAGAAATTTCAGCTTTGGTTAAAGGATAAATCTCATGGCAAAAATAATTGTCGTTACCTCGGGTAAAGGGGGTGTTGGTAAAACAACATCAAGCGCAGCAATTGGTACAGGCTTAGCATTAAAAGGCTACAAAACTGTTATCATCGATTTTGATATCGGTTTACGTAATTTAGACCTCATCATGGGTTGTGAACGTCGCGTAGTGTATGACTTTGTTAATGTGATCAATGGCGAAGCTAACCTTAATCAAGCACTCATAAAAGACAAACGTGTAGAAAAGTTATTTTTACTTCCTGCTTCACAAACTCGCGATAAAGACGCACTCACCCGTGATGGTGTTGAACGCGTATTGAACGAGTTAAAAGAAGACTTTGACTATATTGTTTGTGATTCTCCTGCAGGTATTGAAGCCGGAGCTATGATGGCGATGTACTTCGCTGATGAAGCAATAGTTACAACCAACCCTGAAGTCTCGTCAGTACGAGATTCGGATCGTATTCTAGGCATTTTACACAGTAAATCGAAACGTGCCGAAGAAGGATTAGAAAACATTAAAGAGCATTTGCTAATAACACGCTATAATCCAGATCGTGTATCAAAAGGTGAAATGCTATCTGTTGAAGATATCCAGGACATCCTAGCCATAGACTTACTAGGTGTCATTCCTGAATCTCAAGCAGTGCTTAGTGCATCAAACTCTGGACAACCGGTAATTCTTGATAGCGAATCAGACGCAGGTCAAGCTTATGCTGATGCGATCAGTCGTTTATTAGGCGAAACGGTTGAATTTAGATTTTTAGATGTAGAGAAAAAGGGTTTATTCAAACGGATATTTGGAGGTTAATGTGTCTTTACTTGACTACTTCCGCTCAGAAAAGAAAAACAGTGCGTCATTAGCAAAAGAGCGATTGCAGATCATTGTCGCGCACGAGCGTTCTCAGCGTGGAACACCAGATTACTTGCCACAATTAAAGCAAGATATTCTTGATGTCATTCGTAAGTACGTTAATGTAGGCGCCGATGCGGTTCAAGTTCAGTTTGATCAAAATGAAGACGATTTAGCGGTACTCGAGCTCAATGTCACATTACCTGACGAAGAAAAGAAATAATAAAAAAGGGCGCTAAGCGCCCTTTTTATTTTTTACATCAAGCTATTTAATACTCTAATTATCCCACTCTTTTAGCGCATCTTTAACAAAATCATATCGCCATGAGCTGAGTAAATCTGGTTTTATGTGTTTTTCTTTTTGCTGAGCAGTTAACTTCCAGTTCCAACTAATTAGCTGATTTATTTGCTTTTTAGAGGCCATAACGTCTTCTGGAATGTTATGCTCTTTAGCAACTTTAGTAATTTTTTGTTTGATCTCCTTCGCTACTTTTTTATAGGTAGGAAAATCAATTAACCGCTTTAATACTTGTGGGTGTTGCTCAGCTGGAATGGCTTTGGCCTGCTCAATACACTTTAAAATTTCAACCCCAGAACGATTCACTTCAATGGGTTCTACCCCAGGAATTTGTCTCAGAGCATTTAAACTTGAAGGGCCTCGTTTGGCAATTTCGGTCATATTGTGCTCTTTAAGCACAAAATTAAGCGCTAGATTTTTACGAATAGCTTTATTTCGACGCCATACTGCTAACTCTTTAAGTACCGCTAGTTCATGCGGCTTAAGTTGCCATGCATTTTTAATTTCTTTGTAAAGTAGCTCATCCGGGATTTGAAAAGCACGTTTATTGGCAACTAATTCACTTTCATTGATCACAATATCAAATAAATCAGCGGCTTTAATGCTATCTATAATTAACTCAAAACAAGGCAGCAGGTGATACGTATCAGCAGCAGCGTATTCAAGTTGCTTTTGGGTAAGGGGGCGTTGTAACCAATTAGTGCGCGATTCGCTTTTATCAATCTCAATATTCAATAATGTTTTCACCATTAAGGCAAAGCCCATACAGTTTCCCTCACCTAATAGCTGAAGTGCAAACTGGGTATCGAATAAAGGATAAGGAACAAATCCTGCGTACTTTTGAAAAACTTCAATATCTTCTGAGGGTGAATGGAGTACTTTTAGCACTTTAGGATCTTTAAGTATTTGCCAAAAATCAAACAAGGAAAGCTCGGCAAGCGGGTCAATAAGCGCTAAATGTTCGCCATCATAAACTTGAATAAGTGCAACTTCTGGATACAAAGTACGGCGGCGCATAAACTCGGTATCAATAGCAAGAATGGGTTTGTTTTTAATTTGTTCTACAAACGTATTAAGCTCATTTTGGGTTTGGATCAATTGGTAGTGCACTGAGTCTCCTACAATAAAAAAGCCGACTGATGTCGGCTTTTTTATAGTTGCTAATCTTTTAAGGCTCTTCTGAGAATTTTACCCACGTTAGTTTTGGGTAACTCATCCTTAAACTCAACGAGTTTAGGAACCTTGTAATTAGTTAAATTATCACGACAATGTTTTATTATATCTTTTTCAGTTAAAGAAGGGTCTTTTTTCACAACAAAAACTTTAACTTGTTCACCACTAATGTCATGAGGGATACCAACCGCGGCCACTTCTAGCACGCCTTCATGCATGGCAACCACTTCTTCTATTTCATTTGGGAAAACATTAAAGCCTGAAACAATAATCATGTCTTTTTTACGATCAACAATGTAGAAAAAACCTTCGTCATCGTAAGTGGCAATATCACCAGTTGCAAACCAGCCATCTTTTAAACATTCAGCCGTTGCATCAGGGCGATTATAGTAACCAAGCATTACTTGCGGACCTTTTACCCACAGTTCACCCGGCTCACCTTTAGCAGCTTCTTCACCGTTATCGAGCATTAATTTAATGTCAGTACTTGGCGCAGGTAGACCGATAGAACCATTATAAGCTTCTAAATCATACGGGCTAATTGTGACTAAAGGAGAACATTCTGTCAGGCCATAGCCTTCCATTAGTTTGCTGTTAGTGACCTTTTGCCATTTTTCTGCAACAGGGCGTTGTACTGCCATGCCGCCGCCTAATGACATTTTAAGGTGACTAAAATCAAGCTCAGAGAAACCAGGGGTATTTAATAAGCCATTAAATAAAGTGTTCACCCCTGTAATAGCAGTAAATTTATGCTGACTAAGCTCTTTTACAAATCCAGGCATATCACGTGGATTTGTAATTAAAACGTTTAAGCCGCCGTATTTCATAAATGCTAAACAGTTCGCTGTTAATGCAAATATATGATAGAGCGGTAGCGCGGTAATAACCACTTCTCTACCACGCTCAAGCACGTTATCTAAACAACCAGATACTTGCTCAAGGTTACCCACCAAATTACCGTGGCTCAACATTGCCCCTTTAGACACACCGGTTGTACCACCGGTGTATTGTAAAAATGCTAAATCGCTTAAGTTAACCTCTGGGCGCTTATAGCCATTCAGATCAGCTTTTAATAAATCACAAAAGTTAATCGTGTTAGGCAACGTATAGCTTGGTACCATTTTTTTGAAATGCTTAACAACAAAATTGACTAAATGCTTTTTAAGACCACCCATCATGTCACCAACCTGCGTAACCACAATGTGTTTAACGTCAGTATTAGGCAGTGCTTTTTCAAGCGTGACAGCGAAGTTAGCAAGAATAAATATTGCTGATGTTTCAGAATCTTTTAATTGGTGCTCTAGCTCACGAACGGTATATAGCGGATTAACGTTAACCACCACACACCCTGCGCGTAAAATACCTAATATAGCAATTGGGGTTTGCAACAAGTTAGGCATCATAACAGCGACTTTATCGCCCTTTTTTAATCCTAAATCGTTTTGAATATAAGCCGCAACACGTTTTGTTGCCGCGTCAATTTCGTTATATGACAATGTTTTACCCATATTAGTAAATGCAGGTAAATCTTTGTAATCATTAAAACTTTTTTCAAACACTTCGAGTAACGAGTTGTAGTGCTCAGGATCGATTGTTTCAGGCATACCTTCTGGGTAGCGCTTAAGCCAGATTTTTTCCACTCTTAGCCCCTGTTTATAATTATATTTTTATTAACCTTAATCTAAGTAAGGCACTTTCACAATTGAGCAAATACTCTAATCTAGAGATAATCCCACATTTATCGGTAATATACAATTAACATGCACTACTTTGCACCATAAATGCGTGAATGTGTTCAAAACATAGTCCACTACTTTGCATATGGCAATGATGCCCACCAGGCACATCTATTACACTCAAGTTATTGTAATATTTACTATACTTGTCTAGATTTTGTTTTACAAATGGATAACCTTTATCACCTAATATTAATTGGCATGGTGCAATTAATTCTTTTATTGCACCAATACATTGCGCTTCATCAAATCGAAAACCTGAGTGATTTTTAAGCTTAGGATCGCAAGTTAGCTCAAAACCACTGTGCATTTGTTTTATGTTTCTGTCCATCAGCAATGCAATTTGTTCATTATTTAAATCAGTTGTTTTTGCACGTGCTTGATAAATTTGTTGTTTTGATGTGTATACCCGTGATTTTTTTGTACTAAGCCTTGCTCGGTTTAGTATGGCATTTCTTAGCTGAGAACACACTTCATCGCTATCGGTAGTGACACAACCTATACCTTCAATAAAAGAAACAGATTTTACATACTCACTAAAACAACTAGCAAATAGTCCTGCAACCATAGCCCCCATAGAATGACCAACTAAGTGTACCTTCTTTAACTTAAGCGCTGTGATTAATGCATACACATCATCCACATAGTCAATAAAGTAGTAATGTGCCTGAGGGCTTCGCCAAGATGACAGCCCATGCCCTGGAAAATCAATGCAATACCATGTTTGCGAAGGTGCAGCTCGACTCAGCATAGGCACAAAGCTAGCACTATTATCTAGCCAGCCATGCAGAGCGATAACGACGTCTTCACCGTCTCCAAATTTAATACCGCGTATATCTAGGTCATTAGCTTTTACCGAAAATGGTTGCAACGCAAACCTCAACTTTTTTATTTGGTTATGGCCATAACATACAAGAGTTAATACACAATTAATAGAACTGAACTCACAGAACACACACTTAAATTTCGAGATTTCATAACATATTCATTTATTTATCTTGCTATCGGTATACAATAATAGTCGCTATTAAAATAAGTACACTTAAAGGGTACACACAATGAAAAAACAGTTCGGCTTATTAGCGCTTTTATGTACAACAGGAGCATTCGCTCAAACAGCGCCTAAAAATGTTATTTATATGATTGGTGATGGCATGGGTCCCGCTTTCACTACCGCTTATCGATATTACAAAGATGACCCTACAACAAAAGAAATAGAAACAACCGTTTTCGACACTATGTTAAAAGGCATGGCGCACACTTATCCTGATGACCATACTTATGTAACAGACAGTGCCGCAGGTGCAACTGCACTTAGCAGCGGCCATAAAAGTTATAATGGCGCAATCGCTGTCGATACGGCCAAAAAACCGGTTAAAACCATGCTAGAAATTGCAAAAGAGCAAGGAATGACAACAGCGTTAGTGGCTACCTCACAAATTAATCATGCAACACCTGCAAGCTTTGCCGCACATAATGAATCAAGAAGAAATTATGATGACATCGCAAACGACTACATTGACAATAAAATTGCTGGTAAATTACCGGTTGATTTAATGTTAGGCGGTGGTACTCAATATTTTATTCGTGATGACAGAAACTTAGTCGACGAATTTAAAAAAGCAGGTTATCAATACGGCGACAATATTAAAAACCTAGGTCAAATCACACAAATCCCTGCCATTGGTCTATACGCACCTAAGGGATTACCTTTTGCGCTAGATGAAAACCCAACGAGATTAAAACAGTTAACCTCTAAAGCGTTTGATTTGCTTGATGGGCAAAACGATAAAGGCTTTTTTGTGATGATTGAAGGCAGCCAAATTGACTGGTGTGGTCACGCAAATGACATTGCTTGCGCAATGGCTGAAATGGACGACTTTGCAAAATCAATCGAAACGGCAAAAGCGTATGTAGATAACAACCCAGACACTATTTTAGTGATCACGGCTGATCACTCTACAGGCGGTTTAACCATTGGCGCGCATGGCCAATATAAATGGGAAACCGACATCATCAAAGGTGTTAAAGCCACTGCGGGTACATTAACCAAATTATTAATGGGATCAGATAACCTTAAAACGGTATGGCAGGCCAATACCCGTATTGAGTTTACAACTGAAAACGAAATTAAACTTAAGCAAGCTAAAGCCATGGGTGAAAAAACCCTTAATTTAGCGGTTAAAAGCATTATCAATGATTTAAGTTTCACTGGTTGGACAACGGGCGGACATACCGCTTCTGATGTGCAAGTATTTGCCTATGGTAAAAATAGCGATGACTTTATTGGTTCACAAAACAATACTGACATAGCTAAAAAACTGATTAGTTACATAGAACAGTAATCGCTGTTATGAAAATAAAAAGCCCGAATAATTTATTCGGGCTTTTTATTTGGCTATTAATTTTATAATTAAGCGTATATATCAACACCAATTAAGCTTTGAACTTCAGCTCTTCGCTCTAAATTAGCAAACTCAGTGTAAGTAGAAATTGCCTTACTGACTTGCGCACTCGGTTGATCGTAAATAGTTTGGCTATATTGGGCCTCTTTGGTGTTCGCTTTTACAAACTCTTTTGCGAGTTCAAGCCCTTCAGGACTGCTCTTAACATAATCTGTATTGGTTTTCTGTGATATTGGCTGCTCTGATAGTCGTTCAGGCTTTGCCGTAACAACAGCAGTAGAACGCACCTTAGCAGGGATATCACCAGTAAAAAAACCAGAGCTTATAGGCAGCGACATTACGCTTCTCCAACCAACAACATGCTTAAATTATGATTTAAAATAGCTCAATATGCAAACAATACAACTTAGCGTTACTCGCGGCCTGGTAATTTTTTCCATGTCACTGTGTCACGCACATACTTAGGCTGAGCATCACTTGCTTTTACGCCATTACCTGCAAGGTACTGTGCATCCACTAACGCTAACATGTATTGTGCATCGGGTAGCGTAATTTCAGGGTGTACACTCACATTTGTAAATGTAGTTAATGCATCGGGGTAGCTTTTAAATCCAGTCCCCACGCCGGTTGCTGTTTTGTTTGTGTCTATCAATGAAGCATCAAGCAGTTCTGGCTTAAAAACACGTTCTTCACCTTGAAGTGTCATCAAATTATTATTAACTTGGTATTGAGCAAAGTATATTTCCCCCATACGCGCATCAATGCTTGAATAAACCACTTCATCGCCAAATTGTTCAAACGCTTGTTGCGCCATAACCGCTAAGGTAGAAACCCCCACTAGCGGTAAATTCGTTGAATACCCAAGCCCTTGTGCAATGGCCACACTAATACGCACACCCGTAAAGCTGCCTGGACCTTGGCCAAAGCCAATAACATCTAAATCTTTTAATTTACAATTGGCTTTATTAAGCAGCTCATCAATAAGTGGCAGAATTTTTTGGCTATGCTGCTGCGGACACTCTTCAAAATGATGAAATGTTTTACCCTGATAATGCAAAACAAGCGATAAAGCCTCAGTAGAAGCGTCTAGGGCGAGAATGTTACTTTTGATCATTTTTGTACTCAATTAATATGTTTTAAAAATGTATTTGCATCTTCTAAGCTACGTGTACGGCGCATTGGCGGTAAACTCTTTAAAAATACTTGTCCATATTGGCGTGTAACTAAACGATTATCGCAAATTACTAACACACCTTTATCTTTGTTATCACGAATTAAGCGACCTACCCCCTGCTTTAAGGCAATAACCGCTTGTGGTAACTGAATATGCGCAAAGGGATCTTTTCCTTGCATTTGGCAATCTTGCATTCTAGCCTGCAAAAGCGGATCATCGGGCGCTGCAAACGGCAGTTTGTCGATAATAACACAGCTTAAAGTACTGCCTCTTACATCAACCCCTTCCCAAAAGGACGCTGTACCGAGCAACACGGCATTACCATGACGGGTAAATTTTTCTAATATAATGCGTTTAGACATTTGCCCTTGCATGTAAACCGGATAGTCCATTTGTGTGGTTAAGCCCTCAGCCACCAAATGCATCATCCGGTAACTAGTAAATAGCACAAAACAACGCCCTTTTGCTGATTTTATGAGTTCGAGAGTTAACTTTACAATCGCATGCGGCATATTATCTGCGTGGGTTTCAGGTAAATAGCGCGGTAAGCACAATAGCGCCTGATTTTCATAATCAAACGGGCTATCTACCATCATACTTTGCTTTGGTTTTAACCCAAGGCTGGCATTAAAGTGAGTGAGTTCGTTGTCGACCGATAACGTGGCCGAGGTAAACACAAACCCTGCGCCAGACTCTTTCATCATCAAAGCAAATTTAGCCGATACATTCAGTGGCGTTATATTAATGGTTAAATAGCGCCGCGTGGTTTCGTACCAATAACTAAAGCCTGTTTGGGCGGTATCAAATACGCGCTCTAACTGGCCTTTAAATGCCAACACCCGCTCAAATGGGTGTTCAATTTTATCACTTCGTTCTAAGCAATGTTTTAAAACCTGATACACAAATTCTAAATCACTAATAACACGATGTAATGCAGAGCAAATAAGCTTATTACTGAGCTTTTCACGCCAATCCCCGCGGCTACCGTCCACACCAAACTGCAATCTTAAATCGGCGACACTGGTTTCCAATTTATTCAAACTTTTTCCTAATTGCAGCATGTCAGGAATTTCAGCGCGGTAAATAGCGCGTAAATCATTAATTAAATCCACCAGCTTTTTAGTACTCATGGTTTCGCCAAAATAGTCGCTGGCAATTTCACTTAACTGGTGGGCTTCATCAAAAATATAAGCATCTGCGTTGGGCATTAGCTCTGCAAAGCCAGACTCTTTAACCGCCATATCGGCAAAAAATAGATGATGGTTAATTACGACAACGTCGGCATCCCCTGCTTTTAAACGCGCTTTACGAATGTAGCACTCTTGAAAGTCAGGGCACTCTTTACCTAAACAGTTATCTGCAGTCGAGCTGACATACGGCAACACTTTGGCATCTTCTTCAATACCAATACAGTCGGCTAAATCGCCCGTATGCGTTTCACTGGCAAATTTAGCAACCATAGCGAGCTGATGCATTACATCAGGGTCGTCTGTGGGTACGTGTGCAACATGTTGGGTAAGCCGATAAGTGCATAAATAATTGGCACGCCCTTTTAACAATGCCGTTTTTTTAGCCGCGCCTAAGGCTTTTACTAACACCGGTAAATCACGATGATACAGCTGTTCTTGCAGTGCTTTAGAACCGGTTGAAATTATTGTTTTGCCTTTAGATTTAAGGGCTGGCGCTAAATAAGCAAAGGTTTTACCTGTGCCAGTACCGGCCTCAACAACAAGCTGGGAACTTGTTTTTAATGCATCCTCAACAGCCACGGCCATATCAATTTGAGGTTGGCGTGGTGAGTATCCATCTATTGATAAAGCCAAAGGCCCGGTTGCACTAAACAGCTGTTTGATAATACCAATCACTTTATAAAAAATAATAGCGGGATTCTACGTAAGCTATTGATGAAGGGCAAGCCAAATAGCGTGAGAATTTGGCCTTTAAAGGGGCTTATGCCCCTGTTAATTACTGTGCAATTATAGTTAACATAATGCCACTTGCATTACGATAGCCTTTAACATCTATGTGCCATACGCCTGCCTGGGGTGCAGAAATAGTGCAACTTTCTGTGTTGCCGTTTTTATATGGCCTACACACAAATTGTGTATTTGAAGATGGCGCACCGAAATTTAAATACAAATCAGCATCGCCGCTTCCGCCTGAAATAGCAACGTTCAGGGAGGCATAACCCGCGGCTAAACGTTGTTCAAAACGCTGCCAAGCGCCTGTATTTACGCTAATGTTATCTTCTACGCGATTAATGGGCTCTAAAGCGCCTGCTGGCTCAAAAATGCCTGTCAAAGAGACATTATTAATTGCGCTGTATGCCTCAACCATGACATAGTAAGTGCCTTCATTACTGGTTGGAATGTCGCAACGCTCATTACTTGTGGCAGAGGTACTTTTACAGTCGTAATCAGTTAACGTGGGCGCCTGATTATATTTAACGTATAAATCGGCATCGCCATTATCACCTGAGGTTTCAAAGCTTAAGTTTTGCGCTCCTTTTGGTACATTCAATGTATAGATAAGCTGCTCTTTAGCAGTGGCATTGATACCAGAAATTGGTTCACCATTGACTAACTCATTATTATTTGGCGGAGTAACATCACCGGCATTTTTTGCCAATTCTGCAACAAAGCTAACGGCTAAGTTAGCAAATTTAATTGCATGATCAGCGTCAAAATTACTGTCGTTTTGTGTATGTATCAGTGGGTTAATGTCATTCATTTTTGATTCGAATGGCATAGAGGCCGCAAACCCTTGTTGATACCACGAAGCATGATCGGAGCAACCATAACCACATTGATCAAAGCCATAACTAATTTGTGGTAAATAGGTGTCTATCAGCTGGGCTAAAAATTGGTTTTGAGCATTGGTGGTGTAATCCGTCATCATAATAATATCTTCGATACTGCCGTTATTACCAGTCATGTCAAATTGCACCATGCCAACTACATTCTTACCCTGCGAACGATAGCTACTGGCTATAGCTTTAGACCCTTTTAACCCCACCTCCTCTGCTGCAAACGCCATTATTTGAATAGTTTTTTGCGGTTTATAATTTGTATCAACAATTGCTCTTAACGCTTCCGTTAACACTGCAATACCCGATGCATTATCATCCGCGCCAGGAGAGCGCCCTTGTGCTGGATTTGCTTGATTAATCGAGTCTAAATGCCCCCCAATAATAACAATTTCATCTGCATTTTCAGCACCTGCAATGGTTACAATCACTGATGATTGCGCCCAGCTATGCTGATAACTCTCAATGGTTATATCACTTCGAACGCTGGCAATTTGTTGCCAATAACTTTGCAGCCACTGTGAGGCATCAACGCCGGTTTGCGAAGTATAATAACGATTATTAAAACTAGTGAGTGAATTTACAGTGCTTTGTAAATTAATTGGGCTTTGTGCACTAATTAAACTTTGTACTGTTTGCGCATTATCAATTGAATAATTAAAGGCTGATGTAGCTTGGCTATTTTGAACAACAGCTAATTTTTTTGCGTAATCAATCGCTTCTTCGAACGAACTATGCGCAACAAACCCACCACAACGGTTATAGTTCTGGTGCATAAACTCACTTAAATTGTTCACTGCGTCACGCGGTACACTGAGTAAATCAACGTCAGGTAAAATACTTGATTTTCTATGCGCAAATTGCATTTTTTGCAAAAATGTACCTTGTTCATGTTGATAATGCTGGGCTGAAGTTGAGTCAATGGTGACCCAAATATTGTCTGGATTTTCATTTGCTAAGCAATTAAAACTTAAGGTTAAAGTAGTAATAACTGCTAACTGTTTAAAGTAGTTCATAAATATTCCTTATCTTGTTACTTTTATTTTAAGCATTAAAAAAGGGGCAAAGCCCCTTTTTATATGTATGCCTAATTAGCCGTTACGTTGAGTGTTACGCCACTTGCTAAGCTGTAACCTCTTAAATCAATGTACCAAGTACCTGCTTGTGGGTTATCAAATGTACATTCTTCATTATTACCATTTTTGTAGGGTCTACATAAGTATGAAGACGTACTTGAAGGCGAGCCAAAGTTTACATAAAGATCAGCATCACCATTACCACCGGCAATACTAATATTTAAAGTGCTATACCCTGCTGATAAATCTTGAGTAAAGCGGCTCCAGTTATTAGTAGTCACATTAATATTAGACTCAGTTCTATTAATTGGCGTCACACCACCATTCCCATCAGAGTAGCTTCCCGTTAGCGATACACCAGATATCGCACTCCATGCTTCAACCATTACATAGTAAGTTCCTGCTTGTGCATTACTTATGTTGCAGCTTTCTGTACTGGTAGATGTTGTGCTATTGCAATCATAGTTATTTAAGCTTGGTCTACTAGCAAATTTAACATATAGGTCTGCATCACCTGAGCCACCCATTGTATTAAATTGAAGATTTGTTGCACCGTCAGGGACTTCCAAAGTAAAGAATAGTTGCTCTTTTTCTGCGCCGCTAATACCCGTACGGGTTACCCCATTGGTTAACACTTCATCGTCAGTCGGTGGTGGTGTAGCACAATCACTACCTGAACTAAGATTTGAATTAACACCTACCGCAGCCAAAGCGGCTTTTACATCATTAGGGTCATAATTTAAATCACACGCAGCATCCATCACACCGTTACCGGCTAAATCCCAGCCTACACCCGCACTCCAATATAGTTGGTTAGCACGTGCCATTACGATAAAGGCTTTTTGCGTATCCCAACCCGGCGTGGTTGCTAAATTATAAAATGCCTTGTTATAAACACCTGAACTATAATGCACGTCCATACCTGAATAATAGTTACTTTGGTTATCTATGGAACGGCCATCTTGGGTAGGGTTATTCATGTAACGCAGTGCACCATTACCTTTAAAAATATCCTTTCCAACTAGCCAATCGTTGCTGCCTTTCATATAAAATTCAGCGGCTTCACCAGCCATATCCGAAAAGGCTTCGTTTAATCCGCCTGGTTTACCATTGTAAATCAAGCCTGAATTTTGCTCAGTAAAGCCATGGCTGACTTCATGTGCAGATACATCTAAACTCACCAATGGATAAAACGTATTTTGCCCATCACCAAAGGTCATTGCGCTGCCATCCCAAAACGCATTTTCATAGTTACTTGAGTAATGAACCCGCATTTGTAACTGAAAACTCAAAGGCGCAGTCCCTAACCAATCGTTATACATATTAAAAATAACGTTACCAAAAAAATGAGCATCGTTTAGCGGTGAATAAGCACCGTTTATTTCTTTGAATGTATTTTCAGGACATGTAAATGAATACGCAGAAGAGCCACTTGTTCCGCCATTTAAATTAATAGTGCGAACATTTGCGTTATTCATGCTACAAGTATTACCTGATTGACTAACATCTAGGCTGTCAAAATCAGTTCCATATAAATACTTGCCTGTTTTTAGATTACCGCCAGGGCCTGTTGCATTGGCATGTTGCAGGTTATCGTAACTAAGCAAGACCTCACCGGTATTAGCATCAATGATCAGGTATGGCCTTGATGGTGACTTGCCATAAGTAACATAAGACACTTCATAAACTAAATGCGCCTTATTTTGATCGTCAACCCAGATAGCAAGTCTGGATTGCTCATTATGTTTTTTTAAGCCTACTGATTTTGCAGCTATACCCGTTTTAGACCCTTTTAAAATCGCATCTTTTTTTGTCAATTTAGCCGATACATCAGATAAATCTTCATCAATATTATAAACAGCTGCACCATGGGCTTTTTTAAGCATCCCATTATTAAATGTTAAGCTGACCGTATCACCAATGACAGGAATGCCCTGATACGTTTGTTGATAGCGGCGGGTTACTTCTCCGTTATTGCTAGTAAATTCTTTTAATACAACTAATTCGTTCCCTACACTCAACCCAATCAACTGATTTGGACTTACTGATAACAAGGAAGCAGAGTTTGATTGCACCATATTATTAATTGTCGGTTGTTGATTTAGGTATTTCTTATTCGCAGCTACTGCATTTGTTGCTTGAACCAAAGTTAAAGCAGCAAAAGTTGCTATTGTGATTTTAGATAAATTCACGTTTACGCTCCGTTAAAGTTTAAGTTTTTAATATATTTGTATTAATCGGCACACCTTGTACCCGATTAAGGATCAGAGTAGGTCACAAACTTAAATAACGAAAATTAAACATTTAATTTACAATTAAAGTATTAGCTCGAAAATTAATCTATTATTTTACAATGATTTAAAAACTACTGTTTTAACTAATGAAGGCCAGAAATAACATTTCGTATACATATATTTACATAAAACAGCCGGCAAAAAGCATTAGATTTTAAAATCACACGCTTTATTGTTAATCACTAATCGACTGCTCAATGAGCATGTAGTTGCAAAGGAAAATACTTTACCTGTTGAGCTTTAAAAGAGGGGTAATCTATTTTAAATGGGTAGGGAGTAGTTTTAAAAACACGCAGTTCATAGCCATGCACCACTATTTGCTATGTTTAAAAAAATTTGCTTTTATTGAGGGCGATTTTAACTTGAGGCAATAACGGTATCGCCAATCACTTGTACTAAGCCCATGTATCTAAATGGGGTTTGTCGTCATCTTCTTCAGCGGTTTTATTGCGCGATTTATTTTCGTCAAACGTCAGCTTATGTTGCTTTTCTACTTCTCTTTTTTTACGCTCTTCTAACTCGACTTTTTTGGCACTGGCACTTTGTTGAACCCCAGCAATATGAAAAGCTCCTTTAGATTCAAGCGTTAAACGCGTAATAGGCCCTAAATAAGGGATCATTATATCCATGCGTGCCTCCATTGAATTGAATGTAATTTAATCACTATAAAACTGTTGATAAATAAAGCAAACCTTTAGTTATTATCGACAGTTATAAGGTATTCTTTAATTTAAGAAAATTTTTCTTGCCATGCTATTGGTTTATGTGTTTTTATAAATGCGAAATTTATTAAACAAGCAACAGCTAAGCGTTAACATAATAACGAATAGCTAAACAGGATAAAAAATGCGCAACACTCTGACAGCAGTACATCACCACCATCATTCATCGGAATAACCTGTCAGGTCTTTCGCTGAGAGGTTGTTCCTAAAAGGAAACCTCTGGCGAATCAACATACCAAGATTCATTTTCGCCCTGAGGTTTCCCTCGGGGTTTTTAGTTTTAAAATTAAAGGAAAATGAGTAATGAATAATAGTAATCGTCTTCGTATCGCCATCCAAAAAGGCGGCCGCCTATCTAAAGATTGTCAAGATCTGCTTAAGCAACTGGGTGTAAAACTCAACCTTCGCGAGCAGCGCCTTATAGCACACTCAACCAACATGCCAATTGACGTTTTACGTGTACGCGATGACGATATTCCAGGTTTAGTTATGGACGGTGTATGTGACTTAGGTATTGTTGGCGAAAACGTTTTAGTTGAAGTACAAGCAGAAAGAGAGCGCCAAGGCGTTCCAAGCGAAGTAACTAAATTATCAAAATTAGATTTTGGTTACTGTCGTCTTGCACTTGCATGGCCACAAGAACTAGGTAAGCAAGACAAAAGCTGGTTTGAAGGCAAACGTATTGCAACCACCTACCCTGAAATTTTAAGCCAATATTTAAAACGTGAAGGCATCAACGCCAGCACTGTTATGCTCACAGGCTCTGTTGAAGTGGCGCCGCGTGCTGGTCTTGCTGATGCCATTTGTGATTTGGTCTCAACAGGTGCAACCCTTGAAGCTAATGGCTTAATGCAGGGTGATACAATTTTAGAGTCAAACGCTTGTTTAATTCAAAACACCCAACTGCAAGATGCTGACAAACTCGCGCTTATCAATAAATTGATGCCGCGTTTGCGTGGTGTTAAGCAAGCCAAAGAAAGCAAATACATCATGCTACACGCACCAAAAGACAAGCTGGATGAAATTTGTGAAATCCTGCCTGGTTCTGGTCAACCTACATTACTTGCACTAGCAGGATCTGACGAATATGTAGCATTGCACATGGTAAGTAGCGAAACGTTATTTTGGGAAACCATGGAGCAACTTAAAGCACTCGGCGCGAATTCTATTTTAGTTATGCCAATTGAAAAAATGATGGAGTAACAGCCATGCTTCGTTGGAATGAAGAATCATCACAGGTTCAAGCAGCGGCGCTGATGCGCCCTGCTGTATCAGCGAGTGAAAAAGTAGAAAGTATTTGCCAAACTATTTTGGCAAAAGTAAATGCGCAAGGCGATGCTGCATTACTGGCGTTAGCAAAAGAGTTTGATAACCGAGCTGAGCCGCGTTTACGTGTTCCACTTGATGAAATTAATGCCGCTGAGAAAATGCTAAGCCCTGAGCTTAAGTATGCAATTGATACCGCTTATGCAAATGTAAAATGTTTTCACCAAGCGCAACTGCCTAAAGATATTAAGTTATCGACTCAACCGGGCGTTGAATGTGAACTGAAATATCAAGCCATCGAAGCGGTCGGTATTTATGTCCCTGGGGGCAGTGCCCCATTGCCATCGTCAGTTATAATGCAAGGTGTATTGGCGCAGTTAAGCGGTGCAAAAACCGTGGTACTCACTACCCCAGTACAAGGCGATAAAGCAATAAATCCTGCTATTTTATATGCTGCTAAATTATGTGGTATCACCACTATTATTGAAAGCGGTGGTGCAGGCGCGATTGCTGCAATGGCCTACGGCACTGAATCAGTACCTAAAGTGAATAAAATTTTTGGCCCAGGTAATAGCTTTGTGACTATGGCAAAGCAGTTAGTTGCACAAACAATTCCAGGAATGGCGATTGATATGCCAGCAGGTCCATCTGAAGTATTAGTGATAGCAGATGAACGAGCAAATCCAGAGTTTATTGCGGCCGATTTACTCTCACAAGCAGAGCATGGCGCCGACTCGCAAGTTATTTTATTGTGTAACAGCGAAACTATTATTAAACAAACACAAGACGCGCTTACTCGTCAATTAGCTAACTTAAGCCGAAAAGACACCGCTGAACAAGCGTTGGCCAATTCGTCACTTATTTTAGTGGATTCAATAGCGCAAGCATTTGATGTATCAGCGCAATATGGGCCAGAGCACTTAATTTTACAGCTGGCAGATGCAAGCCCGTACCTTGATGCGGTTAAAAATGCAGGTTCAGTATTTGTTGGCGACTACACACCAGAATCGGCTGGCGATTATGCATCGGGTACTAACCACGTATTACCTACTTACGGTTATAGCGCGACATACTCAAGCTTAAACTTGCTTGATTTTTTCCGCACATACACAGTACAAACTATTAGTAAAAGTGGCTTAACAGAGCTTTCAAAAGCTATTTTACCACTGGCAGACGCAGAAGGCCTTGATGCCCACGCTAATGCGGTTTCAATTCGTTTAGAGGCAATAAACAATGAGCAATGAGAGCGCCCAAGCAACCAGCTTATTACCCGAGAATATTAAAGCGCTTGCTGCTTACAGCTCGGCTAAAAGTGAAAAGTTAACAGGCATAACGTGGCTCAATGCCAACGAAAGCCCATATGCTAAAAACCTTGAGTTGAGTATTGAAGATTTAAATCGCTACCCCGACCCTCAGCCACAATTGGTTATTGATCGCTATGCAGCTTATACCGAGCTTAAAAGCGACAATGTCCTTATGACGCGAGGTGCAGATGAAGGCATTGAGCTTTTAGTACGCACGTATTGCCAGCCAGCTAAGGACAGTATTGCGCTGTTTTTGCCTACCTACGGTATGTATAAAGTCACTGCTGATACGCACAATGTGGCTATTAACGCGCTTACTCAAGAGTTATTATTAACAGCCAATGTTGATGATATTGTCACTGCGGTCGGTAGCTCAAAACTGGTGTTTATTTGTAATCCAAATAACCCAACAGGTAGTTTAACGCCGCTAGATAAAGTAAAAGCCATTGCCACTGCGCTTGCAGGTAAAGCATTGGTGATTGTTGATGAAGCCTATATTGAGTTTTGCCCAGAGCAAAGTGCAACACAACTTATAAACGAGTTTAGTAATATTGTAGTGCTACGTACACTGTCAAAAGCGTTTGCGTTGGCAGGCCTGCGAACCGGGTTTACCCTCGCTCAAGCCAGTGTACTTGCGCCCATTCGTAAAGTCATTGCACCGTATCCGGTATCGAGCGTGGTAGCGAGTATTGCAGCGCAAGCCATTGCCCCTGATGCCATTACCTCTATGCGTCGCCAAGTGAGCATTTTAAACAGCTTAAAATTAAAGCTAATAGAGTGGTTAAACGCCTCCCCTGCTGTATTAAAAATTCTCACTGGTGAAGGCAACTTTGTTACCTTAAAATTGGCCGATAAAAACAGCTTTAAAGTTGCCCTTGAACAAGGCTTAGTCATGCGAGCATTTACCTTATACGGTGAAGACGACTGGCTACGCATTTCAATTGGTAGCGAACAAGAATTAGAACAAGTAAAAATTTGGCTCGATGGTTTAACCACCCCAACAGCCCTATCACAACAGGAAGTATCATGAGTAATCCCTATTTATTTATAGACCGTGACGGCACCATTATTGAAGAGCCAATCACCGACAAACAGGTAGATAGCCTTGAAAAGTTGGCTTTTTTACCTGGTGTTATTCCGGCATTATTGCAACTGCAAGCAGCAGGCTATCGCTTAGTGATGGTATCTAATCAAGATGGTTTAGGCACTGACAGTTTCCCTACTGCGGATTTTGACATAGCCCAAGACAAAATGATGGACATACTCAACAGCCAAGGGATTAACTTTGAAGATGTACTCATTTGCCCACACTTTGATGAACAAAACTGCGATTGCCGTAAGCCAAAAACAGGCTTACTGACCGAGCTTATGCGCTCTGGCAACGTAGATTTAGCGCGCTCTTTTGTAATTGGCGACCGCCAAACAGATATTGGCCTTGCGCAAAACTTATGTTGTGAAGGTATTTTATATGATGGTAGCTGGCCTGCCATTGTCACTAAGCTGACCACAGCCAACCGTGAAGGTCGTGTTACACGCAACACCAAAGAAACACAAATTGATGTAGCGGTTAATCTTGATCAGACTAAAAACGGTAGCATAGACACCGGCCTTGGCTTTTTTGATCACATGCTTGATCAAATACGCACCCACGCAAACATTGGCTTAAACATTAAAGCCAAAGGCGATTTACACATAGACGAGCATCACCTTGTTGAAGACATTGGTATTGCCTTAGGGGTTGCCCTTAAACAAGCGCTGGGCACAAAATCACAAATCGCCCGTTATGGTTTTGCTTTGCCTATGGATGAATGTAAAGCCGAAGCGCAAATTGACTTATCTGGACGTGCTTCGTTTGTGTTAAACGCAAACTTTAGCCGCGAAAAAGCCGGTGATTTAGACGTACAAATGGTAGAGCATTTTTTCAAAAGCTTAAGTGATAACGCTGCAATTAGCCTTATTTTGTCGGTAAGTGACGGTAACTGTCATCACCAAGTAGAGGGCTTATTTAAAGCGTTTTCACGGGCACTGCGTATGGCAATTGCACAAGATACAAGTCAACAAACAGCCAGCTCTAAGGGGTGTTTATGATAGCGGTAATTAATACCGGTTGTGCCAATATTAACTCGGTACGCTTTGCATTTGAGCGTTTAGGTAAAACGCCTACCGTTATTACCTCACCTGAACAATTAGCAGGCTATGAGCGCGCTATTTTACCTGGTGTTGGCCATGCATCTGTGGCTATGAAGCGCCTAGTCGATAATGGTTGGCAGCAAGCGATTAACGAATATCAGCGCCCGCTAATGGGAATTTGCTTGGGGATGCAACTGCTGTGTGAAAGCACCGAAGAAGGTAACGTGCAATGCTTAGGTAAAATACCCGGCCAAGTAAAAGCACTGGATGTAGGTAGTTTAACGTCACCGCATATGGGGTGGAATAATTTATCTATCCAACAAGCGCACCCACTAACCAAAGGGCTACATAAAGACGATCAGGTTTATTATGTGCACAGCTTCGCGCACACCGTTAACGATGCCACTTTAGTCAGTAGTGAATACGGGCAAACTTTTTCAGCCATTGTCGCTAAAGATAATTATGCCGGTATGCAATTTCACCCAGAGCGAAGTGCTAAAGTAGGCACCCGTTTATTACAAAACTTTCTAGATTGGCAGTTATAAGCGACTGTTCATAAATAATAAAAGAGATACACAGTGATTATTCCAGCATTAGACGTATTACAAAATCAAATTGTACGTTTGTATCAAGGTAAATATGATACCGCACAGTTTTACCCCTTTGAACTTGGCGCTCGCCTAAAAGAATACGCTGACAGCGGCGCGGGTAAACTGCACCTAGTTGATTTAGAAGGCGCACGCGATCCAAGTAAAAAGCAGTGGCAACATATTCAAGCAGCCACAAAAGCACTGGATGTGCCCTACCAAGTGGGTGGCGGTATTCGTTCAGAGCAAGATGTGAGCGATTGGTTAAAAGCCGGTGCAAACCAAGTGGTTATTGGTTCTATGGCAGTTGAAAAGCGTGAACAGGTTAAAGCTTGGATTGAACAATTTGGCGCTGAGCACTTTGTGATTGCCCTTGATGTTAATAAAACAGAGTCCGGCTGGGCGCCAGCAACCCATGGTTGGTTAAATGAATCTGAGTTTGGGCTATTTGAACTTATTGATTTTTATGTAGAGCTGGGCATTATTGATTTTTTATGTACGGACATCAGTAAAGACGGCACCATGACCGGCCCCTCTTTTGCGCTTTATGAAGATTTAATTAATCATAATGCAGATATTAAAGTACAAGCGTCGGGTGGGGTAAGTTCGTTAGATGATATTAAAAAGCTAAATGAACTTGGTGTTGGCGGCGTGATTTTGGGCAAGTCTTTATTAGATGGTGCTTTTAGCGTAGAAGACGCGCTTAAATTAAGCTAAAAATATAGCTCTAAAAAAGGCACAGGTGCGAGCGCATCTGTGCCTTTTTTGTATAAAACTATTAGTTTATTTATGCTTACCAGGTAACATAGAGCCTAATACGCCATCTTGCTTTATTAAACCATGATAAAGCGCAGCGCTTACATGCATAAAGATAAACAATAAAAATGCATAAGCAATTAAACCATGTGCTTCACGGAAAAAAGCATACGTTTCAATATCTTTACTTACTAGGCTAGGCAAAGTAAGTAAACCAAAAAAGCTCACATGACGGCCATCAGCGCTTTGCATTAACCAACCAGAAACCGGCATTAAAATCATAGATGCATATAAACCAACTTGGGTTAAATGCGCGGCTAATGCTTGAGCCTTAGGCACACTCGGTGGTAATGCAGGACTGGCGGTAACGACTTTATTGATTAATCTAATAGCAACTAACACCAACGCTAAAATACCAAATGACTTATGCAGCGCAATGGCCTCTACTTGCCAAACCGCTAAACTTTGCACCATCGACAAACCAAGAAATAACATAGAAAGTATGATTAACGCCATCGCCCAGTGAATAAGCATACTCGACGCCGAGTATTTATTAATTGTTTTCATTCGATATTTCCTGTTATTAATTATTTAAAAGTACTTCTTTAGCACGACGACGAAATGACTCAGCATAAGCCGCGCCACGGGCACGTAATATAGGATCGGCGCTTGGCTCTATCCCTGTAGGAAGTACCAAGGGATCAAAGTTCATATCAGCACACACGCCTCCTTCTTGCGCCTGAAGGCTTGAGATAACTAATGTGCCTGCGTTAATTGTTTTGCGTGATTGTGGCCATAAAACAGTTGGGTTGTTTTCATCATCTTCAGCGGTTGCAAAGCTAAACAGCATGTCGAATTTAACAGGGGCTTGAGCAACTTGATCTTTAAGTTGTAGCTGCAATGCATCGGCTGAATCATTATTAAGTGGTTGAATGTTTTCATCGCTTAATTGTGGTTTAGCTATCCAACGTACGGCGTGCTTTTCATTATTTTCATCAACCAAATAAAAGGCATTAATACTATGGTATTGCTCAGTGGCAAAACTGCTAGTTGGTTTGTAGCTGGCTTTCCAGTTATTAAATGCGGCACTTTCAGGGTGTGCGGCAAAAAAAGCTTTAATTTTTTCAGGGCTGCGTTTTTTAGTTACCGGATCAGGGGATAGCGCTTGTAACTGTTTAAAAAACGCTTCTGGCGTCGCTACAGCCATAACTGGAGGCGTGTTCATTGCTACGCGCCATTCTTGGTTATCACTGGTAGTTATAGAAAACGCTAAACTGCGCACCGGTGCTTTTAAATCAGGCGCGGTTGGGTTATTGCCCGCAATAGAAAAACGGCCAACAAAAGGAGTGGCGCCTAAATCAAATACCTTGGCTTGCGAATATTTAGCAAGCTCACCGGTAGACTCAAACGACCCCGCTAAACAAATACCTTTTGCATGGGCTCGACGAAAACCCGCATGGGCTTGCTCACCTTGTTGTAAATTAACAAAACGCTGCGCAGTAACCGCATCGCTGTTAAAAGCGCCGGTAAAATATAAAATCGTCAGTGCAAATAAAGTGATTATTGCAATTAAGGTGATTTTTTTACTCATGGTAGGATTAGACCTCGTATGATTATTTTCATGATGATTATGTTTGGAATTTTTCATAGTTTTAATTACGTCTTTAAATTAATGGCTAACCATTACTGAGATATGCTTTAGATCGGATAGCTTTTATTTAGTTATACCGACACGACACTCACAAGACCGACCCCAAGCAATTAATATTTCAATTCAATTAATAAAAACCGCACTTTAAGTATTTTAAATTCCAAAAATATAATCTTTATGAGCTGCGCTTTAAAAAAGCCGATTGTTAATTATACTAATGTTGATACAAAGCAAGCATTGGGGTGCTGATTTATTACGTTCTACAAAATCACACAAATTAAAACAAAACCGTACAGCAATAATAAACTGTTGAAATTAAAATATTATTTATTACTCACTCGTTATCTACTGCTTTTTTCAAGTAGTAAGTAGTTATAGCTTAATAAACAGCATTACAGGTAAATTCGAAAATAAACACATTTACGCATTTTATAATTTTGAACCACACAAAAATGCCAACGATTAACACCGCACTTTTTATTTAAGGTAAGCAAGATGATCAATAAACCATGTTTTACTAAATTTAATTTTATTAGTATTGCGCTACTGTTGTTGTTAGCCGGTTGTTCAGATAGCGAAGTCAGCACTCAAAAGCAAAACAAGCCACGCCCTGTTAAGTTAATAACCATTGATGATGGCTCTCAATCAAAAACACTCACCTATCCTGCCACTATAGATACAATAAACAGTTCAAAACTGGCCTTTCAGGTCAGTGGTAAACTTGAAAAGCTCAACGTTATTGCTGCGCAAAATGTAAAAAAAGGAGACGTAATAGCCGCATTAGAGCAACGAAACTTTGTTAATGAGGTTAAGTCGAGCAAAATACAGTTTGAAACGGCCAACAATGATTATCAACGTGGTTTAAAGCTTGCAAAAGACGGTGTTATTTCACAGCGAGATATAGAGCAACTAAAATCTAAAAAAGAAGTGGCCGAATCACAGTATGACTCAGCGCAAAAGGCATTATCTGACAGTAAAATCATAGCGCCTTACGATGCCATTGTTGCAGAAGTTCCAGTAAAGCAGCTTGAAAACATCAGTGCTGGGCAACATGTAGTTACCCTATTTGGTAAAGGTGAAATGGAAGCGGTTGTAAATATTCCCGCGTCTATTGTGGCCACGGTAGATTCTAAACAAAACAATGTAGCGACTGTTATTTTACAAGATGTATCGGCTGCGCCTATCCCTGCGACATTTAGACGTGCCAATTTAGAAGCCGACTCAGCCAGTCAAACCTATGAAGTACGCTTTTCGTTTGCTGTACCCAATAACCTTAATATATTACCTGGCATGAATGCCAGCCTAAAAATAGAGCGTCAAACAAGTTCAAACGCAACACGACTGGCTGTCCCTACCTTTGCTATTTTTGAAGAAAACGGCCAGCATTTCGTATGGACTGTTGACCAACAAACAATGCAAGTATCAAAAACACTCGTTGCTATTGAGCAAGGTATTGGCGAACAACTAATTATTACTGAGGGCTTAAAAGCAGGTGATGTGATTGTAGGTGCAGGTGCAAACTATGTGACTGAGGGTATGAAAGTACGTCCTTGGACTAAAGCATAGGAGTGCAATCATGGATTTAGCAAAGTGGACAATAAATAATAAATTAATTAGCACTATACTCATCATTTTAACGCTTGGCTTTGGTTTTTCGTCATACAAAAACATGGCTCGGTTTGAAGACCCCGAATTTATAATTCGCACCGCGCAAGTATTTGTTTCTTATTCAGGCGCCAGCCCGCTTGAAGTTGCTAAAGAAGTGACCGAGCCGCTTGAGCGTGCCATTCAAGAGTTACAAGAAGTCGATACTATATCGTCGACCTCATCAACGGGCTTATCTGAAATTAAAGTAGAAATTAAATCAGAATTTTCGCCAACCAAATCTGAGCTACAAGTTATTTGGACTAAACTCAGAAACAAAATTAACGATACTCGCCCAACACTTCCTCCTGGTACAGGGACCCCAAAAGTGTTTGATGATTATGGCGATGTATATGGTTTGAGTTATTTAATTACTGCCGAAGGTTACTCCCCCGATGAACTGCATGCCTATGCTAAAACGCTACAAAGTGACATTTTACAAGTAGACGGTGTAGCGAAAGTTGCCATGACGGGCGTACAACAAGAGGGGATATTTGTAGAAATTGCTCGAGAAGAGTTAGCCTCTTTAGGTGTATCTATCAATAACATTTACGGTATTTTGGATGAACAAAACGCCGTATTGAGTGCAGGTAATACCCAAATTGGCGATCAACGTATTTTTATTGACCCCACCGGCGAATTAAACTCCGTTGATACCATTAAAAACCTACTGGTAAGTGCCAGCGCTAAAGGTAAAACAATTTACCTAAAAGATATTGCCAATGTATACCGCGGTTTTCAAAGCCCAGCAACCAAGTTAGTGCGCTACAACTCTAAGCCTGCCATATCCCTGGGGGTTGCCAGTGTATTAGGCGCTAATGTGGTAAAAGTGTTTGACCGCGTTGATGATAAAGTAAAGCAAACTGAAAACCTCAGACCGCTTGGCATCAGCGTGCTTGAGTTTTACCACCAAGGAAAAGTGGTACAAGACTCAGTCGATAACTTTGTGGTTAATGTATTAGTCGCGCTGGTGATTGTCATGGTCACGCTACTGCTATTTATGGGGTTGCGCTCTGGGATTATTATTGGCGCCGTGTTACTGCTAACTATTTTTGCGACCCTTGCTACCATGGACTTTAGCGGTATACCCATGCACCGTATTTCCTTAGGTGCGCTTATTATTGCCCTCGGTATGATGGTTGATAATGCGATTGTGGTGACAGAAGGAATTTTAGTAGGCACACAACAAGGGCGTAAAAAGTTAGACATTGCCAGTGAAGTTGTAAAACAAACTAAATGGCCACTACTTGGCGGCACATTAGTCGGCATTGTTGCCTTTGCACCTATTGGCCTCGCACCGGGCGATACCGCTGAATTTACCGGCCATTTATTTTGGGTTATTTTAATCTCTTTGTTATACAGCTGGTTATTTGCCATTACCCTAACTCCCCTGTTTTGTTATTGCTTATTTAAAGAACAAGATACCGATACCTCTGGTTCAGCAAAACCTAATAAACTCATGGCACTGTATCAATCGGTTGTGGTGTCGGCACTTCATCATCGCTGGTTAACGGTTACTGTAGTGGTTGCCATGTTTAGTGTGTCTATGTGGGGTTTTCAATTTGTAAAATCAGGGTTTTTCCCAGCTTCCACCACGCCGCAAATGGTGGTTGATTTTTGGTTACCACAAGGCACCGATATTGAAAAAACCAAAAAAGACATGCTCAAACTTGAAGCGTTTGTAAAACAACAAAACGGCGTTGAAGGCATACAAACTCTTATTGGCGGTGGCGGATTACGTTACATGCTTATTTATGGCAGCGAATCACCCAACAGTTCTTACGGGCAAATTTTAGCTAAAGTCGATGACTATAAAAAACTAGATCAACTCTTACCTAGGGTACAAAACTACATCGATAATAACTTTGTGGATGCGCAAGGCAAAGTATGGCGCTTTGTAATGGGCCCAGGTGGTGGCTCTAAAATAGAAGCCACATTTAAAGGCCCCGATCCGAGTGTATTAAGAGAGCTGGCAGCAAAAGCAAAAGCCATATTAATTGATGATGGCGGTGCGTTATCAATTAAAGACACCTGGCGACAACGCATTAGTGTTATTGAGCCACAGTACTCAGCCATTAATGCACAGCGCGCAGGTGTAACGCGCAAAGCTGTTGCTGAAGCACTGCAACAAAACTTTTCAGGGCAAGTGGTTGGGCAGTATCGTGAAGGCGAAGAGCTCATTCCTATTATCGTCAGAGCGCCACAAAAAGAACGCGTAGACATAAACGACATTGGTAACATTCAAGTGCAAAGCAATATCACCGGTGAAACACTGCCTCTTGCTCAAGTCACCAATGGCTTTAAAACCGTATGGCGCGACGGCATATTAAAACGTGAAGACCGTGAATGGACCATAAAAGCCCAAGCCGATCCACTGCCAGGGGAGCTTGCTTCTGAGTTATTTAATAGAGTAAAACCAAAAATAGAAGCCATTGAACTACCACAAGGCTACCGCCTAGAATGGGATGGCGAATATGGTCAATCGAAAGAGTCTAACGAAATGCTGGCCTCAACTATTCCACTGGGTTTTTTAGCCATGGTACTCATTGTTATTGTGTTATTTAACGCATTAAAACAACCTATTATTATTTGGCTTGTGGTGCCATTAGCCTTAATTGGTGTTGTTTTTGGGCTGGTTACTACACAAATCCCATTAGAGTTTATGGGTATATTAGGATTACTGTCGCTCTCTGGTTTATTGATTAAAAATGCCATTGTATTAGTGGATCAGATGGATATGGAAATTCGCCAAGGAAAACCTGCTTATAATGCCATTATCGATTCGGCAAATAGTCGGGTAAGACCAGTAATGATGGGCACACTCACCACTGTACTAGGGGTTATTCCACTGTATTTTGATGCGTTTTTCCAATCGATGTCAGTGGTACTGGTGTTTGGGTTACTGTTTGCCACCCTACTGACTTTAATTGTGATCCCCGTACTCTACGCGATATTTATGAACGTAAAAACAGATGAACATATACATAGTTAATTGTTGATCACACTGAATCTTGGTCAAATGTTATGAACACTTTGATCAAGATTCACCCTACTTTAGTCAAAAATTACAGAATAAACGCACAACCATAATGGCAATAAACGCACTTTCTAATTATTATATTAATATCAAACAGCAGTATTTTTAAATTAACGATAACAATTCTACTGTCCGCCCTATATTAAATTTAGTCGCTTTTGTTATTCAATAATAATTGGCTCGGAAACTTTATATGCCATTACAACGCTTACTTATTCTTTTTATATCACTGGCGTTAAGTGAAGCCACTATTATGATGTTATTGGCATCATTTGTTACGAAATATACAGGCATCTGGTTTTCTGTAATATTAGATGCCAGCCTTATCTCATTCATTGCTATTATTACTATTCACTACTTATTTAATGATAGTGACTTTGTAAAAAACCAACAATCGAGAACCGAATTCCTAACATTTAAAATAGCTATGATCGTTTTTACGATTGAGGCTTTAGTTATGTTTGCCTTTAATTTTGACGAATTTGTTTTACAGCAATGGCAAGTCATAGCAATTGATAGCTTAATACTCAGTAGTCTCAGTGTGCCAATAATTTACTTTTCCATTATTAAACCTGCCTTCTTGCCCTTACAAGAGCAAAATTCGCAAAAGCTAAACACAACCATATTTACTAGCCTACTGACCTATTTTTGCTCTGCAATTATTTTATATATTGCCTTGTATATGTTTTACGAAAACCAAATACAAACGCGTATAGGTTCTGTTATTCAAAAAGAGAAAAATGAGTTAAAACAAGCTAAATATTCGTTTTTACAACAACTTAATCATGCATCTCGTGATCTGTTAATTCTTAAAAATAATCACCACTTTAAGGAACAGCGTTTTTTTAGTAATGAAAACAAAACACTATTAGAACAGGACTATTTTAATTTTATCACCATAAAAAATTATTACACCCAAATAAGAATTCTTAGCTTAAAAGGCCAAGAGTTAATAAGGGTGCAAAGAGAAAATAACAGTACCGTTATCGTACCTCCAGACAAGCTTCAAGATAAAAGCGATCGATACTACTATAAACGCGGGATAAAGCTCAGCCCTGATGATATTTTTATATCTCCATTAGATTTAAATATTGAAAATGGTCAAATTGAAAGGCCATTAAAACCAATGATCCGTTTAGGCTCAGTGCTAGTTGACAAAAACAATGAAAAGATTGGCTTACTTATAATAAATCTCGGAGGTGTGCATTTACTTAGTCAATTAGAAAATATTTCTAAAAGCTCACTAGGTGACATTATGCTCTTTAATGAAGAAAGTTACTGGTTATTTGGTGATGTACAAAAACAATGGGCTTTTATGTTTGCCAATAAACCCCAGCAACGTTTTCAAGATATCCATCCAGATATATGGCAAGCGATGGAAACTAAAACAAATGGGATCATTGAAAAGGATAACAACATTTATATTTTTGAACACATGACCTTACTAGATCAAGTACCAACACTTGATAATCAGAGAAATAGCAACGGGAAATGGCCCAAATGGAAGTTAGTAAATAAGGTCCCTCTATCACTGATTGAAAACGAATTTAGTAGTTTAAAAAAATTGATTGTTTTGCTCTATCTAGGTGTAATGTTATTAATGATATTTGTTATTTACACCTTTGCTAATCACACTATCGCCAGACGAGAATACGAGGCCAAAGTAGAAAGTTATGCGTTTGTAGATAGCTTAACAGGACTTTATAACCGTAGGATATTTTTAGATAAGCTTGATAAAGAACTAAATAAAGCCCAGTTCAATGAGTCACCATTAGTCCTCATGTATTTAGATTTAGATTACTTCAAGCCAATAAATGATGAGTTAGGCCATGGTGCAGGCGATGAAGCACTTAAAGAAGTTGCAACGCGCATAAAAAGCTGTTTACGTAAGCACGATATTATTGCTCGAATAGGTGGAGATGAATTTGCAGCAATTTTGCCACAGTTAAATGATAAAGACGTGATCTCTGAGATAGCACAAAGAATCATTACAAATATTAGCAAACCATTTATTTTATTTGACCAAAAACGCACGCTCGGAATAAGTATAGGAATTACCATCACAAACGGACAAGCTCATACTAGCTTAGAAGTAAAAACACACGCAGACCAAGCACTTTACGAGGCTAAAAATTCCGGTCGAAACTGCTATCGGTTTTCTAAAGAAACACGCTAATTTTTAGTATTTTATGAATTTAGTATACGGTTTCAAGATTGCGCGTTTTTCCGGAATGAATTATCACTTTTAGTTCTAGCTTTTACCATTAACATAGCGCAAGTTTTATTATATAGTGGAGCCAAGAATTCATTGCATAGTAATGCATTTAGATTCATTCATTAAATTAACTATTCATTTTTATTAAAAATATAACATATCAAGTGCAGTCTATGTGTTTTCTAATGAGTTATACCAATAACAAACGTAATAATAACCATATTACAATCCAGAATTTTAAAAACGAGGTAAGCGCATGTTATCAAAACGCATAATTCCTTGTTTAGACGTAAAAGACGGCCAAGTCGTTAAAGGCGTTAAATTTAAGGGCCATGAGGTAGTCGGCGATGTTTTAACACTTGCTAAAGCCTACAGTGAAGCCGGTGCCGACGAACTGGTATTTTACGAGATCAGTGCAAGCGTTGAAAAACGATTACTCGATGTAAATTGGGTAGAAAATATTGCCCGCCATATCGATATTCCATTTTGTGTAGCGGGTGGCATTAAATCTGTAGCCGATGCAGCGCGCGTACTTGAACGCGGCGCTGACAAAATCAGCATTAATAGCCCTGCCATTGCTCGTCCTGAGCTTATAAAAGAGTTACACGATGAGTTTGGCAAGCAGTGTGTGGTTGTCGGTATTGATAGCTTTTACGATGAAACAACCGGTGAATACTTAGTGTATCAGCTTACAGGCGATCCTAATGCCTCAAGCCGTACTCGTTATAAAACCCAAGAGTGGGTTCAGCGGGTACAAGACTTAGGCGCTGGCGAAATTGTTTTAAACTGTATGAACCAAGATGGCGTTCGTAATGGTTACGACAACGAGCAACTAAGCAAAATACGCGAGCTATGCGACATTCCTTTAATCGCCTCAGGGGGCGCAGGCACAATGCAAGATTTTGTTGATGTATTTAAACAAAGCAAAGTAGATGGTGCACTCGCAGCCAGTGTTTTTCATAAAAACGTGATTAACATTGGCGAACTAAAACAATTTTTAATAGATAACCAAGTGGCAGCCAGATTATGCTAGTAACGCAAGAAAACCTAACTCAAGTTGATTTCGCAAAAAGCGAGATGATCCCTGCGATTGTTCAAGATGCACGCTCTGGCGTTATTTTAATGCAAGGTTTTATGAATAGCGAAGCGCTTGCTGTCACGCTTGAAAGTAATAAGGTTACTTTTTATTCGCGTTCTAAATCGCGTTTATGGACCAAAGGCGAGTCATCAGAAAACTACTTAAACGTGGTCTCTGTGCATACAGATTGCGACTACGATTCAATTTTAGTATTGGCAAACCCAGAAGGGCCAACGTGCCATTTAGGCACGCAAAGCTGTTTTGGCGATGCTGCAAAACCAAGCTTAAGCTTTTTAGCGCAACTTGAAGATGTGATTGTTGCACGTAAAAACGACGATCCAGCTAAAAGCTACACCGCGTCCTTATTTGCTGAAGACTTAAGCCGCAGCTGCCAAAAAGTAGGTGAAGAAGGCGTTGAAGTGGCGCTTGCGGCAATGAAACACGACAACAATGAGCTTACTAACGAATCGGCTGACTTGTTGTATCACTTAATTGTGTTACTACAGCGTCAAGGCTTAGAGCTCACCGATGCAGTTGCTTGCCTACAAGGGCGTCATAAGTAAAACCGCCTGTTACTGTGTGCGCCATTTTGTGGCGCACTCAGTATGTTAAAACCATAAATTCACTTTAAATTACACCTTGCGAATAGCATTTACTCCCTCCCTTAGGTATTCTTTAACTAGGGTCTGTTGACCTTTACGGATTAAAATTTGTTCAAACTAGGGGCGGTTTAATCGCGGCGCGAGGTTTGCAACCTAGTGGGCTAAGTCAAAACCGAGCAACAAAGAGTAAATCGCCCCTAGGCAGAACCCGAAGGGCAGCGCCTGTTTGGCATTGATGCTGCGTTATCACCTATTTATGGGGAATAACCACACTACATAGGCTCTGCCTTGCCTAAATACCAAACAGACTGCTGCAAATTCAACCTTGAAAGGTCAATAGACCCTAATGTTCAAGGAATAGCTATTACAAAAGGATAGCGCATTATGAAAAACTATATATCGCTGGTATTAACTGGCCTAATTTTATCTGGCTGTAGCAGTTTAACCACTGAACAAAAAGCTAAACTAGATAACCTAACTCCCTGCGAAAAAATGGATGGGCTGATTGCCGCCTATGACAATCGCTTTGCAGCGTTAAAAGACACCAAAGTAAAAACACCTTATTTAGATGTGTGGAGCGCAAAGTACAACGTATTTGGCAATAACTGCCAAGTAACCAGCTTTAACAATCAAACCGTGACCTATCGCTGTCAAGAAAACTACAAAGACCAGCAACAAGCCGTTGCCATGCATAAACAAGCCGTTGAGCTCACTCGCCAATGTTTAACAAAAAATAGCAACTGGTTAGAAACACAAAAAGAGTCGGAAACCTCTCTGCGCACCACCTTTGTACTTGATGATAAATCGCCGGTTATTTCTGTTTATACCAGCAAAACCTTATCAAAAATTAAAACCTGGTCTACCTCGTTAGAAGTAGGAAAGCCCGTCGCCACTAAATAATTACGAGAGAATGTATGCGCCTAACACCCAGTAAACAATCCACTCATTTAAAAACAGACTGTATCGGTGAATGTTATAGAATGAATGGCTACTGTACTGGGTGCGGGCGCACAAGTGACGAAATATTCGACTGGATTATTTTAACCGATGAGCAAAAGCAAGCTATATTGGCCTCCCCTCGTGAAGATGCCAAAAAAGACTAGCTTAAATTTATAACCATTAAGGCGCATTACGTTGTGATGGGTCACGTTTAAAGTCTTTACTTAATCGCTTTGGGTCTAACGCTTCACGTTGTTTGCTAGCACCTTCTGCCCACCAAATTAATTGATTAAACGTGCGCGAAAAATAGCTATCCCATGATGTTTGCTCTGCCGCATTATTTGCGTCACCACTTTCAATAAACACATCCTGTGCTTTTGGTACATGGATCATTGCTGATACCGGCAAACAGCTCAGTTCACTTAAAAAGCTGCGCATACCAACAGCAGCGCGCACGCCGCCCCACTGCCCTGCAGAATAGGTCACAATTGCGCTGGGTTTATAGCCAAATAAAGAACTACCAAAATGGTTTAGCAAATTAGCAAGTGCCGGACTCATCGAATGATTATATTCAGGGCTCACCATAACAAAGCCATCGCTGGCTTTAATTTTTGCTGCTAAATCATCAAGTTGTTTAGGTACCTCAGCCTGCGTATAGGCAAAGTGCGGTTTAAACACAGGGTCTAAATCGTAATCGAGCGGATCAATAAGCTCTATTTCATGCTCAGAGTAATGCTCAAGCAAACAACGCTCACATGCTTTCGCTACCCTTTCCCCTAAACGCGCAGGCTTAGGTGGGGTACTTTTTCTAACCGAACCGAGAAAAATTAAAAATTTCATGTATCGGCACTCCTTTTTAATTGCGAAAATAAATACCTCAAAAAAGTTTGAGGTATTTACTGTACGATTTAGGCCTTATCGAGCGCTTGGCTTACATCGGCAATAATATCGTCAATGTTTTCAATACCCACCGATAAACGAATTAAATCGCGGCTAACGCCAGCATTGGCCAGCTCTTCATCATTTAATTGTCGATGCGTGGTAGATGCTGGGTGGCAAGCCAGCGATTTAGCATCGCCAATATTAACCAAACGTAAAATCATGTTTAGAGCATCAATAAACCGCGTACCGGCTTCAAGGCCACCCGCAATACCAAAACTTAAAATACCTGACGCTTTACCATTGGTAATTTTTTGGCTTATTTCGTTATACGGGCTTGATTTTAATCCCGCATAATTAACCCAAAGCACCTTAGGATGGCTCTCTAAATATTCAGCAATTTTTTGCGCGTTTTCACAGTGACGATCCATTCTAAGCCCTAATGTTTCAAGGCCAATTAAAATGTCTGATGCGTTTTTAGGCGCAAGCGCCGCACCGGTATTTCTAAGTGGTACAACGCGGCAACGCCCAATAAATGCCGCTTCAGCAAACGCATCGGTATACACTACATTATGGTACGACGGATCAGGCTCATTCATCATCGTAAAACGGGTTGCATTGGCTTTCCAGTCAAACTTGCCCGAATCAACAATCATGCCGCCAATCGCGGTTCCATGGCCGTTAATGTATTTAGTGAGTGAGTGCACCACAATATCGGCACCTAACTCAAATGGACGACACAGATACGGCGTAGCCACGGTGTTATCTACAATTAAAGGCACCCCTTTGCTGTGGGCAATTTTCGCAAGGCGAGCGATATCAACTATATTCCCAGCAGGGTTACCAATTGATTCGCAAAAAACTGCACGAGTGTTTTCATCAATGGCGTTTTCAAAACCGTCAAAATCATCGGCTTTAATCATTCGCGCCTCTATACCTTGGCGCGGCAAGCTGTGGGCAAATAAGTTATAAGTACCACCATACACTTGGCTGGTGCTTACAATATTAGTACCCACTTCACATAAACATTGAATCGCATAGGTAATCGCCGCCATACCCGAGGCCACAGCCAGCGCACCAATACCGCCTTCCATCGCGGCAATACGCTGCTCAAGCACCGCATTGGTTGGGTTCATTATGCGGGTATAAATATTACCAGGCACTTTTAAATCAAATAAATCAGCGCCATGCTGCGTATTATCAAAGGTGTACGAAGAGGTGTTATAAATCGGCACCGCCGCCGACTTTGTGGTGGCTTCAGATTCATAACCATGGTGCAACGCTAAAGACTCAAGTTTCATAATTTATTCCTTCAATATAGTTACATCTAACGTAGCATTTAATGGTTACAAAATGCACATGAAATATACTAAAGAATATTGAAGGAAATAGATTTAATACTATATCTAGCTAAGTGTTCAAACTACTGTCGCTCATATATTCAAGAAAATGAGCCAAGCGCGCATATTACTCCTCTAAGCGTTGCTTAAATACAATAGAAAACTTAGTGATAGTAATATGTTAGGTAATTTGTTAAAACTATATAAAATAGAAAAGTGAGCGCAGCGCTGGTATAAATATGCGCGGTGAGCGCACTATTAAATTGTTAGCCTTTTAGGAGTTCAATTGAACCAAAAAGTAATCTCAATATCATTAGTCTTATTAGCGATTATTGTATTTATTTCATTATCTTTGTCTTTTATGGCGGTACTAGGGCTTATTAGTTGTCTACCTTTCATTGATCAAAATAATCTAACTTTATTACCTGGAATATCTATTGGTTGTGGAGGAATGATTGCTATTTTAGCTTTCGTAAGAGATAGGCACCATCAAAAAAATGATCGTCTAAGAAAGAGCGATGAAATTTATCTTAATATCGCTAGAGAATCTTTCAATGAAGTCTACGACTTATTAAAAGATAAAAATAATGATCGAATTATTTGGGTTAGAGCTTCGCGATTATTGTTACAAGCAATAGCTTTAAAAAATAAAATTGAGACTAATGACATCATTCAAGCTTTCGAGGTCTCAGAAGAGCGACTTAGAACGGAGCTTTATCGTACCTTTTCTATAACCGTAGACGGTGATAAAAATAAACAAGCATTGCCTCCTCAATTCTTTTATGGAATCGATGATTGGGAAACAGAAAAAAATCTTGATGAGGCTGCTATCAAAGGTGGCAGTAAAACTGTATGTGTATCTGTAAATATTCATGAAAACATACCTAGCCCTTCATCTGGTGGTTTAGCTAACAAATCTGTCATTGCCATTTTTGATTTTTTAGAGTTTCCTTTAAGTTACGATGATCCATTAAAGAAAGTAAATGATTGGAACGACGACTGGGCGGATAGTCACGGTATAAACCAAGGAGCAAAACGCTATATTGCACATAAAAAGAGTAATTCTGTAATTGGTGGTAAGCTGTATAAAAAAGGCTAATAAGTCGTTTAAAAGGACAAAAAACAGTTGGCTTTTGCTCCTTCGTCGCTAACTTTAGCCAACAATTTTTGCCTCTTAACGAGGCGTTAAAAGTACAAGGAAATTTATGAGTCTATGCCCTCGCTGTGAACATAAAATAGATGTTTTCAGCTTTTCTTTATCTGCATTCCCGTTTTACTTTAAATGTGCCAATTGTCAGTTGAGATTGAAACTTATCAGCTCAAAATTATTCTGGGCTATATTTTTATTGTATTCAGCAGTCGTGTTTAGATTGATAATGTATATTCAGATTCTCAGTGAGTACGGTTTAGGCGTAATATTAGCCATATTAGGCTGGTTCTTTGTTTACTATAAATCGTCACCTTACATACTCAGCAAAGATAACGTTGCACTATATGGTAGTGACTAGCTAAAAACAGCTTTGTTTTATCTCTTCCTCTAAAAGCGATGCGTCTCTTCGCCCTCTTTGTTAATAAATCACTAAAAGACCTTATTCTACAAAGAGAAGTGGATGGGAGGCTTCGGGCTACGAGGCGCGAGTAAAATGCTAATGCCCATAAATACGCGATATGAAATCGCTGCTACAAAAGACATTTACTGATAAAAACAGTTTTTGCACCACAGAGAATCCCGAGGCGCTTTGCGCTACACAGAGATGGATTGATATCTTTTAAGCATTTCTCTGTGAACTCTGTGTCCTCGGTGGTAAATACTTATTTAAGCTTAACTCTGGCGCAATGTGAGATCGCTGCTACAGGGCAATATATGGCTTTTTTACGTTCACTAAAAGGTCTTATTCTACAAAGAGAAGTGAATAAGCACAAAACACAGTAATAACGTTTACTGGCTCAGACTGAAAAAAAATTGTTGGCTAGCTTGGTTTTTGGCTATTTTTCATCATTTCCAAATAGCGCCCTTCAATGAATTTTTTTTCTTTTGTAAGGTGTTTAAGTGCGTACTGTGTTTTTTCTAGCTCTTGCTTGAGTGTGTCTAACTCCTCACTACTTTCTGGCCCGTCTGTTTGTAACTGCAATTGCTGTAGTAGTTGGTCTTGCTCTGCAATTTGCCTTTTATATTCGTTTAAAGTGTTAAGTAGTCTTGTTTGATCGGGCGTTGAGGATGTATCTGTGCTTGATGTTTTATCACTATTTTCGCTTGCGGTTTTAAGCGCTTCATAATCTGCTTGTAGCTGGTCTTTTTCTTCTTGAAGCACAGTCACTGCATCATATTGTGCATAGAGCTTTTGACGGGTAACTTTTAATTTTTCAACACTTTTATCGAGATCCCCTTTTAGTTTGCGAATTAACTGATGCGAGCGTTTTAATTTTTTATTGAGATCATCAATTAGCTGTTGTTCTTTTTCGGTAACATGATCTTTGGTTGATGAAGTAACCTCTGTTAATTGTTGTTGTAACAGCATTTGTACACTGATTAACTCAGCGATAGTTTTTCGATTATCGTTAACATAGCTCATGGCATTGTCAACAGACTCTCTGCACATAGCTAACGTCGCATCATCCATTGTGCCGTTACTTTTAACCATACTCAACGCAAAAGCCCTAAACTCTCTGAGTATCAGTAAAAGAATATAAAACCACGCGGCTAAAATAAGTAGCCCAAAATTTATAGCAATATAATGATAAACCTCTGGCGGAAAAACGGCATATGGCATTATTTAGTTATCTTAAATTAAGTGTTTATTTACTAGAGTTTAGCGCTGTGAAAAAAATCTGCCATAATAACAACAACATTAAAAAAAAGTTACCTGTGTGAAAATACTTATCGTGGATGACAGCCATGCAACACTTGAAATTGTACGCCGAGGGTTGGAAAAGTTTGGCTATCGAAAATTATTAATAGAAAAAGCCAACAATGCTAAATCTGCGTTAACGCTGATTGGTAGTTGGCACCCCGATATTGTCCTTACAGACTGGCATATGCCTGATATGTGTGGAGTTACGTTATTACGTGCAATAAAGCAAAGGCAACTTAATATAATAGTGGCAATGCTGACCACCGTTGATGAAAAATCTCAAATTGAAGAAGCTATTAGCTTTGGTGCATCCTTTGTATTATCAAAGCCTTTCACAGACGCGCAACTACACGATAAATTATTGCCTTTAGTACAGCTTGTTGAAAATAACGAAATCATCCCTGATGAAATTGAATTAAACAGTGATTTAGCGTTACCAAAACTGTCGCAATTAGAACGATTGTTTCATAAACATATAAGTCAGTCCTTAATCGTAAACACAATTCAACCTCAGGTATTTGATGAGTCTAAAGTACCCTGCGTCATGGCTGTTTATGAGGATCCAAAAAGTCAAAAAGTACGTGCCATTGCCATACTTGATATTTATGCTGCCTGCGTAATGGCAAGTGGCTATAGCAGCTTGTCGGCTGAAGATATCAGTAACTCTATATTGTCAGGCGTTGTAACGAATACAGCATTAAGCGCATGTAAAAAAGCGTTAACGGAAACGGCTTTTGCCTTTTTAGACAAACGAACACGCGTTAGTTTACAAATCAAAACGGTCAAAGTGATTACCACGCCTTTTCGTAAACTCACTTTGCTGTATAAAACACCTGCTGAAAAGCGCATTGATTTTAGCTGCCAGCTTGAGGGCATGGCACAAGGTAAAATTATGTTGGTTGGCATTTAGTAAATTAAACGCACGTATTTACCATTATTAAAAAGTTTATATTTAAAAACACCTTGCTCCTAAAAAAGCGCAGCGTCTCTGCACCCTCATTGTAAATCAATCACTTAAAAACCTTATTCTACAAAGAGAAGTGAATGAGCAGCAAATTAGTAACCTAAACCACCAAACAACCTTGTTTTATACCTTCCTCTGAAAGCGCAGCGTCTCTTCGCCCTCTTTGTGCATAAATCACTTAAAGACCTTATTTAACAAAGAGAAGTGAGAGCTACGAGGCGCGAGTAAAATGCTAATGTCCATAAATACGCGATATGAAATCGCTGCTACGAAATACATTTACTGATAAAAACAATTTTTGCACCACAGAGAATTCCGAGGCGCTTTGCGCTACACAGAGGTGGATTGATATCTTTTAAGCATTTCTCTGTGAACTCTGTGTCCTCGGTGGTAAATGCTTATTTAGGCTTAACTCTGACGCGATATAAAGTCGCTGCTACGAAAGACATTTACTGCTAAAAACAGTTTTTTCACCACAGAGAATCCCGAGGCGCTTTGCGCTGCACAGAGATGGATTGATATCTTTTAAGCATTTCTCTGTGAACTCTGTGTCCTCGGTGGTAAATGCTTATTTAGGCTTAACTCTGACGCGATATAAAGTCGCTGCTACGAAAGACATTTACTGCTAAAAACAGTTTTTTCACCACAGAGAATCCCGAGGCGCTTTGCGCTGCACAGAGATGGATTCATATCTTTTAAGTATTTCTCTGTTAACTCTGTGTTCTCGGTGGTAAATACTTATTTAGGCTTAACTCTGAAGCGATATAAAATCGCTGCTACTAAAGATACTTACTGCTAAAAACAAATTAACTCCCCCCGCAACCCGAACCTCGCAGCTCGTAGCCCGCAGCCCGCAGCCCGAACCTCGTAGCCCGTAGCCCGTAGCCCGTAGCCCGTACCCTAAGTTAAATTAATCGCCGAAAATGTTTAAACAAAAAAAGGCGCTTCCGATTAAGGTAAGCGCCTTTTTGTTATTTTAACTGCTTCTTATTTTACGATTTTCATTTCGTCTAATAAGTTTTGGGCGTTATCTACTTTATCCATTACCCACAGCATGTAGCGTGAATCTACATGGATTGAGCGATTTAGCTCTGGGTTGTAATCCCAATCACCAATAATGCTTTCGTACACACCGTCAAACAGTAAACCCACCAGCTCAGCTTTACCATTTAGTGTTGGTGAACCTGAGTTACCGCCAGTTGTGTCTACGTTTGATAAAAAGTTAACCGGTACGGTATTCATGCCACCTGTGTAATCACCATAAAGCTTCGCTTTAATTTGCTCTTGCAGCTTTTTAGGCGCATTAAATGGGTCAACATCGGTGTTTTTAGCAAGCAACCCTTCAAGTGAGGTAAACGGCGTGGCCACTAAACCATCTTGCGGAGAATACCCGCCTACCGTGCCGTAAGTTACACGTAATGTGCTATTTGCATCGGCGTAAACCGGTTTGTTTTGCGCTTTATTAAAGGCAATAATCGCACTCATTAACTCTGGGCGAGCGGCTTGTAACTTACCTGCAAGGGCTTTTGACTTATCTTCCTCAGCTTTCATTACCGTGAATATGGCTTTTGCATATTGCATGAATGGGTCTTGGCTTTGGTTTAATTGGCTAAGCGTTTGCTCAAATAATGAATTACGTACAATTTCGTTATCAAGCGTTGATTTAGCGTACATTTCATCAAGTAATGCACTTTGTTTTGCTTTATCAAACCCATTTTCTAAAGCAAAGGCTTTATCAATTTCACTGAAACGCTCTGCTTTAGGTAATGCTGCATATTGCTCTAAAAAGTGCAGTAATATGGCTTTATCTACGTTTGCGTCAAAGCGACGTGACATACGCTCTAAACCCGATTTAATACGCGGTAAATCACGTTCTTGATAACCCGATTCACGCTCGCTATTTAGCTTTTGTTTTTCATAAGCTAAACGGTATAAACGACGTGCCGTGCTGATCATTTGTGAACGGTGAACATAGCCTATCATACGGTCGCGCTCACTGTGCTCTTGCGATTGTGCAACAAGTGCTGATAACTCATTAAGTACGTTACCGTAGCGCTGTTTACGTTCGCTATCGCTGTTTATCCAGCTTGTAAGTTCTTGTTCAAACTGCTTTTTACGCTCAAACATGGTGCCTTTTTTAAAGCTTTCGATCATCGAGCCATAGTTTTTAATGTAGTTGTTATAACCAGCTATGGTGCTTTCGTAAGCAATACGCGCTTTACTGCCATCTTCTGAGTTTTCTTCAATTAATGACACGTATTTAGTATTGTGCATGCGCGCTTTAGGGTAGCTGTCGTTAAATACATAATCGACCTCTGCCGCAATACGGTAACGATTGGTTCGTCCTGGATAGCCAGTAACCATGACAAAATCACCCTCTTGCACGCCTTTAGCACTTACACTTAAGTAAGACTCAGGCACGTACGGTACGTTGTCTTCGCTGTATTCTGCTGGTTTGCCGTCTTTACCTACATAGGCGCGGTAAAAACCAAAATCGCCTGTGTGACGCGGCCACATCCAGTTATCGATATCGCCACCGTATTTACCTACGCCCATAGCAGGTGCATACGCTAAACGTACATCTTTAATTTCCAGCGATTTAATAAGGTAAAACTCTAAACCACCATGAAACGAATATACATTACAACGGTAGCTAGCATCAGCTTCACACTCTGCAACGAGGGCTTTTTGATTTTTTTCTAACGCATCGTAGCGTGCTTTTGCACTTAGCTCGTTAGTGCCGCTAATTACTTTATCAGTCACGTTGGTCACTGTTTCTGTAACGTACACACGTGAACCTGGCGCAGCAGGTAAATCTTCAGCCGGTGTTTTTGCTAAAAAGCCGTTTTCAAGTATGTTGTTTTCAGGCGTTGAATTATATTGCACTGAGCCATAAATACAGTGATGGTTAGTAACAACTAAGCCCTTTGGCGAAACAAACGAGGCTGTACATCCGCCTAAGCTAATAACCGCATTCATTGGAAATTCGGTTAATTTTGAAATTGAATCAACACTGATTTCAAGGCCTTTGGCTTTTAAAATTGATTCCAGCTCTGGTAGCTGATGAGGTTGCCACATACCTTCATCGGCATTGGCCGCAGAAGAAAGTGCCAGTGAACAGGTTGCTACCAAAGTGGCAACAAGAGGTTTTAAACGCATTATAGAATCCCTTTTATTATTGAACCTGCAGATTACTCATTAAGTATGAGTAAGGTCAACTGCGCTGAGATAAATTGTTACAATATAGCGCCCAATAAACAAAAAAGGAGCTCAGGGTTTGTACCCTAAGCTCCTTTTTAAACAATATGATATACGATGTTAGTCGTCTTTTTTCACATCATTTGGATGCGCTACACCCATCCATGCTTTAAATAATGCTTTTTGCTCATCAGTGGCATTTTTATTCGCAACCACTTTTTTAGGTTTGTCGAAGTCTTCAGACAACACAAGCTCAGTCGACATTAATGCATCACGACGAATAAAATCAACAGTGACTTTATCGCCTGCTTTAAAGGTTTCTAGGCTGGCTGTTAAGTCTTTACCTACATGCTTTTTATTAATAGCGACGAGTTTATCGTCGGTGGTTAAGCCGCCTTGCCATGCTGCACCATCGCGGCGTACATGGGTAAGCGTAAGTAACTCGCCAGTATTTTTAGTAAATGCATCTAAGCTTGGTGTGGCCTTGGCTTTTTCTGGTAATTCAAAGCTTAAACCTACTTTTGCTAGCAGTGCATCAAAATCAAGGTTGGCTGGTGAGCTAACATTTGCCTGCCACCACGCGCTGTAATCACGCCCTGATAGTTGTTTTAAAATAGCCAGTACGTCTTGCTCAGTAAACCCTGCCGGTAATTTATGCTGTTTATAAAGCGCTTTATGTACATCTCTGTAGCTAATTTTACCTTGGCTATTTTCAAGTAGGTCGATATCTAACGCCATCGACAATAATGAACCTTCAAGATAAATATTAGTGCTGTAGTTACGTGCGTGATCGCCGCCTTGGTTTATCCATTTATCAAAACTGGTTTCGCTGGCACTTTGTACTTCACGCCCCGGTGTTGTGAGGTGGCGGTTAATGGTTTTGCTTAATACTTTAAAAAACTCATCGTTAGTTTGAATACCCGAACGCACTAATAAATGATCTTCAAAATAGCTGGTAGAGCCCTCTGCTATCCATAGCAATTTTGAATAATTAATATTAGTGTAGTCATATGGCGCAAGCCCTTTAGGACGGTACGCTTTTACATTCCAAGTATGAATAAACTCATGAGCTGCAGTACTTATAAAACCTAAATAGTCTTCACGTTTAGCAAAGCGGTCGCGTGGGCGCTGAATAATCGTTGAGTTTAAGTGCTCAGTTGCCCCGCTTGCGCCTGATGTAGCGTGTACCATAAATACATAACGTTCATACGGGTAGCTGTCCCAAATCACATTGCCGGTAGCCACTAGCTTTTTCAAATCGGTTAGCATCAGTTCAATATCATAATTGCCCTCACCCCATACCACCAGTTCGTACTCACGGCCATCAACTTCAAAAGTGCGTAGCTCGTTAATACCGGTTTCGATTGGCGAATCAACTAATACATCATAGTCACTGGCTTTAAAGCTGTGCTTATTTTTATAATTTTCCATGCCTGACACAGAGCGCCATGCTTTAGGGACGTTTAATTCAACCGTTACTGGCTCTTGGCGAAATGATTCGCTAAACATAAAAAAGCCTGATGCATCAATAAAGGCATGGCTGTCGTCAATATGGCGGGCGCGCTTACCTAGCTCATTGGCATACACTTGGTAATCTATATTTACTTCAGTGGGTTCATTTAAATGAACGCGCCATGTGCTGTGGTCAATCTTTTCCCACTTTAATGCATTACCTTCATCATCACTGGCTTTAAAGTAGCGAACGCCATTGGCAAGATTTAAAATTTCATAACGACCAGTGCGCCATGCTGGAAGTTTCACATCTAAGAAAGACTGCGCCGTTTTAGGAAATTCTACGTTCACATCACCTAAATGATGCTCTGGCTGAGAAATGTTTAAAGCGTAATTAACGTCGGCAAATACCGGTGCTGAACAGGCAGCTAAAATTGATAAGGCAAGTAGCTTTTTCATAAAGGCTCTTTTTTATATAACGTATTGTTGTACCAAGATTAACAAGACCCATTTTAAAAGTGAATTAAAAGCGATAAATACACTTATATTTAAGATCGTTCGTATTTTGTTGCTAAAAACATTAAGTTTTTGATCTCATACCTACTATTAATATGTTTTTGTTGTAAACTAAACCAATAAAGGTATTAAAATAATGGTGTGTAGGTGTCTAGGAGCTCCAATACGGTGGAACAAAAACTAAAACAAGCAATTGACAGTAGAAGAGTAATAGAAAGCGCTCGTAAACATCAAGTTGACACCCTTTCTAACTTTGCGGCTAAGTTATCTTTAAGCTGTAAAGGACTTGATATTGAGCTTGATAACCGCCTAGCAAAGTTCCGTAGCGCATTAAACAAAGGAATGGATTTTGAAGACTTCTCTCCTTTGGTAGATGATATTTTGGCCTTGCTAAAAAATCAGGAAGCGATTCAACTAGCGCATCAACGCGACCTGTTAACCAGCGTACAAAATGCAGGAAAACAGTTACAACAAACGAAAGGCCTGCCTGACGAAACCCGCAGAACGCTGCGTCATTTATTAGATAACCAACTTGACGATATACAATCGGTGCATGGGTTTATCCCAATATTAAACCAATTGATCACCTTTTATCATCAAGCTTTAATTGCTAAAAGCAATAATACCTTTGAACCACCCAATCTAAGTGTACTCACTGAAAAGCTGTTTAAATTAGTTAGTGAGCTCGTGCTAGAAGAAGAAGCCAACGAATCACTGTATTTAATAAAAAAACGCATTGCTAAAAATAAAGCCGTTGACCAGTTACTTGATGCCGCAATAGATGTGATTACTTTAATTGTTAAAAGTATTCACGTTGAACGTGAATCAGCGCAAAGCTTTTTAGCTTCATTAAACCAAACACTTGAAGAGCTGCATCGCTCATTGGTATCAACCAGTGAACACTCTGAATCAATGAATGTTGAATTTGACTCAATAAATCAACGCATTGGTGAAAAGCTAGAAAGTTTAAATACACAAACAAAAAATGCGACCTCAATCACAGCGTTAAAGCAGCTAGTTGAAAACGAGTTACGCTCACTCAGTGCAGATATTTTAGAAAAAGAGCAACTCGAACAAAAAGATCGCAGAATTTTAGTTGCCAGCTTTACGCAAATAAATGAAAGAATTAATAGCTTAGAAAACAAAGTCAGTAACTATAAAAAACGTTTAAATGAGCAACGATTTAAAAGCTTACTCGACAGCCTGACAAAACTGCCTAATCGCGCGGCATTTGATGAGCGTTACAACCACGAAATTAATTTATTTAACGAACAACCGTCAGACATAACGCTAGTTGTTATAGACGTCGACCATTTTAAATCAATCAACGATCGATTTGGCCATACCGCGGGTGATATTACTTTACAAGTTATTGCTAAAGCGCTGCAAAAGTCGATTAGGCAATCAGACTTTATTGCACGCTATGGCGGCGAAGAGTTTGTGCTATTAATGCCACGCACTTCACTTGAAAACGCGACAGCGCACCTCAATAAATTAAGACAGTCTATTAAAAAGATACCGTTTAAATTTAAAGACAAACAAATTGAAATTACTGTTTCGCTAGGCGCAACCCAATTTAAAGAGGGTGATACCCCTCTAAAAGCATTTGATAGAGCCGATCAAGCTTTATACGATGCTAAAAATTCAGGCCGGGATCGTCTGTGCATTAGTAAATAGTGTTATGCATTTCTACCTTTGAGTACAAGGCATAATTACGCAGTAAATTTACCCAAGAAGTATCAAGGAGAATGCCGATGCTAATACAGTTAAACCCAACAGGGGTATTAGATTTATTATCGCAGCTAGAAGTAGACCTACTAGAACAGTCATCAACAAGCGAACGCTACAGGTTATTCAGAAATTGTGTTTTAGCTGTGCTTAATGTAGGCAGCCATACCGATGTAAGTAACGATATATACGAAAAACATAAAGACTTTGATATTCGTTTAGTAAGCCGTGAACGCGGTATTAAAATTGAATTAGAGAACCCGCCGCAAACGGCCTTCGTTGACGGCCACATAGTCACCGGCATACATGAGCACATATTTTCGGTTATTCGCGATATCTTATTTATTTGCCAAAAGTATGAAAAAAATCTCCAAGAAACTAAAGCCATTACCCACATGGTTTTTGACATGCTTAGAAATGCCGACGCTCTTAAAGTAAATAGTGAACCTAACATGATTGTATGTTGGGGCGGCCACTCTATTAACGAAATAGAATATAAATACACTAAACAAGTAGGTTACGAATTAGGCTTACGCGGGTTAAATATTTGTACTGGCTGTGGGCCTGGTGCAATGAAAGGCCCGATGAAAGGCGCCACTATTGGTCATGCCAAACAACGTATAACTAACAACCGTTATTTAGGTTTAACTGAGCCCAGCATTATTGCAGCTGAGCCACCTAACCCGATTGTGAATGAACTGGTTATTTTACCCGATATTGAAAAGCGACTTGAGGCCTTTGTTCGCACCGCTCATGCCATTATTATTTTTCCTGGTGGTGCAGGCACAGCTGAAGAACTATTGTATCTATTAGGCATTTTGTTGCACCCTGAAAACGAAAAGCAATGTTTACCTGTTATTCTTACCGGTCCAAAACAAAGTGAAGCTTACTTTGAGGAGCTGTGTCAATTCATTCAAATGACTTTAGGCGATGCAGCCCTAGATAAATTTGAAGTGATTATTGATGATCCTCAATTAGTAAGCCAAAAGTTAAAGTCGGCAATGAATGGTGTACGCGAATACCGTAAAAGCCAAGGGGATGCATATTACTTTAACTGGACCTTGAAAATAGACAGTGATTTTCAGCAACCTTTTTACCCCTCTCATGAGGCCATGGCGTCGCTTGATTTACACCTTGATCAACCCAAACAACAGTTAGCGGCTAATTTACGCCGTGCGTTTTCGGGAATAGTGGCGGGAAATGTAAAAGAAGAAGGTTTAAATGCGATTAAAAAAGACGGCCCATATGTCCTCAGTGGCGAGCCTGATTTAATGAAAGCAATGGACACACTTTTACAAGCGTTTGTAGAACAAGGTAGAATGAAGCTCCCTGGCAGTAAGTATATTCCTTGTTATACAATAAAAGCGTGAGTTTATAATTGAATCCCCATTTACTTCTTATTGATGCGCTTAATTTAATTAGGCGCATCTATGCTGTTGATGCTAACCAAACGCATCACAGCGACGAACATATGTTAAAAGCATGCTGCGCTCGAGTAGCACATGCCTGCAAAAAACTCATAACAACCACTAATGCAACCCATGCAATTGCTGTATTTGATGGCGATAAAAGTTGGCGCTATCACTTTTACAAAGATTACAAACATTCGCGCGCCCCGATGCCACAAACGTTAAAAGAAGCCTTGCCACATTTTAAAGCGGCCATTGAAGAAACCGGCATTGTGGTATTTGAGCCGACTAACGATGAAGCCGATGATATTATTGCAACATTAGCCCATAAAGCCGCCAACAATCAGATAAATAACACTATTGTCTCTACCGATAAAGGGTTTTTACCGCATTTAAATGAGCAAATTGAAGTTTATGATTACTTTAAAAAACAACAGCTCACACAGCAGCATATCCAAGAACGTTTTGGCGTGGCACAACACAAACTCATAGACTTTTGGGCCCTGGCAGGAGACAAAACCAATGACATTCCAGGTGTTAAAGGCATTGGTGTTAAATCGGCACAACAATTGGTGAATCAGTACAACACTCTCGAAGAGGCATTAAGCGATGAATCATTAAGTGCGCGCTTACAAAAAAAGCTTGCTGATGATATGGATATGTTTGTTATTTCTAAACAACTGGTGAGTTTGCGTACTGATATCCACTTAGGCTTTAGTTTAAAGCAGTTAAGGCTTAATTAGTCGCAAGTTAATGGCACTGAACGATCGCAATACGTATACTAGTAATAGTTATATTGGTCTGGGTAGGCAATGTTTAAAAAGTTTTTTAGGTATTTGATATTGGGATTAGGTTTATATGCACTGATAGCCACGTCGGTTATTATGTTTTATAAAGACGATCCACAAGCAATGATTTGGCAAGACCGCGAAGCATTCAATAAACGCTATATTGAAAAACTGCGCTTAGAAGATGCTTTTACGCTAAATGCTGTGCTTGAATATTTAGGCAGCCCAGATTTAACCTACGCGAAGCGCGATGGTGAACAGGTGTGGCAAGTTATATTTTATCGTACACAACATAAAACCTCGGATGGCATTACCACCATGGATGAATGTACCGGGTTATTATTTAAAAACGGCCAACTAATAATGTGGGGCCCAAGTGCTTATGAAAAATACCTTGAGCAAAATGATGGAACAATTTAATGGAAGCACCACTGTCGGGTAACCTAAAAAAGCTACTCGAAAGCACACAGTTGCTTTTAGGTTCACATAATAATAAAAACCAGTGGCATACTTTTTACCCGATTGTTTGTAAACTTGCAGAACAATACGCAGCGTTATATAAACAAAACCCAGCGGCGTTACAAGCTCAGCTCAATTTGTATAAAACACACTATAGCTTTGCAACCAATTTAGTGGTTAATCAATGTGTTTTAACCTGTGCATTAAGTGCTAGCCAAAATTACGATAAACACTTAACAGAGCTTTATATCAGTGCCTCATTGGTGGAACACCTTTGTGTTGCTAATCAGTTGAATAAACTAGCCCAACAGCAAACATTTACTAATACCGACACTAAAATGTGGCAGTTACGCCATAAACTCGCTGCCAAAGTGATATTGACATCACAACAACCAGCACATCAAATTGCCCATATTTTAGCTAAACTAGCCAAATACAAACACGCATTATTAAACACGCCTAAAGTCATGCTTTATGACGGAGCCAGTGTATTGGTTGCTTTGGCAAATATTTTGGCGCTTAACGTAACCTGCAACGCAAAACAGCAGCATATTAGTTTTTATAAAGCCATAGCTGATTTGTACATAAGAACCCCCAACTCATTCGCACAGAAGCTACTAAAAGACTTAGTAGCACACGTTGGACAATATGTACCAGGTAGCCAAGTGGTTTATGCTGACCAAACAATGATTTATTTGGCTACAGATTCGGCAGGCCGTCATATTATCGTTAATAATGCCAATACAAAAATGGCCTGGTATCGAATAAAAGCATCATTAGAGGATGGCTTAAAGGCATGGCCGTGTAATGACGATCGCTTGTTTTTAAAAGTTTGGGACAGTGAATACCTGCATATTGTTCATAAGAGTGACGACACACAGTCCTCTTTGTACGAATTAGTTAAACAAATAAAAAACCAACAAGAGTACAATTACAAAGCATTAAATACATTACTTACCCCTTATCCTAATGTTATAAAATCAGTGTGCCATGCAGTAAAACAGTATAATAAAGAGCTGCAACCGGCAAAAGATTTAAGGCATAGCTTGTCTATGGTAGGTTACGATAAGGCCCCTGCGATTATTCAAGGCATGGTTTTTGAGCAGTTGGTAAATAGTATTGCCCATCCTTTACATACATTTTTGTGTACCCGCATGGGTTGTTTAGTCAACATTGTAGAGCTGTTAGTAAAACACGATAAAAATTTGCAAAGTGAACGCATTAGTTTGAGCCTATATGCCTATTTATATTATCTATTAATTAATTACAGCCCAGAAGTTTCTAGAAAAATCACCTTAGACCAAACACCGAATAAATCCTTAGATACGCCAATATGCACATTTTTTGGCATAAACAATGTTGATACCCCTCATTTAACTAATGAGCTTAATGAATTACTTAGTAGCGACCCCTGGGCAATAGCGTTATTAAAAGCTGAAACATTGCCTAAAAAGCAGCTCGATGATAGCGCTAAGTTGTGGGCAGCTTTGAAAGTTGTAGCCCAGCGCGCACTTAAACCTGACCAACCATTAACAGCATGGCAACAGCAGATATTAAATCAACAACTCACCCGCCATGGCTGGAAAAGTGAGGTCATTTTTTATCAATCCCTGCAGCAATTAGGTCTGCATAATAGTATTTAGCTGGCTTATTATCACTATAAATTAAAGTTATACCCTGTATTTGCAGTATAAACTGGCAAAATGTTCAATAAATTGGTATAAATGCCGGCTTAAATTTAGCACCCCTGTCATATAAGTAGTCTAAACTCTGTGAGTATTTTTTATTTATGTGTGTATCCAAATCTTTAAAGGAAAAGTTCATGGCCAAACAAACCATAACAGTGATCAAAGGCGACGGCATCGGCCCAAGCATTATCGACTCAGCACTTGAAATACTAAAAGCCGCAGGATGCGATTTTGATTATGAATTTGTTGACGCTGGCCTCGCTGCGCTTGAAAAAACGGGCGAATTGCTTCCACAAGAAACAATTGACACGATTGCTAAAAATAAAATCACTTTAAAAGGTCCATTAACGACCCCTGTAGGCGAAGGCTTTACATCAATCAATGTAACACTTCGTAAGCAGTTTGGTTTATACGCTAATGTTCGTCCTGTGAAGTCGTTCGCAGGTACTAAAGCACGTTACGATGACATTGATATTATTACTGTTCGTGAAAATACCCAAGGTATGTATTCAGGTGCAGGTCAAGTAGTGAGTGCTGATGGCAACGAAGCTGAGGCAATGTCTGTGATCACCCGTGAAGGCGCTGAAAAAATCGTTACTTTTGCATACGAGCTAGCTGTACGCGAAGGCCGTAAAAAAGTAACCGCTGTTCATAAAGCAAATATTTTAAAATCAACATCGGGTTTGTTCTTAAAAGTTGCTCGTGAAGTGGCTGAACGTTACCCTGAGATTGAATCAACTGAAATGATTGTTGATGCAACCTGTATGAAACTAGTAATGACACCGGAAGAGTTTGACGTAATTGTAACGACTAACCTATTCGGCGATATTTTATCTGATTTATGTGCTGGTTTAGTTGGTGGTTTAGGCATGGCGCCTGGTGCTAACATTGGTGAAGATGCGGCTATCTTTGAAGCTGTTCACGGTAGCGCACCTGATATTGCAGGTAAAAACCTAGCAAACCCTACGTCAGTTATTTTAGCGTCTATTCAAATGCTAGAGCATTTAAATATGGGCGATACGGCAGAGCGCATTCGTAGCGCAGTGGCTGATGTAATTAAATCAGGCGACCGTACTACTCGCGATTTAGGCGGCAGCCATGGTACAACTGACTTCACTCAGTCGGTAATCGACCGTCTGTAACAGTATAATTGAATTATAAAGCCAACATCTGTTGGCTTTTTTTATGCCTGCTCAAAACCGCTTGTATCACTTTAATGTAATTAATGTGTATTTAAGCTCCCTACTCCTTAAAATTAAAAATGCATAATTTCTGCTTTTAATGTGAGAATACTTTACATCAATTAGAATTTAAGATTAAAAAAGATATAAAAATGAATTTTTAATCCAAAAACGTTAGTTTTGGGTTGACATGAGCGCGCAAAAGCCTTAAAAATAACCACATACAAAAATTGTAATTTAAACAGCATTTTATTTTAAAGAGCAAAACATCATGAACACACAATTTCGTCTTTTAGTCTTACTCGTACTGGTCTTAGTGATAAGCCCAGCGGGGATGTATTAAAAGGTGAAATATGCTTTTTAAAACCCTCGCACTACGCGGGGGTTTTTTTTTGCATAAATCAGTCAACAGAGGAATGAGGATGAGTAAACAAGAATATAATGGCTCTGAATTGGTTGTTAAGTCATTAAAAGAGTTAAACGTTAAGTATATATTCGGTTACCCCGGTGGCTCAGTATTAGACTTATATGATGCGCTATTTCAGCAAGATGATATTGAACATATTTTAGTCCGTCACGAACAGGCCGCCACACACATGGCCGATGGTTACGCAAGAGCAACCGGTGAAGTCGGTGTTGTACTTGCCACTTCTGGACCAGGGGCAACAAACTGTGTAACAGGCATAGCAACTGCGTATATGGATTCTATTCCGATGGTGGTGTTATCAGGTCAAGTGCCAACCAACTTAATTGGCGATGACGCGTTTCAAGAAACGGATATTGTTGGCTGCTCTCGTCCGATTGTAAAGCATAGCTTTAATTGTAGAAGCGCTAGTGAAATTCCCAATATTCTTGCTAAAGCCTTTTATATTGCCAGCTCAGGTCGCCCAGGCCCAGTTGTCGTTGAACTTCCTAAAGACATGCTTAACCCTGAGCTAACCTTTGCTTACAACTTTCCAGCGGCAACAGAACTCAGAACCTACAACCCTAATACCAAGGGTCACTCTAAACAAATTCGTAAGGCCGTTACTGCTATTTTAGAAGCGAAAAAGCTGGTTATTTATTCTGGTGGCGGAATTGTGCTTTCAAATACATCAGAACAACTAACCCATTTAGTCGAATCGCTTAATGCCCCTATTACCAATACCCTAATGGGACTAGGTGGTATATCAGGCATTCACCCTAACTTTATTGGTATGTTGGGTATGCACGGTACATTAGAAGCAAATAAAGCCATGGCCAATGCTGATGTTATTTTAGCCCTTGGCGCACGATTCGATGATCGAGTTACCAATAACGTACAAAAGTTTTGCCCTAATGCCACTATCGTGCATGTAGATGTCGATCCGACTTCAATTTCCAAAACCATAAAAGCACATATTCCGGTTGTTGGCTGTTTAGCCACGGTACTTGAACAGTTACAAACTGCTATAGATAAAAGCCCAATAAAAATAGACCGCAGTGCACAAGAAGATTGGTGGCGACAGGTGATCAGTTGGCGCGAACAAAAATGCTTAAACTACAATACCGATGGCGATAAAATTAAACCTCAAGCAGTTATAGAGGCTATTTATAAAGCGACTAATGGTGATGCTTATGTCAGTTCAGATGTGGGCCAACACCAAATGTTTGCAGCGCAGTATTATCCATTTAAGCACCCTCGTCAGTGGATCAACTCAGGTGGCTTAGGCACCATGGGCTTTGGCTTACCAGCAGCTATGGGGGTTAAGCTCGCCTTTCCGGATAAAGAGTCTTTATGTGTGACTGGCGACGGCTCTATTCAAATGAACATTCAAGAGCTTTCTACCTGTTTACAATACAACTTAGCGGTAAAAGTGATCTCGTTAAATAACCGTTCACTAGGTATGGTTAGACAATGGCAAGATATGATTTATGGCGGCAGACACTCCTCTTCCTATATGGAATCACTTCCTGACTTTGTAAAACTTGTAGAAAGTTACGGCCATGTAGGAATACGAGTCAATACACTGGATGAATTACAGCCGGCAATAGACAAAGCCATGTCGATAACCGATAGATTAGTGTTTTTAGATATTTTAGTAGACGAAAAAGAACATGTTTACCCGATGCAAATTAAGCACGGTGGCATAGATGAGATGTGGTTAAGAAAAGGAGTAAAGGCATAATGCGTCGTATATTATCTATATTATTAGAAAATGAACCCGGTGCGTTATCACGTATAGTGGGGCTTTTTTCTCAACGAGCTTACAATATTGATAGTTTAACTGTTGGAACCACTGATGATGAGTCACTCTCGCGTATTACTGTCACCACTAAAGGCGATGATAGAATTGTTGAGCAAATCACCAAACAGGTAAATAAACTGGTCGATGTACTTAAGGTGATTGATTTAACCGAAATGAGCCACATAGAGCGCGAACTGTTACTAGTAAAAGTATTTGCTCAAGATGAAGCTACGCGAGCTGCTGTAACGCGGGTTGTAGATGTATTTCAGGGCGCTATTTTAGGTATGGGGCGTCAAAGTTACAGCCTACAGTTGGTAAGCAGCACCGATAAAATAGAGTCGTTTTTAGATACCTTACGTCATGAAACAGACATTATAGAAGTGGTTCGCTCTGGCGCGGTCGGCATTGGTCGCGGAGATAAGGCGCTTAAAGCTAAATAAGCGTTAAATTTACGGCAAAAAAAAAAGGGCTTAATAGCCCTTTTATTATTTTTATAAACCTAAACCTTATAGGTTTACTTGGTCTTTAAGACCTTTACCTGGTTTAAAGCTTGGAATAGTCGCTGCTGAAATTTGGATTTCTGCACCTGTTTGTGGGTTACGACCTGTGCGAGCAGCACGTTCTTTAACTGAAAAAGTACCAAAACCAACTAATGCAACAGAGTTGCCTTCTTTTAGTGAAGAAGTTACAGCGCCTGTGAATGCATCAAGTGCACGTGTAGCGGCTGCTTTAGAGATTTCTGCGTCAGTAGAGATTTTTTCAACTAGTTGAGCTTTGTTCATTATTAGATTCCTATTCGTTATTATTTTGCCTTCGCAAATCCTATCTTTATGCATTTTCGAAGAGTTAGCAACAGCAAATTACGTTTTTTATCTAAAATACTAAAAAATTAGTAAAATTATAATAATTCACTGTAAAATACAGCGAGTTGGGTTAACAAAAACTTAATTTAAGCACAAATATAGTGCAGCTATGCACTGTGATGAGTCGCTATATTTTTTCTATTACTAAGGTCACTTCCCCGACCTCAACGCCAAACTTAACAATAGATGTGCGGTTTATCAAGCGCGTGTTGGTGACTAAATACATCCAATCATCAAAGTTAACTTCAAAAGTGCTGCCATCGTAAGGAATTTCTACATTGTAGTTCCAATGAAAAACACTGCCTTCACTTTTGCCTGTGGCCGTGCCTAAAACATCAGAAGCAGTACCGGTTAACGTGTTGTCGTCGTTTAAGGTTATTTTCCAAATACGTTTTTGGGTTTCGCCGTCATCATAAACGAAGTCTTCCTCAATAACGCCTTGGTTGCCATCCCACGTAGCGCTCAAGTCTACAACAAGCTTTCGGGTTAATTCGCCTTTAAAGTCTTGTACAACACCGTAGGCTTTTAAATCGCCGCTAAAAAAAGTCTTAAAATCGAAATTAGGTTCTGAGCCTTTGTAATGCTCTACACTCGGCGCTGAACAACTTGCAATAAAGAAGCTTACTACCAGTAGCAAAGTTACTTTGATACGTTTTAGATTAATCATATTAAATCCCTAAAAGTTGATTTCTAATCGATGGTTCTGAGGTGTTCTCACTTAGCCAAATAGCTAAGAAGTCATCTGCAAAAGTGGTGTCTTCTATGCGGCCTATTTCATTGTCATTGTGAAAGAAAATACTGTGTCCTTGCTGATCGGTCAGTAAGGTTAACGATTCACCCTTTTTAATGTCTGGCCATATGGCTAATAATTTATCTGCATAGCGAGCTGATAATTGTGATTTACCTAAATGTTGCCATTGCTCTTTAGTGGCTTTTACAATGTCTTTAGCATCAAAGTCGCGCAGGTAAGTTAAAGTAAATTTAACCGGCGTTTGCTTGGGACTATAAGATCCAGAGGGAGTAAAAAGCGTTGCATCATAAACATCCCAAAAAAGGTATTCCATACGTGCCTCGCCCACTTTGTTAAACTGGGTATCAGCATAAGCAGCATGGTTAAACAGGGCATAAATTAGTACTAAATTTAAAAGCGTTTTCATAATCAGCTCCAAGCAGTAAATACAATTGTTTTATTGCTTAATAAACGCGCCAATTTTACCGTTAATAAATAAAATAACGCTAAACGTTGCAGCCCATAAAGCACCGTATAAAGGCCAAAATTGCCATAGCGGCAAGCCGAGTTCTAACACGTCGAATCGCGCCCCCGCCCAGTAACTTCCTGGTGCAAACGCTAAACATACAATAAACGCTTGCCAAGGTTTGAGGGTTGTTAAAAACGACATTGAGGTGTTAATACATAGCAATAAAGCAGCCCATAAAAACACTAACCAAAGCGGAAATGGCGCTACTTTAAATTCAATCAGACCGAACTTAACCGCGATAAATTCACTTAGTAAGGCTAGTGGTAAGCACTTTAGAAGCAAAAAAGCATCCTGTTTTTTTTGCGCTGACAAATAAAACATTAATGCAATGACTACTGTTGAATAGACAATTGAATGCTGTTCAAGCAGTAGGCATAAAAACCACACTACTTGAAACAGTACAAAATTAATAAGCGAGTGCAATCTCATCATTACTACTCGTAAAACGGGGTTTGCGTGCCATTAAATGCACGGTACTTGTTGCGCGAGTTCTAAATGCGCCCTCGCAATAAGCAAAGTAAAATAGCCATAAACGATAAAATCGCTCATCAAATTTATTACTATCGAGGTTTGGCCAACTTGCAATGAAACGATCTCGCCAATCAGCAAGGGTTCTTGCGTAGTGAGCACCAATATCGCTAACTGTGTGGATATTCATATCGGTATGATTTTTTATTTGCTCACTCATTTCGTTGAGCGAAGGCAAACACCCACCAGGGAAAATATATTGCTGAATAAAGTCAGAATTTTTTAAATAATGCTGGTAACGCTGGTCGCTAATTGTAATTGCTTGAATAAGCATAGCACCGTCGTCTTTTAATAGCTGACCGCACTGAGTGAAAAAACTAGGCAAGTACTCATGACCAACCGCTTCTATCATCTCAATTGATACTAGCTTATCGTATTTACCGGTTAGTAAACGGTAATCTTGTTTGAGTAAAGTTATTTTGTTTTCAAGCCCAAGCTCTTTAATTTTATTTGCAACATAATCGTGCTGTTCATCAGAGATGGTAGTGGTTGTTACATGGCAGTCGTAGTGAGTAGCCGCATAAATCGCAAATGCTCCCCAACCTGTACCAATTTCAATGACGGTGTCGCCTTGTTGTAACTCGACTTGTTCACAAATACGCTGTAGTTTGTATTGCTGTGCTTGCTCAAGGGTGGCGTCTTTACTTGGGTATACGGCACTTGAATAAAGCATTTCTTTGCTTAAAAAAGACTCGTATAAGTCATTGCCTAAGTCGTAGTGTGCAACAATATTCTTTTTAGAGCCCGAGTGAGAGTTTTTATTTTTAATGTGGTTTATACGATGAGCAATGTTACTAAAAAAAGCGAATTTCTTTTCAAATGCGTCTAGTTGGTCTTGGTTAATTGCAAAAATTTCTATCAACCGAGTTAAGTTATCACACTGCCACTGCCCTAATATGTAAGATTCTCCCGCGCCAATACTTCCCGAGAGCGCAAATGCTTTATACATAGCAGTATCATTAACGGTTACCGTTACTTTAAGCTCTGATGACGTATCGCCAAATACAGACTGCTGATTATTGTCTACAAGCACTATTTGGCCTGTTTCAATAGACGAGAACGCTTTGAATACTAACTTCTTGTATAAGTTAGTAAACCAACTTGTGCGTTCTTGAACGCGTAAGCTCGATACCTTTTCCATACACTTACCTATATTATTGTTATTACTTGTTAAACAACATAAATTAATAAAAAATTATGATCTACCTGAATGACCTAAAAATGGGACTTTTTTTACAAACAGTTTAAATGCCTGATAGTAAATACCTTTGAAAATAGACCATGTCATTGCTGGAAAACGCTTAAGCAATTTACTCATTTGTGCTGTGCAGAGTGTTTGACGCTGTAACCTTAGTGATGCGTCAAAAAGTAATTCGTCATCGCGCTTATTTTCTATACGTATCAGTATATTGTCTTGCTTTTGTCGAACAGTCCAATGGTAGTTCATATCTAAGTTCATGAAAGGTGATACGGAAAAAACTTTCTTAAAGTTCACTTTTTTTTGTAGTGGAACCAAGTAGTAATGTCGTTCATTCCATGGGGTATTACTCACCTCAGCGACCATGTAGCTAAATTGATTATCATCATGGCCAAAAAAATAAAAATTAACGGGGCTAAAGTAAATACCCAAGCAGCGTAACTGCCCTAACATATAAACATGACTGAACTTTTCTGTAACCCCTAGCGCAGCTAACTGAGCGTGAGCACGCTCTACAATGGGGTTATTGTCAGTATTCGGCAATCCTTTCAAATAATCAGACTGTTTAAATTTTAAAGCCTTAAATCCTGTGGTACCAAGTTGTTTATGTACCCCGTTAAGTGCTTCGATGTTATTTAAGTCAACCCACATCATATAAAGCGGGTAATTAAACGCGTGGTGTTTAACAGCAAAACGGCGATGTTTAACATCGCCTAAATACACTGCATTAGTCAAACTCTACTCCAAGTTGCTTGGCCACATCAACGGCGCTGCGCACACCATCCTCATGAAAACCGTTGTACCAATACGCTCCGCAAAAGTACGTGTTATTTTGTCCATCAACGGTATGTTTTTGCTGTTGGGCGGCAATAGACTCTTGGTTAAATACAGGATGATGATAGGTAAATTCACGTAAAATTTTACTCTGATTAATACCTTCTAAGTGGTTCAAGGTAACGCAGAACTGTGTATCTGATTTGATCCCTTGAAGTATATTCATTTGATACGTAACCACCGCCGCTTTATCGGTATTATTATTAAGCAAATAATTCCAACTTGCCCATGCGGCTTTTCTATCCGGTAATAATGATTCATCAGTGTGAAGTACTACTGAATTTTCTGTGTACGGGATAGCACCCAAAACAGTGGTTTCTTGCTCACAAGGATCGCCAAGCAAAGCTAAAGCTTGATCAGAGTGACAGGCAAAAATGACTTTATCAAACTGTGCTTGCTGATCATCTGCAAAGGTAATTGTTACGCCTTCTGCGTTTCTAGTGACAGACTTAATGTGACTGTTAAGTTTTATATTGTCGGCAAAACCGGCAATTAAAGGCTTAATGTATTCTCGCGAGCCACCGGGAATAACGTACCATTGAGGTCTATTGGCAATGTCTAGCAAACCATGGTTGAAGAAAAACTTTACAAAAAACTCAACCCCTACATTTTCCATTTCTTTAATGCTAGTAGACCAAATGGCAGCACCCATAGGTAAAATGTAGTGGTATTTAAAGAAATCATTAAAACGATGTTGTTGTAATAATTGACCTAGTGATTGCTCTGTGTAGTGACCTTTTGCGTGCAAAGCCTTACATAACTTATTAAAACGCACGATGTCATACAATAAACGCCAAAATTTAGGTCTAACTATATTTCTGCGCTGAGCAAATAAACTACTAAATGTATGCCCATTGTATTCAAAGCCGGTTGCTTCGTTATGCACACTAAAACTCATTTGTGTCGGTTTACGTTTTACACCAATGCGTTCAAGCAACTTTTCAAAATAAGGGTACGTTCTATCATTAAATACAATAAACCCCGTATCTACCGCGTAATTAATACCGCTGTGCTCTACATCTACAGTTGCGGTGTGACCACCAATATAATCATTTTTTTCAAATAATGTGACATCGTAATGCTTGTGCAGTAAATGCCCGCAGGTTAAACCTGATACGCCAGTCCCAATTATTGCTATTTTTTTCAACGGGTTAATCCTTTTGCAATTTTAAGCCAAAGCGAAAGTGGCAATATTCGCAATGCTTTAAGTATAAGTGTAAAACGATAGGGGAAATGAACTTCTTTGCGGCGTTTAGCGACGCCTTTTATTATATAGTCAGCCGCTTTTTCGGCTGTAACAGCCATCGGCATAGGGAAATCATTTTTATCAGTTAAAGGGGTTTTTACAAAACCAGGGTGTACTAATGTCACATCAACATCGGTTAAATCTATCGCTAGGCTCTTAGCTAAATAACTAACGCCTGCCTTTGATGCACCGTAGGCTTCTGAACGTGGTAATGGTAAATAAGTAACACTTGAACTAACCATTACTAATTGCCCGCCAGAGACTATTTTTGGTAAAAGCGCCTCTAAGCAGTAACCCATTGATAACAAGTTAACGTTAATAACGCGCTCAAATAAGGCGCTATCAAAATTACGTGCATCGTCAACATACTCGCAGTTGCCAGCATTAAGAATTACGCGGTCAAATTGTGGGTAGCCGAGAGTGGCAGCTTTTATATCTTGTAAATTAGTGGCGTCAAATTGGCAGGTTTCTATGTTGTTGTGTTTACCTAGTTCAGCAAGTTTTTGCGTATTACGCCCGCAGGCAATCACTGTTTCACCCTGCTCGGCATACTTAATAGCAAGTTGTTCACCAATACCCGACGTTGCACCTGTAATAAGGGTAATCATAGTTAACCAGCCCTTTTATCAATAAAATTAATGATATTACCTAGTAATGGGATATGCTTGTATAACAGCTCACCAGCATTAAAGTAATCTCGATGTTTTACAATCTTGTCGCCTTCAAATACCAACTTGCTGTGCCCTTGCACTGTGATGGTTTTACCGGCATTCAGTTTTGGGTGAGAGTAATACATTGTCCAATACACAAATGCGTTATTATCGTTGGTAAATGAATCGGTTATGTCAAATCGACAATCCTTAACATTACTGTATAAACCACAAAAATAACGCCTTAAATCTTCTAGACCATTAATTTCGTGCAGCGGATCTATAAATTGTATATTTTTTGCATAAATTTCGGTTAATAACTCAAGGTTATTTTTATCAAGCTTTTGATATATTTCTACAAATTTATCGACTGATAATTGGTTATCCATATCACACCTTAAATGCATCTAAAGCCCTAGCTCGTGCTGCTTTATGATCAACAATTGCCGGCCAGTAACAGTGTTCACTTTGCCCCGTTGCTGCTAAATAGGTATGAGGAAAATGAATGTGTTTATCTGGGACTTTTTCTAATTCAGGCAGATATTTACGAATAAATTGACCACTTGGATCAAAGCGTTCACTTTGAGTAATAGGGTTAAACACTCTAAAATAAGGCTGTGCATCACAGCCTGTACTTGCCGCCCATTGCCAGCCGCCATTATTCGAGGCTAAATCACCATCAATAAGGTGCTGCATAAAAAACTGCTCGCCCTTACGCCAGTCGATTAAAAGATGTTTAGTTAAGAAACTTGCCACTACCATTCGCAAACGGTTGTGCATCCAACCAGTTTGCAATAGCTGTTGCATGGCAGCATCAACAAGTGGATAGCCAGTGCGGCCTTCACACCAAAGCTTAAACTCAGCCTCATTATCACGCCAAACAACACTATCGTACTTTTCGTTGAAATTAGCACCGCGCGATAATTTAGGAAATTCGGCAATGAGGTGTTTATAAAATTCACGCCAAATCAGCTCGTTCACCCACGTAAAGGTTTTACTTTTTGAGGTAGTCAAAATATCTGGATACTGCTGTTGTATGTTGACCATTAACTGCTTACTGCTAACAACCCCTAATGCTAAATATGGGCTTAAACCCGATGTTCCTTTTACACTAGGTATATCGCGTACATCATCATAACTTGCTAATTTATCATGGATAAAATTATCGACCACACTCGCTAAGGTGTCGTCATCAACCGGCCATTTCTTTGAACTGTCATCACTGCTGAGTAATTCACACGATTCAATATCAATAGGGTTTGAAGATAATGGCCACGACACCAAGCTAAAGTGAGTATCTTGATACTGTTTTAACCACGCCCGCTTAAAAGGCGTAAACACTTTATACATTTCATTGTTTTGAGTGCGTACACTGCCAACAGGTGCAATGATGTCACCTTCGTATAAAGTAAATGTTATTTGCTGTTGATCGCATTGCGCTTGAATCGCTTTATCTCTATTAAACTCATTAAGCTCATATTCTTTATTGGCTATTATGTGTTTAATCTCATACTGCTGACAAAAATCGAGAAGCTTAGTTTGGCAGTCTGTGAAATAAGGAGCCTCTATCACGTGTAAATTAATGCCATACTCAGCTAATTTTTCACGTATGTAACTGACTCTGCGTTTTAGTAAATCAATTTGAATTGGGGCAGTGTTATGCTGTGCCCATTGTTTTTCGCACACAAAAAAAATGGTGTGTTTAGCACCATTATTTAACGCTTCAATAAGCGCTTCGTTTGAAAAAAGGCGCAAATCACGCCTAAACCAAAATAGTGTATTCATTACAAACCGTAACGTAACTTTAATTCATTAGGATAAGGGTTAAAGTATATTTGCTTGCTTAAATATTCATTAGGATGAACCTTTAAATGATGCTTAAGTAAGGTTAGTGGTACATAAAGCGGTACCAACCCTTGGCGATATTCGTCTATTGCATCTCGCATTTCTTCTTTTTCGATTTTCGATAAATCTCTTTTGAAGTAACCTTGCAAGTGCATTAAAGTATTTGAATTGTTTTTTCTTGACGCAGGACGTTTCAACGCGGTCATTAAACCGAGAATATACTCATCGGCTAATGCGTTTATATCATCACCTAAATAAGTACCAAGCAAGTGGCCTAAGTCACGGTAAGCTTGATAGTTATGAGCCATCAACAAGTATTTGTATTGCGCGTGAAACTGAGTTAACCGATGAACTGTAATGGGATCTTTCACCAACTGCTGCCAGTTATATAATGTATAAACACGCATAACAAAATTTTCGCGTAAATGAACGTCGTTCAAGCGACCGTTTTCTTCACAGGGCAGTAATGGGTTGTGTTTCATGATTTGTTCTGCAAAAAAACCAATCCCTTCAGAGGTGTTACCGGTTCCTGCTTCATTGTAAATTTTAACGCGCTCCATGCCGCAACTCGGGCTTTTAGCACAAAAAACAAACCCACTTAAATGACCAGCTTGCTCTGTGGCTATTTTTTTGCCGTATTCTGTTAGCTGAGGGCCAACATCACCTGTACCATCTGGACGACACACTTTAATAGTATCAGCAGTTCTTACTTGACGAATTGTCGGGCGCGGTATAGGTAAGCCAACCGCAACCTCAGGACAATACATTTTATATTCAACATGTTTTGCCAGCTCTTCCATACAAAAGTTAGATTTTTTGTGGCCGCTGTCAAATCTTACCTTTTCGCCTGCTAAGCAGGCGCTAATACCTATTTTTATTGTATCTGTTTGCATAGATTCTCTTAATAAATCAAGCTGCCAATTGGATTAAGCAACTTGCTAAGTCCTTTATTGAAATGTAGCGCACTACTGACTACAGTAAAGCACAAACATCCCTCTTTTGTTAAAGGAGTATGTTGATGACGGCCATCTTGCCAAATAAAATCACCTGGTACATAACTGCCTTCTTCATCTGTAAATTCGCCATCAAGAAGTAGCGTAACTTCAAAACCTGTATGTGTATGCTCAGGAATTTCACCGCCTGCGTCTATGTGCAATAAACTCGAGCGCAAATGCCCATCGTCAAGCGCTATACGTGAACGAGCAAGCTTACCTACTTGTGTAAATTTGCTATGAGAAATACGTGTTAATGCTCTTGGTAAGCTGTAATTATAGTCATTCACTTCAATAGTGACAGGTTCAACGGCATAAACTTCATCAATCGAATCGTCTGACGTGATTAATTCAAGCAACCCTGAGTCCGCTATATCGTCGCTTTGCTCATCGTTATTAACATTCATGTTGTCACTAAACACTGCTTTTGCATTACTTGCCTCGAGTTTTTCAACCTCAGCTTGGCATATTGGGCACATATCTACATGAATAGATACGGCTAAGCTTAGTGATGCGGGAAGTGTTGCTGCACAGTATTGTGTCAGTAGTGTTTCACTCGGGTGATGTTTAATCATGCTGATCTCCCATTTCATTACGTAATTTCTGCAAGGCTAAACGTAATCGTGATTTTACCGTGCCTACTGGAATGTTTAATTGTTGAGCAAGCTGCTCTTGCGACATATCTTGAAAGTAAACACCGCGTACCACTTCTCTTTGTGCTTGTGGCAGTTTATCTAGGTAGCGCTTAATTTGTTTATCTTCAAGGTGGTCACTGTATTCGTGATGTGTATCTTCTGATTCATTCAATAACGGCCAGATGTCTTCACTGATATTTTCTTCTTTGTTGCTTTTCATTTTTCGAAGCATATCAAAGGACGCATTACGCATTACCGTGTAAACCCACGTAGTGGCTGCGCCTTTGTCGCTGTTGTACAAATGCGCTTTTCGCCACACTGAAGTGAGCGTTTCTTGCACCAACTCCATTGCTTGGGCCTCTACACCAAACTGCTTAATGCCAAAGCGTTTGATCTTTGGTGCAAAATATTCAAACAAGTACGCGAAAGATTTTTTATCGCGAGATTGGGCTACATTAACTAATGCTTCCCTGAGTTCCGTACTTGGCGTTTCTGGCATGGCAGTATACTTACCTGTGTTAGGTTCACAACGTAATGTTTGTTGTTGACTTACCATAGTAAAATGTCCCGTTATAGCTTTTGTAAGTACCATTACGAGCTAAGAATGTAAGCGGATCAAAATTATTTTAGGCAAATTCGTTATTAATCACAGTATGGAGGAAATTCAGCAAGTTATCAAAATTAGTTTCAAATGCAAGTTGTTGTTTTTTCTCAATAGAAATAGGGAGAATCTCAAGCCATCTGGCAACAACCCAAGTAAGTTGATTAAACTGGGTATGTTTGTAAAGAGACTGTAGCTGTGGGTTATTAGAGAATACTTCTTCTAGTGCCACTTGAAGTAGTTGATGTTCACCAATGTCATGGTTACTGCTGTTGTACCAATAAGGTGTATTGCACGCAGAGACCTCGCCATGGCGTAACTCCTGTTCGTCTTGGTACACGTTATCTAGTTGCACACTTTTTGATGCAAAAACATCAATCAACAGCATACCGCTTTCGTCTTGGTCGAAATCAATAATATCCATTAAACACCCTTGGGCGCTTATATTAAATGGTGTGTCGTGTTCGAAGGTGCAAAGTACAAAACCGCTGTTTGTTTTTAATGCGTTTTTAACCATCGTCAAATAACGAGGCTCAAATATACGTAATCGCGTATAGCCTTCAGGTAATATAAAAATCGGTAATGGGAAAATCGCACGTTTCATAAAGTCTACTTCTTTCAAACACTCTGCCTTTATTTACGTGCGCTCTATTGAAGTCGATCAGCTTTAGTTACATCGATTGTTTTACCGTGTAAGTGCATTCGCTAATTAAACCTCGTTCCCACATTTTTTATCATGTAAGCGATGTAATATACACTCAGTACACTTGCCACTGGCGCCAACATCAGGGCTAACAATTCGAACTCGCTGTTCATCACTTATTCCCTATTTTTATTGCTTTTGTTGTGTTTTTACTACAAGTTGCTTTTCATCAATGCCACTATTATCAACAACTGGGTTGGTTTGTAGTAAACCATCTAAAATAGCTTGGGCATCAAAAGAAACGGCTTCTTTTACTGACTGTTCAAGTTCATGGGTTGCTTGTGATACATAAGTTGTCACCGTTTTAGTCAACATATCTGTAATATCTAAATCGACCTCTGTTGCATGTACTTGAGATGAACCTAATAAAAGTAAACTAGCCAGTGTCATGTTAATTGAAGTTTTCATAATGTTATTCCTTGTTTGTTTATTGGTTAATACACCTAGATACAATCAAGGGCTGTGCCATAAAGAAAAAAATCAATAAACCTTTGTTTTATAAAGATATAAAATAAAAATGTTAAGATTTGCAAAATATGTGTTAGTTAATTTAACTAACAATTTAAAAAATATAACCAAATAGTAGTGTATTTTTTAACATGCCGTAATCCATAAACTGGCAGCACCATGTCAATCAATTCTCAATTGATAATTTCAGCGTACACTTGTACACTAAACGTTAAATTGTAAGTGGTAGGATCTGTTATGTCTTTTGAAGCGCCCTATTCTAAAAAAGAAGAGCTATTAAATGTTGTTAGCCATGCTTTAGGTATTTTATTTGCTGCATTTGTAATTTGGGATTTATTTAAACAAGCTAACTCTGTAAAAGGTTACGCCAGCACAGTCGTTTATGGCAGCAGCTTATTTATTTTATTTTTGTCCTCTACACTTTATCACGCCAGTGTTCGTCCTAAATTAAGAGCGTTTTATAAAAAATGTGACCACTGTGCTATTTACATGCTTATTGCTGGCACATATACCCCTTTTTTATTACTCTCTTTATCTGGGATTTGGTCTTGGGCTACCTTGGTATTTATTTGGACAGTAGCTTTAGCCGGTGTTGCTTATAAACTGCTTGTTAAAAATGGCAATAAAAAAGTGTCACTCGCTACCTATTTATTAATGGGCTGGTTTGCACTGGCAATTATATACCCACTTTACTCAAACTTACCTATCAACGCACTATACTGGCTACTTACTGGCGGTTTATTTTATAGCGTGGGTACATTGTTTTACAGCGCTAAAAACACTCAATATAGCCACGCTATTTGGCATCTTTTTGTCATTGGCGGTTGTGTAAGTCATTATATTGCCATTACTCACTATGTGTATTAACTAAATACACATAGTGCCTTCCTAGCTAATCTCACAATGTAGCCTATTATTTTACTCAAGCTTTAGTAAATCACGGTGGTTATTTTAAAGTATAATTAAATCTCCCTAATGCTTTAGATGACTGTTTGCTATACTGTTTCAGGAACTTAAAACGCCATTGTTCTAAATGGACGCGGCTTAAACAACGCTAGGTGTTATTTACATTGTCACCATCTAATACTCGACCACAGATACTGAGCTTGTTTATAAAAGCAAGACTGGTGTTGATCACATTGTTAATCTCAACGCTTGCATCTGTGTATTCAATTTATCTACTCGATCAATACATTTATCAGCAAAAGCAAAACTCTATCAGAAAGGTGGCGGGTAGCTACGTTAACCATATTAGAAATAATCTTAACCAAGCACTTTCTGCAGCCTATCCTATTGCGGCATTAATTCGTACTCAAAATGGCGAGACTAAAGGCTTTGAAGAACTCGCTTCTGAAATGTTAAGTCTTTATCCTGGTCTTGACGCCTTACAACTTCATAAAAACGGTATTCTTACACACGTTGTTCCACTTAAGGGCAATGAAAGTGCTATCGGTAATAATGTTTTAGAGAACCCACTGCGAACGCAAGAGGCATTTTTAGCCAAAAAAACAGGTAAATTAACCCTTGCAGGCCCTTTTGAATTATTTCAAGGTGGTATGGGTGCAGCGGCTAGGCTGCCTGTGTATCTAGATACCTCACAGGGAAACCAGTTTTGGGGATTTGCCACTGCGCTTATTCGTTTTCCTGATATTCTTCAAAGCGTTAATTTAGCTCAACTGCCACAGGCAGGCATTGGTTATGAGCTTTCAAAAGTCATGCCCGATACAAATGATGTGCAAATCATTGCTACCTCAGACAACCAAATAACAAAAAACACGGTCGACTTTAACATACAAGTGCCAAACGGCGTTTGGGTATTTAAAGCCTACCCTATCAGGGGCTGGCAAGACAATAGTATGCTGTTACTTGGTATTGCTATTGCGGTTGTGTTTACTTTCTTAACTTCACTTTCATCTTATCTGATAACCCGATTAAGAGCGAGCCACCTAAAATTAGAAAAAAAAGTAGAGCAACGTACTCATGCATTACAAAATAACATTAAAGCATTAACTGATACCGAAAGACGACTTCTTTTAAGCCAAAAAGTGGGGGGAATTGCGACTTGGGAATGGGACATAAAAACCAATATAATCCGCTTTTCTGAACATGGTATAAGACTAATTACTGGCAATGTTAAACAATTAGAAATGACTAAAAATGAATACCTAGCCAGTATTCACCCAGATGATCGCGCCAATATAGTAAGCGATATAAATCAATGTATTGACGCGGCGAAAGAATATAATGTTGATCACCGTATTATTACTAAACGGGGTAACGTTCGTTGGTTTAATACTAAAGGGACTCTTGTTAGAGACAGCTCTGGCAGCGCAATTACCATGTTGGGTGTCTCGGTTGATATTACTGAACGTAAATTAATTGAAGAAAAACTGCATTTATCCTCTCGGGTTTTTAGAGATACCCATGAAGGGATTATTATTACAAATGCTGATAAAGTTATTGTTGATGTCAATCCTGCCTTTTGTCATATAACCGGTTATAGCCACGATGAAGTTATAGGCCGCAATCCATCATTTTTAAATTCGGGCAAACAAACAGAGTCATTTTATAAAAACATATGGAAACAGCTCAGCCTATATGGTCATTGGCAAGGTGAAGTGTGGAACTGTAAAAAAGACGGTGAACTTTATGCTGAGCTACTTAATATTTCAGTTTTAAAAGACGACAACAACGTTACTTTTTACTTAGGAATATTTACCGATATCACCCAAGCTAAACGCCAACAAGAGCAACTTAGCCGTATTGCACATTATGATTTATTAACTAACTTGCCAAACCGCGTATTGCTTGCCGATAGGCTCAGCCAAACCATGTTGCAATGCCGTCGCCATAACAATTCTCTGGCGGTGGTGTTTCTTGATTTAGATGGATTTAAGCATGTTAATGATTCTCATGGCCATGATATTGGCGATAAGTTATTAATTGCACTTTCAATCCGTTTAAAAGATGCACTTCGTGAAGGTGATAGCTTGGCCCGTATTGGTGGCGATGAATTCGTTGCTGTATTAACTAATTTAGGATCAGTTGCCGATTGCGTACCTGTACTTGAGAGGCTACTGGCTGCAGCAGCAAAACCTGTCACTGTTAACGATATTGTTTTGAATGTCTCTGCCAGTATTGGGGTAACAATATACCCAGAAGATAATTTAGATGCTGAACAACTGATGCGCCATGCCGATCAAGCCATGTATATTGCCAAACAAATGGGCAAAAATCGTTATCATTTATTCGATACAAGTCAAGGAGATACAGTTAAAGCACAGCAAACCGGCATTACACTTATCCGTGAAGCCTTAGCTAATGATTGGTTTGTACTTTATTATCAACCAAAAGTAGATATGCGAACGGGTAGTATGATTGGCGTTGAGGCATTAATACGCTTGCAACACCCAGAGCGCGGGTTGCTTAGCCCTATTGAATTTTTACCTGTAATTGAAAACAATGCGCTAATGATAGACGTTGGCGAATGGGTTATTAACGCTGCATTATCTCAAATTAACCACTGGCAAATTTTAACACCTAGTTTAAACATAAAAGTGAGCGTTAATGTTGCCGCAGTTCAATTACAGCAGCCTGAATTTACAGCGCGGCTAACTGAATTACTATTGGCACATCCACAGGTCGATGCTAGAAACCTAGAGCTAGAAGTACTGGAAACCAGTGCGCTTAACGATGTAGCCCACGTATCTAAAACCATGCAAGATTGTAAAGCTTTGGGCGTTGAGTTTTCATTAGATGACTTTGGTACGGGTTACTCATCACTCACTTATTTGAGGCGTTTACCTGCAAGCCTAATAAAGATAGATCAAAGCTTTGTTAGGGATATGCTTGAAGACTCTAACGATTTAGCAATTGTAAAAGGCGTTATTGCACTGGCCAAATCGTTTAAACGAAGCGTTATAGCTGAAGGCGTAGAAACCCCGGAACATGCAGCAACACTAATGCTACTTGGCTGTTATTTAGCACAGGGCTATGGTATTGCTAAGCCAATGAAAGCCGAAGATATTCCTATTTGGCTAGACGAATGGACCGCAGATGAAATTTGGGCTTTAACTGACTTACATAAAATGGATAATTAGTTTATTGCCAGCGGTGTTTTGCCATATTGATTCGTTGATTGTTAAAAGTAACACCCTCAGAAAGTAGCTTTTCTCGTTGCGTTTGATACAGCGCACTGCCCTGTGCAAACGCTATTTTACCTTGGCTGTTAACCACTCTATGCCAAGGGATCGTCGAATCTTTTGGCATCTCTTTTAATAATCGGCCAACTAGCCTTGCATTATTAGGATACCCTGCAAGCGCCGCTACTTGGCCATAACTGGCAACACACCCTGAGGGTATACTCGCAATAATAGTATAAATAACCGTTTCTTTATTAACGTCCATTATTGTTTAAGTACTCCTGACTGAGTAATTCAAATTGCTGCCAAATTTTACGGGCAACAGGACCATGGTGCATAGCATGTTGACGAAAAGCACGAATTTGCGCGCTAAACTGATGCTCTCTGTCTGTTACTATTATTTGCTGTAATGAGCCCGCGGCAATTTCTTTTTTACAGTGGCCTAAGCTCATCATTGCCCATCCTGCACCTGACAATAAAAACGACTTTAGGGTAGATATGTCATCTATTTTCATCACCGCAGCCCCTTTAGAATAAGACAGCCTGTCGCTGTCTATGCTCAAGCCACTTTCAAACATCGCTAAACACGGGTAAAGTTGTAACTCATCGTAGGTAAGCTGCTTAGGTAAAATCCCTTTTGCGCCAACAATACCTATATCTAGCTTGCCTATCGGTAAGCTTTCTAAATCGCCGGTGGCATGAAATAAATCAAACCATGGGCCAATCCCAAGCTCGGCTTGGCCGGTATTCACTTGCTCTAAAGATACAAACCGTTTACCACTGGTTAAACGAAATTCTGTACTAGAAAAATGCTTAAAAGTATTACTTATGATCTCGTTATAACTTTGCACATGACAAATTTGCTCATAGCAAACTCTATATTGCGCTTCATTCCCCAGCGCCAGCTCGGTTGCAAGCTGTGTAAGCTGCTCATTCGCGTTTAAAAGCTGTTTAGCTTCACGATGAAAAATACGTCCTTTTTCGGTAAGTTGTAATCGGTATTTAGAACGGTCGAGTAGATCAAAACCTAATTTCGCTTCTAAGTTTTTAATCGCCAGTGTCAATGCAGGCTGAGTTTTATGTAGCTTTAATGCAGCGCCACTTAAGCTCGCACTTTGCACAATAGCATCTAAAATTTGTAATTGATTAAGTTTCATAGTCAGCCCAGCACATTATAAGTAAAACTTATTGAGTTTCTAAAATTTAATGAATTTTATTTTATATGTTTGCAGCGTATGCTGCACTGACTTATTTAGCCTTTTTTTATCATGGAGATATCATGCCACTGTTTCGCTTATGTTTACTATCTGCGACATTACTAAGTTTAATAGGCTGCTCGGAGCCAGAGAAAATAGTTAAAGAAGAGCCGATTCGCCCTGTTAAATTATTTAGTATTGGTCATGATTCGCAAACAAACATACGCAGTTTTCCTGCGGAAGTCGTTGCAAACCAGGGCTCGTACCTGGCTTTTAGGGTCAATGGTGAGTTGGTTGAATTTCCTGTATTAGCCGGTGAGCAGGTAAAAAAAGGGCAACTATTGGCGAAATTAGACCCTGAAGATTTTCAATTACAATATAATGAGCGCAAAGCGCGCTATGAACTGGCTAAGTCGCAGCTAAAACGTATTAAACAACTATTTGATAAAAATATCACCAGTCAATCCGAGCTTGATCAAGCGGTTGCCAATGAACAAGTCGCTGAGTCAGCGTTTAAAATTGCAGAAACAAATTTAGAGTACAGTGAACTTCGTGCTCCTTTTGCTGGCATAGTAGCCAAAGTGTTTGTAAAAAACTTTGAAAGTATTCAAGCAAAACAAAATGTTTTGCGCTTAGAAACCCGTGATTTTATGGATGTAGCAATACAGGTTCCTGAAAAAATCGTGGCACGTATTCAAAAAGATACCCAATATCAACCTATGGTTGAATTTGATGGCTATCACGACAAGCAATACAAACTCACGCTTAAAGAATGGGATACCCAAGCCGATCCTGCAACACTCACCTATAAAGTGGTGTTTTCATTACCGGTGCCAGAAGATTTTAACTTACTTGCGGGTATGTCGGGACAAGTGATGATAGATTTGAGCAAAGTTACACGCTCACAAACCCCCTACACTATTTTACCTATTGAGTCGGTATTTTCAGATCCTAATAAAAGCCTAAGCGATAATGCCTATGTGTGGGTTTTTAATCAGCAAACTGGCACTGTGCATAAACAAGCAGTACAAGTGGGCCAATTGCATCACGACACTATTGAAGTTCTTAGCGGCGTAAAAGAAGGCCAACAAATTGTCTCTGCTGGTGTTCACTCTTTACAAGAGGGCATGTCTGTTCGCCCTTGGAATAAAGAGCGAGGCTTATAATTATGGGCTTTGCGCAACTATCTATTGAGAAAAAGGTCATTAGCTGGATGTTTACGCTGTTGCTGTTAATTGGCGGCAGTGTGTCTTATTTTGATTTAGGCCAGCTGGAAGACCCTGAATTCACTTTAAAAAAAGCCATGGTGATCACTTTATACCCGGGCGCCTCTCCACAGCAAGTAGAAGAAGAAGTCACATTTCCGATTGAAAATGCCATTCAACAGCTCCCTTATGTTGATTATGTCACCTCTATTTCATCCAATGGTAAATCACAAATTACCGTAGAAATGAAAAGCACCTATCGTAAACAAGAGCTTAGACAAATATGGGATGAAATGCGTCGTAAAATTAACGACCTTAGCCCGTCGCTGCCAAGTGGTGTTTACCCCAGTAATGTGATTGATGATTTTGCCGATGTTTACGGCGTTATGTTTGCCGTCACGGGCGATGGCTACTCGTATGATGAATTAAAAGACTATGTTGATTATTTAAAACGAGAACTTGTTTTAGTCAAAGGAGTGAGTAAAGTTACAATTGCGGGACAACAGCAGCCACAAGTAATGGTTGAGGTATCGACGCAAAAGCTTGCCCAACTCGGTATTGCGCCTAGTCATATTTATGATTTACTGCAATCACAAAACACCGTATCTAACGCTGGACGTATTCGCGTGGGTGATGAGTCTATTCGCTTGCACCCTACTGGTGAATTTAAAGATGTAAAAGAACTTGAAACCTTACTAATTTCAAAATCAGGTGCCAGCGAACTCATTTATCTAGGCGATGTTGCAAAGGTTTACCGTGAATATGCTGAAGTACCGACCAATGTGATTCATTACAATCAACAACAGGCTCTGCTTATTGGTGTGTCGTTTATGTCTGGGGTCAATGTTGTTGATGTGGGTAAACACATAGATGAGCACTTAGCATCTCTTGAGTATCAACGCCCGCATGGTATTGATATTAGCTCAGTGTATAACCAACCTAAAGAAGTAGAGCAGTCGGTAGATGGCTTTATTGTTAGTTTAATAGAGGCCATTGCAATAGTTATTGTAGTACTACTTATTTTTATGGGCTTTAAAAGTGGGGTTTTAATCGGCGGTATATTATTACTGACCGTATTAGGCACATTTATATTTATGAAGCTGTTTGCGATTGACTTACAACGTATATCATTAGGTGCGCTAATTATTGCACTAGGTATGCTGGTCGATAACGCCATTGTTGTGACCGAAGGTATTCTCATCAACCTCAAGCGCGGACAAACAAAGCTTAAAGCGGCAGTTAATATTGTCGATCAAACTAAGTGGCCACTACTTGGCGCAACAGTTATTGCCATAACCGCTTTCGCACCGATTGGTTTAAGCTCAGATGCCAGTGGTGAATTTGCTGGTAGCTTATTTTGGGTGCTGTTTATTTCTTTGCTCTTGAGCTGGATCACCGCAATTACGCTCACGCCGTTTTTTGCCCACTTGATGTTTAAAGAAACCGAATTTAAACACGAACATAATCAAGAGCATGAAGACCCTTACCAAGGCATCATATTCAATGGTTATAAAGCGATATTAAATTTAGCTATGCGCTTTAGAAAAACAACCTTAGTCCTTATGGTTGCTCTTTTATGCAGCGCTGTAGTGGGTTTTGGTGCTGTGAAGCAATCATTTTTTCCAGCCTCGAATACCCCGATGTTTTATGTCGATTACTGGCAAGATCAAGGCGCTGATATTCGCGCAACCCTTGAGGGCATTAAGCAGCTAGAAGCTTATTTACAAAAGAATGAACTGGTCACAGAAATCACCAGTACGGTTGGCCAAGGTGCGCCGCGTTTTATGCTGACTTACGCGCCTGAAAAATCCTACCCTGCTTATGGACAGTTAATTATTCGTGTCACCAATCGTGAAGCCGTCGCAAAAGTCATGCAAAAAGTGCGCGATTACGCAAAGCAACATCCACTGTCAGCAAAGTTAAAAGTAAAACCAATGGAGATTGGCCCCTCAACTGATGCCAAAATAGAAGCGCGGTTCTCAGGCCCCGATCCGGTTGTTTTAAGACAGCTTTCATCACAGGCTAAAGAGATTATCGCTAAAGACGACGGTGCCTTTAACATTCGAGATGATTGGCGTGCACGCACTAAAATGATTCGTCCGCAATTTAATGAACAAAAAGCGCGCCGTTTAGGGATCACCAAATTTGATCTTGACCAAGTTCTGTTAACGAGCCTGTCGGGTAAGCAAGTAGGTGTATATCGTGATGGTACGCAATTATTGCCTATTATTGCCCGTTCACCGGCAAGCGAGCGTTTAAATGTAGACAGTGTTCACGATTTACAAATTTATAGCCCTGTTTTACGCGTGTTTGTGCCGGTTACCCAAGTGGTTGATGAATTTATTGTTGAGTGGGAAGACAGCTTAATTATGCGTCGCGATCGTAAACGCACCATTACTGTGATGGCAGATCATGATGTTTTGGGTGATGAAACGCCTGCAAAATTATTTGCTCGGGTTCGCGCTGAGGTTGAAGCAATTGATTTACCCCGTGGCTATGAAATGCAATGGGGCGGCGAGTTCGAATCATCAAGCAAAGCGAAAAAGGCTATTTTTGGCTCGTTACCACTGGGCTATTTAGCAATGTTTGCAGTAACAGTATTACTGTTTAACTCAGTGAAAAAACCTTTGGTTATTTGGGCAACTGTACCGCTGGCTATTATTGGTGTTAGTGCAGGCTTAATAGTGATGAATGCGCCGTTTAGCTTTATGGCGCTACTGGGCTTATTAAGCTTAAGCGGCATGCTAATTAAAAACGGCATTGTACTGGTTGATCAAATAAACTTAGAACTGAGTGAAGGTAAATCGCCATATCAAGCAGTGTTTGACTCAGGCGTAAGCCGTGTGCGCCCTGTAGCCATGGCCGCTATCACGACAATACTTGGCATGATCCCATTACTATTCGATGTATTTTTTCAGTCGATGGCGGTCACCATTATGTTTGGCTTAGGGTTTGCCACCATACTGACGCTAATTGTAGTGCCGGTTTTATACACTGTGGTATTTAGGATTGATTACCCTAAACAGTAGGCTAACAAAAAACGCAGCTAAGGCTGCGTTTTTATTTGCTTTTTTACACAAGCTTAATTACTTTTTTAAGCTTAACGTGCCACTGCTGCGGGTTTTGTTTCCTGTGGCAGTATTTGCTTTGTGAGTATTTGATTTACCCACATAAGTAGTAGAGCGTTTTTGATAAGGCGTATTTCGACTACTTTTTTTAGCTTGCTTTTGTTGCTCGTCATTATTTTCACGACGTAGTTTCCCGCCCTGAAAGTCACGCTTATGAGCAGATTTAGCGCCACTATTTTTAGCTTGTTCAGTGTAATTGCGCTGTTCAGTATCATCATAAAGTGAGTGTTCTTGCGTTTTACCTGAATCAGCAATTGAGTCGTTAATGACCGCCATTTCAGCGTCGCTTAAATGTCGCCACTGCCCTACTTTTAAGCCTTTGAGAGTTACGTTCATAATACGCACACGTTTTAGTGTAACCACTTCGTAACCTAAGTATTCACACATACGGCGAATTTGACGGTTTAAACCTTGGGTTAAAATAATGCTAAATTGCTGCGCACCAGTCTGAGTAACTTTACACTTTTTAGTCACGGTATCTAAAATAGGAATACCGTTCGCCATTTTATTTACAAACTGACGATTAAGTGGTTTGTCTACAGTAACCACATATTCTTTTTCGTGGTTATTGCCAGCTCGTAAGATTTTATTAACGATATCGCCTTCATTGGTTAAAAAAATCAGCCCTTCTGAGGGTCTGTCTAAACGACCAATCGGAAATATACGTTCAGGATAATTAACGGCTTTAACTATATTACTTTGAATTTTACGCTCTGTGGTACAGGTAATGCCCACAGGTTTATTATAAGCAATATACACACGTTTAGGTGGTGCTTTTAATGGTTTACCATCAACCAAAACTACATCTGATTGGGCAACTTTAACACCCATTTCTGGTAATTCGCCATTAACGGTAACACGACCTTGCTCAATATATTTATCGGCTTCGCGGCGAGAGCAAAACCCGGTTTCACTAATAAATTTATTTAAACGCTTCAAGTCTGTCATCAGGCAAATCTTCTTAAATATAAAGGCGCATAGTTTAAACTACTCAAGCTATTTTTTCGCGGTTAATTTTCGCTAATTTACGCCATAGGTATTCAAGCGGGCCTTGCTTAAAATACCGGCAATAAATAGCTGTAAATATAAGCTGTACAATCACTAAGCTAATAGCGACGAGCCAATAATCGAGTCGGTTAAATTTGAGCGTCCACTGCGGAAAAAACACTTTAAACAATAATAACTGCATAATGGTTTGGCTTATGTATAAAGTAAACGCTAAGCGTCCAACTTGTTGGATAAGCCCCCCTATGTGGGCGCTGTTGTCACAAAGTTTAACGATTAAATGAATATAAAGCAGTGCAACACATAAGGCAGCAAGTTCATTAACAGGCTCTTGTAAGGCATAACCAATACCTTGATTGTATGGCACTAACATTAACCTTAAGCTAATAAATAACGCACTTAATAGAATAAGCTTAATAAGCAGCGCCTTACTAAGCCCTTTACTAAACACACCGTATTTGTAAGCCAAAATACCAATTAGCATAAACCCAGCACTAGCCCACAATAATAAAATAGGCACAGCCAACAACATATAGGCGCTCATTGCTATATTTTGGCTAAAGTGAGCACCGATGCTTTGGTAGTAACTAGTGTATATTTCGTAGTACTCGGGGGAATCTCTGTATAATGGCGCCTCATTAAGTCCTAACATAAATATGGCAATAGTCATTAAAGAAATAAAAGTAAAAAGCGCAGCTTTGTTTTTAAGCTCTTCATTCGTGTAATCTAAATAGCGCAATATAAATAAACCTGACACCCCATATAAAAACAAAATGTCGCCCGCCCACAATAAAAAACCATGTATTAAGCCAAACACAATTAGCCAATGTAATCGTTTTTTTAGTGGCTCAGTGCATTGGTATCGCTGATACTGAATATAAAGACCCGCACCAAACAGTAAAGTGAATAAAGTGCGAAACCGCCCTTCAACAAATATAAGGCTTAGTATGTTTAGAAACTGATCACTAGGTGGTGGTGTTGTGAGTGGCGTATAATTAAGCTCGAAAATAGCGAAGGAAAAACAGTTAATAAATACCAGACCAAGTACGGCTATGCCCCTTATAAAGTCCATATTATAATTGCGCAAAGCATGAATTCCCTAAATATTATCTTTATAGCTATCGGCCCATTGTACCGCTTGTTTGTATAATTTTGGTAAAAAAGCACTGTCTAAATTAATCAGTAATACTGCATTCTCAAGCGCCCACCAGCTTCCTGTTTCGTAGGCTTTTACTGTTTCAAGGATATAATATAAGTTATTTTTTTCACCAGTTAACGCTGCTTTTATATCTTCCGGGAATGGAAGTTTATCAACCAGCAAGTCCATTGGCTTGTCTAAAATAGCATCGAGCAGTGAAAAAAGCCCCGTTAAAAATGCTTCACCTTGAACCTGCTTAGCAACTTTAGCGGCTATTAATTCACAAAACCGTGCGCGAATAACGCACATCTGCATGAGCTCTATAGGCTTAGAGCGTGCTGTATGGGCAGTGACAATTAAACTAACAAACTTTTTTAAACGTGCTTGGCCGAGGTAAACTAACGCTTGTTTTAACGACGAAATTTGGCTTTGTAGCGGAAACACACCGCTATTTAATAAACGCAGTAACTTGTAGGCCAATGCCGCATCAAGCTCAAATAAACCGGTGATCACTTTAACATCAGGATCTGGCTTCATTACTTCTGAGTAAATAGCGATCACTAGGCCGTAATTATAGTGAATATCTTTTTGTTCTATCATCACTGGGCGCGCAAAATAATAACCTTGAAAATAATCAAAGCCCATTTTACGGGCCAATTTATATTCTTCATCGGTTTCTATTTTTTCGGCTAGTAGTTTAATATTTTTGTACTTTTTAAGCTTATTAACCACCAGCGGAATTTCAGCAAGTGGAGTAAGGCGAATATCAAATTTAATTAAGTTGACCAGCTTTAAAAAGCGCTCCCACTGCGGCGTATAAACAAAATCATCCAGGGCTAATTTGTAGTTACTGTGAAATAGCTTGCGACATAGCTCGTAGGTATCGTCGGTGGGCTCTATGGTTTCAAGTAATTCAATTACAACATCTTTACAAGGTAAAAAATCACACAAATCAAGTTTTAATGACTCAGGGCCAATATTGATCAATGCTTTTTTACCCGAGGTAATGTGACGAGTACCTAGGTTAAGCTGGTTTTCCATGATAAGCCTCGCCGTTGCTTGACCATCAGATACACCAGGAAAGCAATTTTCAGGACTATCGCGAAATAGCAGTTCATAAGCAACTACATTTTGATTCCGATTTAGTATTGCTTGCCTTGCCACAAATACAGACACATTACCTACTTTATATTATTTCCACCAGACTAAGTAATTAAAGCGTAAATAAGAACGGATGTCACTGAACTTTATAAAATTTTTTAATATAAGTATGTTATATAATCAGTTACCACACTATCCCAACTAAATCGTGCATCAGCAGCTCGCCTTTTTATTGCTTGCCATTGCTTAGGGTTTGTTTGATATAGGCTAAGTGCCTCAGTTAAACTCTGCAAGAGTGCATCAGCTTGTGTACTTAGCGTATCGCCGTTAAAACAAAATCCACTGACATTATGCTCTACGGTATCTTTTAAACCTCCGACACTGTGCACTAAGCAAGGTTGGCCGGCTCGCATTGCGAGCATCTGGCTAATCCCACAGGGCTCAAAAGAACTCGGCATTAAAAATAAATCACCTAATTGATACATTAAATCGCCAACATCTTGCCCATAGCCTTTTAAAAACAAAAAGTTGTTATTACGTGCCATGGCGCAGGTAAAAAGGTGTTCAAGTTTACTATCGCCTGAGCCCAGCACAAGTAAACGCCCCTTAAATTGATTAATGATCTGACACACTGAATCAATAGTCAGGTCTTTGCTTTGTTGCTGGCAAAGTAACAATACTTTTTGCTCAGTGAGCCGCCCTACACTTGTTACAAGTGGCCCTTGCTTATCACACGCCATAAATTGTAAAACACGCTGATGGGCGATGTAGTGGCTGCTGTGTAATTGCGCGCTTTTTGCCATCCAACTAAACAAAGTCGATTCTATTTGCTCTAATAGCTGACTATAGGTTGCTTCATGTTCGTCTTGAATTGCGTAATCACAGCCGTTGAGTATGCCAATTAATTTGCCTTGCTCAGCCGCTTGTTGTAAATCTCGTTCAAGTCCTTCGCCACCAAAGAATCCGTGGGCGTCATTACTTGCTATTTGCACTTCTTGGCTATAACTCGGTGAAACCACATGTACTTTGTCGGCTAAATTAATGGCACTGCGCATAGGGTTAAAGCAATGCGGATAACGAGGGTCACATAATCGTTGCCCGTCGTAACTTAACGAGGGAAACCATGCTTCTAAGCTTGAATCATCCCCTTTAAAAGGACGAATTCCCTGCAAAGCTAAATTGTGCACCGTATATACCAAGCGCAGCTTAGCAAGCTTGCCATAACGAGGATTAAATTTAAGTAACACGGCCACACAGGCACTGTGCCAATCATGCAAATGTAAAGTGTTGGGTTGTGTTAATACGCCCTGTATCAGGGCTTCACAAATAGCGGCATTAAACAGTGCAAACTTGGTTGCATCGGTAGCAAATGGTCTATTATCGTTGTCGTTACAATACACACTCAATGATTGACTAAAAAGAGGATGACTTATAACTATTTGCCTCACCCCTTTTTGATTCTGTGTAATTTCAAACAAAGATAAAACGTGTGTCTCTGACTTAAATGCCACACTCACTTCACCAATAAAACAGCGCTCACCTAGTTCAAAACCATAATCAGGAATAACCACATCTACCGTCAGCCCCTGCGCCACTAACGCCTTTGGTACATCACGAATAACATCAGCAACACCACCAACTTTGGCATTAGGTAACGCATCATTCTCTGCAGCAACCATTAATACATGCATTAATTTACTCTTATAGTTTGCTGCAAGGCTTTCGCCTTGCTCTTTTAATTATTATTTATTAACGATGTGACTTATTGTCTAACTTCATCAGCATATCGCGGGTGACCAATACAATCCCTTTTTTTGATACCCGAAATCCATTGGCTTCATCGGTTTTACGATCAAAACCAATCTCTAATCCAGGTGGGATCTCACAGCTTCTATCTATAATTGCTCGCTTAATTTTACACCCTCGATTTACAATAGCACCGGGTAAAATGACCGACTCCTCAATGGTACAATATGAACGAATATGTACATTAGAAAATAATAATGATTTTCTCACTAAAGAGCCGGAAACAATACACCCACCCGACACCGTTGAGTCAACCGCCATCCCTCGGCGATCATCATCATCAAAAATAAATTTGGCAGGAGGAAGTTGCTCTTGGTAAGTCCAAATTGGCCAAGTAGGATCGTACAAATCCAGTTGAGGCTCTGGCATAACCAGTTCCATATTTGCTTCCCAAAACGAATCTAGAGTTCCCACATCGCGCCAATAGGGTTGTCCTACCTGTGCGGGATCTCTAAACGGGTAGGCAAACACATTATGCTCTTCAATAATAGCCGGAATTATATCATGGCCAAAATCACGCCCTGAGCCCTCTGTTTGCGCATCTTTTTGTAGCTGCTCAAATAAAAACTCAGTATTAAATACATAATTTCCCATTGATGCTAAACAGGTGCCTGGTTTACCAGGCACTGAGCTGGGCTCGGCAGGTTTTTCGTCAAACCGACGTACACGACTTTCTTCATCAACCGTCATCACACCAAAGGTACCCGCAGCTTCTTCAACCGGTACTTCTAAACAGCATACCGTCATGTCGGCGCCATTTTCTACATGCTTTGCCAACAGCCCGCCATAATCCATACGATACACATGGTCGCCAGATAAAATCATTACATATTTAGGTAACTCATGGCGAATAATATCCATATTTTGAAATACCGCATCGGCAGTACCGCAATACCATTCATCACCATGGCGCTGTGACGCAGGTAATATTTCAACTGACTCACCTAATTCCTTTTTAAAATGCCCCCACGCTCGATTTACATGGCGAATCAGTGAGTGTGATTTATATTGCGTTGCAATTCCGACACGTCTTACACCTGAGTTAATGCAATTTGATAGTGGAAAATCAATAATACGATGTTTACCACCAAAATAAACGGCGGGTTTAGCACGCCAGTCGGTTAGCTCATGCAAGCGAGAACCGCGACCTCCGGCAAGAATTAAAGCGTAGGTTTCTCTTGTTAAATTACTTATATAACGATTTGCATAACTGGGCATATTACTCTCTCCGTTTAGTGTCAGCTATTAGTGTCAGTGTTTGTTTTTACTGTTTGGTGTGTGGTATCTAGTGGAGTTAAATGCCATATATCATCACAATATTGACTAATTGTTCTGTCACTAGAAAATGAGCCACTGGCGGCAGTATTTAAAATACTCATTTGAGTCCAGTAGGTTTGATCTGCATAGGCTTTATCAACATCACGTTGCGCAGCTATATAGCTGGCAAAGTCATGGGCGGTTAACCAAGGATCGTTGTTACTTTTAATGCCATTAATCACATCGTCAAATAAGCCAGGTTCAAATAGATTGAAATGGCCACTTTCGAGTAAGTGCATCACACTATTCAAATCAGGGTTATTCGCAATTATTTCACTGGGGTTATAATGTGCTTTTATGTCGTCAATCTGCTCAGCTTGTGCGCCAAATAAGAAGAAGTTCTCAGCCCCAACAGCGTCACGTATTTCGATATTAGCGCCATCTAGGGTGCCTATTGTTAGCGCGCCATTCATCATAAACTTCATGTTGCCGGTACCTGAGGCCTCTTTGCCTGCGGTTGATACTTGCTCCGATAAGTCCGTTGCAGGGCAAATGGTTTCCATGGCGGTGACATTATAATTAGGTAAAAACGCGACTCTTAGAAAAGCAGATACCTGTGGGTCTTTATTGATCACCTCAGCAACATTATTAATGAGTTTAATGATTTTTTTAGCCATCATGTAACCCGGTGCTGCTTTACCACCTAATAAAACGCAACGAGGCACCATGCCTTGTGTGTCGCCACGGCGTATGCGGTCATATAAATGAATAACGTGTAAAATGTTAAGTAACTGGCGCTTATATTCGTGAATACGTTTTACCTGCACATCAAATAGCATATTGATATCAAACTCTACGCCACATCTTTGTTTTACTAAATCAACGAAGCGTTGTTTGTTTTGCTGTTTTGCTTGATGCCACTTTATATGAAACTGCGGGTCATCGTAGTAACGACGTAATTGGCCAATTTGTGCAAAATCACCTATCCAGTCTTTGCCTATTTTTTCGCTAATGATCTGGCTTAAACTCGGATTGCAGTATGCAAGCCAGCGCCGTGGAGTAACACCATTGGTTTTGTTGTTAAATTTATCAGGCCATAGCGCGTAAAAATCTTTAAACAAACCCGCGGTTAATAACTGCGTATGTAGCGCTGCCACACCATTGACAGAGTAACTGCCGACAATGGCTAAAAAGGCCATACGTATTTGCGGCTCGCCCCCTTCTTCAATTAATGATAAATCCCGTTGTTTTTGCACATCACCTGGCCAATGCATGGCCACCTCGGCTAAAAAGCGGGCATTAATTTCATAAATAATCTCTAAAATACGCGGTAATAATTTAGCAAATAACGATACCGACCACTTCTCTAATGCCTCTGGTAGTAAGGTATGATTTGTGTAAGCCATGGTTTTGGTGGTGATATTCCATGCCTGATCCCAATCCAGTTCATGGTCATCAACTAAAATTCGCATCAGCTCGGCAACCGCAATACTTGGGTGGGTATCGTTAAGCTGAAACACATGATGCTGAGCAAATTCAGTAAAATCATTACCGTATTGTTCAATCCATTGTGTAAGTACATCTTGAATACTTGCCGATGATAAAAAGTATTGTTGACGTAATCTCAGCTCTTTACCATTTTCACTGCTGTCGTTAGGGTACAACACCATGGTTATTTGCTCAGCGAGATTTTTTTGTGCTACTGCTTCAGAATAACTTCCGGCATTAAATTCTGTTAAATTAAATTCGTCCGTTGCTTCAGACTTCCAAAGTCTAAGGGTATTAACAATATTATTTTTATAGCCCGGAATAGGTACATCATAAGGCACTGCTAATACATCTTGAGAACTGATCCATTGGCGATGCTCACGGCCAAATTTATCGGTGTAGCTTTGTACATAACCAGAAAACTTAACCCGTTTAGCTTGCTCCGGTGCGCTTAATTCCCAAGGATGACCTTCTCGTAACCAGTTATCTGGTTGCTCAACCTGATTACCCTCTTTTATTGACTGATTAAACATGCCATATTCATAACGAATACCGTAACCGACTACTGGCAGCGCTAAACTGGCACAGCTATCTAAAAAACAGGCCGCTAGTCGCCCTAAGCCGCCATTGCCTAAACCGGCATCATGCTCAGCTTGTTCAACACTTTCAAGCTCAGTACAGTAAGCTTGCAGTGCCTTTGTAACTTGTGATTCTAAATCTAGATTTAATACTGCATTACCCAGCGCTCTGCCCATTAAAAACTCTAACGATAAATAGGCTGTTTTACGGCGTTTTTGTTGTTTTATTTGTTGATTGGTTTCCCTGCAGCGTGCCACTAACCGGTCTCTGATCGTCAGTGCTAATGCATGATACAAATACAGCTGTGACTCGCCCACCACATCACGCCCTAAGGTGTAATAAAAGTGTCGTGTTAAATCATCACTTAAAGTACTTTCGTCTATCACTGGGCCTGCTTGCCAGCCTTTTACTACACACACTTGCTCGTCTTGCTTAGTCATAATCATCGCCTTCTAAATTGGCACTAAAAACCCAACTACTTTGTGCTGAAATATTCACGGTTGCATCTTCTTGAATAACAGATGATGCGTTATTTACACTTGATAATACTAACGTCCATGGCGCGATAATGGGCGATTGTGGTAATTGGCAGACCACAGGCAGTTTACTAGCATTAAGAATAATTAATAACGCATGCTTATTTTGCTTATCAAGTAAGCTATACATTAAAAATTGCCGTGTATCTTCATGCCAATGTGTTTCATCCATTTTTTTACCTTGCTCGGTAAACCACTTAACGGTGAAGCGCTCATCAATATCATCCAAAAACACACTGTGTTTAAATGCACTGTGACCACGCCTGATTTTTAGCGCATCATCAATAAACTGAATCAATGAATGATTCAGTTGTGAGTCTTTCCAGGCAAGCCAGCTGGTGCGATTATTTTGACAATAAGCGTTATTATTACCGCCTTGCGAGTGCGCCATCTCACTGCCAGCGGCTATCATTGGCACGCCTTTGGAGAGTAATAAGGTGAGTAGAAAGTTTTTTTGTTGTTGTAAGCGCAAACTCATTACTTCTGGGTCGCTGGTATATCCCTCAACCCCGCAGTTAAACGAATAATTAGCGCTATGGCCATCCTGGTTGTTTTCACCATTGGCCTGGTTATGTTTTTGCTCATAACTGACTAAGTCGGCTAACGTAAACCCATCATGGCTGGTAATAAAGTTAATGCTATTTAGCGGGCCTCGGTTACTGTGTTCAAAAATATCAAACGAGCCATGTAAACGCTTTGCCACATCACTAATAATGCCTTTTTCACTTTGCCAAAAGCGTTTAATCACATCACGATATTGATCGTTCCACTCTCGCCAAGGTGAAGGAAATGCACCAAGCTGATAACCACCAGGGCCTATATCCCACGGCTCACTGATCAGTTTAACTTTATTTAACACAGGATCTTGGGCAATTGCTTGTAAAAAGGTGTGAGACGCACTAAAGCCCGTATTTGAACGCGCTAAAATGGTGGCTAAATCAAATCGAAAGCCATCAACGCCCATAACTTCAACCCAGTAACGTAAGCTGTCGAGTACCAATTGTAAGGTTTTAGGGTGATCGATATTTAACGTATTGCCACACCCTGTATCATTAATATAAACATTGGGTTGCCGCTCAATGGTGCGATAATATGTCAGGTTGTCGAGCCCTCGCAGAGATAAAATAGGGCCATCATTTCCTCCCTCTGCGGTGTGGTTGTATACCACATCCAAAATAACTTCAATATTGGCGCGATGTAACTCACTCACCATTTGTTTAAATTCGTTTATATCGTCATTAACCAAATAGTCTTTATGAGGAGTAAAAAAATTAAGACTATTATAGCCCCAGTAATTTTGCAGTCCTTTAGCGGTTAAAAACTGTTCGCTTATAAAAGCATGCACAGGCAAAAGCTCAATAGCCGTTACCCCTAAACTTTTTAAATGCTCAATAAAACTGGGATGACTCAAACCTAAAAATGTCCCTTGTAGCGCTTTAGGGATATCAGGATGGCGACAGGTAGCACCTTTAACATGGCACTCATAAATAACGGTATTGGCCCAACTATGCTGTGGCTTATTATTTGAATAAGCAACCGGCGCAGTCACTTTTGATTTAGGCATATCTATCGCATTATTAACCACGCTTTTAGTGCCAATGGGCATTTGCCCGTAATGACGTTCGCTCCAAGTAAATTCGTTAAACAAGTCTTTTGCATACGGATCAATCAGTAATTTATGCTCATTAAATAACATGCCTTTTTCTGGGATGTATTCGCCATCAACCCTAAAGCCATACAATGCGCCTGTGCTTAATGGGGCTATATGAATGCTCCATACGCCGCCTTCATTAATATTCATGGCTATTTTTAATATTTCTGTATGACCACTTTTATCAAATAAGCACACAAAAGCTTGGCTTGCATTAGGGGCATACAAGGCAAAGTTGACGCCTTGGTTTTGTACACTCGAACCCAGTGGCAAAGGCGCACCCTGAGTAACCTCAAAGCAATTACTCATCATTCACCTTTTCTAAGTAAAGTGTGGTTAAGCCACCAATATTAACTGTAATACTGTGATCAAACCCATGACTTGGCTGAACGACTGAATGGATAAGCTGGTTTTTATCCTCTGTGACACGATAACCTGAGCCAAAAAAGCAAACTTCATCGGTATTTAATACCACTTTATATGTGCCCTTCGCTGGCACACCTAAGGTGTAGTGTTGATAAGCCGTTGGTGTAAAGTTAGCGACAATAACCATAAACTGGTCAGCATTTTTAGCATAACGAATAAAGCTAAACATACTCTGCTGGCTGTTATTATTATCTATCCATGAAAAGCCCGTTGCACAGCTATCGAGCTCATATAAAGATGGATGCGCTTGATACACTTGATTAAGACGTTTAACCGTATGCTGAATCCCTTGATGGCTTTGATGCTCAAGCAAGTGCCAGTCTAGTGAATGGTCATGATCCCACTCTTTACGCTGTGCTATTTCGGCGCCCATAAACAGTAATTTTTTGCCTGGATGTGCCCACATAAACGCATAATAAGCACGTAAGTTTGCAAACTGCTGCCAATCGTCACCGGGCATTTTGTTTAGTAGTGATCCCTTGCCATGCACCACTTCATCATGACTTAGCGGTAAAATATAATTTTCACTAAATGCATACACCATAGAAAATGTCATTTTATGATGGTGATATTTTCTAAATAACGGATCTTGCTGCATATAATCTAAGCTGTCATTCATCCAGCCCATATTCCATTTATAACCAAAACCTAAGCCATTGTGTTCAACACTTTGCGTGACCCCAGGCCAAGCCGTTGACTCCTCGGCAACCATCATAATGCCGGGGTTATTTTTATAACTGCGTAAGTTCACTTGTTTTAGGCACTCTATTGCCCCTAAGTTTTCTCGACCGCCATAACAATTAGCTACCCACTGTCCTTCTTTACGACTGTAATCAAGGTAAAGCATTGACGCCACCGCATCTACACGCAGTCCGTCTATGCCAAATTGGCTAAGCCAATACATCGCATTAGAAATTAAAAAGCTTTTTACTTCAGGGCGGTCATAATTATAAATATAAGTGTTCCAATCAGGATGAAACCCTTGGCGCATATCAGCGTGTTCGTATAAATGGGTGCCATCAAAGCAATGTAAGCCATGTGGGTCGCTTGGAAAGTGCCCAGGAACCCAATCAAGTAATATGCCTATGTTAGCTTTATGACATTGCTCAACTAAGTATTTAAAGCTGTTGTAATCACCAAAGCGGCTCGTAGGTGCAAACAGCCCTACTGGCTGATAACCCCAAGAGCCATCAAACGGGTATTCACTGATCGGCATAAGTTGTAAATGCGTGAACCCCATTTCAATCACGTAGCCTACAAGCTTATCTGCAAGCTCGGTGTAGCTTAAGTAACGGTTATGCTCAGCGCGTTGCCAAGAGCCTAAGTGCACTTCATAAATACTAATAGCGGCATCAATATGATTACGCTTTTGGCGATTTATAATCGCTTGTTCACTTAGCAAAATAGGCGCTGGTTTGTACTGTAATATACTGGCAGTGCCCGGTGCTTGCTGCATTTTAAATGCAAAAGGATCGGCTTTATCTAAAACTTCGCCACTGAGCGTAGTAATAGCAAATTTGTAGCACATGTCTGCACTTAAACCCGGGATAAATAATTCCCATACCCCACTTGCCGGATGAAATCGCATAAAATGGCGATTCGCTTGCCAAAAATTAAACTCACCAATAACCGATACACTGGCGGCATTAGGCGCCCACACACAAAAACGAACACCATCTACCCCTTGTTGTGTAGTAAATTGCGCACCTAGGTGAGTATAAGCATGCTCAAGGCTACCTTCGTTAAACAAGTACATAGCCTGTTCATCCAATGTACTGCTGAAGCTGTATTCATCATAAAATGTAACATCGCTATTTTCATAACTAACCTGGCATTGGTAAACACTGCTAGGCATGCTTGATAACTCAGCGATAAATAAATCACTGTGTTTATAGCGTAACGTGCTAATAACTTGACCATCAATTAACAGTTCGACGCGTAATGCCGCTGGCAAATAGACGCGTATTTCAGTGCCACTTTGGGTGTTGTGCGCGCCTAAAAAACTAAACGGGTCTTTAAATCGCCCTGCAGTTAATGCGTTTACCTGTGCGTCATAATCAACTAATTGCGTTGATACCCTATTTTTAGTACTGCCCATTTACGCATTCCTTATTGAATGTATTGCAGCCAAAAGAGCAGCATTATCTTTAAAAATATCGTCGCATGTATGTGTGAGTACCCGTCGCCAATTAGGATACTCTTTATCGGTGCCAGGAATATTGACTGGGTAGTGTTGCTTGTCTAAATCATCAAGCTGTAATGCAAATAAACGAGACGGCGATTTAGCTAAACATACAGCCAAAGCGCTATAAACATCAAAAGCATCCGTGTTAAGTGAAAAGGAAGTGTTTTGTGGATTTAAAAAGCGTAATAACCGGTGTTGCTCTTGCTCTCGCTGCTGAACTAACTGCTGATACTCATCAGTATCAATCAGCCCATACTGCTGTTTAATTTTTAAATCGCTATGCTGCCACCAGCCCACAAATGGCGGTACATCATGATTGGCTATCATTAGCAGGCATTGATCGCTAAGGTCATCGCTATTTACAAATTCATCATTTTGTTGTTTTTCAAAATAAAATAAGCTGTTTGAGAAAATGCCACTATCAACCAGTGCCTCTTTTACCTCAGGTGGTACAACCCCTAAATCTTCGCCTATTACTATGGCCTGATTAAGATGAGATTCAATTTTTAAAATTGCTAATAAATGCTCAAATGGGTAGTACACATAACAGCCATCTTGGGTATTATTGTTTATGAAACACCACCACAAACGCCTAATCGCCATTACATGGTCGATTCGTAACCCGCCTACTGCATCCATATTAGCGCGTATGAGTGAACGATAAAACTGATAGTTATTGTCAGCAAGGCGCTGCGGGTTTATTGCTGGTAGCCCCCAATTTTGGCCGTTAGGTGCCCAAGGATCTGGTGGTGCACCAAGGGTTGCATCTTGACTAAATAATCCCTGCTGATATTTAAATTCAGTGCCCTCATTAGCACAGCCCACCGCTAAATCATTAATTAAACCAATCGCCATCCCTTGGGCAATACAATGCTGTTGGCATTGCGTAAGTTGGCTGTGTGCTTGCCATTGGAGGTAATATTCAAATGTGGGCTCTGTAGTTTCTAACATAGCCAGCACATCATTGTACTGTTTACAAAACGCACTAAATTCGTTTTGCCGTGCTTGACTGCCCTGTTGTTGAAAATGCTTAAAAAGCAGCTTAAAAGCAGCATATTTACACTCAGTAACCGTTTTATAATCAATAAAGGCTACATCTTGGTCGCTGTATTTACTTGAGGTATAAGCAGATAACAACTCAGTTAAATCCGGATTGTTAAAGCTGTCTGGCGATAAATTAATTGCGATATATAGCGGATTGAGTAAGGCACGATTGTTTGGGTTGTAGGGGCTGGCGCACTCAGGGTTATCTGCAAACAATAAGTGCAATGGGTTAAGTAAAATATAATCCATATTTTGCTTTGCACATAAGGTTGCCAACTCAAGTAAATCACTAAAATCGCCAATCCCGAGTCCGGCTTTATTTTTTAATGTATATAACTGAATTGATAAGCCAAAGCGTTTTTTATCCGCTATTTGGTAGGCTTGTTCAGGGGTAGACCAAATTTGTGTTTTAGCTGATTGCTCACCCATCGTTAATAACGCATCATAATAGCCGGTTGGTAAATGCGTCAGTGGTAGCGCTATTTCTATATAACGACACCCATTTACAAAGTACTCACCTAATGCTGCATACTGAGCAATGTGTTCAAATTGCAGCTTTATATTTAATGCTGCCACAGTTAATGTAATTTTGTGATGCGTATCAGCTTCATTAACACGCACCTTTAGCACATTACTAGCCTGATCTATTATGCTAACAGCAGGTGCGAGTGTTAACCATGTAGCCGCATCCAATTGATAATTTAACTGGGTTATTTGCGCCGTATCACGTGTGTCAACGCCACAGCAGTGCAAAGCAGATATACGGGTGTCTTCGCTAAATATAACGTGTTCACCCGTATACTTAGTGTATTCGTAACCAATACCATGCAAATAAAACAATTGCGATAGTGCGTCCATTCAGCGACCTTAATTAATGCGTTGTGTATTTACTATACTATTTTCTGTACCAAAATTATTAGCAATATACCCATCAGCCTGATGATCGTTATCCCACTGTTTACCATTTATTAAATAGCGAAAATGAAACTCTTTATCAACGGGAAGACGTTGCTTGCATTTAAATACGCCAAGCTTTTTGTTGTGCTTCATTGGCACCGGCTGCCAATCATTAAATTCTCCAAGTAAACAGACATCATCTGCATCTGGGTGAGAAAATTCAAAGGTTACTTCTGCTTCATTTTTTGTTTTAAAAAAGCGTTTATTCAACATAATAGGCTCCAACTAAACCATAAGGGTTATTCATCTTTGCCACAGGCCAAACAGCTTAAAAAGGCGATGTGGAATCCATTCATTCACATAAAAACAGCTTTAAAGTTAATCAAAACTTTATTTACGCATTATTACAGTGCGTTATTTATTTTACCGCACTGGTTTGGTGCAATTTTAACCATTAAAACTGATTTTTAAGTAAGCACTGCAACTGAGCAACTTTTAAACCAACTACACCATAACAGCTAATTAATTTGCTTTTGTCCTTATACACATACTTATTAATTTTTATTACTACATTAAAACTATAAAAACCTTTAGCTTAACAACATCATCAGCGATAATAACTATCTACTCAGCCAACCCGATGAACACTTAAATACAATGTTGAAAAAAAGCATCCTTATTACTTCTGTTATCGTCTTTAGCATCATTACGGCTGTTGTAGGCAGTTCAATTTATACACTATATAGTAAAAAGGTGGTCTCTGTAGACCCAAAACTAAAAGAAATTTCAGGCATTGAGTTTGATAAACATAAACGGCTTTGGGCTATTAACGACAGTGGCGACGAGCCTAAGCTTTATAGGCTCAATGACGATGGTTCAATTGCAAAAGAAGTACTCGTCACGAATGCAAAAAATATAGATTGGGAAGATATGACGCAAAATAAGTTTGGTCATTTCTTTTTAGGCGACTTTGGTAATAATAAAAATGATCGTAAATGGCTAACAATTTATAAAATAGAAAACCCTATAGATATAAAAACCAATACAACAGAAGCTGAAATTATAAAGTTTACCTACCCAGAATTAGATGGCAGCCCAATACAACCTGATCAACGTAATTATGACTTAGAAGCGTTTGTGGCTTTTGGTCGACATTTATACTTGTTTACTAAAAATCGCACAGAGCCATTCGATGGAATTACTAACGTTTACAAAGTAGGTGACCATGCAGCGAATTTTGATGCCCAGCTGATAGATTCATTTAAAACGTGCACCACCATGGAAAAGCTTTGCTGGATCACATCCGCAGCACTTAGCCCAGATAGAAAAAAGCTCGCGCTATTAGATTCAACCAGTATTTGGCTGTTTGAAAACTTTAAAGGCGATAAGTTTTTCTCTGGCGATGTATTTAAAATTGACTTAGGTATTGTAACCCAAAAAGAGGCAATCACCTTTTATGATGACAATACAATCGCCTTTACCGATGAGGAGTTTAAAGGCATTGGCGGCAATGTTTATTTTATAAAGCTCGACCAAGTAACCAAAGTGAAAGTGCAGCGAAGCCATCCTCAGCCGCAGTAGTTTAAAATAAATCTATTTCTGAGGAATTAACTTGTACACTGATTAAGTTCTCGGCAAGTAAATCTTCATAGATACAAAATTTATCTCGGCCATTATTTTTTGCATAATAAAGCGCTTTATCTGCGCTTTCTAGCACTGCAATTGGAAAATCATAAGGACTAATACGCGCTAAACCAGCACTGATCGTCATATTTTCAACAAAAGGAAACGATGTATCTCTAATGAGCTGTATAAATTCAGCCATTTTATTACTGATTGAGTCAGCATCTGTGGGCTCAAAAACAATCACGAATTCTTCCCCACCAAAACGAAAAATTAAATCTGTTGAGCGAAAAAAGTGACGCATTTTTTGCGCTAATACGAGTAACACTTCATCTCCACAGATATGACCGTATTGATCATTTATATTTTTAAAATGATCAATATCTAAAATAGCCAGCCAAGATGTTGATGCCTGCTTTTGTTGCCTTTTATCTTTATCTCGGGATGAGCCGTGCATTTTTAATACTTGTTTTTCAATTAGCTGTTTTATTTTTTTCTCAAAGGTCTGTCTATTTAACAGACCCGTTAATTTGTCTCTTTCGTTTTCATGGAGTATCACTAAATAGTTTTCAAATATGCGGCAAAAAGCATTTAGCATCACTTGAGCCGAACTATCTAAACTTTTTGAAACCACAGAAATGGCAGCAACTGTTTTTTCTTGGCGGGTAATGGGGAGCCAACGGCGTTCAATTCCATCGGCAGACTGAACAGTAATAATACAGGCAGAACGTAAACACGATAGAAGTTCATCCTCAGGCTGTGCAACAATTTGTCGTTGTACCCACTCGAATTGCTTTTCACCCGTCACTTTTAAGCAAAGACTTTGCTCAATAGTCAGTTGGCCTTGAACTTCTATATCTTTATAAACTGAGACTTCTTTACAGCCTATAAATTCTTGGATGGTCGATATCAAACTATATTCAAGAGAATCTACATCTCTATTTTTTGTTATTTTGATGACTGAATTCAGTAAATTTTCTTGCATTGTACTCCCTAAAGCAAACTGGGCGTTTGAGCATTAATAAAATTTAGCATAGACCACGCAGTGGAATATGCTAAATAAAAATTAAAGCATCAATGCTCATCCAGTTTAGGAGCCGCATTTTTAATAAATTAAGAACTGTAAGCGCTATTTTAGCTATTGGTCATGCAATTAATAAACTTCTCAGAGAGCTGTGTTATTGCCACTTTATCAGTGTACATAGGCTCGTTATTTTTTATTATAAACTCAGCACATTGTGCTTGAGATTGTTTGAATTTTTGCTTACATGAGTTTACCGATTCGCCAATTACTTCTTGGTAGATGCTTTCATCACACAAGCTATCGGCAAATTGACTCGCCCCGGTAATAATTTCATTAATGCTGACAGGAGAGGATTCTAATTTGAAGAATATATCGCTGTAAGTTTCAACCGTTATGCTCTGTGCAGGGTCAAATAAAGTCGCTTTTGCACTTAAATATGAGCCAGCTATTAATAATGCCACAGCAGCCATTGTTGTGTATTTCATAACATTTCCTTGTAAAGTCTTAGCCCAGTGGTGCCAAAAACGTCCTATTTCACTCACACCTTATTAGCCAATGCTAATAAGATTAATAACTGTATTGATGAGATTTTTTAAGTACTGGAGGATTGCAACAAATGTAGGGCAATAAGCCTATTGATTTGGTTAAAAACATTCCTTGTTCCTAATATCAAGTAGACTACAATCAAGTTAGCTTAAATGCAAATAATTAATGCTCACTGAATGTACTAAATAAATCGAATTAACGCTTAAATTTAGTCTCTAAAATAACCGATGAACGGGTACGCTCTACCCCATCTAAGTTACCAATATCATCAAGTAAGTGGCTTAACTGCTCAAGGTTCTGTGCTTCTACAATAGCAATTAAATCAAACTCTCCACTGATTGCATACAACTGAGAAATCGCATCAATTTGCTTTAATTCAATATTAGTTTTTGTTGTTAGCTTCTGTTTTACTTTTATTGAAACATGCGCAGAGACCAAGCTATTTAAAAAGTCATCTCCAAAGTCAACGCTATAACCCTTAATGATCCCACTTTGCTCTAATTTTAGCATTCGGCTTTGCACCGTTGAACGAGATAAACTCAAATGCCTTGCTAAGTCAGAAATGCTAGCGCGGGCGTTCGTTTTTAATACTGAGAGTAGTTTTTCATCTTGGGGAGTTATCATAATGCTAATTAAATTCGTTAATTTGACTATTATTCTAATCATTTTTCACAAAATAGCACTGCAAATTTCATTCATAACCTTTGATAATGACATTTTTAATAAGTAAAACACATTGTATTGCTGAATCATCCTGACCTTATCGTTATTTTTTCAGCAACGTATTTTTTTATGTGAATAATTTAGGTGTAAAAATGCAAGTAACCAGAGATTTATTTAACGACGTAATGGTCCCTAATTACAACCCTTCGGCTGTTGTTCCTGTTCGCGGTGAAGGCTCACGTGTGTGGGATCAGAACAATAACGAATTTATCGATTTTGCCGGTGGTATTGCAGTTAATTGTTTAGGGCATTGCCATCCTGCATTAGTCGGTGCACTTAAAGAGCAAGGCGAAAAAATTTGGCACTTATCAAATGTAATGACCAATGAGCCAGCTCTTCGTCTAGCTAAAAAAATGGTTGATGCCACGTTTGCTGAAAAAGTTTACTTTGCAAACTCAGGGGCTGAAGCAAACGAAGCAGCATTAAAATTAGCACGTCGCTTTGCACTGGATAAATTTGGTGCTGAAAAAACTAAAATTATTGCTTTCAATAAAGGTTTTCATGGTCGTACATTTTTCACTGTAACAGTGGGTGGCCAAGCTGCTTATTCTGACGGTTTTGGTCCAAAACCTGCTGATATTGTTCATTGTGACTACAATGATATTGCCGCTTTTGAAGCCTTAATTGGTGATGATACCTGTGCGGTAATGATGGAGCCATTACAAGGTGAAGGCGGCATTGTGCCACCAACTAATGAATTTGCACAAAAAGTACGTGAACTGTGTACTAAACACAACGCACTACTTATTTTTGATGAAGTGCAAACAGGCGTTGGCCGTACAGGTCACTTATACGCATACGAAGGCTTAGATGTTATTCCTGATATATTAACTACGGCTAAAGCCTTAGGTGGCGGTTTTCCAATTGGCGCTATGATCACCACCACTGAAATTGCAGCACACCTAAAAGTAGGCACGCATGGGTCTACATATGGTGGTAACCCGTTGGCTTGTGCTGTTGCAGAAGCGGCATTTGATACCGTTAATACGCCTGCTGTATTAGATGGCGTAAAAGAGCGTGAACAAATGTTCCGTGATGGTTTAAATGCAATTAATGAAAAATACCATGTATTTAGCGAAGTCCGTGGTAAAGGCTTACTAATCGGTGCGGTACTAAATGAGAAATTTGAAGGCCGTGCTCGTGACTTTTTAGTAGCAAGTGCAAATAACGGCTTAATGAACTTAGTAGCCGGTATGAACGTTATTCGTTTTACACCTTCATTAGTGATTCCATTTGAGGACATTAAAGAAGGCTTAGCTCGCTTTGAAAAAGCAGTAAGCGATGTAGTAAACGGTTAATAACTAAGTAAAACATAACTAAGTCCTGAGGCAAACACACGTTTACCTCAGGATTTTATATGTTGTTGGAGCAAGTAGTTAATGCAAGTATTACGTCCTATTACTGTCAATGATTTTGCAGCACTTAAAGAGATTGCCATTGAGTCTGGCCATGGCTTTACCTCTTTACCTGTCGATGATGGGCAACTACAAGAAAAAATTGATCGTGCGCAAAACAGTTTTACTAAAAACGTAGATAAGCCCATCGACGAAAGCTATCTATTTGTTTTAGAAGACAGTGAAACCGGCAAGGTAATTGGTACTACCGCCATTGAAGCGGCCGTCGGGTTATCTGTACCTTTGTATCATTATCATCTAGGTAAAACCGTTCACCATTCACCCACTTTAAACGTTTACAATACCGTAGATATTTTGAGTATGTGTAACGACTACACTGGCTGCTCAGAAATATGTACTTTATTTTTACGTGAAGACAGTAGAAAAGGCCTGACGGGACGTTTTTTATCACGTTCACGTTTTTTATTTATGGCGCAACACAGCGAGCGCTTTGCCGACACAGTAATTGCTGAGATGCGTGGTGTTAGCGATGAAGACGGTCACTCGCCATTTTGGCAATGGTTGCAGGAACACTTTTTTAGCATTGAATTCCCACAAGCCGACCATTTAGTGGGATTAGGCGATAAAGTGTTTATTAGCGAACTCATGCCTAAATACCCTATCTATGTGAATTTGCTGAGCAAAAAAGCACAAGCGGTGATTGGCCATGTGCATGATAAAACCAAACCAGCACTTAAACTGCTTGAAAAAGAAGGCTTTGAACACCGCGGATACGTTGATTTATTTGACGCAGGCCCCACAGTAGAAGCAAAGCTCGGTAATATTCGCAGTATTCGTGATTCACAGGTGTGCCCTATTACTATTGGCGAGCTTGAACATATCAATGAGCAAAGCTCAGACACCCTTGCTATTTGTAATCAAGGGGTTAGCGATTTCAGAGCCACATTTACTAAACATGCTCATTACAATCAGGCAAAGCACACCTTAATCATCAGCCAAGAAGTAGCTGATGCACTTCATTTAAAACAAGGAGATGCAGCGCGATTTTTCCGCCTGTAACATTATTTATGAACACACAACTAATTAATAATCAATGGCTTGTAGGCAAAGGCCCAGCGTTTGATTCTATTAACCCAAGTAATGGTGAAATTGTATGGCAAGGTAATGGCGCCAACGCAGAGCAAGTTGACAGTGCCATTAAAGCGGCAAGAGCCGCGCAAGTTCAATGGGCAGACATGCCAATTGAGCAACGTATTACTATTTTAGAAAACTTCGTAGCCCAACTAAAAGAACACAGCGAAGAGTTTGCCACTATTATTGCTCGTGAAACAGGTAAACCGCTATGGGAAACACGCACAGAAGTGGGCGCGATGAAAGGCAAAGTGGCCATTGCGATCCGTGCTTACAATGAACGTACTGGTACAACCGAAAACCCAATGCCTGGTGCAAAAGCCTTTATTCGCCACAAACCTCACGGTGTGGTCGCTATTTTTGGTCCGTATAATTTCCCTGGGCATTTACCAAACGGCCATATTGTACCAGCCATACTAGCCGGTAATACCGTGGTATTTAAACCATCAGAATTAACTCCTCATGTAGCGCAGTTTACGCTAGAACTATGGTTAAAAGCAGGCTTACCTGCTGGGGTTATAAACCTTGTTCAAGGTGAGTTAGAAACAGGTAAAGCGCTGGCCTCACATCAAGATATAGATGGCCTATTTTTTACTGGTAGCTCAAACACAGGTCATTTATTACATAAACAATTTGCCGGCCACCCAGGTAAAATTTTAGCGCTTGAAATGGGCGGTAATAACCCGCTAGTGGTTAAAGATGTTGCTGATGTTAGCGCCGCCGTGCACGATATTATTCAATCGGGCTTTATTACTTCGGGTCAGCGTTGTACTTGTGCACGCCGTTTATTTATTGAAAAGTCGCCCAATGGCGATGCTATTTTAGAAAAGCTGATCAGCGCCACCAAAAATATCCTAGTAGACGATAGCTTTGCGGACGATCAACCTTTTATGGGTGCCATGATCAGTGAAAAAGCCGCATTAGGCATGGTTGCAGCGCAAGCTGAGCTAGTTAAACAAGGTGCTGAGATTCTTGTTGAGCTTAAACAGTTAAAATCAGGCACTGGGTTTGTAAGCCCGGGCATTATTGATGTCACTAATATAAGCGAAATTGCCGATGAAGAACACTTTGGCCCGCTTATAAAAGTATATCGTTACACTGATTTCAATAGCGCTATAACAGAAGCAAACAACACCAGCTTTGGTTTATCTGCTGGTTTACTTGCTGATAGCGAAGATGATTACAGTCACTTTTTAAAACGTATTCGTGCCGGTATTGTTAACTGGAACCGCCCTATTACAGGCGCATCAAGCGCAGCGCCATTTGGTGGTATAGGTGCCAGTGGCAACCACAGAGCCAGTGCATACTACGCTGCAGATTATTGCGCATACCCAGTGGCCTCTGTAGAGTCAGAAAAAGTTAACTTACCGCAAACCCTCGCGCCGGGCTTAATAATTGAATAACAATTTAAATAGATTTAAGGATTTACCATGCATACTGATGTAAACACATTATTTGATAACCTGTGGCAAAACTACCTAAGCGTAACGCCATCGGCTGACAAAATTCATGACCTATTAGGCTCAACGCAAAAAGACGACATAATCAACGATCATATTGCGCTGCGTACTTTTAATATTGAAAAAGTAGGCCTTGAAAAACTAGCTGCACACTTTTTAGCCATTGGCTACAAAGAATGTGGTGAGTACCATTTTGAAGCAAAAAAACTCTACGCTAAGCACTACGAGCACAGCGATCCAACGCAACCTAAAGTGTTTATTTCTGAGTTATTAGTTGAAAAATGTTCACCTGAGCTTCAAGCAATTGTTACTGATATGGTTGCACAAATTGACGAAAGTGCGGTGACTGCCGATAACTTTTTATATTCAGGTACACATTGGCAAGTAAGCACTGATACTTACAAAAAGCTATTAGCAGAGAGCGAATATGCGGCGTGGATGTCTGCGTGGGGTTACCGTGCAAATCACTTTACTGTGAACATTAATACCTTAGCTAAGTTTGATAACATCCATGATGTAAACCAAGCTCTTAAAGATGCTGGTTTTTCACTTAATACCTCAGGGGGTGAAGTAAAAGGCTCACCAGAGGTACTATTAGAGCAATCATCAACATTAGCTGATGAATACGCTGTAACCTTTAGCGATGGCGATATGCGCATTCCTAGCTGTTTTTACGAGTTTGCTATTCGTTATCCAAAACCTGATGGTGAAATTTACACCGGTTTTGTCGCTGCCTCTGCAGACAAAATATTTGAAAGCACCAACGCACGATAACCAAAGTGTGTTGAATTTAAAAAGCCCACTTTTGGGCTTTTTTTATGCCTAATGAATGGTTTAAAACAATTTTATGTATCGATAAAACAATAAAAAATGAGAACAATTAATTGCCCCCTTATGGGCATGCAGGCTTATGTGTGTAAACTTAAACGCAGTTGCTTATTCCCACTGCGTTTTTTACTAAAAAAGGAGCAGCTTTCCTCTTTAATATTATAAAAACAACGGTTTATAGTCATTTTCTAATTGTTCAAAAGACAAATCGCCAATAAATCGACCAAAGCTGAGCCACGTAGCAAGGCCTCTTAAATCTTTAAAATGAGGCGGCACAAATTGCGGATTTTCAATGACACCTAAGTCATGCAATTGCGATATTAATCTAAAGTCATCAATTGATATTTTACCCACCAGCAATAATGGCAACTGATCAATTCGACCAAGCTGTATCGCCACCCTAATTAAGTTGTAAACTAAAACAAAGCCTTTTATGTAAGCAATATCTTTGGTAAAGGGTAAGCCGGTTGCGGTACTGCCTCTAAAAACGCGCTGTGCAAGAGTATAGCTGTCGTCTTTTGATAAACCTTGAGCAACGTAATCTCGGTAAATATCGATAAACTCAGCACCATCAATCACTTTCGTCACCGCTTGAATACGGTTTACTAATTTTGATAAACGACGTGGTGTTGATTTAAGAGTAATAATTTCCGTCAGTACTGCAAGCCCCTCTTGGGTAACCGTAGAGCTTGGTGTGCCTTTACTCAAGCAAGTTAAATAAGGTTGCGCTAAGCCATTTTGAGTGGTGCCTACATGGATCCAGCCCTCGTGCACTTCTAAAATATCTAATTCGCGCTGAGAAAACTTAACATCTTGATTGAGCTTAATATTATTAGCACCTGCTGCCGCATCGCTGACAATACCATCACTTAGCATCACTTCTACGTTTATTCCCGGCATGCTGGCATTGACCTGTTCAGATAAAATCCGCACCGCGTCGCTGGCATCAATATTTTTAGGATCTTCAGGCAAAATATCCGCTGCAAGTAAATTTTTTAAAGGCTGTTCAAGCATATTAGCCAGTTCTGATAGCGATGGCTCACCAGCATGAAACAAATCTTTAGGATGACCAAATAGCTCCACTGATAAGTCATGAAACTCTGGCGTACCGCGGTATTCAAGCATGCTCAGAACCGTTTTATATTCGGTACACATTTTACCCATATATTGTGCAATTGGGTTTAATTGCCCCAACTGGTTAATAATATTGCGGTGCAGTGTTGAAAATGCTTGGCGCAACTCGCTAGGAACAAATCCTAAATCGCGCTGTTGATAATAAGCACGATCAATAAGTGGATTTTTTTGACATTTTTGTCTAAAAAATTCCTCTTTAATTTGTTTATCCCAATTTATTGCATCGAGTATTCTAATAGGTGTTTGCAATGCAATGAGTTGGTCGGATAATTCACGAGTTTTCGAAAGTAACGCTTTGTCTATCATGGTAAAAGCTCAACAAAAAGTGAACTTTGAGCATAATTTATAAATGAAAAATAACAAAGCAATATCATACTTTTTAGACTATTGTTTTTATGATGATCGACCCTCACTTCTATAGCGTATGAGTGATTAAATAAAAGGGACAAACAATGAAAAATGAAATCGACAATAAACAGATTCTAGCGGTTTACGAACGCATTCAACAACGCGGAGAAGTCACAGAAGAAGGTAAATTTTATCAAGGGATCACTGCATATTCTGATATAGATGGCTACACCGTCTATTTACAAGGCAGTGGTGTTTTACTTCGCTTTGGGTTTCATAATACTTATCACCTTGATTATGAACACGACAAACACAAAGACGACTTTTTGAAAAAACTTTACAACATAGCTAATGAAGAGTGATGCGATCAACAAATAGAAGAAACAGACCAACCAGTTCGCGCAATTTGCAGTTTATTAATCAAGTTATTGCGCAATTAAAAGCAGAGCCTGAAAAACTGCAACTCATCAAAAACAACCTTGCTTATTACCGTGCGCAAACGCATTTAAAACGTGGATTTTTACTTGCAATAGAACGTTTTGATTGGGTATTTGAAGCGACCGATAATATTGATGAAATTTGCGACCAAATTATGGCTGATGATTATATTGGCAACCGTTTAAGACGTTATCCTTTGCTCTTTAAAGGCGTTGTTGAAACCTAAACAGCGTCTTTATTTATCTCTTAACTAAGTTAACATTTCTGTAAATTAATCTCATATTTCACTTCCTAAATCTTTTTTCTTGGATCTTCCCACAAACTCGCCTTACCGCTTTTTAAAGTAATCTGCCCACAAAAAATACAATTAGTACTCTAATAGTTATCACACTAATAAATAAATCACTAAAAGTTTCGCCAATTATGTAAACAAATAATTACACCGCAAAAGGCAATCAAAGAAACACACATAACAAATTGTTATTAAACGATATTTTATAAAAACCCAGCTTGTTGATATAACTTCATTTTAGACTTATTTTATTAATTATTTATCCACATTTCAGACACTCACCATTTGCACGAACCTTGAATTGTTAGAGCTATTACCTTAAGCTTATCTTTATTGAACGATCAATTAATAAAAATCATGCCTAAAGTTGGAATGGAACCTGTAAGGCGTCAGCAGCTAATTGACGCAACAATAGAGTCAGTTGCTCAAAAAGGGTTACAAGCAACCACAATTAATAGTATTAGCAAAAATGCGGGGATGTCTTCTGGCATAATTAGCCATTACTTTGGTGGGAAACAGGGGCTAATTGAAGCAACTGTGCGTTACTTACTGTCTAACTTGAAATATGACTTGATCAGCAAAGTAGATGAAAAGACCACGCCAACTCAAAGGTTAATGTTTATTGTTGAATCAAACTTTGCGCTAGTACAACAACGAAAAGACACCACTCGGACGTGGTTAAGTTTTTGGGCGCAATCAATGCACGACAAGGAACTTCATCGTTTACAAAATGTAAACAGCAAACGCTTGCAAAGCAATTTAACCGTTTCATTTAAGCAATTAATGCCTTTAGCGCAAGCAAATCTCGCGGCAGAGTTAACCGCAGCAATGATCGATGGTTTATGGCTACGAGCCGTATTAAGCCAATCAGACGAAAATCAGTTTAAACACAGTGAATCACTGGCTAAAAACTACGTGCATTCACTTATCAAGCAATATGGAGCCTAACGTGACTACACCTATCTATCAAAACTTTATCAACGGTCAATTCCTTGCAAACAAAAGCGGCGAAACATTTGATGTAGTAAATCCTGCAACCGGCCAAGTAATTTATGCCGTTGAAGTTGCCGATGAATACGTTCAAAACGCAGCAATTGAAAGTGCAAAACAAGGCTTTAAAGTTTGGTCAGCCATGACCCCTATTGAGCGCAGCCGTATTTTATTAAACGCCGTTGCTATTTTACGCAAGCGTAATGATGAGCTTGCACTAGTTGAAGTGCTCGATACCGGTAAACCAATGCAAGAAGCTAACTGCGTAGATGTTGAAACAGGCGCAGATGTAATTGAATATTTTGCAGGCCTTGCCCCTGCGCAAGTTGGTCAACAACAAATGGTTGGCGATGATTTTTACTACACACGCAAAGAGCCTTTAGGTATTTGTGCTGGTATTGGTGCATGGAACTACCCATTACAAATTGCATGTTGGAAGTCTGGCCCTGCCCTTGCTGCGGGTAATGCATTTATTTTTAAACCTTCAGAAGAAACCCCGCTTGGCGCAATTAAATTAGCCGAGGTATTTATTGAAGCAGGTGTACCCGCTGGCGTATTCAATGTAGTTCAAGGCGCGGGTGAAGTAGGCCAATGGCTTACTGCACATCAAGATATTGAAAAAGTATCGTTTACTGGTGAAGTAGGTACCGGTAAGAAAGTCGTCGCCAGTGCAGCAGGTACATTAAAAGATGTGACTATGGAGCTAGGTGGTAAATCGCCGTTACTTGTCTTTGACGATGCCAATATAGAGCAAGCAGTAAGCGCGGCAATGTTAGGGAACTTTTATACCCAAGGTGAAATTTGTACTAATTGCACTCGTATCTATGTTCACAAAAATGTGTACCAGCAGTTTATTGATGAGCTTAAAACTCGCACCGAAAACAATATTATTGCCGGCGATCCACAAGATTTAAACACTAACTTTGGCGCGCTTATTTCTAAAAAGCATCAAGATTTAGTACTGAGCTACATCAACAAAGGCCTTGAAGAAGGGGCAACGCTATTAACCGGTGGCTCAACGCTTTCACCAGCATCTGCGCCAAATGGTTATTTTGTAGCGCCAACCGTATTTGTTGATTGCAACGATGAAATGACCATCGTTAAAGAAGAAATTTTTGGCCCAGTAATGAGCGTTTTAGTATTTGATGACGAAGATGATGTAATTGCACGTGCTAACTGCACTCACTTAGGTTTAGCTGCTGGCGTATTCACAAGCGATATTAAACGTGCTCATCGCGTTATTCATCAGCTACAAGCGGGGATTTGTTGGATCAATGCTTACGGTAACTCGCCGGCAGAAATGCCTGTAGGTGGCTATAAGCAATCAGGTATCGGCCGCGAAAACGGCATACAAACGCTTGATCATTACACGCAAACTAAGTCTGTTTATGTTGGTATGGCTGACATAGAAAGCCCATTTTAAGGAATCATTATGAACCACTCTTTTGATTATATTATTGTAGGCGCGGGCTCAGCAGGTTGTGTGTTAGCAAATCGCTTGTCTGAAGATTCAAGTAACAAGGTATTGTTACTTGAAACCGGCGGCAGCGATAAAAGCATTTTTATTAAAATGCCCACTGCTCTGTCGATTCCAATGAATACCGATAAGTATGCGTGGCAATTTCATACGCAGCCAGAAAAGTACTTAGATAACCGTGAAATGCACTGCCCACGCGGTAAAGTGCTTGGCGGCTCATCATCTATTAATGGCATGGTGTATGTACGTGGTCATGCGAAAGATTTTGATGAATGGCAGCAACATGGCGCTAATGGCTGGGATTATCAAGCCTGTTTACCGTATTTTAAAAAAGCAGAAAGCTTTTATCTAGGTGAAAACAGCCATCGTGGTGGAACAGGCCCCCTTGGCGTTAATAACGGTAATAACATGGAAAACCCTTTGTATAGCGCCTTTATTGATGCTGGTGCTCAAGCGGGTTATGCCACTACAGCTGATTATAATAGTGCTCAACAAGAAGGCTTTGGCCCTATGCACATGACCGTTAAAAACGGTGTGCGCAGCTCAGCCTCTCGTGAATATTTAGATCCGATTAAGCATCGCAGTAATCTAACAATTGTAACCGGTGCACTTGCGCAGCGCGTTATTTTAGACGGTAAAAAAGCAACCGGTGTTGAATACAAGCTCAATGGCACAGTTAAAACAGCCACAGCAAGTAAAGAGGTTATTTTAAGTGCGGGCTCTATCGGTTCACCTCACCTGTTACAACTGTCCGGTATTGGTGATACACAAATACTTGAAAAAGCAGGTGTTGAAGTAAAACATCACCTACCAGGTGTTGGTCAAAACTTGCAAGACCATTTAGAGTTTTACTTTCAATATAAGTGTAAACAACCCATTACCTTAAACGGTAAATTAGGCTTGTTTTCTAAAGGTTTAATTGGTGCAAAATGGCTGCTTACCCGTAAAGGTTTAGGCTCAACTAATCACTTTGAATCGTGTGCCTTTATTCGCTCAAAACCCGGTGTTGAATGGCCTGATATTCAGTATCACTTTTTACCAGCAGCAATGCGTTATGATGGACGCAGTGCTTTTGCAGGGCATGGTTTTCAAGTGCATGTAGGTCATAACAAACCTAAAAGTCGTGGCAGTGTCACTATTGCCTCAGCAGATCCGACGCAGCCGCCAAAGATTGTGTTTAATTATCTTGAGCATCAAGACGACATTGAAGGCTTTAGGGCGTGCGTACGTTTAACGCGTGAAATTATTGAACAACCTGCCTTTGACGACTTCCGTGGTGAAGAAATTCAACCAGGGCAACAAGTTCAAACGGATGAGCAAATTGATGCCTTTGTGCGCCAAGCAGTGGAAAGTGCTTACCACCCTTCTTGCTCTTGTAAAATGGGTGAAGACGACATGGCTGTAGTTAACTCAAATACCCAAGTGCATGGCATGCAAAGCTTGCGTGTAGTTGACTCGTCGATTTTTCCAACCATACCTAATGGTAATTTAAATGCGCCTACCATCATGGTGGCCGAAAAAGCCGCTGATATTATTTTAGGTAATAAGCCTTTAGCTCATACAGGAGTTGATGTTGTGAATGCCACTGATTGGCAAACTTCACAACGAAATAAAACCCTTTAATTTAGCCTGCCATAAAGGCCACTCTTTTAGCAAAATGCTTTAAGGAGTGCCTTTATGCGCCTTGCAGTGGCTCACAAGCATAAATAGGTTATGCCTGTGTTAATGCAAGCACAATAAAAAAACGGAGTATATATGTGTTATTTTTATTCATTCTGGGAGGGCGATAATGACTATTTGGCTTAATGCAGGCATTATTTTCACCTTACTTGCCATTGTTACTATTTTAATAAAATGGGGCAATGTACGCGTAGTGGGCGTCACACCAGTGAGAACATTCACTTTTATAGCAATCCTGTTTACCTCAGGCCTAGACGTTGGCCTTATTATGTTCCCTTTAACCGAATTTGCCGGTTATGCAGACATAAAAGCAAGCCCAGAATATGCATTTGCCAATCCTCTCTCAATTGAGTTTGGTTATTGGGGATTTTTAATTTGGGGATTTTATTTTCTTACGTGCTTTTATTTCTGTGTAATAGAACCCAAAGTGAAGTTTTTTGAAATTCCATGGGTTAAGTTTTTAAACAACGTGGTCATTATTGGTACTTGTGCGTTTACCGCTTACTTATTACTGAGTAACTTGCCGTGGTATTTACCTGAACTCGGTGATGGCTCAAATGTTATTCCTGCGTTTTACTTAATCGTGCTTGCCGCTATTTGCTTTGCGGTGTATTCAAGTACCGATATTAAATATGTGCGCTTTTTAAGTATTGCAACTACTTGGTTGTTTATCGCCCTAATTGGCTTTATGTGGGCTGATGCCTTCTTATTTGGCGACAGTGAACTCTCTGCATTTACTAAAAACATCGGATTAATTGGTAATTACTTTGCCAACATCAATGAGTTTGTATTACCACTGAATGATTACCATGAGTTTTACTTATTTTGGTGGTTTGCGTGGAGCATTATGATTGGTCAATTTACATCGCGTTTTGTGGGCGGTTTAAAAACCTATCAAGTCCTTGGTGCTATGCTGATTTTCCCATCGATTCCAATCGCTATCTGGTTTAGTGTGTTATATCACTACCATGAAGCCGGTATTCCAACCGAGGGAATTAAAAACTTTGCTATGGTGTTTGTAGGTATCGTATTTGTTATTAATTCGCTCGATTCCCTGATCCGTTTATACACAGATAATTTAAACCTAACCGTAAAACGCTTTGGTAAATTTAAATATATTGCCATGAACGTTGTCGCTTTGTCGCTACTAACACTGCTATTTAAGCTTGAGTTTTTGCAAATTCAATGGGTTGGTGCTTTAGTTATAGGGTTATTCTTTATTTGCCTTGGTTTTATTGCCTACAGCAAACTTAAAACGGTCAGCAATATCGAAGGATCGCCTAAAGCGAATAAAATTGATTACACAAAAATAGAAACTATCAGCTAAGAAAACACATGAACAATAAATTAAAACAACTTTTTATCGCTTTACCGTTCACCGTTTTATCAACAACGGCAGCGGCTAACTGGTCAACAACGATTACGGCTGCATCTGATTACACCTTTAATGGTGTATCACAAACAGATAACGATCCGGCACTACAAGCAAGCCTTGACTACGCTTATGATAACGGTGTTTATGCCGGTGTATGGGCATCAAACGTAGATTTTGGTGATGACACCGACTTTGAACTAGATGCTTACGTAGGCCGATACATTCAGTTAAACGAACAAGTAAGCCTGGATTACGGTATTGCTTATTACACTTACCAAGGTAATAACAGCGATGGTAACTACGCAGAAGCGTATACTAAATTTGGTTACGCCAGTGACTACGGCCAAACAGAGCTTAACTTTTGGTACAGCTGGGATTACTTTGGCTACGATACTGGCCATGTGATTTCTATGATTGCGCACACTTACGAGCTTGCGCCAAATCATGCGATTCGTGCCAGCTTTGATATTTCAAACTCACTCGATGGCAATAAGTTCCAATGGGATGAAGCTAAGGGCGACAAATCGTATTATCACTACCGCTTAGCATACCAAACGAGCTATGAAGGGTTTGGCATTGAAGTGGCTGCTGAGAATACCAGCCTAGATTACGATTACGCAGATGAGCGAATTGTACTGGCTATCTCACGTACATTTGATTTGTAATAGTTAGCAGGGTCTGTTGTACTTTTAAGATTGAATTTGCAGCAGCCTGTTTGGTATTTAGGCAAAGCAGAGCCTATGTAGTGTTATTCCCCATAAATAGGCGATAACGTAGCATTAATGCCAAACAGGCGCTGCCCAAAGGGTTCTTCCTAGGGGCTATTTACTCTTTGTTGCTCGGTTTTTACTTAGCCCACTAGGTTACAAACCTCGCGCCGCGATTAAACACCCCCTAGTTTGAACAAATTTCAATCCACAAAGGTCAACAGACCCTAGTAAATATAAAAAAACACGCTACTGGTTAGCGTGTTTTTTTATTGCCTAGCAAAATCTTACTTTTATATTATTTATAGCGTTATAACTGCCACGCATAACTGACTTTAGTAAAGAAAGTACGTTGGTCTCGCTCAATGCTTTTTAACGAGTCATCCTGATAACCTTTATCTGAATACCCTAAGTAAAATAAGGTTTGTGCGTTAATTTTGTATGAGTACACCAGCTGACTACCGTAATCTTTGTTGATTTCGCTAACCTGATAAAAGTAAGCATCCTCATTTCTGTCTATATCTTCAAACTGTAAAATCAGCTTAAGCATAGCGCGCATACTAAACTTATAATAAAGCCTAAAATCAATAAGGTTTGCGGTAAAAACACGTCGCCCTTGGTAATCATCTAAATGGCTATAATTATGCCTAACATCGACCTGCCAATGGTTATTAATATCCCAAACAGCCTGCGATTGTGTGGTTAAAACATCGCCTAGCTGCTCATTAGTGTAATCTATACGGCTTGCATATTCGGCATATAACGATAATCTCAGATCTTTTGACGGTCTAAAAGCCGTATAAAAATAACCAATATTTTGGTTATAAAACTTGCCGTTATAATTTTCATAGCGATTTAACAAACCCAGCTCAAATACAGACTGCTTTTGACCTTGAAAGGTCATGTAACCTTCGTATTCTTCTTCAAGTAACTCGCCATTTTGCGCCCAGGTTTTATCCCAATCGGCGGTGTATGACCAGGTTGTTAGCATGTCATGTTCATCACCATACCAAGTTTGTCCGCCACCAAAGCCTACCTTTTCATAGTCTACCTTTTCTTGATAACCTAAATCGGTCCGGTAATCCTCACCAATATTGTCATAGGTCGCGTAGAGCTTATAATCACGCTTATCGCGTGTCAGCTTTAATGCATACGCCATATCCGACTGAGAGTCTGCTAAATTGTAGTTATCAACTAAAAACGGCGAGTTATTGGTATCAGCATTCGCGATTTGATAATTAAGCGTATCTGACTGATTAAACCAATAGCTTCCATCAACCGATAGCACCGTATTATGGTAGTCACTACTTTCTCTATGTGTAGAAGTGACACCAATAGTACCTTGTTGGCCAATATCATATTGATAACGTGCCACCACTGCTTTGGTTTTATCATTTAAGTTGGCAAAGCCCGAGCCTTGGTTAGTTGGCAATAAAATATTACTGTTATCGTCATCTGCAAACATCAGCGCATAACTGTGGCTGTCGGTTTTACCGGTGAGCTTGGCGCCAATATTTGGCTCAGCTATGGTACGGGTGTAAAGGAGTTCAAATAAGTTACTTTTAAAGTAAGATGCGCCATCTAAGAAAAACGGGCGTTTTTCTGCGTAATAAATAGAATATGTGGTGTTTACATCCAGTTCTAACGAATCGGTTTCTACCTGAGAGAAATCAGGGTTTATGGTGGCATTAATAACTGCATCTTTAGTGACGCCCCAACGCAGATCAAGCCCTACTTCTGTATTTACATCGCCGTTATCCCACGCACCAGGTACCTGTGTTTTTTGATCGTTTCTTAATGCGGTTAAGGTTGGCGTTAATTGCAGATTTTTACTCGGTGCTAAATTATTAAATCCAGTTATTTTGTCAAACTGACACAAACTACATTTAATATCACGGTCAAAGCCTGTACTTGATAATTGATACAACACATCACGCTGATAGTTGCGCATTACAGCAAAACCCCAGGTAGATTGATCTTTATTTTGTGCAAAGCGCAGAGCTTTAAACGGAATACGCATTTCAATTACGTAACCTTGCTCGTTTATGGTACCGGCACTGTCCCAAATGGCATCCCATGATAAGTCTGACACCCATTCATCGGTATCCGTCATGCGAAGATCACCTTGAGCGCCCAGTGGGTTTACATAAAACTCATAGCCTGTACGTTCATCGTTAAAGGTATCAATCACCAAACCGACAGTATCATCTTGCCAGAGGGTATCTCTGTCACGAAGCGCCGCGCGAATTTTACTCGGATCCGGGTCATAAGCTACAAACGCCACATATAAATTATGACCATCGTCATAAAGGTATGCATCTGTTTTTACTGGCGGTGTGCCTTTTTCATTCGGCTCATCTTGGTAATTTACCGCAACATGTGTTGCTTGTTGCCAATGTGGCTCGTTAAGCACGCCATCTACATCAATATTTTTATTAATGTGCGCGAGTTGATAATTAAGCTTATCGGCAAGTGCATTAGGGCTGAGAGTTAAACCGAGGCTGAAGCTGATCAACAACAGCCATTTTATTATTTTTGTAGGTATAAAGTACTGCATAAACATCCATTTAGATTTATTTACTTGTTAAAAGTAAACTTTGGTCTGGAGTGTAAATTATACAGGTACGTTTGTTAATACTTGCGCGTTAATATTTGCAATAAAATTAACAAAAAACTAATACACAACAAAATGGAATGATTATGTGTCGAGAAGTTTTAATTTATTAGCCACACCATTCCAACTATCGGCATCTTCCGGGGCGGGTTTAACTTGGGTGATGCGTGGCCATATTTCTGCTAGCTCCGCATTTAATTGGGTAAACTCTTTTTGCGATTCAGGTAATTCATCTTCTTGAAAAATAGCATCAGCGGCACACTCAGGTACGCATAAACCACAGTCAATACAGTCAATAGGACTAATAGCCAAAAAATTAGGACCTTCAAAAAATGCATCTGCAGGGCATACTGATACGCAATCAGTGTACTTACATTTTATACAATTTTCGGTGACTACAAACGCCATAATGGTTTAATACCTAATGTTTCACAATAACAGCTGCGGATCATACCCAACCCTTACCAAAACACAATAAATAAGTGCCAAAAGTGGGCAATTTAACGTAACATATGGCGCTTATAAATCAGCGCTTTGTGCACACCCCTTATTGTGAGCGGAATTTAATCCCCGCTATGACACCTAAAGAGATATTAATGATACGTTTAACCGAAATAAAGCTGCCGCTTGACCATGACGAAAATGCCATTGGCCAAGCCATCATCAATAAATTAAATATAAGCCCAGAGCAGCTACACAGCTACAATGTGTTTAAACGCGGTTACGATGCACGTAAAAAAAGCGCCATTTTACTGATTTACACGCTTGATGTTGAAGTGGATAACGAAGCACAACTGTTAACCTCGTTTGAAAAAGACCAACACGTTAAAGTCTCCCCTGACACCAACTACAAATTTGTAGCGCACGCCAATAGCAGTATTAAAGAACGCCCTGTGGTAATTGGCTTTGGCCCTTGTGGCTTATTTGCCGGTTTAGTGTTGGCACAAATGGGCTTTAACCCAATTATTTTAGAGCGCGGTAAAGAAGTGCGTGAGCGCACCAAAGACACCTTTGGCTTTTGGCGTAAAAAGGCCCTTAATACAGAATCAAACGTACAGTTTGGTGAAGGTGGCGCAGGCACGTTCTCAGACGGTAAGCTCTACAGCCAAGTAAAAGATCCTAAACATTATGGTCGTAAAGTCATTACTGAGTTCGTAGAGGCCGGCGCTCCTGAAGAAATTTTATACGTGAGTAAGCCGCATATTGGTACCTTTAAACTGGTAACCATGATTGAAAAAATGCGTGCACGTATTATTGAACTTGGTGGAGAAATTCGTTTTAGCACCCGCGTTGACGATATCCATTTAGACAACGGCCAAGTGACTGGGCTTACGCTTTCTAATGGTGAACAGCTTGAAACTCGCCATGTGATATTAGCGGTTGGCCACAGTGCCCGCGATACGTTTAAAATGATCCACGATAAAGGCATTTATGTTGAAGCTAAACCCTTTTCAGTGGGCTTTAGAATAGAACATAAGCAATCAATGATTGATGAATGCCGCTTTGGCGATAATGCGGGTAACCCTATTTTAGGCTCTGCAGATTACAAATTAGTACACCATTGTAATAACGGCCGTACTGTATATAGCTTTTGTATGTGCCCTGGCGGCACTGTAGTTGCCGCAACCTCTGAAGAAGGCCGAGTCGTCACCAACGGTATGAGCCAATATTCACGTAGTGAACGTAATGCTAACAGCGCTATTGTAGTGGGTATTTCGCCAGAAAAAGACTTCCCTGGGCATCCCCTAGCCGGCATTGATTTACAGCGTAAACTAGAAGAGCAAGCCTATGAACTTGGTGGTAAAAACTACGATGCCCCTGCACAGCTTATTGGCGACTTTTTAAAAGGTAAATCATCGGCTAATTTAGGCGATGTACAGCCTTCGTATACGCCGGGCATAAAACTGACTGATTTGAGCAACGTATTACCTCCTTTTGCGATTGAAGCCTTGCGTGAAGCAATTCCAGCCTTTAACAAGCAAATTCGTGGTTTTTCAACTAATGATGGCTTACTCACTGGGGTAGAAACGCGTACTTCATCACCAATAAGTATCAAGCGCGATAAAACCTTCCAAAGTATTAATACTAAAGGGCTTTACCCTGCAGGTGAAGGCGCGGGTTATGCGGGTGGTATTTTATCAGCGGGTATTGATGGTATTAAAGCCGCAGAGGCGGTTGCGTTATCGATGCTAGAAAACGCCTAACTCGATTTAATCGACCTTTATCGAAAAACCTCACAATGTGAGGTTTTTTTGTGCTAAAAATAACCTGTGTTTCCATAAAATAGATAATAACAATGATTATAAAACGGCTACTTTTAACCTTATGTGTTTGTACAATAACTAACTTACACGCAGCGGCTAACAATACAGAGCTTAAAACCATTAGTGACATTCACAGCGCCTATAAAAATAATAGCACTACAGCTGAACAGCTTACCCGCACTTATATCGACAGAATAAACGCGCTCAATCCTAAATATAATGCAGTAATTAGTATTGAGCCCACTGCAATTGAACAAGCCAAACAACTCGATGCACTGTTTAAAGCCGGAAAATGGGCAGGCCCTTTACATGGTATTGCGGTATTACTAAAAGATAACATTGAAACAACAGGTACATTACCCACTACAGCGGGCTCATTAGCACTTAAAAATAACATTACCAATAAAGATGCCTTTGTGGTTAAACAATTACGCCAAGCAGGCGCTATTATTTTAGGCAAAGCTAACTTAAGTGAATGGGCTAATTTTCGCTCATCGTATTCGTCATCTGGTTGGAGTGCAATAGGTGGGCAAACCCATAACGCCCATGATGTAACGCGTAATCCGTGTGGTTCAAGCTCGGGCTCTGCTGTCGCGGTTGCTTTAAATTTTGCACCTATTGCGCTGGGCACTGAAACCGACGGCTCAATTACCTGCCCTGCATCTGTTAATGGGGTGTACGCCATAAAACCCAGTATGGGACAAGTTTCGCGCGCAGGCGTGGTGCCACTTTCTAGTAGCCAAGATTCGGTAGGCCCAATGGCACATTCTTTAAAAGATGCACTCGCAGTATTGTCCGTCATTCAAGGGGAAGACCCTAATGATGTATCAACACTCAACGTAAATAGAAAGCTTGATAGTATAGCGCCTAAGCCGTCACTGAGAATAGGCGCTTTACCTGCCAGTAAGTTTACTGTGGAAACACAAAAACTTTACGCTAAACAGCTACAAGCATTAAAAGACGGAGGTCATACCGTTGTCAATGTTGAAGTAAAAGATGATTTAAGCACACTTTACGTTGATGAATACGCCATCTTGCTTTACGACTTTAAAGCCGAAATTAATCACTATTTAAGCCAAACACCAACGCAAGTAACGGTAAAAAGTTTAGACGATTTAATCGCATTCAATACCGCAAATAAAAAGCAAGAAATGCTCTACTTTGAGCAAGATATTTTACAGCAAGCCAACGCGGTTGATTTGAGTGAGAAACAACAATATCAAAAAACCAAGGCGCGTTATCGCGCACTAGCAAACCGCGCTATTAGCAATTTATACCGCAATAATAAGCTCGATATTGTGATTGCGCCCACCGTTTCGCCCGCCTGGAAAACCGATTTAATTAACGGTGATAACTTTAAAGGCAGTAGTAGTTCATTGCCTGCTATTGCAGGAACAACCCATATCACTCTGCCAGTAGGTAAAGTAAGCCACTTACCGGTTGGATTGTCGGTTATTGCTAATCAAAATGCTGAAGCGGCTGCTTATGCGTACGCTGCTATTATCGATAATGTATTAGGCATAAAAAAACCTGAGTAAACTCAGGTTTTTTTAATGGCTTAGCTATCTTACTTTTTAAGTGATAGCTTTTCGCCTTTTAAGCTTTTACGTACATTAGAAATACGCGAACGGTTCTTCGCTCTCGCTTCACCGGTAGCTTGGCCTGATGGCTTATTAGCACGGGTGCGGCGTAAATGCGCTGGCTTTTTACCAATTTTATCAATCAGTACTTCACGATTACTTACTTCGTAACCTTCTAAGTAAACACGTTTAATTTTTTGACCAATTAAGGTTTCAATTTCAAACAACATGTTTTCTTCTTCGCGGCTAACAAACGAAATTGCTTGACCTTGGTTACCAGCACGGCCTGTACGGCCAATGCGGTGTACGTAATCTTCAGCAAGCCAAGGTAAATCAATATTAATAACGCGCGGTAAACCGTCAATATCAATACCACGTGCTGCAACTTCTGTTGCAACTAGAACGCGTACTTTGCCTTCTTTGAATTCACGTAACGCACGACGACGGTTACCCTGCGATTTATCACCATGACACACTGCCGCTGGGATACCGTCTAGGTTAAGCTCAGTGACTAGCTCATCTGCGGTTTCTTTCATGTTTACAAACACCAGCACTTGCTGCCAGTTTTTCTTACCAATTAGCTCAGAAAGTAACTCTTGCTTACGGCGCTCTTCTACCGGGTAAACCACGTGTTGTACTGTGCTTGCGGTGCTGTTAGTTTGATCAACACGCACAATTTCAGGTTGCTTTAGCACTTTAGAGGCAAATTGTTTAATTGCTGCTGGGAAAGTTGCTGAAAACAATAAGATTTGACGCTCATCAGCACAGCTTTTTATCACGCTTTGCATGTCATTAATAAAGCCCATATCGAGCATACGGTCAGCTTCATCAAGTACTAAGTGTTTTACTTGGGCAAGGCTTAAGTTACCTAAACGAATATGATCAAGTAAACGCCCTGGTGTTGCTACTACAATATCCACACCTTCTTTGAGTGCAATTTCTTGTCCTGCGGTATTAACACCACCAAATAAACTCACTACTTTTAGCGAAGTGTACTTAGCAAAGTCTTTAAAGTTATTCGCTATTTGCTCTGCAAGCTCACGCGTAGGCGCAAGGACTAAGGCGCTTGGCGCATTCGTAGTACTGCAATCTGACTCAAATAACTTTTGGATAATAGGGAGTGCAAAGGCAGCGGTTTTACCTGTGCCGGTTTGTGCACTCGCTAAAACGTCTTTACCTTTACGAACAGCCGGAATAGCTGCGCGCTGAATGGGCGTAAGGGTGTGGTAATTAAGTTCGTCTAACGCCTGAATAAGTTCAGGGGCAAAACTAAAAGATTTAAAATTCATTGCTGTATAACCTGCGGCCACATTATCAAGGGTCGCAAATTATACAGTAAAATCGCTTAAACAGTTAGTTTTAAACACCAGAAACCACTAATTTATAAAATGCAGGGTAATTAGCTATTATTAGCCGCTGTTTGAATTAGCTAAATGATTTTAACTCGCAATATTAATCCTCGCTTATTCACTTCTTTATTGCGATTTTATAAACTTTACACCGTTCTTTTACATTGTGTTACATAACCATTTGCATTTAAATAAAAAAAGCAGGTACACTTTCCCGCCCATTTTGTTGGGTGAATATAAATTAAAGGAAATTAATAATGATAAAAAGATGTTTAACTGCTGCGGTATTAGTAAGCGCGTTTGTTTCAATGCCGTCACAAGCAAAAAGTGGCATCAACCCATGGCAACAATGTGGTATTGGCGCGATGGTTTTCCCAGATAATGGCGTTGCTGCAGCAATTTCTAATATTATTTGGGATTTAGGCACAACTGCAGTGTCTTCTAACATCTCTTCAGTAGAAAGTTGTGAAGGCGCTAACGTAAAAACAGCGCAGTTTATTCAACAAACTTTTCCTGTATTAGAACAAGAAATAGCACAGGGTGAAGGCGAGTATATCGCTGCAATGCTTAACGTACGTGGTTGTGATGTAACTGCACATCAACAAATTATCACTTCGGTACGTAACGATTACGCAAACGCGCCAATAGACAATGCACAAGCATTTTATGAATTAGTTGAAGGTAAAATTACAACTAACTTTTCATCTCAATGCGCTGCAATCTAATAATTAAAGGGCTTAACAGCCCTTTTTTTTGGTTAAACAATGAAACCTCTATTTTATTTAATTAGTGCTTTTTTATTCATCTCTTTCTCAAGCTCTGCCACGAAATCTATCTCTGTTTTAGCCAAACACCCAATATGGTTGAAATTAGGGCATTACAAAAACCAACCAGCTACCATCAGTTATATTACTAACGCATCATTTTTTATTGCAGATAACGGACGTACTGATCCGGCTGCCGAATTAAAAGCAACAATCCATGCTTTTAATAACCTGCCCTCAATGCCATGTCGCTACCCTGCTCGTTACCAATGGCTCAAAGAGCAAGGTTTAACCTTTTCAATGCCAGCTGCAGAGTGCCCAAAATTAAAGCAATGGCGAGAGCAACAAGCAATTCACTCTGTTAGTTTAGTATTTGCATCTGGTTATATGAGTAATCCCGCATCATTATATGGTCATTTATTACTTAAACTTAATCGCTCGACCGAATCAAAAAACAAATTATTAGATTACAGTATTAACTATGGCGCACACGTTCCAGATAATGAAAACGGCTTGGTGTATATTCTCAAGGGCTTGTTTGGTGGTTATAAAGCCGGTTTTTCAGATCAACTATTTTACCGCCACCAGCATAATTACGGTGAGATAGAATTAAGAGATTTATGGGAATATACGCTTAATCTAAACGAGCGCGACGTGGCTTTTATTGCTAATCACTTATGGGAAATTTTAGGCACTGAATTTGATTATTACTTTGCCGATGAAAACTGTGCATTTCATCTTGCGCAAATTATTGAACTTGTTATTGGCGATCAACTAACCAGCGAAGGCGCTCCTTGGGTAATACCAGCCACTATTTTTTCAAGATTAAACACGGCCACTTACCAAGGCCAATCGGCGGTTAAAAATATCACATTTACCCCCTCGCGCGACACTGTATTTGCCAAGCACGTTCAATCTTTAAGTGAAAAAGAGCTCAGCTTTGCAAAACAAATCTTTGCCGAATCACCTGTACTTAAAAACGAATCGTTTTTAGCTTTGCCAGTACACTCTCAAAAAGCCATTATTGGCGCTTTATTTGAACTCGTACAAGTAAAACAAATTCAAAAGCAAACCCCAGTAAAAATAAGTGAGTTAAAGAATGCACTTATTAAAGCGCGCTTAAAGCTGCCAATGGGCGAAAACAAAGTAAAATTTCAATTTACCCAACAGCCACCACATCAAGGGCAAAAGCCCTCTAATAGCTCAGTTTCTGCGGTGCACACGGCTGAGCAAACACAGTACACTTTGGGTTTTAGGTTGAGTTATTTTGATACCCTTGCCTCTGATATTGCCCGCATTCCATTTTCTAATTTAGAAATGTTAGATACCGAGCTGATGTTTACTGATGGCGAAACTTACATAAACAAAGTTCATTTATTAGATTTGGAGTCATTCAATCCAAACCAATTATCTTGGGCTAATGAATCTAAGTGGTCGTGGAAAATTAATGTTGGATTCGACAGACAACCAGCACTGTGCAGAACCTGTAAACGTAGGTTTGTTATGGGGGGAGCCGGACAAGCTTGGCAATTTAGCAACAACACCTTAGCCTATAGCTTAATTAATGGTTATTTAGGTGATTTAGCTAAAAACAGCCACTTTTATGATTCGTCGGTAGAAGTGGGGGTTATTACTGGTACTGACTCAGGTATTAAACTTAAAGCATCCTACGAAAAGTCATTCTTAAATGCCAAAAACCCTGCGCAAACCAAACTAGAAATGGCAGTGCCTTTAAGCCAAGATATTGATATTAGATTAGCGGTCACTCACGCTAATTCAGCTATGTGGCAGCTTAAACTCAACTACTATTGGCAGTGATATAAAAAAGCAGCCTCTGTGTATACAGTAGGCTGCTTTGAAAATTTAGTATTTAATAAATAGTCTAACAGTTTAAGATAAAATCAAAACCTTACTAATATCCACACACTGCGCTCGACTACCGACAAAATCTTGCTCATTAAGCTGATTAATTAGGGTTTCACCTTGTTGCTGTTGCTCATCGCTAAGCGGCACATAAGGCATTCTAAACACTGGGTTAACCGCGCCTGTCATGATCATCGCGGTGTTAATGGCAATTGGGTTTGGCTCGCAAAACAGCCAGTTCATTAATGGTTGTAATGAATTATTTAGCGCATCATTTTTGCTATCCATTAATTGACGGAACAAACCCGGGATCAGGTTAGACGTAACTGAAATAACGCCATGTGCTTTATGAGTATGGCGTGCATCGTGTGCTTCGTCATCATTACCAGACCAACACGCAATACCCTGTCGTTCATAGTGCGCTATACGCTCATTGCCACCACATTCTTTAACACCAATAAAGTGCTCATGCTGGGCCAGTGGTTCAATAATATCAGGGGTGAGGTCTTGACCTGTGCGCCCTGCTACGTTGTAAATAAACGCCGGACCAATATCAAGCACACGTTTAAAGTGCTCTTTAACACCGGCAATTGATGTGCGCCCGTAGTAAGGGTTAATTTGTAATGAGGCATGCATGCCGCTGGCAAAACCATATTTTGTTGCTTTAATTGCTTCGCGCGTATTATTACTGCCGGTGTTACCTACAATCAGTAATTGCTCACCAAATTTATTGGCACTGTGCGCAATTAGCATTAAGTGCTCTTCCCAGTTCATTAATTGGCCTTCACCGGTAGTGCCACCAACAACTATGCCGTCAACACCCGCTGCAATTTGTATTTCAACGAGTTCATCATACTTTGCAATATCTATCTCACCATTGGCTAAGTAAGGTGTTTTAATTGCAGTAATAAGGCTTGCTTGTTTAATTTGTTCTAGGGTGCGCATAAAAAAATCATTGTTATTAATACTTGCCCTATTTGTACCATATTTACCGCGCTATTTGCAGTGATAGCCAGTATTTAATTATAAAATGGCTTGTGTTATTGAGTTTGATGATACAAAATAAACAACTGTATAAATAAACAGTATTTTGTTTTTTACTATTAAGCGAGCCACTATGCGTTTATCTGACTATTTAAGCACTCACTTTTATCACACTGATGAGTTATGCCAAGCACTCAACATAGACACTGAAACTCTTGAAAATTGGCAAGCACAGAGCATTTTCCCTAAACCCAGTTATTGCATTAAAAATCAAATGAGCTGCAGCTCTTATTCAGGGTTATATGAATGTGAAGAATACGACGATTATTATCCCCGAGGTTGTGTAAATTGGGGGCAAGGATTAGTTAAACAAAAAATTGAATCATCTAACCAAGCTTTTAATCTGTTTACCCAGCACTATACCCAATGTTTGGCAAAGCTTGCACAGCAAGGCTTTATATTTAACGAAGAATTGTTTGGCTGTGAAATAGAAGAACATTTACAGCAAGTATGGCAACAATTTTTATGCAGCAAATATGGCGTGCTCACCCAAAACGGCTTAATTGATGAAATTGTGGCTGTGGATATTGGCAGATTATTAGTAGACGATATAACCGAACTGCGCAGCAAAGCCAGTTTAGATAAGGATGAGCGCACCCGCATTCATCCTGCTATGAAGCTTTTAAATAAAGCCCTCAGCCATGGCGCCGATCACGAAAAGCAACTCACATTACGTAGCCGCTATATTGATGCTCTTATTTTAAAATACGATTTATCGATTAAGTAAAGGGTCGTGTTTGGCTGAGGAGTTTAGCTATTTAAGGTTGTTATTTGAATGCTGCTAAAGCCCTGAACACATTTTTTGCGCTTTTATTGTTTGCTCAAGCTTGATTGTTTTTAATCCCTATAGCAGTAACGAATTATGTGAGAATATTAACCGTGTTTTAGAGCCCTAAGTTATGGCTATCTTTCTTCTATTCGACATAAATCGATAAGAACTTAGCTGTAGTGGAGCTTTAGGACCTATATTAAGACTTACTGTCCAAGTTATTTTCTTTTGAGACTCTACGAGCTGCCATTAGATCTAGATTCAATTGTTTTGCTATTGATATGAGCAAGGCCAACTCTTGTTCAATAAGTGGTAACGCATTAATTTCAAATGCTGACTGGTCGATCCAAGTTGGCTCTAAGAGGTTTTCTGTATGCCGAATAAAAAATACGGCTTTATTGCCAACAAATTCACATTCAAGTTGAGTAGCATTAACTTTCATAACAAAGGCGTATAATAACGACAGCAGTTGTTCCATCATAACCGGTGTTAGAATATAACGCGCTAAAACCTGATCATTTGAATAAACTTCAAATTTATTTTCAAAGTCGACGTTTTCTAGGGCGACTTTCTCAGTTGCTTTGTTATCTTTAGTGAGCCAGTTTAATACCTTGCCATGATCATGTTTCACAAGCGTATGTGAATTAAAATTAAAAGGCATTGTAAGTAAGACTAAACACCCTTTAAATACTCTATTACTACCATTTTTACTTCTTTTATGAAGAGTTAACTCAGTAAATTCAAATCCAATGTCGTCTATCTTTCCTGTTACGCAGTCTTCAGTTTTTAGATAATCAAAATTAGAAGCAATAGCTAAATTTTTGATGTCGTTTGCTTGTAAATTCGATTTAAGTGAATAAGTAAAGTCGCCATACATTTTCACAAGGATTGGCATTACTTTAAGTTTATAATGACGAACATAATCAAGCGCTGGCTTGTATGCCCATCCGGTTCCGATACAAAAAGATACTGGAATTATATACAAGAAACTACCGTCTTCACCTGCAAATAAAGCAAAAATAGTAATCAAAGCCGCGATAGGCAAAATTACAAAGTTTAGCTGACGCTTACGTTTAATAAATTTTGCATGCAATGACTCACGATTTAGCTCAATTGACTTTAATTGAGGCTTAATGTCATTTTCAAATGTATTTTTTAACTCATCTGATGCATAAGCGTTATTAAGCTCTTTATTTTTTTGCCCAAAGCGTAGTTTAAAAGCATCAAAATAATCAGTGAATTCTGATATTTTATTCAACATATCAAATCCTTATTAAGAATCTAATATGTCTGTGGCAATGACTGGTTGACGTTCAGACTCTGAGACCTCAAAGAAAGCAACAGTTCGAACACCTATTATGCTTGCAATAATATTCCCAGGAAACACCTGAATACTATTTCTAAGTACTCGATTTGCACTATTAAAGTTGCGTCTTGCCGCTGAAATATGTTCTTCGATGTCAGCATAGGTACGTTGTGCATCAAGCATAGTTTTATCTGACTTAAGTTCTGGATAGTTTTCCACAGCAACCATTAAACCCGATAGTGAGTTTTGCAACTGTCCCTCTAATTTAAAACGCTCATCAGTATCATTATTACTACTTGATTGTAATATGTTGCTGCGTAAACGTGTTATCTCTTCAAGCAGCTCTTTTTCATGACTCATAAACTTTTTAGCGATAGCTAAAATATTAGGAATTAATTCTGTTCGCTTTTTCAATTGTACATCTATACCAGAAAAAGCCTCTTGCATCGCATTTCGTTTAGTAATAATTGATACATACCATGCATAAAAAATAACAACAAAAACAACGACGATTGCGATCACAACCCAGTTATTACTGAAAAACTCTGACATATCAATCCCTTGTTAAAAAATAGTCCATCACAAACTTTATAACATAATTAATTTTAAAAAAAAACGTTAAATAAATAACCTGAGATAAATTAACTTTATTAAATGATCCCAACCTAAAAAAGATCCTGAAATTGTTCTACAAAACTTACTATTATTAAACTCTACATTTAATTTCTTGCAACTTGAGAAGGTTAGTTTCAATTTTAAATAAATGTCGTTGCAAAACTTAAATCACAGACATGAAAGTGCAAGCTCTTTGTAGTTAAAGTAAGTACCAGATTGTTAGGTATCTCCAGTAATCGAAACAATATCTTCAAAAAAACACTTCAAGCGCTCTTTCGACTCTTCCGGCGACAGTTCTTCACGCAGAGGATTTGAGTGAGTTGCACCATTATACTTATAGAATGGCTTATATTTGTAGGGAGTATTTGGAAATCATATTAAAAAAGGGAGCTGTAAGTTACAGCCCCTACTTGGGCATTAGCTTTGTGCTGCTAACCAATGGTTTTATACACATCAATATTAGTAGAGGTAATAAATGTACCGACTGCATCACCAAACGCTTTAAAGTGGGGCGCGTTTTTATGGGCTTCAAAGTGCTCATTAGACGCCCATTGCTCACTCACTAAATAGGTGGGTTGCTCAGCCTCGTTTTTAACTGATAGTTCGTAACGCAGGCAGCCTACTTCTTGGCGCGAGGACTGTTGTAAGTTTTCGAGCTCGGTTAATAGACGCTCTGCATCGCTATTTTCACTCGATAGTGTAGCAATTACCGTTAACATGGGTGTTCCTTGTTTCAATAATAAAGGTGCAGCTCAACTGCACCTGTTTTGGTTCTGGCTTTTTGGTTATTGATCCCACTGTGGTGCAAAGTCAGGCGTTGCTTGGCGGTCGTTGCAATCAAGGCCATCAATTCGCGCTATATCTTCATCATCAAGTTTTACCTTGTCGTTAAAGTTATCTTCTAAGTTTTTACGCTTGGTCGATGATGGAATTGTGGTCATGCCGTTGGCATTTTCCCATGCAATAACCACTTGCGCTGGCGTTGCATCGTGTTTATTAGCAATATCTATAATGGTTTGATCGTTTAACACTTTACCAACCACAAACGGCATATAGGCTGTTACATGTATGTCATGTTGAGCACAAAAGGCGCGCAGTTTGGTATTGGTTAAATAGGGATGCACTTCTACTTGGTTAGTAAATATTTCACGCGAGTCTAACGTTTGCATCGCTTCTTTTAAGTTCGCAATAGTGAAGTTTGATACACCTATATGTTTGGTTAACCCTAACTTTTTAGCTTTTAGTAGCTCAGTCAGGTATTCGCTCATAGGCTCATTGTTTGATGGTGCAGGCCAGTGAACTAGCAATAAATCAACCGAGTCAACTTGTAACTTTTCTAATGATTTTTCTACACTTGCGATAAAGTCGTTTTTATTGAGTTTATTGTTCCATACTTTGGTAGTAATAAATAACTCATCTCTGGGAATATTACTGTCTTTAATGGCTTGGCCAACTTGCTCTTCGTTGCCATAAATTTGCGCGGTATCAATATGACGAAATCCTACTTCTAACGCCATTTTTACAGATTCATAAGCAGTTTTACCTTCTAAACGAAAAGTACCCATACCTAAGTCTGGCATTTCAATTACACGTTGTGTCATAGCTTTATCCTTATTAAATAATTGGTTTAAAATTCAAACGTCGTGTTTACTAAATACACCGATTACTTTTTGATTTAAAATTTCGACCTCATGAAAATACTGAGGTCATTCATTTTTATTTCAAGACTAACCTACATAAGTTTCGCTTTATTTAGCCTGAACATTTTGTTTATCTAGCCTGCCACTGTACCGGGTGACTATTAAAGCCAGCAATGAAACAACGGCGCCAATCCATGCGGTATCTTTTAGTTCCATGTGCTCTACTACAAGGCCCCCCGTAATAGAACCCAATGCTATGCCAATGTTAAATGCTGCTATATTTAATCCAGATGCAACATCGACTGCGTTAGGAGTATGTTGCTGAGCTTGCTTAACAACATAAAGCTGCAAACCAGGTACATTACCAAATGCAAATGCCCCCCAAACTAATATGGTTAATACGGCAGCAACCTTTGACTCCATGGTAAAAGTAAATATCAGTAGAATTACAGTAAGTGCACTAAAAATAATGCTCAGCGCACTGATCGGGCCTCGCTTGTCAGCTAATTTTCCACCCCATATATTACCAACAGCCACTGAGACACCATATACCAGCATAATTATGCCAATTGTTGAAGATGCAAATCCTGTCTGCTGCTCTAAAATGGGGGCCAAGTAAGTAAACGCAGTAAACGTGCCGCCATAGCCTAAAATTGTCATTAAATACACAAGCAGTAATCTAGGTTTAGTAACAACTTGAAGTTGCTCTTTAAAGGTTGCCGGTACTGATTGCTTTAAATTTTTAGGTACTAATACAGCACTTCCAATTAAAGCGATAATACCAAGTGATGACACCACTAAAAATGTAGCGCGCCAACCAAAGTGCTGCCCTATCCAAGTACCTAATGGCACACCCGTTACTAGCGCTACCGTAAGGCCGGTAAACATAATTGCAATGGCGCTAGCCTCTTTATCTTTACTTACTAAGCTTGTCGCTATCATTGAGCCAATAGAGAAAAATACACCGTGAGCAAGTCCAGTTAAAATGCGTGCTATTATTAACGTTTCGTAGCTAGGGGCTTGCCAAGCTAATAAGTTACCCATAACAAATAAGCCCATAAGACTTATAAGTACCACTTTTCGGTTCCAGCGACCCGTTAATGCAGTGAGAACCGGTGCGCCAATAGCTACACCAACCGCATATAAGCTCACTAGTAAGCCTGCTGATGGTAAGCTCACGCCTAAATCGTTTGCAATAGTTGGCACTAAACCCACTATAACAAACTCTGTTGTTCCAATTGCAAATGCGCTTAAGGTAAGCGCCCATAAAGCCAATGGCATAGTTACATCCTCATTTTTAAAATAGATGTACAGTGTGAGTAAAAATGCCTTTGCAATAAATGGCATAAATGGCAAAATACTTTTGTTTATTTTGCAAATATAAATGAGTGAATTTATGCCTGTTCAAGCTAAAACTGAAGATCTAGAAATGTTTATTACCATTGTTGATTGTGGCAGTTTTTCCGGTGCGGCTAGTTTACTTGATTTAAATGTAGCTAAAGTTTCAAGAGCACTATCTCGTCTTGAAAGCAGGCTAAACTGCACATTACTAAATAGAACAACACGCCGCTTAGAACTTACCGAGGAAGGGCATATATACATAGAATATGCGCGAAAGGCTTTAAACACGCTGCTTTGCGCCGAAGAAACAATTAACCTACTTAAGCAAGCACCTAGCGGGCACTTGCGTATAGATGCAGCAAGCCCTTTTGTTTTGCATCAACTAGCGCCACTAGTTAATGAGTTTAAAAAGCAATACCCGCAAATCACGCTCGATATTACCTCACACGACAATATTATTGATTTACTTGAGCGCAAAACAGATTTAGCTATTCGCATTGGAGACTTAAAAGATTCAAACCTGCATGCGCGTAAATTAGGCCAAAGTAAATTAAAATTGGTCGCAAGCACTGATTATTTAAAAAATGCGCCACCGTTACAGCAAGTTTCAGATCTTAAAAACCATAACCTAATTGGTTTCAGTGAACCCAATACTCTTAATCAATGGCCCTTGAAGCATGAGCAATCGCTGCACTTTGATTTAAGGGCTAGCAGCGGCGAAACCATTAGGCATTTATGTATTGCTGATCAAGGCATAGCACTTCTCTCACAATTTATGATTGCAGAAGATTTAGCCAAAAAACGATTAATAGAAGTTTTACCTCACAGCGTAAGTAGCCCAAATAATCGAGAATCTATTTATGGCGTTTATTACAAAAATGAGGCGGTTTCTTCCCGTATCGTTGCATTTTTAGATTTTATACAACCGCGACTAAGTTTATAAATCACTTTTAAATTGAGTTTAAAGAGCAACTTAATGAAATAATTTACATTATTGACGGTTTTAAGATTAAGCTGAGTATAAACATTGCAGTTGCATTATTTAGATGAGGTAGTATGGATTCTTTAACACAAGTTGCGTTAGGTAGCGCCGTAGGGTACGCAGTATTAGGTAACAAAGTGGGCCGCAAAGCGGTGTTATGGGGCGCTATTTTGGGCACTTTACCCGATTTAGATGTGTTTTTACCCTATGGCGGCAGTGTTGAAGCATTTACTTATCACCGTGGCTTTAGCCATTCATTTTTTGTGCACTTGTTAATTAGCCCTTTGATTGTTTGGCTAATTTTAAAAATACACACTGGCATGCAAGCGTATAAAACACGTTGGTTTTGGTTAGTGTTTTTGTGTTTATCAACCCATGCACTATTGGATGCACTTACTGTGTACGGTACGCAATTAATGTGGCCACTTACAGAGCATCCGTTTGCAATTTCAAATATGTTTATTATTGATCCCCTCTACACGTTACCGCTATTAGTAGGGGTTATAGGCACTTTAATACCAAAAATAACCGCCCCAACCGCCTACAAAATTAACGCAATTACGCTCACAGTAAGTACTCTCTATTTATGTTGTTCGCTTATTCTTAAAGTTGTTATTGACGATAAAGTCAACACTGCGCTACAAAACAGAGACATCACAGTCAATGAATACATTAGCACTCCAGCACCGTTTACTACTTTACTTTGGCGGGTGGTTGTGATGTCGGATGGGAAATATTATGAAGGCTATGCATCGGTGTTTGATACACCCAACGAGGTTACCTTAAATGCATACCAAACAACCCCTTCTTTACTAAACGAGATTAAAAATGAATGGGGTGTTAAACGCTTGCAGTGGTTTACAAAAGGGTTTTATTCCGTTCGCGAGCAGCAAGACAAAGTTATTCTCTCTGATTTACGCATGGGCATGGAGTGTGCTTATGTGTTTAATTTTGTTGTCGGTCAGAAAGATGGCTCAGCAATCAGTGTCGGTAATTTTGAAAAAATAAGTCAAAGACCCAACTTAAACAACCTACCTAAAATATGGGATAGAATTTGGCACCCCGATACCGTATTGGCATCGCCATTAGCAAAAAATAATTGTGTAGAGCAATAATACCAACTATAACTGCCATCTTTTGAGTAAACTCAACTCAATACCTTGTTGAGTTTACCTCTATTTAGTTAGGGGTTATCGTATAATTGGGTTCTGTTTTTTCCGCGCTCTTTGGCTTCATATACCGCATTATCGGCTTGGGCAAATAAATCAGTAAACGTCGTTTTCGCAGTACTCAAACTTGCCCCAATACTGGCGGTTACTGGGCGATTACCTACTTTAATTTCAGCAATTAATAAATGCAGCCTTTGGCAAAATGACAAAGTATCTGCTTTATTTGTATCTGGCACCATAATTAAAAACTCTTCACCGCCGTAACGAGAAATAAGGTCGGTTTGTCGACCAAAATGTTTAAGACGTTGCCCCAACTCTTTTAAAACTCGATCCCCTTCTAAATGCCCAAAGGTATCATTAACGACTTTAAAATTATCAATATCGATAATTAACAATGCAACCGACTGCTTTGATCGCATAGCCTGTTCGAGTAACAGCACGCTGCGGCAATTCATCTCTCTTCTATTTAATAAATTGGTTAACTCATCGGTAGACGCTAAAGATTGTAAGCGTTCAGTTTGCGCTTCTAACTTTTCCCGTGTTTTAATCAGCTCGTCGTAAAGCTTATCTCGCTGAGTCGCGTTAAAAAAGCTCCAGTATATATAGCCCTTTTCATCAAGCTGAGCATTAACGGTAACGGCCATACGCTCGCCTTGGGCGCTGAGCATAATTAACTGCATTTCTTGACACGCTTTTTCATGCAGTAAGGTAGGAAGCACATAACTTTGTAAAAATATTTTTGATGATTTAGTTATAATTTTATCAACCGACTTGCCAATAAGCTCATTACAATTCCACTGTAATTCCTTTTGAAAATAAGTATTTGCATAAACAATAATGTTATCTGCATTTGTCACTAATGCACCATTTAAAAAGTGATCTGCGGAATAATCAGCAAGCTTTTCATCTACTTTATCAAGTGACATGTGGCTAACTCACAAAATCAAAAATTAAACGGCTGACTGTTTCTGGGTGCGTCATATGAATACAGTGGCCATGCGCACTAATAACCTTAAGTGTTGCATTTGAAATTTCATTCGCTACAAACTCCCCAACAGAAGGCGCGGCTAAAGCATCATTTTCACTTTGTAAAATTAAAGTAGGCTGTTTTATATGTTCAAGTATAAAACGGTAGTCGGATAAAAACGTGGCTTCTGCAAAGGTTTTTGCAATAAGGGGATCGGTTGAGCAAAAACTTCCCGATAGTTCCGCTATAAATTCATCTGGATGAGAGTTGCCCATTACTAGAGGCGCTAAATAATTAGCCCAACCAATGTAATTTTTATCCATTAGGTTTAGTAATTCGTGAAGGTCTTGTTTTTCAAATCCACCAAAATAATCAGGGGGTAAATTTAAAAAGCACGGTGAGGGGCACACCATAACCAGCTTAGAAAATAGCTCTGGTTGCTCAATGGCAGCAAGTGCGCCAATGGTGCCACTAACCGAGTGGCCTATAAATGTAATATCGGTAAGTTCAAGTGCGGCACATATTTCTAGTACGTCTTTGGCATACCCATCAAGGGTTGAGTAGCGCTGTTTATTATATTTAGACACATCAGAGTTACCTGAGCCTACATAATCAAACAGCACTAAAGTAAAATGTTGTTCAAGGGCAGGAATAATAAATCGCCACATGTTTTGGTCGCAACCAAATCCGTGAGCCAACACCAAGGTTTTATCACCCTTGCCAATTATTTTGACGTTGTTTCTGCTGAGTATTTCATTTAAATGTTGCATGCTGAATTATCCCTTTCTTATTTCAACTTATTAATGGTAGTTCAACTACGAGCCGAAACTACTATTTTAACACTAAATGTAGTTTAACTTATTATAAAGCTTTAAACATCAATTAGTTAGTTGAAAAATAATCAAGGGGCAAAGTACATACTATTTTATTGAATAAGTGTAATTAATTATTTCGCTTATCTATAAAAACAATGCCTTTTTAACATTAAATTACAATCGTATAGCCAGTGTTAGCATAATGACTAATTAATATGCCTAATACAAACAGTTAGTTTTGGTGCTCATACTGTCCGCGATATACTTCAAATACTTTTAGCACGGTGTGTTGTTCTTTTGAAAGAGAGTCAAACCAGTCATCAAATAACTCATCATCTTCTTGTTCGCTTAATGCTAAATAATGAGCAAGCAATTCAATGATATCGTTATGAGAACATGCGAGTGAGTCAACTTGTTTTGCCAATACACTATGATCGCGCTCCCTTAGAGTGTCCATAACTCCTTGGTCGATTTGGTCCTGTTTTGTTTGAGCGTCACTCATAAACTACCTCTATTCTACGTGTTTAAATTTTTATTATTTTTTTTGCTGAAACTAGTTATAGCAGCCTAAATACTAATAGCCAGTACTTTTGATCTAAGTGCTTATTTTTTGACTAGATTGTGCAAATACGCAGCAATTACGGTGCATTAAAGACTATTTAACCAAAGTTCAAGCTATTTAAAATGATTTGCAAAGGGAAATTAAATGCGCTAAATTAAATGATATACTATCACATAACATTAAAGGCGTTTAATGAAACCAAATATTCACCCTGATTACCATGTGGTTGCTTTTCATGATACTGCAGCCGATTCATATTTCATTATAGGTTCAACCATCAAAACCGACCGCACTATCGAAATAGACGGTAATACATATCCCTATGTGCCTATTGATGTTTCATCTGACTCACACCCATTTTATACAGGCAAACAAAAAACGCTCGCTACTGATGGCCGCGTTGCGCAATTTAATCGTCGTTTTAAAAACTTATCTTCGGCTAAAAAGGAAAGCAAATGAAAGTATTAAGTTCATTAAAAAGCGCAAAGCAACGACCTGGTTGTCAAATTGTAAAACGTAAAGGGCGCGTGTTCGTGATATGTAAAGATAACCCAAGATTTAAGGCCGTACAGGGTATGAAGAAAAAATAGTGGGATAAAATAATAATGCCGAGTTTATTACTCGGCATTATTATTAAAGGGCATTTACTTTACTTCAACAGAAAACTCAGGCACTGCCTGAATAACCTTTTTCACGGTGCATGTATTTACAGCAGCAATAAGTGCTTTTTTATATTTATCGGGGAAACCTTCAGGCAACCCAATTTCAATAGAAAAACGTTTTTTACCGTTTTCATCCACATTCTCGTTATTTTGTGTCAGCGTCATGCCGTCGGTTGAGATCTCTCTTTGCTGACAAAATTTACGCGCATAAAAACCAGCGCACAAAACCATGCTAACCAAAAAATAGTCAAATGGTTCTGGGTGCTCTGCCCCACCACCGGCATTGATGCTTTGATCGCTTATCACTTCATGCTCACCAAACTTAGCACTCAACTTTTGACCATCTAACATTGAAACTGAAATTTCCATTGCTAATCCTTATTTTCCAAACAGTAATTCAAAAAAGCCTGGAGGCTCATGTAATTTATGATATTTTTTGCGTAAATTATCGATGGCTTTAAGTGGTTTTTTTGCAGCTTCGAGTCCCTGCTCATTCGCTACTTTTTTTGCCAACTGGGCTTGAACCAGTACTTTATCGAGCCCTTGCACCGACTTCTCAGCTTCTTTATAAAATTTGGCTTGCTTACCTTGCTCTATCAATCCAATAAATTGATCGATAGCACCATTAAATTCTTCAAGTTGGGTTGCTTCAACACTTTGTTTATAAGCCAGCCCAATATTTTTCATGGTCTTTTCTAAATCACTTACGTCATTAGCGGCAACTGTTTGACTAAAGAGTAATACTATTAACAATAAAACTGCTTTCATTCATAAATCCTAAAAAAATTAATTGCTGCATACATGCTAAACTTACTGGGGTATTATATAGCATAACGCTTAGATGTCACCACGGAGCTAGTTAGCAAGGTAAAAATCGAGCTTTATAAAATCTATAGAGAAACATATGCCTTTGTTTAAATTATACCGCCTGATAACTTATACCTGCCTGCTATTCAGTAGTTACAGTATTAATGCCTTAGAGATCATATTCATCAATCCTGGCTTTTCAAATTCAACTGAAGCTAATAGCAATAAAACCGGTGATTTTTGGTTTCATGTTTCTAAAATTATGCAAAATGCTGCCACAGATTTAGATGTGACATTAACTATAAAATACGCCAATCGAAATCATATTTTAATGAAAGAGCTGATCCAGCAGGCCATTAACGATAAGCCTGATTACCTGTTATTGGTAAACGAAAAAAATGTCACCAGCCAATACCTATCTAAAATAGACAGTAACAAGGTTCCCATTTATTTTTTATTAAATCGTCCTTCCCCTGCGTCTCTCGAGCAATTGCAAAAAAATGGCGTCAATGTGGTCGGCAGTATTACCCCAAATAATCGTGTTGCAGGTAAATCATTGATGCAGCAGCTTTATAAAAAGTTTACCAATAAAACAAAAACGCCAGCTCATACATTAGCTTTACTAGGAGACTACACAACCCCTGCTTCCACTTTACGTACCCAAGGGTTAATGGATTTTTTAGTGCAAACATCCAAAGTAACCTTAACCGCTAAAGAGGTTGCAAATTGGTCTGAGCAAGAAGGCTATATAAAAACCATGGCCTATATGCAACTTGCGCCTGAAATTAACATTATTTGGTGCGCTAATGATGCCATTGCGTTTGGTGCTAAAAGAGCATTAACGCAACTAAACAAACAATCGCAGGTTATTGTGGGTGGGATTAACTGGGATTCTGCGCCTAATAACGCATACACGCTTGATATATCGATAGGGGGTCATGTTTTATTAGGGGCTCATGCAATTATAAACTTATTTGATAACCATACTGATTTAAAGCATTGGCCACTTTTTCACAGCACTAATGATATTTTTCAGCCACTCAACGATACAAATAAGCCTTTATATAATGCAATTAATGCGAATAACCTAGCCGAAATAGACTTTTCGCAGTTTAGTAAAACCCGCCCAGACAAAGTTGAATTTACTATAGAAAACTTACTACTCGCGCTTGAGTAATGTAACTGTAAAGCCCCTTTACAGTTACATTGATTACTTTAAACGTCGTTAATTATGCCCTATTAGATAACCAGAGTGTTTGATACGGTGCTAATTGCATAGTTTTAAGCTCTTCATCCAGCACTGTTTTAGAGAGCAGCTCATGCCATTGCTGTGTATTTATTAAGTTCAAATCGGCCAAGGTTAAGCTTTGTGGCTGACTGCTGATATTATAAATACAAAAAATACTTTGCTGGCGGTCAATGCTTTGTCGCCAAAAACCAAATAACCCCTCTCCTAAATGCAAAGTGAACTGTGTTGCATTAGGATGAAATGCCGCTTGCCTTTTACGCACTGCTAATAACTGTTTTACTCCGTTGAATACTTGATGATGATGACTATATTTTTCTGCAATTGCCGCTAATAATTTTGACTCTTGCCAGCGATGACGGTTAATGGCGCGATTGTGCTGCGAATTATCAAAGCGATCATAGTCATTAGTGGTGCCAAGTAAACTATGTATATACAGCCCTGGGATCCCCTCCATTGCAAACATAATGGCGTGAGCACATAAAAAGCGCTCAAGGCCAAATTTATCCGCGCCATTATGCGTCCCTTGTAAGGCATCAAACAAGGCAATATTTAGCTCATACGGGGTATGTGTGCCATCGTGACTAGTACGCATTGAAACGCGCCCACCAAACTGCATGGTGGTACTGACTAATGAAGCAACCTCACTGGGTTGCAGCAAGCCTTCAATTGGCCTTAAACCAATGCCATCGTGAGAAGCAATAAAATTAAAATACGCAGTGCCGTTTTGTGCAGGCGGCATACTCATCATCCAATGCTTAAGCGCCGTACTATCGCCACTAAGTAAGGTATGCAACAACAACGGCGGCAAGGCAAAGTTGTAAATTGCATGGGCTTCGTTGGCATTACCAAAGTAAGACAAGTTCTCCTGATTGGGAATATTAGTCTCGGTGATGATCACCACACTTGGCTCGGCATGCTCAATCAGCGTTCGTAATAAACGTACTACTTCGTGGGTTTGCGGTAAATTTATACAACTGGTATTAAGTTGTTTCCATAAAAAGGCCACAGCATCAAGGCGAAATAAGCGAATACCGTTGTCTAAATAATGACGAATAATGCCGACAAACTCTTTTAACACCTCGGGATTTTCAAAATCAAAATCCACTTGATCATGACTAAATGTGCACCATACATGTTTTTCACCACTGGTTGTTGTTACCGTATTTAATAGTGGCGATGTACGAGGACGAACTACTTGGCTTAAATCGTCAGTTAAACTGGCTGTTTTAAAGTAATCTTTTCCGGGGTGTGTATCAGTTAAAAAGTTTTCAAACCAAATACTTCGACTAGAGCAATGATTAATGACTAAATCCGCCATCAGTTTTACATCATTTGCAATCGCGTTAATGTCTTGCCAGTCACCCAGCGCTTCATTAACGTGTGCATAGTTCATTACCGCAAATCCTTCATCTGAGCTATACGGATAAAAGGGTAAAATATGCAGTGCATTAAGCTGATGATCGCACTGCTCTTTTATAAAGCGATGCAAGGTTTTTAAAGGCGCCTCTAAAGGGGTGCCTACGGCTAAATCACTGTCTTCATGGTTTATTATCGAATCGCCATAGGCTATTAGCACAACATCTTGTTCATCCCAGCGGTTAGTGTGTGGCGTGGGATCGCGAAGTGGGTTATCACCTAGAATTAAGGTGATCAATTCTTCAGTCAATTCGCTTATTGCTATCGGTAATTCAACATCTTGATAAATAGCATGTAAATGTTGTTCAACTCGTTGAAAAAACTGTTCTTTAACTATACTCACAGGCGCCTCGTTTAATGATGTTAACTGTATTGCTCGTTATCTAGCTCAACGGCTTCTTTTAAACGCTCAAGTACGTCTGGCATTGCCGAGGCCACACGATTCCAACTCGGCACAAAGGGTGCTTCCATTGGGTTTTCTAAAAAGTGCTGACCGGCATTCATGATATTTTGCGCAAACATTTCAACGGCTTTTTCTTCTTGGTGAATATCAAGGGTTAAACCGTTCATTAGTGCATCATTATGATAGGTTTCAATAAAATCTAAACCAATACGGTAATATGTGGCTTTTAATGAGCGAATAGTTTCGCTGGTAAAGGTAACCCCTTGCGTTGCTAACTTTCTAAATAGTGCTTTGGTGATATCAATCGACATTTTAGAAAGGCCAGCGGTTTGGTCGTCGAGCGATAACGCCTGATGTTTATGATCGTAGTTATCCGCAATATCGACTTGGCATAATCGGTTATGAGAATAGTTACGGTACATTTCGCTTAATACGCCAATTTCTAATCCCCAGTCGCTAGGAATACGAATATCGTTTAATACATCGCGCCTAAACGAAAACTCACCCGCTAATGGGTAGCGAAACGAGTCCATGTACTCAAGGTAATCACGGCTGCCTAAAATGGTTTTAAACGAGCGCAATAACGGAGTAACCAATAGCCGAGAGACACGGCCATTAATTTTTCCATTGGCGGTGCGCGGGTAAAAGCCTTTACAAAACTCATAGTTAAATCGAGGGTGTGCAACAGGGTATATTAACCGCGCTAATAAGCCTCGGTCATAAGTTAAAATATCACAGTCATGCAAGGCGATTGATTCAACCTCAGCGGTGGCTAATTTATACCCCATGCAATACCACACATTACGCCCTTTACCGAGCTCGCGTGGCGCCACACCTAAGGCTTGAAGCTCTTTGTCGAGCGCTTGTAAGCGTGGCCCGTCGTTCCAAAGTACTTTGTGGTTTTGATCAAGCGCTTTAAAAAAGTTCAGTGCATAACGATATTGGCTTTCGTCGGCTCTGTCTAAGCCTATGGTAATTTGTGATAAATAAGGTACTTTTTGCAGCTCTTTAACAATATTTTGTAGCGCGGGGCCTTCTAACTCACTAAATAATGAGGGCAAAATAAGCCCCATGGGTCGCTGCTTACTAAAACTCAGCAACTCTTTTTCTAAATCGTCTACGGGTCTGTTGGCAATATTATGTAACGTTGTAATGATGCCATTTTGATAAAAATCAGCCATGTAAACTATACTCCTCAAAATTGGGTAAAATGCTGTTAATACAAGGTAATGCAGTGATTTCTTCTACCCAGCCTAACGGCGCTGGCAACTGAGAATAGCGCGCTTTGTTATGGGTTAATTTAACCGGCTTTTTACTCTCTGGATTGGCAATAATAATGGCAATATCTGCCTCTTCGAGCATTTGCTTATCGTTATCACTATCCCCAAGCGCAATAATGCTTAGCGGCTTAGTAAACTGCGCAGTAAACTGTTTCACCAGCCATTGCTGCGCCATGCTTTTATCGGTATTTTTACCAATGTGGATAAAGCGCCCGCCTACTTTAACGTCGTAGCCGTACACTGTTATTGCGTTTATAAATTCGTTGAGTTTGTGCTCTTCGCCATGCCAGCAGAGCGGATCTGAATATTGACGATTCTGTGCTTGCGCCGCCTGTATCGCGTTTAACCCTGTGATGTGCATTACCTGCTCACACGATAACTCACTGAATAAACTATATTGGTCGCTGTAGTCTTTTTTTAAATGTGTTAAATCAGCCCATAAATTGCTAATGGGTGCCGCAAATGAATAACACCAATAACCTTGGTATTCGCTGCAGCCAATGGGTCTGAGATTAAAATAATTTTTAGGAATATAAACAGCCGAGCCATTTTCAACAATAAAAGGCTGTTTAATATTGAGCGCTTGTTGCAGTGCCACCACTTCACTAAACGTTTTACTAGTGTTAAATACCACCGGCACACCGCTGTATTGCAACTCTTGTAATAAAGTGTCGACCGCTTCGGTGCTGTAGTCTCTATGATTTAATAACGTACCATCTAAATCGGTAAAAATAATGGGCTGACCAATATTGTCGCTAGTTAGCTGCATTGCGACTACATCACGGTGACTATCAAGCTCTATTAACGCATTTGCTTTGGCACTGAGGGTATTTAAATTTTCTCGGGTAATACGCTCAAAGTGAGAAATAAACCAAAGCAGCTGCTCGTCGGTCATGGTGCCTGCGCCTTGGCCTTGTTTTGCGATTAGCTTGTGCTCTTGCTCTTGTCGCCATGCAAATACATCATCAAAACTCGGCGCTTTAAGCATAATTGTGTAGTCAATTTTATTAAATACGGTTTTATACTCATTGGCTAAACAGCTATTAATACAGCGGCGCCATAGTCCTTGCTGATCGTATGATTTTTCTAGCTCATTAATGGGCTCAATTAAAGTAAAAGGCTGCTGTGGCTCACTGGCTACACACCACCCTTCTAAAATAACAATATCGACTGGCTGACTATTGGTTAACCATTTATTTTTTGCTACAGGTTCATCTTGTTGCTTGTCAAAACGTGGCAGCGGTACATTAACCTCTTTATTTAACAAGCGACTAATGGTTTTATCCATAAGGGCAACATCATGTGTGCCTGGAACTCCACGGGTGGCAAATAAACAATGCACATCTTGTGCTAGCTGCTGACGTTTTTGGGTTGATAAATAAAAGTCATCAATAGAGAGTGCGACACAATTTAGGTGGGTGTTTTGCTCAAACCAAGTCACTAAATAGTCACCAAGCGTGGTTTTTCCTGAGCCTTGGCAGCCGTTGATGGCAACAAATAAAGGCGCATTTTTTTTGCTGGTTAAAATATCCTGAGCAATCACAGAAAAATACTGCTCACTAATATATTGATATTTCAACGGCAATTGATGTTTTACTAAAAAAGCATTTATATCCACACTATTGGCCTCCAATATAACAATCCCTGATTCAACTATAGGGTATGAATAAGGAAATGCAGTTACTAGACCAATATTATTTATTGTTACTTTTTAGTAGGTTAAAAAAAAAGCGCATTTAAAATGCGCTTTTTTGGTGCAATATTTTTAACCACAGTGCAAATTTAATTCTCGTTGCTCTGTGCTTTTGGGAATACTAAATTTAATACTATGCCTAAAACAGCGCATAAGCTCACACCTTCAAGGCTGAACTGGCTGCTACCAATGTGCATACCACCAATACCGCAAATTAAAATAAGCGCCACAATACTTAAATTGCGTGGTTCGCTTAAGTCATCGCCCGATTTAACTAAGGTATTTAAGCCAATAACGGCAATAGAGCCAAATAATAAAATCATTATGCCGCCCATTACAGGGACCGGAATGGTTTGCAAGCCCGCGCCCATTTTAGCCACAAACGCTAAACAAATTGCAATAATGGCAGTCCACATCATCACTTTAGGGTTAAAGTTTTTAGTTAGCATTACCGCACCGGTTACCTCTGAGTAAGTGGTGTTAGGTGGGCCGCCAAATAATGACGCAGCAGACGTGGCTAACCCATCACCAAATAAAGTGCGATGTAGCCCTGGCTTTTTCAAATAGTCTTTTTTTGTAACTTGGCTAATTGCCATCATGTCGCCAATGTGTTCGATAGCAGGCGCAATTGCCACCGGCACCATAAACAAAATGGCTTGCCATTTAAACTCTGGCAGTACAAAGTTAGGCACTGCCAACCACTGTGCATTACTGACTGTTTCAAACTGTACTACACCCATAAATAACGATAGCGTGTAACCGGCAACAACACCGGCTAAAATAGGGATCAGTTTAAATACCCCTTTGCCCCACACGGCAAACACTAAAGTTACTAGTAATGAGAACATAGAAATAATAATGGCACTGTCGTAGGCAATAATTTGTGTACCACCATCGCCACTTTTACCCATGGCCATATTAACCGCAGCTGGCGCGAGTGCTAGGCCAATCACCATAATGACTGGGCCGACCACAATTGGCGGCAAAATTTTATGTAAGGTTTTTGTGCCTTTAAACTTCACCAATAAACTCAACAGCATATAAGTAAAGCCCGCTGCCATTAAGCCGCCCATAGTGGCGGGTATGCCCCACATTTGCACTGAGGCAATAATAGGTGCAATAAACGCAAATGACGAGGCTAAAAAGATAGGCACTTGGCCTTTAGTGACAAATTGAAACAACAAAGTACCTAAACCTGCGGTAAACAACGCAACACTCGGATCGAGACCCGTTAAAATAGGCACTAATACCAGCGCACCAAACGCTACAAATAGCATTTGGGCACCCGTTAAAATGGTTTTTATTGAAAACGTAGAATTATTTTGCACTGCTAAACCCTAGTAAACCGTACCGAAAATTTTATCACCTGCATCCCCTAATCCTGGGATAATATAGCCTTTTTCATTAAGGTGGCTATCAACTGAGGCAGTAAAAATCTCTACATCTGGGTGAGCGGCTAATGTTTTTTCAACGCCCTCAGGCGCAGCAACCAGTACAATAACTTTAATTTCTTTACAGCCCGCTTTTTTAAGCATATCGATGGTGGCGATCATAGAGCCACCAGTAGCCAGCATAGGGTCAATCACTAAGCTCAAACGCTCATCAATATTACCTACTAGCTTTTCAAAATAAGGTACTGGCTCAAGTGTTTCTTCGTTACGCTCTAAACCCACTACACTCACTTTAGCCGCTGGGAGTAATTGCATTACGCCGTCCATCATCCCAAGGCCTGCGCGTAAAATTGGCACCACGGTAATTTTTTTACCTTTAATATGCTCAACTTTAAGTTTATTACCGTCCCAACCTGTAATTTCGTTATCTTCTAATTCTAGGTTTTTAGTGGCTTCGTAAGTTAATAATGTGCCAACTTCTGAACACAACTCGCGAAAACTTTTCGTGCTAATTCCATGCGCGCGCATTAAACCTAACTTATGTTGAACAAGGGGGTGAGAAATAACGTGAATAGCCATAGTAATAAACCTAGTGATAAAAAATTTGACGTATTTTATATTAAAACAGGCCGTTTGACTGTTAATTTTAGCCCTGATTTCATAGTTCGTGCCTAAATATTTAATTTAGCCACAACTGTTCAACTTTTTGTGTTTATGAGTTGTTACTGGCTAACCAATTATTTACCTGAGCATGCATGTAGCCGTTAATTTTTTTGTGCTCGGGGCTCCACCCAAGTAAAAACCGATAAAAGTCTGCCCACGCCACCGGCCATAAATGAGCCCATTGTGCAATAACGTCATCCGCATTCACTGCTGGTTGGTAGTGACTGAGTGCGTTTTTAAACTGGCTAAAATAATAGTTGAGGTAGGTTTGTGCGTGTTTGTGAAGCTCAGAATCATCCATACAACTGGTCATAAAATACATAACATCTACCACCCCAACACCCGCACCCACATATTGAAAGTCATAACCGAGTATATGCCCTTGGCTATTAGTGGCAAAATTAGCAAGCTTGGCATCACCATGAATTAACGTTTGGTAGTCACATTGTTTTAACGCGTTATTTAATTGAGTAGCTGCCTGTTTAATATCGGACTTTTCAGGCAAGTTATTAAATTCATCAGGGCGTGTATCTAAATGCCAATAACTTCCTTGCGGCCATAAGCCATCAAACTTTGTATTTAAATGAAAGGCATTTAAATGAAAGGCATGAAAATGTGCCAACCACTTTAATATGGCTTTTATATTCTCGGTGGTTGCTTGGGTGTATCCCAGCTTTGAAAAATCTTTAAACACCAAGGCAAATTCATCGCCTTTGTTGATTGCTTTAATGCATTCAATAGCTGCCGCTTGCTTGGGCAGTTTATGGCTAAATTGCTGATAAAACGTATATTCAACGTGGTAAGAGTCACGCTTTCTATTAAGCGCAAAGCTGCTTTGTTTAATTTTAGGGTGATTAATATGATCGGGTACTTTAATCGCTTTAATCACACAGGCTAGCTCATCAAGTTGACACTTCACAATTTGACCACAGCCACTCCAAAGCGAGGTTAGGGTTTCGCCAATAGCTATACGTTGAAAATGCGGGGTAAGTAACGAAAGATAAAAAGACATAGCCATATTAGGTTGCTAAATTTTAGTTAGCTTAACATTAGACGGTGTTTTTAATAAAAGGTCTTAGTAAAAAGCTCTGTATGTTTTTTCACAACCCTGTATGTAAAAAACGAATGCTAGTTTTTGAATGGGCGGCAAAATTAACTATGCCACTACAAACTTATCGTCGAATTGAGCGCTTTACCCGCTGAAATACTTTGTTGTATCCATTTTAGTTATGGCTTTGTTTAACAATAGAAAGGATAAGACTATCAATGTCATTATTCACTGCGCCAATACTACTATTACTTAAAATCACATAACCAAAGTTAAGGTCAGTGATAGAGCGTGATAGCGAGACCCAACCACGATTAAATCCAGCAAAGCCAAGACTGCTATTCTTTGCGTCAACAACATAGCTCATACTCCAGCGCCCATTAGTGTTTGGCGCGGGCTTTATCATCAGATCAATTAATTTTTCTGGTAGCAACCCTAAACCATTATAATCACCATCGTTGTTGCGCAACACAGCCATATTAAAGCGTGCTAAGTCTATTGGCGTTGTCTGTAAACCAGCAGCTGCTTTCTCATTAAAATAAACCATGCCAGTGACTTTGCCGGAATTATCGTAAGGTGTTGCCGACTTTTTGATAACTTTTTTAGTAATGTTAAAAGTAGAATCCTTCATATTTAGAGGCTTAAACACGTATTGCTGCATATAGTCTTCAAATGCCATGCCTGACACATCTTCAATTAAAAGTTGCACCACTGAATACCCACCACCAGAATAAGACCATTTTGTATCGGGCACATGAATAAGTTCAACAGATCCGGCGCCATTGTTATTGCCATTTAGTGAGTCAACTATAGATGTTAACTTTTCTGGAGACTCCCAGCCTGTATATGGGCCAAGTGACAAGCCTGAAGTGTGAGATAAGATATTTCTCAATGTTACTTTTTTTGCGTTAAACTCAGACTTAGGGATCTGCCAACGTTTGAGGTATTGGTTTATTGGCGCATCTAAATCGACTTTGCCTTGAGCTACAAGTTGCATTACTCCCCAAACAGTAACCAGCTTAGAAATAGACCCTACGTTAAACATTGTGCTTTGGGTAATCTCAGTTTTGGCTCCTACGTCGGCAAAACCATAGGATCGAAACTCTAGAACTCTATTTCCATTGACAAATGCAAGTGCAACACCAGGAGCTTTGTGTTTATCTAAAATCTTTGGTATGTCATCTTCCAAGCGCTCTGTGATCTCAGACACATCAGTAAACTCTTCAGCGGTAGCAAGACTAGCTAAAAACAATGTAAATATTATCAGTATTGATTTAATCATAACTTTCCTTAGTTCGTAAAACGCCAATATAAACAGACTTGAAATAGTTGGCTAAAATATTAAACAGTGTGAAAACAGCCAACGGCTTTTTTTCGTTTGAATATTCTTACTAAATACCGTTTGTTACCGATAAGTATTTGCTTTTACCGAAACTGACATAATAAATAGTTAAAAAAAGCAATTTGAATATATTACTACCGAAAGAATTTTTAATAATAATTCCTTTGTCAGTAATAGAGGCTACAGGAAAGGTTTGGCTTGAACACCAATCTATTTTCGCTTGAATATTTTTAGTTGAATCAGGGATGTTTACTGTTTGCGTAACCCCTCTTTTTATAGTGGCAACTTCTACGTCATCCGCAAACAACTTATAGTCTCTCGCCATATCCACAAATTGTTTTGGTCTAAAAACTTGAATATTCATCTAAACTCCATTTAGGTATTTAACGCCCCAAAAAAGGCAATACAATAGCTGGCAAAATTAGCGACGCAAGAACAAAAGCCAACTGTTTTGTCCTGCTTAATGTGTTTGTTGTCTAAATAAAGCTATTAGCAAGTAACCCTACGCCAAGCCCTAAACCAAATATAGAGAAGTTGCGTAATATATATACTTTTTTAGAGATATCATAAATAGTTTTACCTTTTGTTAATGACTCTACTATATAGTCTTGAGCAATTAAAGAGTTAAGAATTGAAAAACAAAAACAACCTAAAGGAATATAAACCTTTGAGCCAAAGGTAAGTACTTTTAATTGAATAAGTATAACAACAGCACCTATTATTGCTGATGATAGCCATGCATACTGTTTTAACAACTCAAAATGTAGCTCTGTTGTAATAGTTTCATTTTGGATTTTATTTTTTTCTACACTTCGAGATTTCTTTATACTATCTTCATTATTTTTGACTTGAACTGATTCTTCCATAATTAAAATAAAACTCCATATTTTGATAAAAACCTAAAGCCCGGATAATGGGCTGATAATTGTTGGCTAAAATGTGTAACGAAGCGAAACTGAGTCAACTGTTAGCAGTTCCGCGCTCAAAGCGCCTGTTATGTGCATTTGTTGACCGTTGCTAAACCTAAATCTATATTTGCAACAATATAGCCATACTCTTTCTCAGTTAACTTTTTTGCCTGATATTGTTGCTTAGCTAATTCGTGAGTCCAAGCCTTTTCACATGGGGCTAATGGAATGGTTGTATCAACCATTAAAAGGTGTTCTTCCTGAATCACGCCGCCTTTTTTGACAATGCTTTTAGCGCAAAGGCTTAAAGCATATTCAACAGCAAATTTATCAACTCTTGGCATACCTACAAATTCTACATCACAACCAAGTTTCTCATTACCTTTAGTATCAACATAATAAAGCTGACCTGACGTGGTGCAACCAGATATAAATAAGATGATAACGAGTAATAAAATATGTCTGATATTCACTTTGCCTCCTTGTGCATATAAGCCCGCATATAGGGTACAAAAACGTAACGGCGATTTGGTTAAATTATGCAGAGCACCAAACTCAATCGCCGTATAGTTTTGATATCCAACGAGCCTGCGAGTGCATTGATGGTTTTGTTATTTGCCAGACCTTGAATATATTGATAGCAAAGGAAACTTACTTTCACCAAAGTTGATAGTTAGCGATAGTGTCTCATCTGCTTTGAATGATTGTAAAAACTCCAATGGCGCAATTCGCTGCCCATCTGCAACGATAGCCATTAGGTGTTTGTTAGTTAGACTTCGTCGACCTGATGCCATATTAGTCAAAGTTACTACCGCCCAACGCTCACCAGAATCATTACTCATTAATACAAAATTATTTACACTAAAATCACTCAGCTCTGGCTGAATGTTTGATTCATTTGGGAAGGCCAAATCAAAACTATTAGGTACAACTCTATCAATGGAAAGTACCTCTTCACCCGAATGGGCACAAAATGTAAAAACCAGCAATATCCAAGACATCCTTTTCAACACAAATCTTCTCCTAATTTCATATAACACCTTGCAACAGGGCTAATGGAAGCGCTTTGGCCGTTTGTTTGGCCAACGAGCATTTGTTCCTGCCTGATTGCTTGTTAGCTATTCTTTGCACTTGAATTGATGATATCAACTATCTTTTTAGACATAGCTTCTAACTGTCTAGAAGTTGTAGCACCGAATATTCCTTCACTAAACTCTGAACGAGTGTCTAGTTGCGATTCACTAACTATTTGGTTTGTGGATAGGTCTACGAGCTTAACGTTTAGCATCAATTCGGCATCACCTACCATTACACCTGCCATAAATCGACCAAACCCTGAAACATAACGAAAATGCTCTATTGTTATTTCCACGGAGATATCAGCCTGATTAGATGAGTTGCTTGGTATCAAATTACCTTTGTAATCTGTAGTTATTAATGTATTAAGTTCAGTGATACTTTTAGTTAAATCTCTACTTTTAGAGATTGAATTAGATGAGGATATAGCTACTGATATACTATTTGGTATGGCTCCTTGCTGCATGTTCGATGTTTTTACTGATTGCTTAATGTTTGCAGCACAACCCGCAATTAAGCTTACTAAGATGATTAAAATAAAGTTTTTCATTGAATGCTAAATTTCCTTGAATAGCTAACGCTTTGCTAAGAGGCTAAAATGGTTGGCTGGCTTTTTTGCGGTACTTTGCAAAAAACGAGCAAACTGTTTTAGTCCTTTTAAGCACCTTGTTATGCGCTACTGCCTATTAATTCTGATACTGTAACAAAGCGATAACCTTTATCTTTTAACTGCTGAACAATTAAAGGTACCGCAGCCATTGAATTACCTCTAGATTTAAACATTACATGTAAAAGAATAATTGACCCTGGCTTAGTATTTTGGACAACGTAATCGGATATATCACTTGCACTAGCATTTTTATCTAAATAAGTTTCAGGCTCCACATCCCACGTAACGGTAGTTATATTATTATTATTTAGATAATAAGGTAGCGAAAACAATTTTTTACCATAAGGTGGTCTAAAATGTATTTCACCTTTATAACCTGCCTCTGTAATTAACTCATTAGTTTTTTCTAGCTCATCTGCAACAAAGTTATAACTTTTCAAAACCATACGTTGATGAGTATATGAATGGTTTCCAACTTCATGACCTTTATCAATGATATTTTTTGTTTCTTGAATGTTTTCTTCTATAGCTTTGCCGACTAGGTAAAATGTAGCTTTAATTTCTGATTCATCTAGGATTTGGAGAATTTCTTTTGTTTTAAGTCTGGTCGGACCATCATCAAAAGTTAATGCGACTACTTTTTCAGTTGTTTCTACTCGATCTATAAGGTTACCAAAAAATTGAAATTTTTCATTCTTACTCAGCTGCCATAAAGCAATAAATATGATCAGCACTAATGCTGATAGTTTGATTATTTTACTCATGCAGACTCCATTTGCGCATAACAATTTTATAGTGTGCTCATCGCGCATATCTCTGCCAGCGCCCCACTAATATATTTATTAATTTCTTTTTAACAAATAAGTTAACTCATTGCCAGCTTAAAACTTTTAGTAAGGCTGTTCTTTTAATACAGTGCAGAAAAGAGGAAAGCGTCCTCATTTCTTGGCTTTGAAAGAAAGCACCAAAATGCCACGTGTTGCGAATCTGCTTAAATTGTTTGTTATGTTCGAAGTTTAACTGCTGTGCCAAACACTAATATTTCTGATGCACCATCAGTAACTGAGCTAGTTGTAAATCGTATTCCTACTATTGCATCGGCATTTAACTTTTTTGCATCTTCTATTAATCGTTCTACCGCTACATTTCGAGCTTCCATCAACATCTCGGTATAGCCTTTGAGTTCGCCACCCACAATCCCTTTTAAACCAGCCATGATATCTCGACCAACATGTTTAGACTGAACCATGTTGCCATTGACGATTCCCAATACAGCTTCGATTTCCTTGCCAGGAACAGTTTCCGTTGTCGTATAAATCATAATTTTTCCCTAAAACATAACAGCTCATTAAACACCACTTTGGGAGTTATAACCCTCAAAACAGCGTATATTATATACGCTCAATAATTCCACTAAACAACTCTAATGTAAACAAGTAATTACGTAACTTATTTACCACCCATTGTTAAAATACACTAAAACAACGTTTAATAATGTTCTGTACCATTAAATTAGTCGTCATTAGTTATGAGCTTAAATTACACCCATAAAAAAGCCCCGCTTGATATTACTCAAGCAGGACTCCACACTAATTTTGTATCAATAAAAGCGCCTAAACTGCAGGCGCTTTGCATTATTGAATTTTATTGGTTAACCACGCTTTTAAGCGGATTAACTGGCTGTGCGTTGTCGTCTAGAATGTTCATATCGAAGTCGAACTCATCAACACGAATCGCTTTTTCACGCTTTTTGTTGTAATCACTTAACTGAACAAATTCAGCGTCGTTAATTACTTTTGCAGCAAGTGCATTTTCAAGCGTGATTGAAAAACGCGTACCCGGCTTAAAGGTTTTAGCACGTAGCGCTTTTTTCACTTTAGCTAATAGCTCAAGTGACTCCATTTTAGCTTTGTAAGCTTGCTCATTGATGTGATGACCATCACCTTCAATTGGCTTAACTAAATGTGTGATTTGCGCTTTAAATGCCGTATCAAGCTGAGCTTGTTTTGCTAATTCACGAATTAAATCATCGCTAATTTTTGGCATTTTAGTTGAGTAGTTCATAGTAATGAAACGAATGAACTTACGAGTACCACTTGCAGGGAAGTTGTCTAAGAACTTGTGCAATGCTTCTTCTGCACTTTGTAGTGCAAAACGAGTCGCATAATGGAAGTAAGGAGCCGCTTGCTCGCGCTCACTACTTGCTACTTTTTGCTCGTAATACTTAATAGATGCCATAGCTGCATACAAGAAGCTCATTACATCGCCTAAACGTGCTGAAAGCATTTCAGCTTGCTTTAACTTACCGCCAAGTACTAGTAACGAGAAGTCAGCATATACAGCTAATTTAGCTGATAGTTTATGAACTGCTTTTTCGTAGTCACGTACTTCTGGTAGTGCCGAGTTTGCACCAGCAGTAAACGGTAATACACCTAAACGGAATGCACGTAAGCTATTTGCTGTACTGTAGCCAATTGTTTTACGTAAAATACCATTAAATTCTGCATCTGCGTTTTTGTCATCGCTGTGGATAGACTCAACCATAGATTGTAAGTATGGGTGACAACGCATAACACCTTGGCCAAATATCATCAGGTTACGAGTCAGAATGTTTGCACCTTCTACCGTAATGGCAATAGGCTGCGCTACATAACCACTCGCTAATGTATTTTGTGGACCGTTTTGAATCGCTTTACCTGCTTGAATATCCATTGCTGAGTCAAGCACATCACGACCAAGCTCTGTCATATGGTATTTAGCGATTGCAGTCACTACCGATGGTTTTAAGCCCATGCCTAAACCTTCAGTTGTCAGTACACGCATTGCTTCTTGTAGGTATGTTTTACCTGCAATGTCAGCTAGCTTTTCTTGAATACCTTCAAATTGACCAATTGATAAACCAAACTGTTCACGCACTGCTGCGTACTCAGAAGCTGATTTAAATGCAACTTGGGCAGTACTTACGCCCAGTGCTGGTAATGAAATACCACGCCCTGCGCCTAAACAGCTAACTAGCATTTGCCAACCGCGACCGATGTTTTTCTGACCACCGATAATAAAGTCCATTGGTACAAATACTTTGTTACCACGTGTAGTACCGTTGTAAAAACGGATACCCATAGGATCATGACGGTTACCAAGTTCTACACCAGGGTGCTCTTTTGGAATAAGTGCACAGGTAATACCTAGGTTTTCTTTACCACCTAGTAAACCATCAGGGTCAACCACTTTAAACGCTAAACCAAGTACAGTAGCAATAGGTGCTAGAGTAATGTAGCGTTTGTCCCACGTAATTTCTAAACCAAGTACTTCTTCGCCTTTGTACATACCTTTAGTTACGGTACCTACATCTGGAATACCGCCTGCATCAGAGCCTGCTTCTGGGCTTGTTAATGCAAAACATGGAATGTCTGTACCATTTGCAAGACGTGGTAAGTAGTGTGCCTGTTGCTCCTCTGTACCAAAGTGAAGAAGTAACTCACCCGGGCCTAACGAGTTTGGTACCATTACGGTTACCGCAACCGCTGAGCTTTTAGTAGCAATTGTACCTACAATTGTTGAGTTAGCGTATGGGCTGAACTCTAAACCGCCAAACGATTTAGGGATGATCAGCGAGAAGAAACGCTCTTTTTTCAAAAACTCTAAAATGTCGTTTGGTAAATGAATACCATTTTGAATGACTGAATCATCAATCATGCCAAGTAGTTCTTGTACTGGGCCGTCTAGAAACGCTTGCTCGTCTGCGGTTAATTTTGCCGCAGGTACATCGCGTAGCGCGCTGAAATCTGGTTTACCTCGATAGATAGACCCTTCTAGCCATACATCGCCAGCGTCTAGCGCTTCTTGCTCAGTAACTGAAATGCTTGGTAATACTTTTTTTAATTTTGTACGTAAACTCATAACGAACTCATCCGACCAGATAAATAATACCTACATTACGTCATAAAAATCGCTTTAGATCAATTACTCTATTCAATTAATTAACAGTTTTTGCAATTTATTTTCTTTACCTGAACGTAAACTGTTGAAATAAAAAGGCTTACACCTGTACGCTGAATTGTTATTTTTTTTGTTAAAAATTTAATAATTCTGGTTGTTGGCGCCGCAAATACGGATTTGGTAATAAAGTAGAAACAAAAAAACGCAGCCTAAAATTAGGCTGCGTTTTTTAAAAGCGAGAGATTAAATCGAATCTAACTTATTTTAACTACCTGTTTGCCAGTAAAACCACCTGCTAACTGGTTATTTAGTGCAGCCGAAACAGCGTTTGCATTAAAATCAACAGCTAAAACTTCTGGAGGAATTATCTCGCCATTTGCTACCGTTTCAAGCAACAAATTACCCATAAAGCTCATCCGCTGCTGCGCACAGAGGCTGTTGGCCAACCACGCGCCTCCTAAGGAGACAATACTAATATTAGGCGCACGCCGATACATTAGCTGCTGTTCGAAGTTAGGGAGTGGATTTAAACAAGCAATACGACCACAAAAACGCATTAGTTCGATATTTTGAATGGTCGATTCCCCACCCATAATATCAATAACAGCGTCAAACCCTTGCGGACCTAACTCTCGACGAATTTTGTCACATAAGGCTTTATCGTTGTAATCAAAGACCACATCGGCGCCGAGTTGCTTAACTAACTTATGATTGCGCTTAGAGGCGGTGGTAAATACATCTGCACCGCGCTGCTTGGCAAACTGAATAGCAAATTGCCCTACAGCGCCAGCACCACCTTCAACAAAAAGTGTATCGCCCTCCGTTACTGATAGTTTATCTAAGCTGATCAATGCCGCCATTCCGGCGCAGGGTAAAGTTGCAGCTTTTTCACTGGCTAATTGCTTGGGAATAATAGACACCGCATAATTAGGTACTTTTGCGTATTCGCTCAGTACCCCTTGCTCACCTACGCTGGCGTGCCACATAACACGCTCCCCTACCCCCGGAAAAATACCTTTACCCGCTTTAACCACTGTTCCCACTGCATCCAAGCCTAAAACATGCGGGTATTGCCACGTACAAAAGCCAGACTTGGCAAATTGTGCATCCACCGGGTTTAAACCAACGTACTCTACTTTTACTAATAACTCATTCCCTGTGCACTGAGGCACAGGTAACTGAGTATCCGATAAGTTAATATCCTCATTGGGCTCATTTAACACAATAGAGCGCATTAATGTAGGAATAGTATTTGGGTTTGTATCTGCAGTATTAGGCATCAAAAACTCTACTTGTTAGTATTACTTAACGCGTAACTCCATCGCCCATTAAATGACTGGTAGGCATTTACTTTGGCAAGTAGCGATGAAATAGTTGAATCAACGGCATTTTCTTGTGCTATTAAAACATCCTGACGCGCATCTAACAACTCTAAGTAAGGAATTTGCCCTTCTTCGTACATTGCTTGTGCTTGTAAAAATGCATTATTAGCAAATTGATAACGCTCATTAGCAAAGCGCGATTGCTGTGCTTGATTGACCAATAATTGCAGAGAAAGTTCACTCTCGTTAATCGCTTTTAATACCACTTGTTGGTAATCGGTATACGCCGCTTGGCTTAAAAACTGCTGCGCATCGCGTTGTGCTAAAAGCGCAGGGTAACTTAATAATGACCACTGCAATTGCGGCGCTACTTGCCATTGCTGCTGGGTATCACTAAAACCGTTGCTCTCTAAACTTAACACGCCTGCAAAGCCGCTTAAGCTAATATCCGGCAATAAAGCTTTGCTGGCTGCTACACTCAGGCTATTTGCTTGGCTAAAATCAAATAAAGCACGACTTATATCAGGTCTTAATGCTATTGCATCATTAGGCTTTGCCAATGACACCGCAAATGCCTTAGTTAATATAGTACGTTCATCATTAATACTCAGTGATTGCGTAGTTTGCGCGCTTAATACGGCCAAAGTAGATAAGTCACGGTACTTGGCATATTCAATTGCCGGCACCAAGGCTTGCTGCTGTCTAAGTTGCGCCATAGTGCGGTTTAAGTCGAGCTCATTCGCCACACCTTCATCAACTTGGGCCTGTAGCACTTGAATGCTTTGTTCAAGCGCTTCTATTTGCATCTCAATAATTTGCTGCTTTTGCAGATTACCTTGATAACTCACAAAGCCTTTAACCACAGCCGACACCACTTCAATTTGCAATAACCTAACTTGCTCAGCTTGGCTCATTGCTTGTGAATTCGCGGCATCGACTAACGCAGTAATTCGACCAAATAAGTCGAGCTGCCAATCAAGTGCTATATTCGCACTTGATTGTCTGCTATTGGTATTGCCTAGCCCGCTTCGCTTTGCACCAACCGCAACACCGCCTTGCGGTAAGTATTGCGCTTGTTGCTCGCCAATACGCGCCAAAGCGCTTTTTAATACCAGCTGACTAGTTTGTAAGTCGTAATTATTAGCAAGTGCGTTGCTCACCAGTTGGTTTAGCTGCGCTGAGCCCAGCTTGTGCCACCAGTTTTGCTCATCTTCACCCATAAATTGCTCTGCAGATATTGCCTTGGCAACAAACTCATTAACCTGTTGTTGCTGAGCGGCTGTGTCAATTTTACTCGCACAACCTGATAACACAGCAACCGCTAATACAGAACTCAGCCATGGCGATAATTTAAGGGCGCTTAGGTTAAATTTAGTCATGTGAAGACTCCTCAACGCGCGGCTTTTTTACCACCAGCATATAAAACACCGGTGTAAATAATAGTCCAAACACAGTTACCCCAATCATGCCCGAGAACACCGCATTACCCATGGCATGGCGCATTTCTGCCCCAGCACCGGTTGCCAATACAAGCGGTATAACACCTGCGGTAAAGGCAATTGATGTCATTAAAATTGGGCGTAAACGTAATCGACACGCCGCTAACATCGCCTCAAGGTGCGATAATCCGGTGTCATGCTTATCTTTAGCAAATTCCACCATAAGGATGGCATTTTTAGAAGCCAATGCGACCAGTACAATCAACGCTATTTGGGTAAATATGTTGTTGTCTGAACCTACAAACCACACTCCTAATAACGCTGAGAAAATAGTCATAGGTACAATTAAAATAATGGCCAGTGGTAAACGTAAGCTTTCATACTGTGCGGCCAGTACCATAAACACCAGCAATACAACCAGAGGGAATACATACACCATGGTATTACCGGCTAATACTTGCTGGTACGTTACCTCAGTCCACTCATATTCAATACCAGTAGGCAATGTTTTTGCTAGTACAGCTTCAATCGCCAATTGCGCTTGATCAGAACTATAACCGGGCGCTGGGCTGCCATTAAGCTCTGCACTTGGGTAGCCGTTGTAATGCATTACACGATCAGGACCAATAGTAGGCGTTACCGTTAATACTGAGCCTAACGGCACCATATTACCGGCACGATTACGCACTTTTAGGTTTAGTATTTGCTCTGGGTCTACCCTAAAATCAGCATCAGCTTGGGCATTAACCTGGTAAGTACGGCCAAATAAATTAAAGTCGTTTACATACACTGAGCCTAAATAAATTTGTAACGAGTTAAACACTTCATCTAATGGAATACCTTGAATAAGCGCTTGCTCGCGGTCAATATCAATATCCATTTGTGGCACTTGAATTCTAAAGCTTGAATACAGCCCCATTAACGCCGGATCTTTTTGCGCCGCAGCAATCACTGATTGCAAACTGTTAAATAAGGCTTCAAAGCCTTTGTTAGCTCTATCTTCTATTTGCAGTTTAAAGCCGCCTGTGGTGCCAAGGCCTTGAATTGGCGGTGGTGGAAACACAGCGACAAAGGCTTCATCAATGGCCGCAAAACGTTGGTTTAGTTGCGCTGCAATAGCCGAAGCCGACATACTCGGATCAGTACGCTCTGCAAAAGGCGCCAGTGGCGTAAATACGATGCCGCTATTTGGGCTATTAGTAAAACCATTCACTGAAAGACCAGGAAACGCTACCGTGTTCGCAACCCCAGGGACCTCTAATGCAATTTGCTGCATTTGTTTTACCACCGCTTCTGTACGGTCTAAACTGGCAGCGTCAGGTAACTGCGCAATAGCGACTAAGTATTGCTTATCTTGTTGTGGAATAAACCCACCCGGTACTGCATCAAACAATTTAATCGTACCGCCAACTAAAGCAATATACGCAACCATAACCACAACACTCATACGAATAAGCTTTTGTACCAGCTTTTCATACCCTTTAGCACCACGGTCAAACACGCGGTTAAAAGGTTGAAATAACCAACGGCCAAATAATTTATTAAGCACGCGGGTAAACGCATCAGGCTCGGCATCATGTGATTTTAACAATAAAGCGGCCAGTGCTGGCGACAGCGTTAATGAGTTAAACGCCGAAATTACCGTTGAAATCGTAATGGTTAATGCAAATTGTTTATAAAACTGCCCTGAAAGCCCAGTAATAAAAGCCGTCGGAATAAATACCGCACATAATACTAATGCAATCGCAATAATAGGGCCGGTTACTTCCGTCATTGCCACGCGGGTGGCTTCAAGCGGTGATAAGCCATCTTCTATATTTCGCTCAACATTTTCTACGACCACAATTGCGTCATCAACCACAATACCGATTGCCAGTACTAAACCAAATAGCGATAAGGTATTAATAGACACTCCAAGCCACTGCATTACGGCAAACGTACCAATGAGTGAAATAGGCACCGCAATTAACGGAATAATAGACGCGCGCCAGGTTTGTAAGAACACAATAACCACAATCACCACCAGCACGATTGCTTCGAGTAAAGTGGCGATTACCGCATCAATTGAACCACGAACAAATACCGTTGGATCATAAACAATGTCGTATTCAACACCTGCAGGAAAGTCTTTTGATAAACGAGCCATGGTTTCACGCACCTGATCAGAGAGCTCAATGGCATTTGACCCTGGGCGTTGAAATATTGGCATCGCTAAAGCGGGTTGATTATCAAGCTCAGCACGCAATGCATAAGAATCTTGGCCTAAATCAACACGTGCCACGTCTGACAAACGGGTAAGCTGCCCTTGCTCCCCAACTTTAATAATGACTTGTTTAAACTCTTCAATGCTATTAAGGCGTCCTTTGACGTTTAATAGAATTTGGAACTGACTGTCATTTGAAATCGGTTGCGCACCTAAACTACCTGCTGCAACTTGCTGATTTTGCGAGCGTAGTGCATTGACCACGTCACTTGCAGTAAGCTCACGTGATGCTAGCGCATCGGGGTTAAGCCAAACTCGCATTGCATATTTACCACCACCAAATAAACGAATATCACCCACACCAGGTAAACGCGCTATTTCATCTTTAATATTTAAATCGGCATAATTTGATAAATACGCGGTGTCATGGCTGTTTTGGGGTGAATATAAATGCACCACCATGGTTAAATCGGGTGATGATTTTTCAGCAACAACCCCTAAACGTTGCACTTCTTGTGGCAAACGCGGCAGCGCACTATTTACTCGGTTTTGCACTTGCACTTGGGCACGGTCTAAATCAGTGCCTAACGCAAATGTCACAGTGAGCGTCATACGTCCGTCACTGGTTGCTTGTGAAAACATATACAGCATGTTTTCGGTGCCATTTATTTCTTGCTCAAGCGGTGTTGCCACTGTTTGTGCAATAACCGTCGGGTTCGCACCTGGATAACTGGCAGTCACAACCACTGTCGGTGGTACGACTTCTGGGTATTCACTGACAGGCAGCTGAAATAATGAAATGCTACCTGCAATTAAAATAATCAACGACAGCATGGCCGCAAAAATCGGTCGCTGTATAAAAAAGTGTGAAAATTTCATCTAATAACCTTATTGCTTAGCAACTAAATCGGCAGGGTTAGCACTTAGCGTAAATGCCACGCCTTGGGTATTAATTGCCACTTTATTTGGTGATATCGGCATACCGGGTCCTACACGAGCAGGGCCGTTTACAGCAATAATATCGCCTTGCTCAAGTCCTGATGTGATGGCTCGTAACGATCCATAGCGCTCACCTACAGTAACCAATTTATATTGCAGCACATTATTTTCGCCTACCGTTAACACAAAGCGATTTTTTAAATCTGTGCCTATGGCTCTGTCTGGAATAATGACAGTTTCACGCACTGCATTAGCAGCTAACTTAATGCGTGCAAATGAGCCCGAACGCAGCTCGTTACTGCGATCATCAAATACCGCACGAACGCGTAAAGTGCCTGTAGATGCGTTAATTTGATTATCTATAAAGTTAATATGGCCGCTATAGTTAAAATCGTCTTGCCCTACTTTTTGCATTACAACAGGCTGTTTGCTTGCAGCTGTTACTTCGTCAAATGCGCTATTCCAAGTACGTTCATCGACATCAAAGTAAGCGTACATTTTGTCATTAGAAACAATTGAAGTAAGCACGCTTTGCCCTGCAAGTACGTTGTTACCTTTGGTAATATTTGCGCGAGAAATCACGCCATCAATAGGAGAAACCACTGACGTAAACTCTAGATCGAGCTTTGCAGCTTTAAGCTGCGCTTGCAGTGCAGCAAGTTGTGCTTCACGCTGACGTAAAGTCGATGTACGCGCTTGTGCTTGCTCAGTCGAAATGGCTTTTCGCTCAGTTAAGCGTACAGCACGCGATGCTTCGCTTTTTGCTTGTTCAAGTGCTGCTTGAGCACTTTTTACCTGAGCGCTTAAACTGTCAACGGTTGCAGCGAATGAGCGATCGTCTAAACGAAATAATACATCGCCTTGTTTAACGCTATCCCCTTCTTTAAATTCAATTTGCTCAATAATGCCGGATACACGCGGCATTAATGCCACTTTCTGCGGTGACTCTAAGCGTGTTGTATAGGTATGCCAACTTTGAACTGGCTTAACCAAGACTTCGGCTACATCAATAGCTTGTTGTTGCTGTGCGGGGGCTGATTGCGCTGTACTTTCATCGGCACAACCGGCCAGTGTGATTAATGCAACAGATAGTGCTGTAGCAATTAAGTGTTTGTTCATAACGACGCTCCTTTTAATTTAGCATTGCATAATACGGAACATACTTGATGACAAAAACAATAGATTTTTAAATTCATTAGTGCCAAAATGGCATCAATACTCACTAAGTGATGAAATAATGGATACAACCAGTCGACTATTAATGCTGCTTGAAGTGGTAGAGCAAGGCTCATTTGCAAAAGCAGCCGAAATACGAAATATTGACCGCTCAGTGATCTCTAAGCAAATTAGTCGGTTAGAGGATGAACTTGGGGTAAGACTATTAAACAGAACAACCCGCTCATTCTCTCTTACAGCAGCGGGCGCTGAAATGATAAAAAAAGCGGGTGAGCTGCGAAGCCTGCTTGGCGAAACGGTGCGCATGGCAGAAAACTACCACCAAGAGCCTCGCGGCGTATTAAAAGTGACCGCATCGACTTTAATAGGTCGACGCTACTTACAGCCAGTGATCAACGATTTCCAAAAACGCTTTCCACAAGTGGAAGTAGAACTGCGTTTAGATGACCGACTGGTTGATATTGTATCTGAAGGATTTGATTTAGCGTTTAGAGTGGGTGAACCCAAAGACTCATCATTAATTGCTCGTAAAATTGCCCGTAATCGTTTGTTACTATTAGCCGCGCCAGCGTTTATAGAAACATACGGTATGCCAACAACAATCACTGATTTGGCACAATTGCCAGCGGCCAGTTATGCCAGCAACTCACTGCGGGTAGAAGGCATAAATTACTATAACCACACTGGCGAGCACTGCGAGCAAAAAATAAAAAGTGTGTTTAGAGCAAACGATGCAGAAGTATTACTGATGAAAACTCTCTCTGGCACCACCTACTTTTTAGCGCCGGCATTTATTTTAGATAAAGAAGTGATTGATGGGCAACTAGTGCCCTTACTTACCGATGTAAAATTAATGGAACACAGTGCAATGTATGCTGTATACCCACACCGAGATTTACCGGTAAGAACACGATTGTTTTTTGATGCCGTGCGTGAATACATTGGCAAAGAAAGACCGATTTGGGAGAACAGTATTCCTAATTTTGATCAAATGTATTAAGCCGCATCTGCACAGAGGTTAATATCAGAAAAAACCGCATTGCGCCCTGCATCTTTCGCCTTATAAAGCTGCTTATCTGCTTGCGCTATTAATTCGGTCAAATTTTGTTGTTGGTACTTAACAACGCCAACACTGGCTGTTAAATTTATGGTTATACCATTGGCTTCAATATATTTATTTGCAACGGCTTGTCTAAGATTTTCAGCCATTGCCAGCGCGGATTGTGCACTATCAAAATTGCTCATTAAAGAAAATTCTTCACCCCCCACCCTAAACACATACCCTTTTGCGAAAGTAATCCTAAATAGAGTTGCCAACTCAACCAGCACTTTATCTCCTACATCATGGCCGTATTCATCATTTATTTGTTTAAAGTGGTCAAGATCAATTAAAAACAAGTACAACTGTGACTTGTCTTTTATCTCCACTTCAAAATAATGACTCATAGATAAACGGTTTCCTGCCCCCGTGAGAGGATCAAGTAAGGCCAAGTTTTTAAGTCGCTTCGAAAATTCGGCCCTATTTCCTTCAAAAACATGAGAAATGACCCATATAATAATATAAATAAACAGTAAGTTGAGCGCTAGGTTAAAAGAGGAAAAATAAGGGCTTGGTAATTTATAAAGCAACACTGATGATTGCATAACCAAAAGTGTGGCCGATAACACAATACCGTATTTTCGACCAAGAAGTAGATAATACAAAATGGGTAAAGAAAACGCCCACAAAAACAGACCATTTTTAAGTGGTGCCAAAAAGGTTCCACATAATATAACTAGCGTTACAGTCATACAAACCGTTATGGCATACCAGTTTCGTTGCTTGTTTTTAACCAATTGTATAAAAATATAAAAACAAAGTGCGGAAAAACACACCTCTAAGCCGCCTACAATATAAAAATGATTTTTTGATAGGTTAAACACAGCAAAAATAAATGACAACAAACCAAAAAATAAACACATCCATTTTAAGACATGCTTACGTAATATTTTTGTGCTATTAAGAGCGGCTATATCCATAAAAAACTTAAATCAAAACTAATCGTTTATATTACCCCTGAAATGCAATAATCACAATTTTATGCTTAACAACCCCCTTTAAAATAAGCAAAAAGGATTGGTTAAATGCAGCTATTCTGTAAGCAGCTCATTAACTGTCCCAACCAAGTCAGCAAATTCCTCATCAACATGTGCGACTTGTTTAGGGCTTAAGGTTTGATTTAATTTAACCAGCAACTGTGCGTATGCCCTTAAATTTTCCTCATTTCTCTCAATGAGTTCAGCACTCATAAACAGCTCTCGTTCTGTAATGATAGTGCGTAACTGCTGCGCAAATTGGGCATCATCAAGGGTTTGCTGATTAAACAGTGCTTCAAGTGCACCTAACCGAGTTAGTTTATAGTCATACCATAAATTGCTGGTACTGATATATTCACTGTTGGCTTGTGACACTAGCGTTCGCTGCTCTGAGGTGAGCTTACCAAGCCATTGTTCGTAGTAGTCTAGTTGCCTGTCTAAACGAGACTGCTGATGCTCCTCTTTGGTTAATGAAGCGTGCTCTTTTATTTCATTATTAATTTGCTCACGAATGTTTTCTATCATTTCACTGCGTTGTGATGGAGTTAACGTTTTTGCCAGCTCGATTAAGGGATCACTCGCGTACAAAAGTAAATTGCGCCAATGCTGCTTTACCTGCGTTATTTTTGCCATTAACTGCGCTGTATCGGCTTGTTTATCGAGCAACTGCCTTAAGTCGAGTAAATCGGCTTTATATTTTGGTAACTCAACCTCTCGATGCCAATCTCGGGTGTTATTAATAATCACTTTTAACTGCGTTGATTGGCTTTTGTTTAAGTCGACATAATCGTCTATCCAAAACGAAGACAGCCAACCAAGGTTGTTATAAGCAAAGGAAGTAGAACAACTGGCAATAAACAATAAACTGGTTATAAAAATAATTTTGCTTAGTTTTATATTTTTTAAATTATTTAACATTAACAGACCCCGTTTTATGATGCTTTGGTTGCCAAAAATCATCATAAGTAATTATGTAAGCTATTGCTCGCTTTTATTTTTTTCATTTTTCTATAGAATCGCAAGCTAACGCAATTTATATCATGACTATATGCTTAAGTTTAGAATTTTTGAGCTATAGTTAAAGCTACTTGTTAATACGTTTGTATACCTAGGTTATAAACGTTGGCGTTATTAATTTAGCTCATAATTTTTTACCTATCCCGAATAGATTCACTAGGTAAGTTTTACTTTTATGGCGCTTACATAGAACGACAACTAATTTGGAGACATGCTTATGTCACAGTCTAATTTTAAAGCACTGCTACTGGCCGGTATTATGCTCGCTACCCCTCTTGCCCATGCTGGACTAGAAGAAGGGATCAGAGCTGCTAATGCGGGTGAATTTGAAGAAGCACTTAAAGAGTTTAATTATTTAGCTGACAAAGGCTATGCACCGGGTATTTACGAATTAGGTAAGCTATACGAAGGTGGCCATGGCGTTACCCGTGATTATTACAAAGCAGCTGAGCTGTACCAACAAGCCGTTAAAAAGAACCATGTAGATTCAATGTTTGCACTTGCGGTTTTATATGACGAAGGCAATGGCGTTAAATTAGACAAACAAATGGCCATAACCTTATTCGAAAAAGCTGCAAATAAGAACCTTCCCGCAGCACAGTATAACTTAGGTGTAATGTACGCAAATGGCGATGGTGTTAGCCAAGATTATAAAGCCGCCAGAACATGGTATGAAAAAGCCGCTGCTAATAATTACACATTGGCGCAGTTTAATTTAGCACTGATGTATTTTGAAGGCTTAGGAATGCCAAAAAATCTTGAAATGTCGTATGTGTGGAATACCATTGCCGAGTATAACGGCAACATGCAAGCCAGTCACAGCCGTAAACTTGATGAACGTACTATGCTTCCTAAAGAGGTAGCTGAGGCCAAAGAAAAAGCCGATGCAATTTATACCAAAATTTTAGCGGGAACGTATGCTGGCGAAGGACGCCTGTTTTAAGTTAGCTATTAAAAAAGCTGAATGAAGTGATTCATTCAGCTTTTTTGTTTTAAACGCTACAGGCTATTTTACATAAAGCCACTTTAGCACTTTGATCAGTAATTTATTTTGTTTAAGTAATAAACCAATGCGCGGGTTAACCGAGCCAGAGACTAAGGTATTTTTTGCATGGCTAAAGGTGAGAAAACCTTCTTTGCCGTGATAATGCCCCATCCCCGAATGCCCCACGCCACCAAATGGCACATCATCGGCAGCTACTTGTATTAATGTGTCGTTTACCGCAACTGTTCCGCTAAGTGTTTGCTTAATAAGGTACTGTTGCGCCTGTTTATCTTGACCTAAAATGTAAAGGGCTAATGGGTGGTCGCGTAATCGAATATAATTAAGCACGTCCTCTAATTTGTCGTAACTCATAATGGGTAAAATGGGACCAAATAGCTCTTCTTGCATTAATGTCATCTCATCTGTTACGTGCGTAACAATATGCAGACCCATACGATGCTTTTCGCCATCTTGCTGGTTTTGTTCAAGCGGTTTAGTAATTTTAGCGCCTTGCTCTTGTGCTTGCTCTAAATAACCTAGCAAACGTTGATAATGTGCAGGGCTAATAATCGAGGTCAGGTTTTTGCCTTCTACGCCTTGCTTAAAGTGTTTTTTATAATGGGTACAAAGCGCTTTAATGAATTGATGCTCCAATGCTTTAGGAACAAACACGTAGTCAGGCGCTACACATATTTGCCCTGCATTGGCCATTTTTCCAAATAATAAAGCACGCGCGGCTTTATTTACATCGGCTTTTTCTAACACAATAACGGGCGATTTCCCGCCGAGCTCTAATGTTACCGGCGTTAAATTTTTACTGGCCGCGGCCATAACTAACTTGCCAACGGCAGTCGAGCCTGTAAACAGCAAATGCGCAAATGGCAATGATGAAAACTCACTTGCCACGTCGCTACCACCTTGAATAATTGTGCAGTGTTGGCTTAATTCACCTGCAAATATTTTTTCAATAACGGCATTGGTGTTAGGCGTAAATTCACTGAGCTTTAACATCATCCTGTTACCCGCTGCAATCGCGGTGATGACCGGCACCAATGCCAATTGAATAGGATAGTTCCACGGTGCAATCACACCCACCACGCCAATAGGCTGATAGGTTACACTTACTTTTGAGGGCCATAAGCTTAACCCCGCGCTGCGCTGACTAGGCTTAGACCAGCGAGGTAGCTTTTTAATAATATGCGCAAGTCCCTGCATGGTGGGCAAAATATCCCCCACTAAGGTATCGAACGCCGTTCGGTATCCAAAATCTTTAGATACTGCAGCAATCAAGTCTTGCTCTAACGTTACAATGTTAGCGCGTAATTTTTTGAGTAAAGCAAGACGTTGCTCAATGGGTAAATAAGGGGTGTCTTCAAAAGCATGCTTTAGTTCATTAAATTGCGAACGCAAAGACCCTGTAGATAATGTGTAAGTGTTCAAAATAGGCTACCCGATTTATAACGTTTTCAAGACTATAACCTTGTTCTGTTACTCGAGCAATAAAGAGTGATTTTGCAACACGAGGTAAAGGATTGCAAAAACACTCAACAGGTTGGTTGGAACGCATACCGATGCACTGCTTTTGTGTGCATCGGTTATCTGTTTTGTTAGTTGATTAAAGTGGGTTATTAAAAACCAAAAACTTGGGCTGCTATGGTCATTGTTACTAAGGTAATTAAAACAATAGCGACAATATTTAACACAAAGCCAGCACGGATCATGTCTTTCATTTTAATTTCACCCGAGCCAAACACAATCGCATTGGGTGGTGTGGCTACTGGCATCATAAACGCACAACTACACGCAATCGCAGCTGGAATAACCCACACTAACGGACTGCCTGTTACTGACTCAGCAACGGGGCCTAGCAGTGGTAAAAAGCCTGCTGCTGTTGCCGTATTACTGGTTATTTCGGTTAAGAACGTAATCAGCGCAACCACAACAAGAATGCTCATTACTAATGGAATAGTACTCGCCCCTTCAATCATATTGGCAATGTAGTCAGCTAATCCTGATGACTTTATTTGCGAGGCAAGTGTTAATCCGCCACCAAATAAAAGCAACACACCCCACGGCACTTTAGCGGCACTTTCCCAATCTAAAATACGCGCATCGCTGCCTTTATTTGCCGGTAGTACAAACAGTAATAATGCAGCGGCAATAGCAATACCGGTATCTGAAATTTTAAGCCCGGTAACATCGCCTAATAAAGGTCTAAATATCCAACAAATAGCGGCAAGCACAAATACAAACAACACGCCCTTTTCAGCACGTTGCATTAGACCTAAGTCTTTTAGCTGTGAAGAGAATACCGCTTTAGTATCAATTCGCTTGTTTGCTTGTACATTCGCATCAACTTTGTAGGTAAATTTAGTTAGCCAAATCCAGCTGATGATTAACATGCCAAGTGCTAATGGCACACCAACTATCATCCACTGGGCAAAGCCAATTTCAATCTGGTAGCTATCTGATAGGTATGCAGCCATTAATGCATTCGGAGGAGTACCAATTAAAGTAGCAATACCACCAATACTCGCACCATAAGCAATAGATAGTAAAAGTGCTTTACCAAACCCCTCATTACTAGGATCTGAGCTTTTAACTAAATGAGTGATAGATAAGGCAATAGGCAACATCATTACTGCGGTAGCGGTATTAGACATCCACATTGATAAAAATGCAGTCACTAACATCATGGCTAAAATTTGTAAACTTGGTTTTTTACCTGCATAAAGCATAGTTCTTAATGCAATGCGCTTATGTAATCCCCAACGCTCCATTGCAATTGATATTAAAAAACCGCCTAAAAATAAAAAGATCAGCGGATGCGCATAAGGAGCTGCAACACTTTTTATAGCCGCTATATCTACTACAGGTGAAATCACTAACGGAAGTAGTGCAGTAGCAGGAATGGGCACAACTTCACTTACCCACCACGATGCCATCCAAAATGCTAAGCCTGCAGTTTTAAAGGCAGCAGCCGACATCCCTACTGGCGGCTCAACTAAGCAAGTAAGTAGCATGACACATGGGCCAAGTAACAATAACAGCCACTGCATAAACGGCTTTTTATTGGCGTTATTTTCTAAAATACGTTTTGTCATATTAACAGCCTTTAAAATTTATATTTAAGACCAAGCGCAACACTGTTATCAGCATTTTCTTCTAGGTCGAGGTCAGTGTACAAAAGGTAAGCCGTGGTTTGCTTGTCAAAGATGTAGTCTACACCAGTAGTCCATTGGGTAGCGTCTGACGCTTGGCGCAATTTTGAATCATCTTTTGCAAATTGTACTTTAGGTACCCATTTATCTAGCTTGTAGCTTGCGCTTAACACGTAACCATTACCTGATTTAGTACCATCAATTGATTCTGAATGTTGGTATAACGCACCTAATTTTAGCTTTTCAAATTTATATACACCTGCGATACGACTTGCTTTAATGTTATTAAGTGAGTCAACATGGCTAATTGAAATAGAGTATGGTGTTTTATTTAAACTACGGTCACCATAAATCAGGGTTGCCGCAAATCCTGCTTCGTTATCTTTGTTGTCATCTTTTGGCGCATAGGTAAATGAAAACTGTGCATTGTGCCAGTATTTAGAGGTATAAGTAATGGTGTCGCCTAAGCGATCTTGTCCTGCAATAACTTGTGAAATATCTGCTTGGGTTTCGTTAAAGTTATCAAGCTTGCCTTCTGAATATTTAAAACGCGTGTCGTTTCGCCCTACGACCACTTCACCAAACGCACCTTTTAGGCCAAGGTAAGTATTACGTGCTGCAAAAGGCTCATTGGTATCGTCGTGTTCAAAACCTTTTACTTGAACCTCGTATTTAAATACGGCAGTAAAATACTCATTTAATTTATGGTCCCCTTTAATACCAATACGCGAAAAAGGGGCATCTATTTGTGTGCCTTCATCTGCGTAACGCATAATGCCAGTATCGGTGTTGGCAATTTGTACTTCGGCTTTACCATACACAGTGTAATCTGCAGCAAACGCTGTTACAGGTAGTGTGGCAGCACTGCATAACGCAGCAAGTACTGAACCTTGGAATAGATTATTTTTCATTATGTATCCTAATTATGTGATGTTACTTGTTGTCTACAACTGTAGAGCAAGAACATGACCAACTAGATAATAACAATAAATTTCAGTGACTTAAAAAATAAAACCATGATAAAAAGCTTTAAAATGTGCGGATTTCCACACACTTTAAATACCTACTATCACCATTTCCACCCACTAATCGGTAAACATATCTCGATTAAGGTTATATTTACTCATTTTATCGTAGAGGGTTTTGCGCGCGATTTGCAACGTTGCCATGGTGTCTTTAATACTGCCATGATTAAGCTCTAAGGCTTCTTCAATTAAAGACTGTTCATAAAAGCTGACCTTTTCTGCAAGGCTTAAGTCCAATGATAACGACGAGCCACTACTGCTTGAGTCACTCTGTGCAAAAGCCAGATCGGGGCCAAGTAGTACCGCTCGTTCAGCCTGGTTTCTTAATTCACGAACATTACCTGGCCAATCATGGGCAAGTAGGCGCTGTTGTAACTCAATATTAAGCGCACCTAAAGGTTTATGAAAACGAGTGGCCGCAATAGAGCTAAAGTGCTTAAACAACAAAGGAATATCGGCTTTTCTATCTCTTAACGCGGGAATGCTGACTTTAACTAAACTCAATCGATAGTATAAATCGGCTCTAAACTCACCTTTTTCTACCAACGAAAGTAAATCGACCTTAGTGGCCGCAACAATACGAATATCAAGGTCAATGGCTTTATTTGCACCAACGGGAGTAACTTTTCGCTCTTCAAGCACCCGTAGTAATTTAACTTGTAGTGACAAGGGAGTGCTTTCAATTTCATCTAAAAAAACCGTGCCCCCTTGTGCAAACTCAAACTTGCCTTTGCGATCTTGTGTTGCGCCGGTATATGCACCACTAACAGCACCAAACAATTCACTTTCTATTAGTTGCTCAGGCACCGCGCCACAGTTAATAGCCACAAACTGACAGCTTGAACGGTTACTATGATCATGTAAGTAACGGGCAACCAATTCTTTACCTGTTCCAGTTTCACCTTCAATTAATACATCTGCGGGTGTATCAATCACTGTGTTGAGTAAGTTCATCATGTGCTGCATTTTAAGGGTCTCGCCTAAAATGCGCACACCGGGCGCGGAGGTCTTTTCAACCGCACGCTTCAGAGCTCTGTTTTCCATAACTAAAGCACGTTTGTCTGAGGCCCTAGCAATGCAATCTAATAAATTTTCGTTCAGGGGTTTTTCAAATAGATCATAAGCACCTAACTGCATTGCTCTAACCGCTACAGAAACATCGGCATAACCTGTTAAAAATATTACCGGAAGTTCACTGTCGAATGCTTTTACCTGCTCAATAAAAGTTAAACCATCCATAGTTGGCATATTTATATCACTGAGGACAACGCCATAAAAATTGCGACTTAAACGGCTTAAAGCAATACTCGCATCACTAAAGCACTGCACCTCATACCCTTCGAGGGTTAAAAGCTGATTTAACGAATCACGGATCATCGCCTCATCATCAATAACAACCACTTGCTTACAAACAACGGCTTCAATCATTTTTTGGGGCCTCTATGCTTGATAAACTAATAATAAACTGTGCACCGCCTTGAGGACGATTGTGCGCCGTTAAGTAACCATTAAATGAATCAATAATTTGCTTTGATATTGATAAGCCCAGCCCTAAACCATTACTTGACTTGGTACTGTAAAAGGGTTCAAAAATAGATCCCAGCACATGGTGTTCAATACCTGGACCACTATCTAAAATAGAAAGCTTAACGCGCTCCTCAAAACACTCAACATCGAAACTAAGCTCTCGTTTAGGCTCACCTTTCATTGCTTGTGACGCATTGGTGATCACATTAACCAGTACTTGTTCAAATTTTAATGCATCAACCCACACGGTGATCTCTTGCGAAAACTGCGGAGCACTGACGTTAACATCGTCTTGTTTAAGTTGCGGGTGGGTGATCATCAACGCATTGTTTAATAACGCCGACAGTGGATGTGGTCGCAATTGCATTGTCGCCGGCTTACTAAAGTGTTTAAGCTGCGCCACTATTTTATGCACCCGCTCTACTAAATTCTCAATAATAATTAAATTTTCACTTAATGCATTAAGTTTCCCCTTTTTGAGGAAAATTTTAGCGCTTGCCAAATAAGTGTTCATGGCGCTCAGTGGCTGGTTAATTTCATGATTAATACCCGCACTTAGTTGCCCTATTGTGGCTAATTTTGCCGACTGTACTAGTGCTGTTTGCGCTTTTTCAAGCGCTTGGGTGCGCTCTAATACTTCAAGTTCTAAACTGTGACGCGAGTACAGTAATTTTTTATATCCGGCAAAGCGTGCCAATAAGCTATATCCGACAAAAATAAATACCCAATAAAACAACACAAGCCATAACAATCTGGGCACCTGTAATGCATTTATGCTTGAAATATCAACCAATACCGTCATCGTTGCATTTAGGTGTGTCAGTGGTCTTGAAGCGGCAACATATTGATCTTTAGCAATTTTAAATTGCTCAATGCCCTGACTTTTGTAGCGCTGCTGCTTTATTTGTAACGGTTGATGATCTAAGTAAGCACGGCGCTGTTTAATATCGCGACGTGTAGTAATATCAAGCTCTGTAAACGTGTTTAAACGCCATGCTGGCTCATCTGACATAGCAATAATTTTATCCGCAAGCTGCAAATAAAAATGACTGCCTTTTGAAGTATTTAATAACGAACGATCGTTTTCAAATTTAGCGACATTAATTTTTAGTGCCACAACGCCAATGGCTTTGCCATCTTGGTAAATAGCCTGCGAGAAGTATATTCCGCGTTCTTTCGAGCGTTGTCCAAGAGCAAAGTAGGCGACCTTTTCTCCGGCAAAAGCTTGTTTAAAGTAAGGCCGAAATGCAAAGTTGCTCCCTAAAAACGTATAGTCGGTTTGCCAGTTGCTACTGGCAATAACGTCGCCATGAGTATCTAGTATGTATACATCTGAGGCACCGCTGGCTTGTTGAATATCAGCCAAGTAATTATTAATTGCATTAAAGTGTTGTGATTCATTATTAGTAAAACGAATCAATAAATTATTTTCAGTTAGCAGCTGAGGGATAGCCGCAAATCGAGCGAGTTCGTTATCGATATAATTATTTAATTGAATGACCTGTTGGTCAGCTTGAATTTTAGCTTGGCCTAAATCATAAGCACGACCAAACGAAAAGGTGACCACTAATAACAGCACTAACAGAATACAAGCAAAAATAATTTTTTTAGGGATGGAGAACATAAACGCCTATGACACCAAGGTGCCAATAATAAGTAATAGCCACTATTGTATCGATTTATAGGTCTTTGCAGAAGAAACTTTTTGTTAACAAGTGTATTAAAACTAAAAAACCGTGAAACTAAAAATATTTCACGGTTTAATTCCCTGCAAGGGGATGCTGTTTTAGCTTAATCTACGCTTTTGCAAGCGCTGGCTTGTCTTTGAAGTACTTATACAAACCAATTAATGAGGCTGCGATCCAGAATATTTCAATTACAAAACTCGCTAAGTTAAAGTTATAGCAAAGACTAATAAGTAACAAAATAGCGCCACTTAAATTCATTAAATTATACGTCAAACTTTTTGGCGATACTTTATTTAGTTGCAGTAAAAAAAACGAACCAACCACTAAAAAAGTGCCACTCATACCAACAATATCAAATAAAAGTGCGATCACACGTCTATCCTTTTCCAATTTAAAACCCAACTGACTGGCCCAATCCATGGGGAGGGTTTTTTTCAATCATTGAAACAGCAAAACCAGCGAAGTTTACCAGTGAAATAAAAGCAAACAAGGGCTTATGTCCGCCCCTCACTACTTTAGACTATAAACAAAACGTTTATTTAAACGTGACTTTGCCACCAATCATTTTATAGGCTGGGGTCCCTCTTATAATTGTAGGGCGGGCAAAAGGTCGTTCACAGCCTGGGCATACACATTCAGTATGGGTGTGATCTTGGGTTATTCTTTCTATAAAACATTTTACTAAAGCACCTTTGCCACCTTTACGGTATTTGAATAACGGTGCCTTACACGCAGAACAAAATATATCGACCGTTTTTGTAGGCCCTTTTTTATTGGGCTTAGCCATACTTCCTCAATAATTACTTTACGATTAGTTAATAGCATAATGCTATCACATCAGCGGTAGAAAATAATGAATGGCTGTTGCGCTAATATATTTTTTAAACAGTCGGTAGATAACTCTACTTTATAAACGATTCGCTTTAGGCTTTTATCGATAAACGGGTTAATTGAGCTGATAACACATTCATATTAAAAGGCTTTACGATAAACCCTGACACTTTAGCATTAATCGCTTTTTTGACAGTCGAAGAACTATCTTCACAGGTCACCATAAGTACAGGAAGGTTTTTCAGCTCGGCATCTTTTCTAATATTATCAAGTAAAGTAATGCCATCCATTTTAGGCATATGAAGATCTGTTATAACCAAATCAAACATTTGATTTTGCAGTATGTTTAATGCTTGAAGCCCATCTGTGGCTTCAACAATATCTTTATAATTTAACTGCCTTAACATATTAATTAATACATGACGCATTAACGGCATATCATCAACAACAAGTATTTTCATGCGTATGTTTTACCAAAATAGCTGCGAGCAAATTTTCATTAAAACAAAGTAAAGGCGACACGCCAATCTAAAAGGTATTAACAAAAACGTGTTATGTGTAGTAACAACATTAGTTAACAATACCTATTGCCGCAAGTAATCAGATGGATACTTATATCCCCTTATTTTAGCTAAACAAAAGTTTAAAAAACTGCAAACGAAGCTTGAGTTATATGTGCTAAGCTTTTTGCACTTAGTGTTACTTCTAACCCTCGTTTTCCGGCACTAACATATATCATTTCAAAATCTAACGCACTGGAGTGTATGTAAGTTTTTAGTCGTTTTTTTTGGCCAAGGGGGCTTACTCCTCCCAAAATATAACCGGTACTCGCCTGCACTTTTTGTGGGTCTGCCATCATCACTTTTTTTACTGCACAAAGCTTCGCAAGCTGTTTAAAATTAACCTGCTGAGTGACGGGAGTCACCGCTACAATAAGCTGTTGCTCTGAGGTTTCAAGCACTAGGGTTTTAAATACTTGGGCGCTGTTAAGATTAAGCTTTTCAACCGCTTCGAGGCCGTAATTAGTATTGTTTATATCGTGCTCGTAACTGAGTATGTCAAACTTAATATTGCTTTTTTTTAGCTGCTCTATAGCGGGGGTCATCTGATAAAGTCCAAAATAAATTTCCCTAATAATTTAGCACATTAAACATAAAAAAACGGCGCTAAAAAAGCGCCGTTTTTACTAGGGTCTATTGATCCGACTAATTACTTAGTTAAGTCATCAAAAAACTTTTTAACCCCATCAAAAAAGCCTTGCTCTTTAGGACGGTTTTTTGAGCTGTCTTTGCCCATACTTTCATCTAATTCTTTAAGTAAGTCACGTTGACGCTCGTTTAAATTAACAGGCGTTTCAATCACAACCTTACAAATTAAATCACCTTGAGCACCACTGCGTACTGACTTAACACCTTTGCCACGCATACGGAACATTTTGCCCGTTTGTGTTTCTGACGGTATTTTAAGCTTTGCACGCCCATCAAGCGTTGGCACTTCAATTTCACCGCCAAGGCCTGCGGTGGTAAAGCTTATTGGTACTTCACAATATAAATTATTAGCTTCACGAACAAATATTTTGTGTTCACGAACAGATACTTGCACATACAAGTCACCTGCTGGTGCACCATGCATGCCTGCTTCGCCTTCACCTGATAAGCGAATACGATCGCCAGTATCTACGCCTGCCGGGATTTTAACCGATAGCGTTTTAGTTTTTTCTACACGGCCTTGCCCATGACATTTATTACAAGGATCTGAAATGATCTGACCTTGTCCATGACACGTTGGACATGTTTGCTGTACGGCAAAAAAACCTTGGCGCATTTGTACTTGGCCTGCACCATGACAGGTTGTACATGTCTTTGGCTTTGAACCCGCTTTAGCACCACTGCCATCACATGGTTCACAACTAACCCAAGTAGGTACTTTAATCTCAACGTCTTTACCACGAACCGCTTCTTCTAAGCTTAAGTCCATGTTGTAACGTAAATCTGAGCCACGTTGCTGGCGTGATTGACGTCGACCACCGCCGCCACCAAAAATATCACCAAATACGTCTCCAAAAATATCACCAAAATCACCTTGGCCGCCGCCAAAGCCACCGTGACCACCGCCACCACCTTGTTCGAAGGCTGCATGGCCGTATTGGTCATACATTTGACGCTTTTGCGCATCAGTCAGTATTTCGTAAGCTTCTTTAACTTCCTTGAATTTAGTTTCAAGGTCTTTATCACCGGCGGTACGATCGGGGTGATATTTCATCGCTAAGCGTTTATACGCTTTTTTTATGTCTCGCTCACTCGCATCTTTGCTTACGCCGAGGACTTCGTAATAATCGCGTTTTGACATATCTATCACACTACTCTTTTCTATTTACAGCGTTAGCTGCTGGACAAACCGATAAATCATATCGATTTATCATTGAATTTTTAAAGCGTTTTATTCACTTCTCTTTACATGCAAAAGGCGCGTTAAGCTTTAGCCTACGCGCCTCATGTGTTCATCCTAACTCAAACACTTGATTTGGTCATGTGTTTTAAATTAGCGAGAAGCGTTAGCAACAATTACTTGTCGTCTTTAACTTCTTCGAACTCTGCATCAACAACATCGTCATCTTGTTTAGCTGACTGTTGTTGTTCACCAGCGTCACCACCAGCTTGTTGTGCTTTAGCTTGAGCGATTTCCATTAGCTTTTGAGACTTTTCAGCAAGCGCTTGCGTTTTCGCTTCAATCTCTGCTTTGTCGTCACTCTTAATTGCTGCTTCTAGGTCAACAACAGCCGCTTCAATCGCGTCTTTGTCTTCGCTTGGCAGAGCATCACCCGCTTCTTCAATTTGCTTACGTGTACCGTGAACAAGTGCATCAGCTTGGTTACGTGCAGCTACTAACTCTTCAAACTTTTTATCGTCTTCAGCGTGCGCTTCTGCATCACGAACCATTTTTTCAACTTCTTCATCGCTTAAGCCAGAAGATGCTTGAATAGTGATTTTTTGCTCTTTACCTGTATCTTTATCTTTTGCAGATACATGTAAGATACCATCGGCATCAACATCGAATGTTACTTCGATTTGTGGCGTACCACGTTGTGCTGGGCGAATGCCTTCTAGGTTAAATTGACCTAGCGATTTGTTATCACTTGAACGTTTACGCTCACCTTGTAACACATGAATGGTTACTGCAGATTGATTATCTTCTGCTGTTGAGAATGTTTGCGATTTCTTAGTAGGAATCGTGGTGTTTTTCTCAATCAGTGCTGTCATTACTGACCCCATCGTCTCAATACCTAGAGATAATGGTGATACGTCTAGTAATAGTACGTCTTTCACGTCACCTGCAAGTACACCACCTTGAATCGCAGCACCCACAGCTACCGCTTCATCAGGGTTAACGTCTTTACGTGGTTCTTTACCAAAGAATTCAGCAACTGTTCTTTGAACAAGTGGCATACGCGTTTGACCACCCACTAGAATGATATCGTTGATATCGTTCACAGACAGGTCAGCATCAGCTAGTGCGCGTTTAAGCGGTTCAATCGACTTAGTCACTAAGTCTTCAACCAGTGACTCAAGCTTAGCACGTGTTAATTTCACGTTCATGTGCTTAGGACCTGATGCATCAGCGGTTACGTACGGAAGGTTAACTTCTGTAGATTGTGCTGATGAAAGCTCAATTTTTGCTTTCTCTGCTGCTTCTTTAACACGTTGCATAGCAAGCGGATCATTTTGTAAATCGATACCTTGATCTTTCTTGAATTCAGCAACTAAGTAGTTGATTACACGGTTATCAAAATCTTCACCACCTAAGTGAGTGTCACCATTTGTCGCAAGTACTTCAAATGTGTGCTCGCCTTCAACTTCATCAATTTCAATGATTGATAAATCGAAAGTACCACCACCTAAGTCGTATACCGCTACTACGTTTTCGCCACGGTTTTTATCCATACCGTATGCAAGGGCTGCAGCTGTTGGCTCATTGATAATACGTTTTACTTCAAGACCCGCAATACGGCCCGCATCTTTTGTAGCTTGACGTTGTGAATCGTTAAAGTATGCCGGTACTGTGATTACCGCTTCAGTTACTTCTTCACCTAAGAAGTCTTCAGCCGTCTTCTTCATTTTTTTCAGTACTTCAGCAGAAATTTGTGGTGCAGCGCGTTTTTCACCGCCTGCTTCTACCCATGCATCGCCATTATCTGCTTTGATAATTTTGAAAGGCATGATGCCGATATCACGTTGTACTTCTTCGTCTTCAAAGCGACGACCAATTAAACGTTTGATTGCAAATAACGTGTTTGTTGGGTTAGTTACCGCTTGACGTTTTGCAGGTTGACCTACTAACGTTTCACCGTCTTGCGTGTAAGCAATAATAGACGGGGTTGTGCGATCGCCTTCCGCATTTTCAATAACACGTGCTTTGTCACCATCAAGTACTGCAACACAAGAGTTAGTAGTACCTAAATCGATTCCAATAATTCTACCCATGAATCTTCTCCAACTTCTAAATTCGTTAATACATTCGATGACTAGTTAATAGGGATGCCACAAACTTAATTCAACTGTAAAAATGAAAAAAAACGCATTTTTTTTAATTTATTTACTAAATAACCCTAAAAAGAGTAGGGATTGCTCATTTTTTGTAATTTGGGAGCTTATTTATTGTCTGGTCTGATGAGTTTGGGTGTGATATAAATTTAGCAAATAACAGCAAAAGGACATTATTTGTGCACTTTGAACAATTATTAAAACAAGCAGCCCAAGCGAGTCAGGAAACTGACCCGTTAACCAATACCATGCAGTTTCCTGCTAACTGGTGCCAAGGTCGTACTGCTTTTGGTGGCCTCTCTGCTGCGCTACTTTATCAAGCAATGCGCAATAAAGTTGATTCATCAAGAAGACTGCTTTCTTTAAGTACAAACTTTGTAGGGCCATTATTGGCTGAAAAACCGTTTTCTTTATCGGTAGAAATATTACGTGAAGGTAAAAGCAGTACCCAAGTGCTCGCCAAAGCGATTCAAGATGATGCGGTGTGTGTCATCGTGCAGGCCTGTTTTGCAAAAAATCGTAACTCATCAATTAATGTGCCGGTATCAAAGTCGTTAACCTTACACCCTGTAAACGAAGGCCATTGTTTAGGCTTTGTACCTGGGAAAATGCCAGAATTTTTTCAGCATGTTGATTTATGCCCGCAACAAGGCGCCATGCCGTTTAGTAGTGCGCAAACCTCTCACCTTGGTGGTTGGATGCGATTTAAACACACGCCTGAAGAAATTACAGAAGCTCATGTTATTGCTCTTACTGACGCATGGCCGCCAACATTACTACAAATGTTTAAGCAACCTGCACCGGCTAGTAGCATGTCGTGGTATTTAGAATTTGTACAAGCGCCTAATTTAGTGCCAGGTGAATGGTTGGGTTTTGAAGCAATCACTCATCATTCAAAAGATGGCTATGGCTTAGAAGATGGCTGTATTTGGTCGCAATCCGGTGAGCTTATTGCGCTCACCCGTCAAACTGTTGCTTTATTTGATTAATTAAAAACGAGTGAAGTCGCGCTGGGTATATTGCTTATCTAAGTTAAGCATTATGGTGCGATATTCACCGCTTTGAATTATATTTGCTAAGCCTTTGTCAAACTGCTGTCTCAGCAAATCATTGTTAAAATACGCAGGCCTTGCCGCAGGTGGAAAAATAGCATGAATAACAAAATCTTTAGTGGTATTGGTTTTTTGATATTCCTTTAAGTAGTGAAGAAATATACGTCTATCGAGAATAATCGTATCAACCCACCCTGCCATTAAATGATGTATCTGCGCTTGTTGATTGAATACTTCTTCATAGCCTCTCAAGTTTTCCAAGTTATGACCAAATTCTTTGGGTAAATAAGCAGGCGCATTTTGAAATGCTAAAACACTTTTAGTCGCCAGATCGTAAATACTATTAATAGTGAAGTTACTCTTTTTAAGACTCACCACCACATTCTCATAACTAACAACCGATTGGCTTCGATATATGCCAGCAATTAAAATACCCGAGTAATTTAAAGCAATATCTACATGGCCTTGGTTCAATAAAGCATCTGCACGCTGATTTGACATGTAATGTACATCAACCTCATTTATGTCTTGATTGTTAAGTGCTGCCTTTACAATCTCGAGCTGAATACCTGAATCATTTTCACTTATTACATAAGGCGCAACAGTAGGGTTAGCCGCAATAATGACTCGTTGCTGCTTATTATCATTAACAAATGCAAAACTATCACCACATAAACACACTAAGGCCAATAAAAATACAACTTTCACTCTTTCACCTAATCCGTTTTTATTTTCAGTTATTGGGTTTACTTTTCTTTAGTAATTTAGCCGCAGCGTTTGTATTTAACTATTATTTATAGCAATATTTAAATTATTGAATTAATTATAAGCTAACATTTTGCAAACTGCCTGCCCAAGCTGTGATCTTATCATTGATATTCCCGAGATTAATGCCAAACAAGTGGCATTGTGCCCACGCTGTAGCCATAAAGTCCGCGGTATTAATATAAACCATGACACTGAAATAGTCGCACTGAGTTTAAGCGCATTATTAATGTTGCTCAGCAGTATGTTTTATCCATTTATCTCTTTTAGTAGTAATGGTATTACCCAAACTATTACCCTGCCCGACGCAGCACGGATTTTATTTAACTATGATAGTGACCTACTCGGCCTATTTATTGATATCAGCATTATTATTTTACCTATGAGTTTGCTGATTATTTTGATCCCTTTGCATTTAGGCGCACTCAAAGCACTGCCGCAAGCAGTTGCAAGAAGACTATTAAAATTCACTTTAACGCTAGAGCCTTGGATCATGTCAGAAATATTTCTGATTGGTGTTTTAGTTAGCATGGTAAAAATAATGTCATTGGCTGAGGTTAGCTTTGGTATCAGTTTTTTTGCTTATGTGGGATTTGTTATTTTTTATGTTAGTGCATTGACGCGTTTAAATCGTGCTAGGCTGTGGTCACAAGTAAGCCCTGCCACTACACTTCAAAATACTTCAAACGCTGAGCGGGCTATTGATGAGAATATAAAAGCCTGCCATGTTTGCCATCAACTAAGCGTTGAATCAATCTGCCCTCGTTGCCACAGTAAAACGTATTTAAGAAACCCCTACAGCGTACAAAAAGCGGCTGCATGGTTAGTTACTTCTCTGATTTGTTATATTCCTGCGAATTTGCTCCCCATTATGTACACTATTAGCCTAGGGGATGAAACACCTGCAACCCTTATTTCGGGTGTTATTACGTTATGGAATAGTGGATCGTATCCTATTGCAATTATTATATTTTTTGCCAGTGTGGTGGTACCGTTAGCCAAAGCGCTTATTTTGAGCTTTTTGTGTTTTATGGTTACAAAACCCGCTAACCTGCATACAAAAGGTTACACAAAAGTGTATCAACTTACTGAATTTATAGGTAAATGGTCTATGATTGATGTGTTTGTTGTGGCTATATTAGTTGCACTGGTGCAGCTAGGAAATTTAATGTCGGTTACACCCGGTTTGGGCATCGTCTTTTTTACCGTTATGGTATTATGCCAAATGATGGCGGCACACGCATTTGACCCTCGCCTACTGTGGGACTCACCAAAAATAATAACGCAGAGAATAAAGCATGACTAAAACAGCTAACGTAGCACAAAAATCAAGTATTTCTGCAATTTGGATCATTCCTGTGGTTGCCTTATTTGTTGGTGTTTGGATGCTTTATCAGTATCAATTAAATAAAGGGCAAACAATCTACATCACTATGCCCCAAGCAGAGGGGATTATTGCTGGTAAAACAGAAATAAAAGTGCGAAGTGTTAAAATAGGTCAAATTGATCACGTCCGCCTTTCTGACAGCCAAGACAGTGTAATTGCCCGAGCACAAATAGATAAAAACTATGATAATTTACTCACCGAAGATGCCAGTATTTGGGTAGTAAAGCCACGCATTGATGAAACTGGGATCAGTGGTATGAGTACCCTACTTTCAGGGGTTTATTTAGAGTTTTCACCGGGAGAAAGTAACCGACTTAAAAAGCGCTTTACCCTGCAAGAAGAGCCCGCATTAATTGGTAAACATGTTCAAGGTGGACGCTTTAAGTTACTCAGTTACAATGCTGAGGTACTTGATGTGAGTACTGGTATATTTTTTAAAAACTACAAAATAGGCCAAATAGAAACCGCCACCTTTGATTGGAAAAACCAAGCAATGCAATACGGTATTTTTATTAAAGCCCCCTATGAGAACCTGATCACTTTAAACTCTATTTTTTGGGTTAACTCAGGTATTGAGATAGATCTTTCTGCTGATGGCATAAATATTAATACCGGTTCACTAAGCAAATTATTAAAAGGCGGTATTTCTGTTGGCTTACCTGATCAGCAAGCCCCTGGCGATTTAGCACAAGATGGTCATAGCTTTTCTTTGAGTCAAAGTTATAAGCAAGCTTTAGAAGAGCGTTTTTATGATTTTGATTATTACCTTATTGAATTCGAACAATCGATTAGAGGACTCCGTGTTGGTGCGCCAGTTGAGTATAGAGGTACTCGCGTAGGCACAGTGGTTGAAGCGCCCGCCAATGTAATTATAGATGGAAAACCGGCTCATTTTCGCGCTAAAAATACCGCAGTTCCGGTATTGATAAAAGTAGAATATGGTCGTTTATACCATATCACCTCGGTAGCAAAAGAGTATTGGGAAACAAGCGTTAACGAGTGGATTGAAAATGGCATGAGAGCGTCACTTAAACCGGGTAATTTGCTAACCGGTGCAGTTTACGTCGATTTTGACTTTTATACCGACACCCCAAAAAGCGAGCTTAAAAAACTTGCTCAATACGATGTGTTTCCTAGTGTATCGAGCGGTATAACGGTGCTTGCCGATCAAGTATCGGATGTACTTAATAAAGTGAATAATTTAAAAATTGAAGACAGTTTAGCCAAAATGCAAACTACGTTTAGCGAGTATCAAGCTCTGGCCAGTGAGATGCGCACATTATTAAATAAGCCCGATACACAAAATTTACCTGGCGACTTTAATCGTAATCTCGAAAAAATAACCAAAAGTATGGAACAATTTGAAATAACCATGCGCCAGTTTGATAAAACCATGGCAAGCTATCAAGCAGGCTCTCAAATGCACTATCAACTTGAGCAAACACTGCTACAAATTAAACGTTTAACAGAAGAGTTTCAGCCTCTTACCCGTGGCTTAAACGAGCAACCTAATATGCTCATTTTTGACAAATCACTACCTAACGATCCACAACCGAGGAAGCAATAATGAAGGCACTATTTTTACTTTTAACGGGTGTGATCTTTATCAGTGGTTGCAGCTCTGCTATTCAAACAACAATTCAGTATTACCAATTTGAGCAGCCCATTAATGACTCTTCGCGAAATGTGCAAGATACACAGGCACAACTGCGCGTGCAAACAGTCACCCTAAGAGGCGCATTGAATAATCGGGGTATTGCTATGAAAGTAGATAGTAATCAAATCCATGCTGCTAATTATCATCTATGGGGTGAGTCGCCAGATGTTATGCTCAGTGCCAGCGCGCAGCAAACATTATTTAATACCATGACAAACTGGATGGTTATTAAAGGCTTACCCGTTATTACTGACCAACAGCAACAAACATTTTACGAATTAGAATACGAACTACACCACTTTAACGGTGATCTGCAAGGTAATGCAGATATTTCAGGGCTATGGCGTTTATACTACACTCACCCAGAATCGGGTAGGCGTTTACTAAGCATCCATAATTTTTCATCTGTTATGCCAATCGATGATGATGGCTATGATTCATTGGTGGCTACTCTTGAAAAAATGTGGCAACAAATCAACATCCTTGCGGCAAAAGAAATTGAAAAAGCGCGAATTTAATTTCGCTCTGTATTAAGTAAATATACGTCTACCGCAATGTTAGTGCTTTCTATGATCACTTGACCTTGGGTTTTAAAACCGAGCTTTTGTAATACATTTTTTGATGCACGGTTATCACAGCGGGCGATCGCCGTAACCTGGTTAATCCCCAAGTTTTGTCTATGGTTTAGCAAGGTATTTGCCGCCTCAAAAATATAGCCCTTTTTTTCAAAACCGTCTTTTAGCGCAAACCCTAAATCGGGATATTGCAGAACAGCTCGCTGATAAAACCCAACAATACCAACTAGTGTTTCATCATGTAATGCGATTATATAAGGCCCAAAGCCATGCTGCTTATGGGCAGATATAAAACTGTCTTTGATGTATTTTTTAGCGTCGTCTAAGGTATAAATACCTTTATCACCAATGTATTTGGTGAAATTAGCCTGATTAACCAACTTAAATAACTCTGCCGCATCTGCTATTTGTGCGAAGCGAATGTGTAAGCGCTCTGTAGTAAAAGCAATATTCAAAATAACTCCTAATAAATTTTTAACGACCCGATATTTTTTATTGACTGAAATAAAAAAGAAGATTATTTTTGCGCCGATGTTTTTAAAGGCACAACAATAGCGGCATGCATTCCTTGCGCCGTCTGGCGCCAAAGCCAACGCGTTTCACTAAAACTATTAATTTAACATAATTTTTTAAGTGCCCTCCACGCGTGCAAAAGCAGTGACTTGGAAAATGATTTAACAACAAACTTATCATCTTCTTTGTTTTTGTATAAGCAGTTTACTTTTTAAATCTGCTTTTAATTTTGTGATCTTATAAATGCTTGAACCTTCTGCGTTAACTCTACTGCCGCCTGCGGTAGTGGTTGTATTGGCTGTTGTTTTACGCCGCCCTATTTTATCGTTACTGATTGGTGCATTAGTTGGCCTTGTTTTAGCTGACCCTAGCAAAGTTCTCTCAAATTTTGCCAGCACATCACTCAAAGTAATGACTGATGAAACCATTGGTTGGTTAATACTTGTGTGTGGCGGCTTTGGTGCGCTTATTGCCTTATTAGTGCGCACTGGAGGGGCTTCTGCGTTTGGTAGTTTGGCTTTAAAGTACACCCGAGGTAAACGATCCTCCTTATTTATGACCTTTTGTTTGGGTGTCGTGATATTTATTGACGATTATTTAAACGCGCTTACCGTGGGTGAAACCATGAAGCGGATCACCGACAAATTTAAAGTGAGTCGTGAAATGCTCGCTTACGTTGTTGATTCAACGGCAGCGCCTATTTGTGTACTCGTCCCTTTGTCAACGTGGGCTGTATTTTTTGGTGGCCTGTTAGTGGATAACGGCATTGCAGAAGAAGGCAAAGGCATTGCCGTTTATATTCAAGCCATTCCGTACATGTTTTATGCCTGGTTTGCGGTGTTGACTGTGGTGCTGGTTATTGCCGGCGTGATCCCTACTTTTGGCCCCATGAAAAAAGCCGAGCAACAGGCGCTAACTCACGCTCCTACTTTAGAGCCTGCGATTTATACTCAAGTACAAACTGCCGATGAATATGCAGTAAAAGCAGCGGAGGAACACTTTGAAGATGCGGATCCTAAAGGTAAGTTATATAACTTTTTGTTGCCGATTATTTTATTAGTCGCATTTACCGTATATTTTGAAATAGATGTGTACAAAGGTCTATTAGCGACAATGGCTGTCACTTTGCCATTTTATGCGTTACAAAAATTAATGAGCTTTAGCGAAATGATTGAGCGTATGCTGGATGGTTTTAAAAGTATGATCCCCGCAATTGGAACCGTGATTGCCGCCTTTATTTTTAAAGATGTATGCGATTTAATTGGCTTGCCACAATTTGTGATTGGCAGCTTAAGCCCGTATATGACCGCTGGCTATTTACCTGCGGTGGTATTTATTGCGATGTCGATATTAGCGTTTGCGACGGGTTCAAGTTGGGGGATTTTTGCGGTTTCAATTCCTATTGTCATGCCCCTTGCGACGGCGGTTGATGCAAATATTCCATTGGTGATTGGCGCATTACTTTCAGCGTCTTCATTTGGTAGCCAAGCCTGTTTTTACTCTGATTCAACCGTACTAGCAGCACAAGGCTCTGGCTGTAATTTGATCAGTCATGCTGTAACGCAATTACCTTATACCTTAATTGCTGCAGGCTTTGCCATAATTGGCTTTTTACTTATGGCCTAACATGGCAATGGTAGCCATTTTACTAAAACCATAATTAACGCCGTTAAAACAAAACCCAGTCAACAATGGCTGGGTTTTGTTTAGTTTTTGAGTAATTTCAACTTACTTTTGCAATTTTATATCGCTGTAGTAAGCATCTAAACTCGTCACTTTAGTTTGGTTTGGCAAATCAGCGAACTCGCTATCACTAAACTTACTGCCACGTAATTGCACATTTAAGCGGGCTGCTTGTGGATTTAACATGGTTTGCTGGTAGTAGTCTTTAATATCAGCAAGGGTGACCTTTTCTACTTCTGCAATTAGCTTTTGTTTTGAATCAAAATCAAAGTTTTCACGGTACCAATCGTTAATCAATGGACTCATTTCGTCACTTAAATTCTTTGGCTGTTCTTTTAACGAGACCAACGTTGCATTTTTAAGCTGTGCAAATGTCTCTTCACTCATGGCATTAAGCTCAGAAGCATACTCTTTTTTGAACTTATCAAAGCGTACTTGAATTTCTTTTGGCCCTTTAACCGGCGTTTGAATAAACAATCCAATACCAGAGTAATCCTCAATAGGACGCGCTAATGCCCCTACCGCATAAGCTAGTTGTTCTTCGGTACGCATTTTGTCAAACGCGATTGTTCTAAAGTGTCCTTGTAAAACCGCCGCCTGCGCTTTTTGTTTGTAACCTGGCGTTGGGTGAATGGTCATATCGACAACGGCTACATCGGCTACATCAATATCTTTGTGTAATACGCGCGCTTCACCTAGTTGTGGTAACCAAGCTTTACTGCGGGCAAACTCAGATTTTGTATGATTATTTGGTAAAATAGCCGTTAATTCAGCAGCAATGGCATCAATATCTTTTTGGTTATAGTTACCATAGCTAAATACGCGTAAGTTATTATTCGCTAAGGTGCTTTGTTTTAAGGCTTGTAAATCAGCGAGTGTCAGTGATTGAGCTGCCTTAATAAGCGCGTCAGTATCAAAACTACCGGTTCGAGTCAGTTTTGAATATTCACTAAACGCTTGTGCATACGGGAACTGTTTTTGCTGATTGAGTAAATCACGTTGATAACGGTCAATCGCTTGGTTAAATGCTTGCGCTGAAATTTTATCGTCAAATCCAGCTAACGCTTGTTTAAGTAAGGTATCTTGTTTATCGGTAAAACCACTTAATGATAAAACTAAACCATTGCTTGAGCTTAAATTAACATTCATACCGGCAATAGCCGCTTCGGTTCGTAGCTGACTTAATTGAGTGTTATATAAATCTGCCCACACAGAATAAAGGACGGTTGAGTTAATATCACGCAACCCTGTTTGTGTGTTGATATACACCTCAACTAAACCTTTGGGTTGCTCTGCAAACTGCTGGCTTGCTTGGCGCCAAATTTTTACACCGTTTTTATCATAGCTAAGTTCTGGGTGTTTTTGCTCTTTAAAAGCCTGCGTTTTAATTGCAAAACTCTCTGGCAGTAAGTTGTTAACACTTGGTAAGGCTAAATTAAATTCACTTGGTTTTTCCCAGCTGGCAATTTCTGCGTCGCTAATATCACTAATTCGGTATTTACCATCATAAAAATGTAATTGTGAATCAGTGTCTTCTTGTTGAGAAATATACCAAACACGTAAGGTGTCTGCGTTAAGTTGTTTTAGTACATTATTAACCGCATCAGCATCAAACTTAGCGTAGTAGTATGGTGCGTTTATCGCATGATTTAACGGATAATCTTGCATGCTTTGAGTCAGCGCACTGACGTAGTTAAACTCATCGCCTTTTTCTAAAAATTTAAACTGGTTATTCAAAGAGGTACGAATTTCATTAAAGTACTTACTATTAACACCTTCACGTTTAATTAAATCAATATATTGCATAATAGTCGCAACAATGGCTTCGCGGTTTTTCATGCCCTCATCAGTCAGCTCTATGTTCACATTTAAAGAGCCATAGTTACCATATTGATTTGGTGAAGCAGATGCTGATAACTGCGATACCCAGCCTTTATCACGTAATATTTGTGCTGGGCTACCTGGCATTTCATTGCTAAGTAAATAGGCAACAAAACGATTAGGTTTTACTGCAAATTCAGTTTGATTATTAGTGATTGTAAAGTCGAGCTGTAATTGTTTAACGTCTTCGTTTGGCGAGTAAAAAACACGTTTACCACCGGCATTATCAAAATCTAGCTTGGCTGATACTTTTGGCTTTTCAATATTTTTATTTTTAATATCAGCGAAGTATTTTTCTGCTTTTTTCTGCATTTCTTCAAGCGGTAAATTAGAAATTAACGCCACTTTCATAATATTTGATGAATAATATTTATTATAAAAATCAACAGTTTCTTTGTGTAATGAACTATCAGCTTTATCGCCTAACGTTTCAAGGTTACCAATTAAGAATCGATTAGCTGGGTGTTCACCCATCATTTTACGTGCAAGTTTAAATTGGCCAAAAAAGTCCATTTCACGACGCATTGACCACTCAGCATTCACTGCGTTTTTTTCTTTTTCTGTGTATTCTGGGTAAAGCTTAGGGGCTTTAAAAAAGTCTGAAAAGCGGTCTAAGCCTTCATCAAACGCATCGTTATTAATTTTAAACATGTAGTTTGTAATATCGAGCCACGTATAGGCATTATGCGCTCCGCCGTTTTTAGTCATAAAATCGGAGTACCCTTTAGTGTCAGGGTAGCGCTCAGTGCCTAAAAACAACATATGTTCTAAATAATGCGCCATACCTTGCTGGCTCATTGGGTCGTGCAGCAGGCCGACGCCGACACTCAATGAAGCAGCCGATTTTTCTGCGCTTGGATCAGAAACTAAAATCACTTCAATATCATTGGCAAGTGTTAGTGTTTTGTATTCACGATTATCGTTAGGGCTTACAACAAGCGTTGGTGATAAAAGTGATGTTTGTGATGATTGAGTAAGTGTGGCGGTATTCGAACAACCGCTTAATATTGCCAGTGCAATTGCACTTAAGCCGATGATGTGTTTCATTTTAGTTATATCCATTGCTGTTAAATATGGGCTTAGTGTTATAAAAAAGACTAAATCACTTATAAACTACCATTATCAATTAATACTATGCTACTAATTAGTACTTAATTGTGTAACACATTGTGAATAGTTAATATAAATAATAAGGTAAGTTATGGAAAAGATAATAATAATAGCCATGTTCGTTCAGGTAACACTTTCATTAGTTGTGATGGTAATAATGGGAAAACGACGTTTTGCGGCGGCTAAAAACAAACACATACAGTTAAGTGACTTTGCTGCTATGCGACTTGATAATGCGGGCGATCATGTCAGAGTCGCTGATCGTAATTTTAGCAATCAATTTGAAATACCTGTGCTTTTTTATGCGGGATGTTTGCTTGCTTTACAGCTTAATATGGCGAGTGTCCCTATTGCAGTCTTGGCGTGTATATTTGTAGCGACACGCATTATTCATAGCCTCATTCACCTTGGTAGTAATCATTTAAGAGCCCGTTTTAGAGTATTTTTGCTAGGCTGCTTAGCTGTGTTTGTAATGTGGGTAATGTTACTGGTGAGCGTACTTTACAACTAGGGTCTGATGACCTTTCAAGGTTAAATTTGCAGCAGTCTGTTTGGTATTTAGGCAAGGCAGAGCCTATGTGGTGTGGTTATTCCCCATAAATAGGCGATAACGCAGCATCAATGCCAAACAGGCGGTGCCCTTCGGGTTCTGCCTAGGGGCGGTTTACTCTTTGTTGCTCGGTTTTTACTTAGCCCACTAGGTTACAAACCTCGCGCCGCGATTAAACCGCCCCTAGTTTGAACAAATTGTAATCCGCAAAGATCAACAGACCCTAACTAAAAAAACGGCGGCTATGATAAGTCGCCGTTATTTTTATGGCTTATTTAGTGCGTTTTAACCTAGGTGCTACAAGCAATAGTGCGCCTAATAACCATGCCATACTGCCACTAGAGTCTGAACTTTGTGGTGGTGTCACTTCTACGTTATCAATTAATGTATTCTCTTTAGGTGTTAAATTTTGTGCTGAATTAGGATCGTCATCAAGCACAACCACCGTTTGTATTGATACTAAGTTTTGATTACTAATAACCACATTTTCATCTGAACATTGCTCTTTAGTAATACCAACCAATGGTACCTCTGCACAATGAACTAAGGCCGCTATTTTATCTAAAGTTTCTTGGCTTTGTGCTGTTATTTGTCCGAAAACGGTAAACCCACCATTTTGTAAATCTAAGTTTTGGCTGTTATCACTCATATTAAAAAACCATTGGCTAGTGGCGCTGTTTTCGTTGCCGCCCTGCTTTGCCATGGCAATTGTGCCTTTTACATTTGAGTAAACAGGTTCGTTAATAACCGCTGGCTTGGTTGTAATGGGATCCATTTTGTCAGAAAAAGTAAAACCTCCTCCTTGAATGACAAACTTATCAACAGAGCGGTGTATTACTGTTTGTTTATACGCTGCATCATTAACATAACTTAGGAAGTTTTCTACTGTTTTAGGTGTTTGTTGATCAAACAAGTTAATTTCTATCGTTCCTTGGCTCGTTTGCATTTCGACTATGGTTGCTGCGCTTGAAAAGCTCGCTGCAGTTAAAATTGACGCTAAGATAAGCTTCTTCATTATTATTCCTATTTTTTATTGTCATTAGGCGTCATAGAGTAGTGTTATTCATTTTATAAATCGATACATAAGCACTTAACGCTACAATTCATATCAAAGTAATTACACTGCAGTTACAACTGTTTACATTTTAATTTTAAACACGTGATGGAGAGTTAATTGTCTGAGTGCCTTGGTGTACATCACGGTGACTCTTTTTTAATTAACTTTAAGCCTAGCAAGGTACTTAAAAAGCCCCTTATCAATCACTCTTTTTTTGTTATTATCAGCCTACACAGTGATAGGAGTAAATATAATGGCAAACAACACGACTATTTGTGACTTTGGGCTACACCAAGGTGAACCATACACCCAGCTTCCCGTCAGCTTTTTGAAATGGATGATTGATGTAAATCATCAAAAATCTCAATACGCACATGATGAGCTCGCACGCAGAAAACGGGTTGTAGAGCAGCAACGTGAAGTCTCATTGGCTGAAAAATATGAATAAGTGCGTTTTTTTAACCTCGAACTAGTTTAAACTAGCCGCCTACTATACTGAGTTTTGTTAATCGATAGGTATTTTATGCGTACTCTTGTTTTTCTCATTTTATTTCTTGGTTTATATGGCTGTGCCAGTGACTCAGTCAATAAACCTGCAGCACACTATTTAACTGTTCTTCATACCAATGATAATCATGGTCGCTTTTGGCATAATGAAAAAGGCGAATATGGTATGGCTGCGCGTAAAACCCTAATCGACCAGCTAAGAGCCGATGCAAAAGCACAAGGGCATCAGGTTTTATTATTATCAGGTGGCGATATTAATACCGGTATTCCTGAATCAGATCTACAATTTGCTGAGCCCGATTTCAAAGGCATGTCGAAAATTGGCTATGACGCAATGGCACTAGGTAACCACGAGTTTGATAATCCATTAAGTGTATTAAGACAGCAACAGCAATGGGCTAATTTCCCTCTTTTATCAGCTAATATCTTTGATAAACAAACTAATGAAACTATCTTTGAACGTTATAAAATATTCAACAAAGGCGGCTTAACCATTGCTGTAATTGGGTTAACAACGACAGACACCGCTAAAATTGGTAACCCGCAATACATTGGCCACTTAGATTTTAAAGATCCGGTTGAAATAACCGCCTCACTTACCCAAACATTAAAAGCAAAATACAATCCTGACATTACCATTGCGGTAACGCACATGGGGCATTATGTAGATGCCAATTATGGAATAAATGCTCCAGGTGATGTTACGCTTGCCCGCTCTTTAGATAAAAATGCCCTTGATATGATTATTGGTGGCCATTCCCAAGAGCCAGTGTGTATGGCTGCAGAAAATGTCACAGATGAGAATTTTAAGCCAGGTTTAGCCTGTAAACCTGATCGACAAAATGGAACCTGGATAATGCAAGCCCATGAATGGGGTAAGTATGTGGGTAAAGCGGAGTTTAAATTAGAAAACGGTCAATTATCACTGCTAAGTTATCAATTATTGCCCGTTAATTTATACGTAGATAAAAAGCAAAAAGACGGTAGCGTAAAATCCGTACTTGCTGCAAATTACATTAAACCAGATCCAGCGCTACAAACCTTTTTAGCGGCGTACCAACAAAAAGGGGCAAAACAAATTGAAGGTAAAATTGGCTTTGTGAATGACAGACTCGAGGGTGATCGTAACAAAGTACGCTTTGAGCAAACTAACCTTGCTCGCGTAATTATTCAAGCGCAAATGAATACCGTAGGTGCCGATTTTGGCATTATCAGTGGTGGTGGTGTTCGCGATAGCATCAATGCGGGTGACGTGAGTTATAAAGACATACTCAAAGTACAGCCTTTTAAAAACCGTGTCGCCTATATCGATTTCAAAGGCAATGATATTTTAACCTATTTAAATGTCGTGACGCGTTTCCCACCAGACTCTGGTGCCTATATGCAATATCACAACGTAGCCTTTGAACTTAAAGAGGATCAAGTAACTAACGTGTTCATCGCCGGCAAGCCGCTTGATATAAACAAAACATACCGCATGAGTATTAATGAATATAATGCTTCTGGTGGCGATAGTTACCCTAAAATTACTCACAAGAAAGGATTCGTAAGCACCGATGAAACGGACGCTCAGGCATTAAAACGATTTTTTGCAGAGCACAGCCCTGTTGATGCACATGAGTTTGCACCTAAATAGTAATCTGTATTGAACAGTGATGAGTGTCATCGATATAGCAATGGCATCATTGATATAGCAATGGCATCATTGATATAGCAATGGCACACATCATTCAGGTTTATATGATCACCAAGCTAATTTAAGCGCACTTAAGTCAAGCGCACTTCAACCCACAAACCTCTTACACTCTATTTAAGTTGGTAGCTCTTTTAATCAGAGTTATGGTTAAGTAGCAAAGCCGATTACTTTCCTATTATTTCTATATTTCCTTGACCCACATTTGCTAACCCATAACTGTGCATTCGTGAGCGTGAGCCCTCTCCAAATGCTTTCGGTGGGTAGTATAATCCCTTTTGCTCAGGGCAATCGTTTAACACATCATCCAGTGATGCACGAATTTCACTCAATGTTTTCTCTAGACTGTTATTAAAGTTTGGACGTTTTCTTACTGTATGACCAAGCTCAACTAAACGATAGAAATATTTATTGGCAAGCTCTATCAATTCCTCGGGTACATTCTTGTTATGATTAAGCTTGATCTCTGGATTGTTAGTGCAATATTCCACAAGCGCTAAATAAAAACATAACGGTTTGTTTGCCAAAGCTACTTGGTGCTCCAAAGAAACGCTACTCGATAATGTTTTACTTTTTAAATCAATAATCAGGGTTAATGGTTTTGACTCTGTAGTATTTGATTCTGCGTGAACAACCTGTTTTTCATCACTTTTTTTAATATAGGCCAATTTTATTAAGTACGTTAGTAATATACTAAGGATAAAAAGCATCCCATAAATAGCTATCACATCACCCGTAAAATACGGCTGTCTCAAAGAGAAAACGATGAACACCACACCATTATTACTATTTAACTCTCGAATAAACTCTGTGTAAGTTTTTAAAGAAGCATCAAATTCATGCTGTGGCGTTATAGCTACAACCTCAATACCGGTTCTATCAATAAAGGTGTTTAAGGTTTGAATATAATTAAGTAAAGCTGCTTTATTACCTGAGTGTTTAAGCAGCTCATTTGATAAATCTAACAAAGGTAAGTCTAAAGCGATTCGTTTTTCTATTTGTATTATTTGTAATTTATTTACTTGCTGTTGTTTTTGCATTGTCGAAATATAAAAAACAGACGAGAAAACCAAGAATAAAAAAATTGTGCATATTATCCATATTAACCTATTCATTACGACTCCCCTATAAAGGTAACGGGGTAACTGTTGCACTGCCAATATGGCTCAACATTTTGATAATATTGAAACGATTGTTCTTTAGACATACTCAATAAGTGAGACTGTACAGCACAGAGTAAATCAGTATTGTTATGCTGCATTTTTAAGTACCAACGGGTGCCTGCCACATTACTACTAATAGGCGTAATATAATTTTTTGAAAAACGCTGACTGTCACTTTCTCTCCAAAAAGAGGCAATAAGGTCTACTTCCCCGTTCGCCAATAATTCTCTCAACTCATTGTGTGAACTCGCATAGGTTATTTTTAGCTGAGCAATGTTTAGGCCTAGCTCTTTAAAGGCTTGTTTGGGTAAAATGTGTCCTGAGCGACTCGTTGGATAATCTAACAGACCGATTTTTTTATCTAAAAAATATTGTTTGCTGATCTTTGGTTTTTCTTTTGAAGAGATAAAAAACGCAGTGTAATCAGAAAAGCCAACCACAGGCTGATAATTGTAAGTAGTCTCGGCTCTAAACGCTTCCATAATATTATTTTTAGCTAAAATTAAATCCGCAATGCCTTTACCTACAAACTCTAAGCTATCGACGGTTCTGTAGCCCCAATAGCCAATAACAGACCCATATTGCTTTGCCACAACTTTATCATCACACAAGTTTTTAGTAAGTAATTGAGCAACGTATTTTGAGGGGGTAAATACTATAAGTTGACTCTTATTAGCCGTTGCCGTTGTTTGACATGTCGTTGATGTCTCTATTATCACTGGGAATGTTATATCTTCTTCGCCCACAATAACTTGACCTGAAAACCAACTTAGCAACACGCCCAGAAACATAAATGTAACAATTGCTGTTTTATGCAACATTAACTTCTTAATATTCAAAAAACACCCGTTTAAATTAGAGTAATAGCTCATTTGAACAATTTTAATTACTTATTACAATAGGTAATTTTACCTGTCAAACCCAAACCATTGAATAAAAACAACTTTAAACAAGAAAATATGAATATTATTGAGTCCTTTCTATCAACTAAAAAAATGAGGACAATTGACCTTATCAGCGTTTACAAAATAAATGTCACACTACTAGGATGCTTCAATGTACAAAAATGTAAAATATTCGCTTTCTTTAACACTTTTAATTAGTGCAATATTTGCAAGCACAGATTGTAATGCTTGGGGCCAAAACGGGCATCGTGTAGTGGGTAAAATTGCAGAGTCGCACATAAGCGAAACTACTAAGACTGCACTTATTCCCTATCTCAACGGCGAATCTTTAGCTCAGATTTCAACATGGCCTGACGAAATGCGATCTGCACCAGGTGACTTTTGGCAAAAAAAATCATCTCGTTGGCATTACATTAATGCTGATGACAACGCGACCTTTAGTTTTGACCACGACCACACTAAACACAAAGAATCAGTAACAAACATATTAGAAGGCATTCACTACTCTATCCGCGTGTTGAAAGATGATAAATCAAGCCTTGCGGCCAAACAGTTTAGCTTGCGTTTTTTGGTGCATTTAGTGGGTGACAGCCATCAACCATTTCATGCAGGAAGAGCAGAAGATAGAGGCGGCAATCGCGTTAAGGTTTCTTTTTTTAACCAACAAACCAATCTTCATAGCTTATGGGATACCAAGTTAGTAGAAAACGAAAACTTATCTTTTACTGAATACGCTCAGTTTATAAATACCAACAACAGCGAGCTAATTAGTGAATATTTACAAAGTACACCAACAAGCTGGCTTGAAGAGTCGCACAACTTAGCCCTAAAAATATATGAATCAACAGAAGAACAGATTAGTTACGACTATATCTACAACAACACCCCTATTGTGAAAACACGCTTGCAACAAGCGGGAATTCGCTTGGCTGGATTGTTAAATACATTATTTGATCCTGCTAACACGCAATCAAAAATGGCCTTAACACAGCAAACACAAAAATAAATTTAGTTTCTAACTTAAATCATCTACATGGGAAATCAACATTATGACTAAGCTTCGCCTTTCGAAATTAACTGGGGCTGTAATTCTAGCTCTAGGAGTTTCAACAAGCGCTATGGCTGCTGACACTTCATCTGCAATGCGTGGTAAAATAACCACACCTTCAGGTGCGAGCGCTGCAAACGTTAAAATTAAGGTCGTTCATCAACCAACCGGCACAATTAGTGAACTAACGACCAATGAAAGTGGTACTTTCATTGCGAATGGTTTACGTGTTGGTGGACCTTACACTGTGATCATCGACTCTGATACGTTTAACGATACTACCGTTGAAAACATCTTTTTAAACCTTGGCGAAACTTACCGATTAACATCGCAATTAGCGCCGCTAAACATTGAAAAGATTGAAGTCTCTGGTTATAAAATTGTACAACAGTCAGGTGGCTCTAGTAGTACGTTTGGCGAAGATACTATCAATAATATGCCTAGCTTTAATCGTGACATTAAAGATATCGCACGTTTAAATCCGCTTGCGAGTATTAATGGCAGTGGTGAGCTAACTTTTGCTGGCAGCAACCCACGTACGAATGGTTTAACCGTAGATGGTATTGGCCAAAATGATGACTTTGGTTTAAGTTACGGCGGCTACCCTACTTCACAGCCTCCAGTAGCCCTTGATGCAATTGAGCAAATATCTGTTGACGTTTCTCCATTCTCTGCCTCTAAAGGTAACTTTGGTGGTGGTACTATTAACGCGGTAACTAAGTCAGGTACTAACGAACTTAAGTTTTCTGGTTTTTACGAAACATCAACACCTGATATTGCTGGCGATGTAGACAGCATATCTCAAGTGTTTGCTGATAACCGCCCTGTTTTAGATGACGATGGTCACCGCACATACATTGTTGAACAAGTAGAACCTAACCAAACTGAAAAACGCTACGGTTTTAATGTTGGCGGCCCACTTATAGACGATACCTTATTTTACTTTGTTAACTACAATAAATGGTCAAGCGAACTAGATTTAGACTATGGTTTCGAAGGTTCAGGCGCAACCAACGAATACGATGTGAGTGAAGAAAGCTATAACCGTTTCCTTAATATTCTAAATAACGAATACGGCTTAACAGACTCTCTTGGAGGCGACCCTAAAGACACCAACGAAACATTACTTGTAAAATTAAGCTGGAACATTGCTGATGATCATCGCTTAGATTTTACCTATCAGTGGCAAGATGACAAAGATGAAACAAACTTTGGTACTGGTGGCACATCAGTTCAGTTTGCATCAAGTCGTTATACCTACGCAACCAAGTTTAATAACTTTGCTACCAAGCTATATTCAGATTGGAATGAAGACTTTTCAACTGAAATCGGTATTGCATACAAAGATGTATCATCGAGAAGTTTAACAAATTCTGATATTGGTAGCGTTAAAGTTGAAGAATACTTCCGCGGGCCTTCTTATAACTTTGGTACCGATGAGTTTCGCCATGCAAATAGCTCAGCAACAGAAAATTTAACACTTTCTCTTGATGCCACTTATTTAATGGACGAGCATGAAATTAACTTTGGTATGCAATATGAGTCGTTAAACTTATACAACCTTTTTGCAGCTAACTCTCTCGGTTCATGGGAATTTGATAACTTTAATGGTTTCGAAAATCGTGAAGTAGGTAACTACAAAGGAAAGTACGATTT
>NZ_CP076084.1:3325000-3355071 GCF_018732205.1 Pseudoalteromonas sp. SiA1 | reverse complement strand
TGACTCAATTAAGCTATTTTGCGTTACTTTTAACGCATACAACAATAACTTTAATTGCCCGCGTGAGAATACATTCTCAACACTGCAGCCAGCGACACTAAAACTAAAATCAGCCTTATGAGGGCCTTTACTTGTAAAGCCTTGGCGAGCATCTCGCTCAAAACTTTGCTCTAACGCATCACAAAGAGATTCACTCTCTTTCCAGCCCGCATTGAAGCTAATTTCTAAATCGCGTATTAGCGTTAATTCTGCACACATTTTATCAAAAAATTGCTGCTTAAACCTAGTTATATACGCGATTCTTAATTTATTTATTTGTTCAGCCAGTCTAACAAATTCTTTGTCCCAAAACTTGATTTGGTCAAAATAATTCTTAGGCTTAGATTTTAATAAGGCGTTGCGTTGTTTAAGCACTTTATTAAACGATTGCCATAAGAAAAAAAACTCATGTTCCACGTGGAACAAACCTAAGTCTAAAAACTTTCTGCGCTCCTTAGGACCGCCAAAAAATAGTGAATAGCTCTCTGGTGTTATAATTTGTACCGGCATTAACTGGGCAAGTTCAGATACTTTTCGACTCGCCTTACCCTGGATTTTTAAATTGGTTTCACCCGCTTGGGTTTTACTAATACCAATAGGGATAGATAAATCGTATAACGCTTTGCGGCCATGAATAACAAACTGATCTTGCTGGTGTGCAATAATACTTTTATGTTTAGAAGTTCGAAAAGATTTGCCGTGAGAAAGGTAATATATAGCCTCTAAAAGGCTGGTTTTTCCGCTGCCGTTTTCACCATAAATTATATTAACGCCATTAACTGGTTCTAGCGTCAGCGCCTCAATATTACGAAAATATTTGAGGCTCAAATGACTTAAGCTCATTATGTATTTATAATCTTATAAACGCATAGGCATAACGACGTACATCGCTTCTTCATCGCCAGCACCTTCTATTAGTGCACTGCTATTTGAATCGGCAAGTGTAAATAACACATCTTCAGTTTTTAATGTATTTAATACATCAAGCACGTAAGACACATTAAACCCTATTTCTAGGTCATCGCCCTCGTACATTACTTCAACTACTTCTTCCGCTTGTTCTTGCTCTGGGTTGTTAGCCGTAATTTTTAATAAACCGTTTGATAAATTTAAACGTACACCACGAAATTTTTCGTTCGATAAAATCGATACGCGTTGAAATGCATTACGTAACCATTCTCTGTTTGCTGTAATAACTTTATCGCCACCGCGTGGTAAAACACGGCGGTAATCAGGGAAACGGCCATCAACTAATTTACTCGTAAAAGTAAACTCAATATCAATAATACGGATGTGGTTAGCACCAAACTGAATAGTGACTAACTCTTGGTCGGCCACCATTAGGCGCATAATTTCTTGCACGCCTTTGCGCGGTATAATTAATTGGCGCTGTGTATTTAATGACTGACCTAGTTGCTTTTGTGCAATCGCTAAACGGTGCCCATCAGTGGCGACTGTTTTTATATCGCTGTTATCAACTTCAAACGACATGCCGTTTAAGTAATAACGCACATCTTGGTTTGCCATTGAAAAGTGCGTGCTTTCAAGTAATTTACGCAACTCTAAACGCGTTAGTTGAAACTCAACCTCACCATCCCACTGCTCTAAATTAGGAAAATCTTCAGCCGCTAATGTGGTCAATGAAAAACGACTTTTACCACTGGTTAAAAGTAGCTGATGGTCTTGCAAGCTTAAAGTAAGATCAGAACCATCCGGTAAACTTTTACAAATATCGAGTAATTTTTTAGCCGGTAATGTGAGCTTGGTATCGGCAACATCATCACCTACAAACACGCTCGCCACTAATTCAATTTCAAGGTCGGTCCCTGTCATTGAAAGCTGGCCATTTTCTACCACGAGTAATACGTTAGATAAAATAGGTAACGTATGCTTACGCTCTATGGCACCCGATACTTGCACCAATGGTTTTAAAAATTGTTCTCTTGATATTGTTATTTGCATAATAAAGTCAGCCCTAAGATGACAATGTTCTTATTAAATTTTGGTAATCTTCTTTAATCTCGTGGCTTTCGTCACGTAATGATTTAACTTTGCGACACGCGTGCAGTACTGTTGTATGGTCACGCCCACCAAAGGCATCCCCAATCTCAGGTAAGCTGTGATTAGTGAGTTCTTTAGATAATGCCATGGCAACTTGGCGCGGCCTTGCTATAGAGCGGCTGCGGCGCTTAGACAGTAAATCAGACACACGTATTCTATAGTATTCTGCTACCGTACGTTGAATATTGTCTATGGTGACTAGTTTATCTTGCAGTGCGAGTAAATCACGCAGTGCTTCTTTTACAAAGTCGATAGAAATTGGGCGGCCGGTAAAGTTTGCATTAGCAATTACACGGTTTAAAGCCCCTTCAAGTTCACGTACGTTTGAACGTAATTTTTTAGCGATAAAAAATGCCACTTCATGCGGTAAATTAATTTTACTTTGCTGGGCTTTTTTCATCAAAATGGCAACGCGTGTTTCAAGCTCTGGCGGCTCAATCGCGATAGTTAATCCCCAACCAAAACGAGATTTAAGGCGATCTTCAACTCCTTCTATCTCTTTAGGATAACGGTCAGAGGTTAAAATAATTTGCTGGTTACCTTCTAATAATGCATTAAAGGTATGAAAGAACTCTTCTTGTGAACGTTCTTTATTAGCAAAAAATTGAATGTCATCAATCATGAGTGCATCAACACTGCGGTAATAACGCTTAAACTCTTCAATCGCATTATTTTGCAGTGCTTTAACCATGTCTTGCACAAAGCGTTCTGAATGCATGTAGACAATTTTAGCATCTGGCTTATTGGCCATAATACCGTTGCCTACCGCATGTAATAAATGCGTTTTACCTAAGCCCGTACCACCGTAAATAAAAACAGGGTTAAATGCAGAGCCAGGATTATCTGCTACCTGAGTGGCAGCCGCTTTTGCTAATTGGTTAGATTTACCCTCAACAAAACTGTCAAAGGTATAGTTTTCTTTAATGTTTGATTTATAACCCGATTTAGGAGCGGGCTCAACAACTGGCTTTTGTTCTCGTGGTTGTTGTTTTGCCGTTGCTTGCGTACTTGGTGCTGATTGTGATTCAACTACCGGCGCAGCTTGTGCATTTAATAGCGGCTTGCTGCCTACATCAAAGCGTAATTCAGGGGCTTCTACACCACAAATTTCAACCAGTAACTCATTTATTCTATTTAGGTACTTTTCTCTTACCCAATCAAGTACAAAACGATTAGGCGCATAAATCGTCAAGGTATCTTCGGTACTTTCTGCTTGAAGTGGTCTGACCCACATACTAAATTGCTGCGAAGGCAATTCATCTTGCAATACATATAAACAACTTTGCCAAACCGACAGATACACAGTAAAACTCCCAGAGATATAATTTTTATTCCCGCACATCAATAATGATTCAAAAATCACACCTGTATTGCGTTTAAATGGCTCAATAAGCAGCCCAAGACCGACTATTATGAATGCACTTTATCCACAAGTAAAAGATTGATTTTTATAAAATTGTTGATATCGATGTATAAATATAATAACAGACTGATTTAAATAGCTTTTTATTTTAAAGCCTGATTAGAGATCATAACAAAACTGGCAGCAGATCGCGACTATAATTTATGATCTAATTTACTTTTCCCATGCTTTTATTCACTTTTTATACAGGGGCTGTGGAAAACTTCTTATTTATGATGATCCTATCGGATCATGAAAATTGATCATAAATAAACATGCTTTACGCGCTCTATTATGATTGACTTTTCGTCACTTCATCTATAATATCTCGCGCTCGCAATGGCACCTGTGCCAGGATCGCGACCTGCATAGGATGTTTTAACTTTAACCGATCGGATGAGATTGTTATGAAAAGAACTTTTCAACCTAGCGTTTTAAAACGCAAACGTACACACGGTTTCCGTGCTCGTATGGCAACTGTAAATGGCCGTAAAGTATTAGCTCGTCGCCGTGCTAAAGGCCGCAAAGTTCTTTCTGCTTAATTTATAAGTGGAAGACTTTAGCTTTGGCAGGGAGTTACGTCTGTTAACTCCCTCGCATTACTCTCGCATATTTAATGAACCCGCTCGGGCTGCAACTCCTTTCTTTACTTTATTAGCAAAACCAAGTGACCAGTCAAAACCTAGGTTAGGCCTTACTGTTGCTAAAAAACGTGTAAAAAAGGCATGTCAACGAAACCGTATTAAACGTCTTGCTCGCGAAAGTTTTCGTTTAAACCAACATACTCTCGATAATATAGATATTGTGTTGATGGTAAAAAGTGGCATTGATGAACAGTCCAATGAAGAATTAACCAAACAACTAACAAAGTTGTGGCGTAAAATTAATGAACGCTGCAAACCCGGTGCCCCTAAACCGCCACCATTTAAAAAACGCCCAAACAAATCAGCTAAATCGACTAAACAAACTCAATAGCAATAGAATTACAGGGTTAATTAAGGTATCTTTAGCTCACCTTTTAATCATGCGTTTAAAATCTTAAAGTAAGTCTTTAAATACATGGTATCTATTCACTAAACATAACGTAGGGGCATGTACAACATGAGGTTACTTAAACCACTTGCTGCGTTACCAACACGTTGTTTAGTTTTATTTATCCGCGGTTATCAAAAGTGGATTAGCCCGCTATTGGGTCCGCATTGTCGTTTTAATCCAACCTGTTCTAGCTACGCTATTCAAGCAATTAATTTGCATGGTGCAGTAAAAGGCAGTTGGCTCGCAGTTAAACGCATATTAAAATGCCATCCTTTACATTCAGGTGGAGACGACCCCGTTCCTGAAAAATTAACCCGTATTAACCACCAACACGAGAAATAAGAGCTGTTATGGAATCGCAACGCACGTTTTTATTCATCGGCCTAATGCTAGTGTCGTTTTTATTATTTCAAGAATGGAATAATGACTACAACACGCCAAAAGCCGATCCTAGTGCCACTACACAAACACTAAAAGCAAACTCACCGGAATCAGATGATTATGTTCCAGCTTCATCAGACTCTGGTTTACCTGCTTCAACTACTTTAGCTAAACGCTCAGTCATTGATATTACAACTGACGTGTTCAAAGTTAAAATTGACACCAAAGGCGGTGACATTGTTGAAACAGACTTAATTAATTATAAAGAAACCAAAGGCAGTGATGTTCCTTACATGCTACTTGGTGAGTTTGATGGTAAACAATACTTTTCACAAAGTGGTTTAATAGGTTTAAATGGCCCAGATGCATCTGCAAATGGTCGTCCTACTTACCAATCAGAGCAAACCTCTTACACCTTAACAGGTGATGAGCTTCGCGTTCCACTGCAATTTACCGACAGCAACGGTGTAAGCTTTACTAAGACTTATGTATTCAAAAAGGGTCAGTATGATGTTGGCTTAGAATATAAAGTTAACAACACCACCAGCGCGCCTGTTCAAGTACAGCTTTACACACAAATAAAGCGTACCGTACAAGAAAAAGGCAGCATGGTTGATCAAAACTATTTAGGGGCTGCATACGGTACAGATGAGGAACCATACGAAAAGTATAGTTTTTCAGATATGGCCGATAAAAACCTAAACATTAATACCCAAGGTGGTTACGTTGCCTTTATTCAGCATTACTTTGTAAGTGCTTGGGTACCAATGCAAGATCAAGCGAATACACTTTATAGTTTAATCACTAAAAGTAACGCAGCTATTATTGGTGTTAAAGACGAAGCGGTAAATGTTCAAGCTGGTAGTGAGCAAGTACTTACTGCAACTTATTACATGGGCCCTAAAGAGTCAGATAAACTTGAAGCGATTCACACTGACCTAGACTTAACCGTTGATTACGGTTGGTTATGGTTTATCTCTCAGCCGTTATTTGTACTATTAAAATGGTTACACAGTATTTTAGGTAACTGGGGTGTAGCAATTATAGCCATCACTATTATCGTTAAATCATTAATGTACCCACTTACTAAAGCACAATACACCTCAATGGCTAAAATGCGTGCATTACAGCCTAAGATGAAAGCGCTAAAAGAAAAGTATGACGATGATCGTCAAAAATTCGGCCAAGCGACCATGGAAATGTACCGTAAAGAAAAAGTAAACCCTATGGGTGGCTGTTTCCCTATTTTACTGCAAATGCCAATCTTCTTAGCCTTGTTCTATGTATTCTTAGAGTCTACAGAACTTCGTCACGCTGAATTTGTACTTTGGCTAACTGACCTTTCTGCGAAAGACCCATACTACGTATTACCAATCTTATTTGGTGCGAGTATGTTTATAACGCAAAAACTACAACCTATGACGGTTACCGATCCAATGCAGCAAAAAATGATGACCTTTATGCCGGTTATCTTCTCTGTGTTCTTCTTATGGTTCCCATCTGGTTTAGTACTTTACTGGTTAGTGTCTAACCTTATCTCTATTGTCCAGATGTTAATCATCTACCGTGGCATGGAAAAGAAAGGTATTAAAGTAAGGGGCTAACTCCCCTTACCTACAAAAAAGGCGACCTAGGTCGCCTTTTTTAATATCTGAAATTTACTCACTAAGAATAGGCGAATAAAGCGACTTTGGTACACTGCGCTCACTAAAGTTCACACCCGTTATTGTCAGAGAGAAAATAGCTAAACCTATCGCCACGTAACCTGATATGCCTAACCACTCAAAAACAGTTTTTTTACGCCTCACTCTGAGCCAACTCATATATATGCCAACAGCACTAACAAAACTCATAAAACCGCCGAATAGCGCCCAAATAAGTTTAGTGCCGAGGCCTGCAAAGTTACCAAAATGCAAAGGATCGGCAGTATCTTTAATACGAGGAATAAGCGGTAAATCCTCTCCTTTTTGTACTGCTAATACTGTGCCTGTCGTTGGCTTTAAATACACGCGATTGGCGCGTAAGCGAAGTAAAATATCATCGTTATAACCACGTACTTCAATAGGTTGATTCTTTTTATTACCATAACGTATATAGCGAATATCAAGCGTCGGAAATGCCTGCTGCGCAGCGTTATAAGCCTGAGTTAAGCTTATTGGTTTTGCATTAACACTGGGTGTTTGTTTTTTAAATTCACTAACAGCGACTGGTGGTGCAATATAATGCTTTATTTTCGCTGTTTGCAAACCATGTTCAATAAGGTACCACAGACCTGTTATGGCTATGATAGCCATAAACCACATACTCCATAACCCAAGAAACTTATGCCAATCAGACCAGCCATTTCGTTTATCTAAAACCAGCTGGGCAGGCTTTTTAAAAAAGCCCTGCCACCAGCGACGATACACATAAAAACTCGAAACCAGCAGAATAACCAATAAAATACTTAAGCTTGTAACAATTAGCTTACCTATCCAGCCCATGGATAAATACATGTGCCAGTTACGTAAAAACCGTGAAGCACGTGCCCATTCACCCTCACCTAACACATGCCCTGTGGCTGCATCTAAATAAATAAACCGAAATGCGTCATCTATTTTTAGTGCAACTTCCAAAGCCAAGTACTCTTGCTTATGGCGCTGAAGATACAACACTTGTGCACCTGAATAATGCTTGTTGAGGGTATTTTCAATGGCTTGATAGTTGGTGATTGAAGAGGACGTTAACGCACGATACTTACTGTCTGTCAGGTATTCAATTTCATGACTTAACGTCGCAAGTGTACCAGATAAACAAACAACAAAAAGCAGGACACCAACAAAGAGCCCTGCCCATGAATGCAGATTAAACCATTGTTTAGCGTTCACACGCCACCTTTAAAAGCTGTATTTAGCACTAAGATAAATACGGCGAGGTTCACCTGGGAAGTGCCCTGTACGTTCAATAAAGCCACTACTAGCATATTCTTTATCAAACAAATTTTTAACCGACAATTGCCACTGCCAATTATCTACTGTGGTTTGCCATGCCATATTATAAATAGTGTAAGGCTTAACTTGTTGACCACCTAAGCTTAGCTGTTCGTCAACATAGTCTAAACCGGCAGAAATAGAGGAAGATAAGCGAGGAAGCTCGTAGCGTGTCCAAATGCCCACTGTATTTTGTGGGGCATTAGCAAACTTATCACTATCAGGGATTTGATTACGAATGCTTTCATTCGCTTTAGTGATACGGGTATCATTATAGGCATAGTTAGCGGTCACAACCCAGCGCTCGGTAATATCACCAACCACTTCAATTTCAAATCCTTTACTTTCTACTTCACCTACAGCCACTAGGTCGTCAACACCATCGCCAGCTACATCACCTAATAAGCTTGCTTGGAGGATATTTTCACGAACAATATTGTAAGCAGCCAAATTAACTGCCAAGCTATCATCAAGCAGTTTACTTTTTAAACCAACTTCATTGATACGGCTTGTTTCTGGAGAAAATGGCCCACCCTTAGCCGTTTCTTGATCAGTTGCACTTTGTGGAACAAAGCCCGTACCGTATAAAGCATAGGGGTAGAAAGTATCGTTAATGTTGTAAGTTGTACCCACACGATAAGTCACATCACTATCTGAAAACTCAGTTTGATTTAACTCGTCTTTATCTTCAAAGCGATCATATCTTAACCCTGCGGTGATACTCCAATTAGTGGTAATATCGAGCTGATCTTGAACATAAGCACCAAAACGAGTGCTATTCGTTCGACCTAACCGTGGTGTAATGCTATCTAAATTATAATCATCAGCCGCTGTAAGACCATATTCAGGGTTGTAAAGATCAAGCCCGGGTACAGGTCCACCTTGACTCTGTTGCTTTGCCGTACGATATACACTTTCAAAGTTATGCTCATACCAATCACTACCCAGTAATACTTGATGTTGCATATCAGCCAATAAAAACTCCGCAACCGCATTAGCCGTTAAACTAAAACCTTCATTCTCACGAACTTGATCACGAAACTCTCGATCACTCCAATCAAGCACACCATCGCCATCTGTATCATCGAGTCCTTTCGGTTCATGATAGTTTTGCACTTCTTTATTATCGAAATAACGAGCCGTAATATCCGTTCGCCAAACATCATTAATATCGTGCTTTAAAGTAGCTTGATAAACATGAGCTTCAACATTTTGAAAGTCAGTCGCTTCATTATGATTCCAGCTAATATCTGTAATAAATTGGCCATTATCATCAGCGGGTACACCGCGTAAACGTGCACCACCTAACTCTTGCTCAATAAAAGTGTATTGCGTAGTCAGCTCTGTCGCACTATTAATTAACCAAGTATAACCAAGATCAACAATGGTGTTATCGCTACTGGTATTAGTACGAAAGGGATTTTCTGAATCACGATATAAACCAACACGGTAAGCATGGTTATCGAGCGATTCACTTAGCGTACCAGTACTTTGTATCGCCCCACTGAAAAAGTCATCATTACCTACTTCAACTTCAATGCTGTGCTCATCGGTAAACTTTGGCTTTTTAGTTACATAATTAATAATGCCGCCAGGGTTTCCGCTACCATAAATAGCGCCCGCAGGGCCTTTTAATACGGCAACTTGTTCAATATTAAATAACTGTGGGACAGCAAAACCATTAAATGGGTCGCCTTTTACACCATCGTATAAGATCTCATCTTGGCGAAAACCACGAAACGTCACCCCGGAATAACTAAATGCGTTAACCCCTGCAATATTGCTATATAAATCGGTAATTTGACGTGCAGCCTGATCGTTAATTAACGCTTGGGGAAGAATTTGAATGGACTGCGGGATTTTCTCAATTGGGGTATTTGTCCGAGTCCCAAAACTGGATTCTGTTGGTCTGTATAAAGAAAAAGCACGGCCAACAACATCAATAGTTTCTATTTCATTTTCAATATTTTGATTTTCAGCTAGTGAAGAACCTGAAAAACTGACTAGAACTGCCAATAAAACTGGAGAATAGCGCATAAAGTTTAAGTACGTAGAAAAATAATACGCATATGCTAATGAATATAGTTATCATTTTCAATAACTGATTATTAATTAAAACTAAATAATGAAATGCTTAAAATGTATCTGCTGACGCATTTTTACATACAGCTATTCGCATGAAATAAAGCCATAGGTTACAATACAAACCAGCATTCACTTTCATATTGGCAATTTCAAACGCATGATTAATCAAGACACTATCGCAGCACAAGCAACCGCACCAGGACGTGGTGGGGTTGGTATTATTCGTGTTTCAGGCAGCCTAGCAAAACAAGTCGCTGAGAAAATAGTAGGTAAAATACCTAAAGTTCGCTTTGCCGACTACGTGCCTTTTAATAACCTTGCAGGGGATCAGCTTGATCAAGGTATTGCAATTTACTTTGCCGGCCCACACTCATTTACCGGTGAAGACGTACTCGAACTTCAAGGCCATGGTGGCCCTGTTGTCCTTGATATGCTACTTAAAGAAATAAGTAAAATAGACGGTGTACGTTTAGCAAAGCCTGGTGAATTCTCTGAGCGTGCCTTTATGAACGACAAGCTTGATTTAACTCAAGCTGAAGCTATTGCAGATTTAATAAATGCAACCAGTGAGCAAGCGGCTAAAAGCGCCCTACAGTCACTTCAAGGCCAATTCTCTAAGCACATAGAAACCCTAGTAGAAAAAGTCATTCACTTACGTATGTATGTGGAAGCAGCTATTGATTTTCCTGACGAAGAAATCGATTTTTTATCAGACGGAAAAGTAGGCGGGGATTTGAATGCCATTATTGAGCAACTCAATGCGGTTACTAATCAAGCCAAACAAGGTAGCATAATGCGCGAAGGTATGCGTGTCGTTATTGCAGGTCGTCCTAATGCAGGTAAATCAAGCTTACTTAATGCATTAGCAGGACGAGAAGCGGCAATCGTAACTGAAATAGCCGGCACCACCCGCGATGTACTTCGTGAGCACATACATATAGATGGTATGCCACTACATATAATCGACACCGCAGGCCTGCGTGAAAGCCCAGATCGCGTTGAACAAATAGGTATTGAGCGTGCATGGGATGAAATAAACCAAGCCGATCGCGTGTTATTTATGCTTGATGGTACAGATACAGCCGATACCGACCCTCATGCTATTTGGCCAGAATTTATGGCTAAGTTACCCCAAGGTATGGGCGTGACCGTGATCAGAAACAAAGCCGATTTATCAGGTGATGTAGTCGGTATGGATCAAGAGCAACAATATCCGGTCATCAGTTTAAGCGCTAAGAATGCTGACGGCATAGAACTAGTGCGTGAGCACTTAAAAGCCTGTATTGGTTTTGATGGGGCCACAGAGGGTGGCTTTATGGCGCGTCGTCGTCACTTAGATGCCCTTGAGCATGCAGCCTACCACTTAGATACCGGTAAAACACAATTAGAAATGCATGTTGCCGGTGAAATTTTGGCTGAAGAACTGCGTTTAACGCAGCAGTATCTTAACGAAATAACTGGTGAATTTACCTCAGATGATCTACTTGGCAAAATATTTAGCTCGTTCTGTATCGGTAAATAGTCGAATTAATAAGTAACGATATAATTTATTAAGGGTGCTTAGGCGCCCTTTTTAATGCCCAATCTTACAATAACAACTCACCTAGCTGTGCTTTAATAATCCACTTTAAAAACCAAACAGACTACAAATACAGTTTAAGCTGCACTTATATCAGCCTCAATTCGCCTTTAATAATGTACATAAAAGATGTAACAACGCTAATAATCACAGCAAATAGCGGCTAGAAAGCCTTAATTTATAGAAAAAATAGCCGTAGTTATGCCTATTAAACACTCTAAAAGTGAAGCTATAGCATTGGTTATCCATGTTTGAATAGGGGGAATGATCAAGTCATAAAAACAAAACGTAGCTAAAAAATACGTTTTGTTCGTCTACACCACCAGCAAAATTCAGTTAAATATTCACTTTAGATCACTCAAATTTATTTTTTTGCAGATCAGTTATCCACAATTGCGTGTTTTTTTGCTTCAGCGAGGAATTAAACGTCTTTAAAATGGGGAAATAAGCTGTATTTAATTAAAAAAGGGCTGTTTATAAAAAATAATAATGGATATTTAGCCCGATCTAATCAAATAGATCATTTTTTAAAATTTTTTTCGATCCCAATTTAAGGTTATCAACAAGCTTTATATCCACATTAAGATCAACAAGCATCTATACGTTTATTTTCAATCGCTGGTGGAAAATACTAAATATAAAATCAATGACTTAGCAATAAAACTGCAACTTTAATTGATAGTTAAGCAGAGCTTTCCCCAACCTTATCAACAACTTGATCAGAAGATTACATTTAAAGATATTTTGTTAAACCTTTAATTATCAGGTAGTTAAACAATACATTTAAGTAAAGGCTTAAATAAGTACAAAAATAGTTATACAAAATAGCACTCTTAACTTTACTGTTATACTCACTGGGCTATCATAGGCGGCAATTAAAACTAATAGTGATCACAAATATTCATGAGTTCAGTAAATCTTATCGTTGGTAGTCAAATGGGATCCGCAGAATACGTTGCCGAGCAACTAAGCGATGCGCTTAATAGCCAAGGTATTAATACCCAACTACATGATCAACCTGAATTTAGTGAAATAGATCAGCAAAATACCATTTGGTTAATTTGTACATCAACCTATGGTGCGGGTGATTACCCAGAAAACCTTATTAACTTTGTTGATGAGTTATCTCAAGTTGATGATTTATCGCACTTAAAGTACACGGTCATCGCTTTAGGTGATACCAGTTATGACACGTATAACCTTGCAGGGCGTAATATAGATACGCTTTTAAGCCAAAAAGGCGCGATACAGTTAGCACCGCGGTTAGAACTGAATATTCTTGATGAAGCACTTCCAGAAGATACGGCCTTAGCTTGGTTAGACTCGTGGATAGCAAAAACAGGTCTAAAATAGAAAGATCAAGTAAAAAGTTATAAATAAAGTTACCCACAATTTACTAATAATTTAAAAGATTTTGTGGATAAACACTGATTAAACTGCTTTTTTAACCATGCTTATCCATGGGATAAGATCGAGGCTTGATCGGCCTGTGCATAACAGCCTGTTTTGATCAGAGCTTATTTGCCTGAAGATCCGATCATATTAACACCTTTAGATCCGATCTAATTATATGTTTTTAATCATGATCTAAAGCTTATCAACAGAAAAGCTGATCAGTAGTAGTAATAGTATTAAAAGATCTCTTTAAAAGATCCTTTATATTATTAGAGATCACTTACTTAGATCTTGAGCACTGTTTAATCATTTATCTTCTGCTAATTTCTAGGTAGAATACGCTCCCTTTTGAAGTTTACTGGTTTGATTTAAGTAGGATCCCATTAATGATTTTTCACGAAAATTTTGACGTTATCGTAGTAGGTGGTGGACATGCTGGCACTGAAGCCGCATTGGCAGCTGCCCGTATGGGGATGAATACCCTGCTGCTGACTCACAATATGGATACCCTTGGTCAAATGTCTTGTAACCCAGCGATTGGTGGCATTGGCAAAGGCCACTTAGTTAAAGAAATTGATGCCCTTGGTGGCGCAATGGCTCAGGCTATTGACAAAGGCGGGATCCAATTCCGTACGCTTAATTCTTCTAAAGGCCCTGCTGTACGAGCTACTCGTGCTCAAGCGGATCGTGCTTTGTACAAAGCGGCTATTCAGAACACACTTCAAAACCAAGAAAACTTAAAGATTTTTCAACAATCATGTGATGATCTTATCGTTGAAAACAACCGTGTAACAGGTGTCGTTACCCAAATGGGTCTGCGTTTCAGTGCCCCTAGTGTAGTACTAACCGTAGGCACATTCTTAGGTGGCCAAATTCATATCGGTCTTGAAAACTTTAAAGGTGGCCGTGCAGGCGATCCACCTTCAATTGCATTGGCTGATCGTTTACGCGAACTTCCATTTAGAGTGGATCGTTTAAAAACAGGTACACCACCACGTATTGATGCACGCACTGTTGATTTTTCTAAAATGCAAGAACAACCAGGTGATGCACCAACACCGGTATTCTCATTTATGGGTAAACAAAGTGACCACCCACAACAAATTCCGTGTTACATCACTTACACCAATGAAAAAACACATGATGTTATTCGCAAAAACTTACATCGCTCACCTATGTACTCAGGTGTTATCGAAGGAATAGGCCCACGTTACTGTCCGTCTATTGAAGATAAGATTGTCCGTTTTGCTGATAAAGATAAGCACCAGATATTTGTAGAGCCAGAAGGCTTAACGTCATACGAGTTATATCCTAACGGTATTTCAACCAGCTTACCGTTCGATGTGCAGTTAGAAATTGTGCAATCGATCACCGGATTTGAAAATGCACATATTTGTCGTCCTGGCTACGCTATTGAATATGACTTTTTTGATCCGCGCGACTTAAAACAATCATTAGAAACTAAATTTATTGATGGTTTATTTTTTGCTGGTCAGATTAATGGTACGACCGGTTACGAAGAAGCGGGCGCACAAGGTCTGATCGCAGGTATGAATGCGGCATTACAAGTGCAAGGCAAAGAGTCGTGGACGCCACGTCGTGATGAAGCCTATGTTGGCGTACTAATTGACGACCTAGCAACACTGGGTACAAAAGAACCATACCGCATGTTTACTAGCCGTGCTGAATATCGTTTGTTACTACGTGAAGACAACGCTGATATACGTTTAACTGAAAAAGGCCGTGAATTAGGTTTAGTTAATGATGAACGTTGGCAAGCATTCAACGAAAAAATGGAAGTGATCGCTAAAGAGAAACAGCGTATTAAAGATACCTGGATCCATAAAGATCATGCGGTTGTTGATCAAGTAAATGAATTACTTAAAACGCCACTTGTGCGTGAAGCCAGCTTAGAAGAATTATTACGCCGACCTGAAGTGCGTTATAACGACTTGATGGCCATTGAAGGACTCGGATCTGAGTTTACCAATAAGGCCGCCTTAGAGCAGGTTGAAATTCATACTAAGTACGCAGGTTACATTGCACGCCAGCAAGATGAGATCAATAAGCAGCTTCGTCATGAGGAAACTATTTTACCAAAAGAGTTTGATTATAAAACCGTCTCTGGTTTATCAAATGAGGTTGTTGCTAAGCTAATTGATGCTCGTCCAGACACTATTGGTCAAGCTTCGCGTATTTCTGGTATCACCCCAGCGGCGATTTCGCTATTATTAGTGTATCTGAAGAAGCAAGGCTTGTTGCGCAAAACTGCGTAACGGTAAAGGTACATTGTGTTACAGCAACAATTAACAACTTTGTTAGCGCAAACTGATATTGCGCTAACACAAAAACAACAGCAACAACTTGTTAGCTATGTCGAATTACTCGATAAGTGGAATAAAGCCTATAATTTAACCTCAGTACGTTTACCTCAAGAAATGATGGTTAAACATATAATGGATAGCTTAGTTGTTGCGCCTCACTTGACCGGTCATCATTATATTGATGTTGGCACAGGTCCTGGTTTACCGGGCATAGTGTTAGCTATTGCCTTACCCGATACGCAGTTTGTATTATTAGATAGTTTAGGTAAACGTGTACGTTTTTTAATGCATGTTAAACATGAGCTTGGCCTTGATAATGTGACTCCTGTGCAGTCAAGAGTTGAAGAATATCAACCAAGTGTTAAATTAGATGGCGTACTAAGTCGTGCATTTGCATCGTTACAAGATATGATTGACTGGTGTTCGCACTTAATCGATCATTCAGGTAAGTTCATTGCACTTAAAGGGGTATTTCCAAGTGAGGAATTAGACTCACTCCCTGCTGGTGTTAAGTTTGAGCAAAAAATTGCATTAGAAGTACCCGATTTAGATGCACAACGACATTTAATAATTCTTTCTAAAGACTAGGGATCAGAGACACTGTGGCAAAAGTCATCGCATTAGCAAATCAAAAAGGCGGAGTAGGTAAAACGACCACTGCCGTTAATCTCGCTGCATCTATGGCTGCAACGAAACGTAAAGTGCTGTTAATAGATCTCGATCCGCAAGGCAATGCGACCATGGGCAGTGGCGTCGACAAATATGGTGACGTCCCTACTATCTATGATTTACTCATAGAAGATAAGCCTATTGATGAGGTGATTATTAAAGAAACCTCAGGCGAGTATCATATGATTGCTGCAAACGGCGATGTGACCGCTGCAGAAGTTAAATTGATGGAATTATTTGCTCGCGAAGTACGCTTACGCAATGCACTTGAAAAAATTCAGGATCAGTACGAGTTTATTTTTATAGACTGCCCACCTTCTTTAAATATGTTAACCGTTAATGCCATGGCCGCTGCCGATTCTATTTTAGTCCCTATGCAATGTGAATATTATGCATTGGAAGGATTAACCGCATTAATGGACACGATTACGCAACTTGCTAAGTTAGTTAATCCTAACTTACAGATTGAAGGCATACTTCGTACTATGTACGATCCGCGTAATAGATTAGCAAATGATGTATCAGAACAATTAAAACAACATTTTGGCGATAAAGTATACCGTACGGTGATCCCACGTAATGTTCGACTTGCAGAAGCCCCAAGTTTTGGCGCACCGGCAATGTACTACGATCGAGCATCAAGTGGTGCGAAAGCGTATTTAGCTCTCGCGGGTGAAATGCTACGCAGAAAAGAAAAAACAACTCCCGTTGTCGCCTAACTTTGAGGTAAAAAAATAACATGTCTGCTAAAAAACGAGGTTTAGGCCGAGGACTCGATGCACTTTTAAGTTCATCTAAACCTGCACCAAGCGAAAGCAAGGAACACGACAGCGCCAATGTAACAAACGCAGTTGAAAATGCGGCACAGCCTAGCAACAGTGAATTACAAAAACTACCCATCGAGTTTTTACACTCAGGGAAATACCAACCTCGTAAAGACATGTCTGAAGAGGCACTTGAAGAACTCGCCAGTTCAATTCGTTCACAAGGGATAATTCAACCGATTGTTGTGCGCCCAGTAGCGTATAACAGTTATGAAATTATTGCCGGTGAACGTCGTTGGCGCGCGGCTCAAATTGCCAAGCTTGAGTTTGTACCGTGTATTATTAAAGATGTACCCGATGAAGCGGCCGTTGCTATTGCCCTAATTGAAAATATTCAGCGTGAAGACTTAAACGCCATGGAAGAAGCGATAGCGCTTAATCGCTTGCTTAATGAGTTTGAGTTAACGCATCAACAAGTGGCGGATGCAGTTGGTAAATCGCGTACGACCGTGACTAACTTATTACGCTTAAATAATCTTAATAACGATGTAAAGATATTGTTAGAGCATGGTGACATTGAAATGGGTCACGCTCGTTGCTTATTAGCACTTGAAGGTGAAGTGCAATCAGATGCAGCCCGTTTAGCTGTTGCGAAAGCATTGACCGTTCGCGAAACTGAAAAGCTAGTGCGCTCTATTTTAGAGCCTGCTCCAGCAAAAGAAGTAATAGAAAAAGACCCAGATGTTAAACAGTTAGAGCAACAACTTGCTGATAACCTAGGGGCAAAAGTAGAAATAAATTACAACAAAAAAGGCAAAGGGAAGTTGGTTATTTCTTACACTAATCTTGACGAGTTAGACGGTATTTTAAACCGTATCAATCAAGACTATTCCCACCATTAATTCATTGGATGTCTAAAAAGGGACATTTACAGCGATTTTGTGTTACAAAGCACCTACTCAAGTTGCAAAACTGGCAGGATTAAGTATAATTTCGCCAGTTTTCATACCCTGACAATTAGAGCGTCATAAAGGTTAATTAAAAGTGACTAATAAGTTAGCAGGCCCGTATAGGCTTGCCGCATTAAAATTAATTTGCCTTCAGGGATTTGTAGCCCTTTTAGCTGCACTAATAATTTTTATAGGTTGGGAAACCAATGCCGCACTTTCAGCATTAGCTGGTGGCGCTGTCGCAGTACTTCCTAACTTTGTATTTGCGCTTTATGCATTCAGATATATGGGTGCAAGTCGAGCAAATCAAGCGTATGCCTCGTTGAAACGCGGCAACGGATTAAAATTTATGCTAACAATCGTTTTGTTTGCACTAATGCTAAAGCTTTATCCGGTAGTTTTATTACCTTTCTTTTGTGCTTATGTGTTGGTGTTGTTTACAGGATTGTTTACACCCGTTTTTTTTAAACATTAACTTTTGGGATATAACATGGCTGCAGAAGAAGTTACTCTATCTAGCCATATTCAGCACCACTTAACCAATGCTAAGATGTGCTCGACCGACGCTGGTCTTGCCTTCAATAAAGCATGTACGGATAGTGGTTTCTGGACATGGCATGTAGATACCCTCGCATGGTCTATCGGACTAGGTCTAATATTTTTATGGATCTTCCGTAGTGCCGCAAAAAAATCAACTCTGGGTGTACCTGGAAAATTTCAGTGTTTCATTGAAATGGTTGTTGAGTTCGTTGGCGACAACGTACGTGATACCTTCCACGGTAAAAGTAAGCTAATTGCACCATTAGCATTAACTATATTCGTGTGGATATTCTTAATGAACTTAATGGATTTAATCCCAGTTGACTTCCTACCAGCATTTGCCGGCTTTGTTGGCGAAACTGCATTTGGTATGGATTCACACGACGTATACATGAAAATTGTACCAACTACAGATATCAACATGACCGCAGCACTTGCGCTGGGCGTGTTCATTCTAATGATTGGTTACTCAATAAAAATAAAGGGTATCGGCGGTTTTATTAAAGAACTAACACTTCATCCGTTTAGTTCAAACAATACAGCTATGCAGATTCTTTTAATCCCATTTAACCTATTACTAGAGCTTATCGCATTGGTTTCTAAGCCGTTTTCACTGGCACTGCGTTTGTTCGGTAACTTATATGCAGGTGAGTTAATCTTCATCCTTATCGGTGCAATAGGTTTAATGCAACTACCGTTGCACTTTGTATGGGCTGTATTCCATATCTTGGTAATTGTATTGCAAGCATTCGTATTCATGATGCTTACAATCGTATACCTAAGCATGGCAAGTTCGGATAATCACTAATTTATAACTTTTAATTTTTACTTTTAATTACAATTGAAACTTTGGAGAAAAAAATGGAACTAGTATTAGGTCTTAAGTACATCGCAGTAGCTTTACTTATCGGCTTCGGTGCAATCGGTACAGCAATCGGTTTTGGTAACATGGGCGGTAAATTCCTTGAAGCATGTGCGCGTCAACCTGAGCTTGCACCATCGCTACAAGTTAAAATGTTTATCCTTGCTGGTCTAATCGATGCTGTAGCAATGATTGGTGTTGGTATCGCGATGGTATTGTTGTTCGTACTTTAATTTTATTTTTTGAACAGCTTACTATTTAAGGAGGAGCGGTTGTGAACTTAAACGCCACTCTTATCGGTGAATTAATTGCGTTTACGGTGTTCGTATTATTTTGTATGAAATACGTATGGCCACCACTAAACGGTGCAATTGAAGCTCGCCAGAAGAAAATCGAAGATGGTTTAGCTGCCTCTGATAGAGCCGAAAAAGACTTAGAACTTGCGCAACACAAAGCTGCAGAACAGCTTAAAGATGCAAAGGCTCAAGCGGCTGATATCATTGAACAAGCTAAAAAGCGTGCCGTGCTAATTGTTGACGAAGAAACTGTTCGTGGTCAGCAAGAGCGTGAAAAAATTATTGCTCAAGGGCACTCTGAAATTGAATCAGAGCGTAACCGTGTGACAGAAGAGCTACGTAAGAAAGTAGCAACTCTGGCTGTGGTTGGCGCAGAAAGAATTTTAGAGCGCGAAATCAATCAAGCCGCACATAGTGACATCGTTGAAAAACTTGTCGCTGAGCTGTAATTAGGAGGGTATGAGCATGTCTGAATTGACTACTATCGCTCGCCCATACGCTAAAGCGGCTTTTGAACTTGCCGTTGAAAAAGGCACCATTGAAAGTTGGAATGACATGTTGTTCTTTGCTGGCCACGTTGCCAGCAATGAACAGGCATCAACCATTTTAGCTGGATTGCCTACTGCTACTGCACAAGCTGAGTTATTTATTAACTTATGTGGTGAGCAGCTCAACGAACAAGGTCAGAACCTAGTTAAGGTGATGGCTGAAAATGGACGTTTGATTGCACTACCTGAAGTTGCTCATTTATTTTCTGCTTTAAAAGCAGACTATGACAAAGAAATCGATATTGACGTGATTTCGGCAACGCCTCTTGCTGCAGCGCAGCAAGAATCATTGGTAGCGGCACTTGAAAAACGTTTCGCACGCAAAGTTAAGCTGAATTGTAGTGAAGACGCTACAGTTGTTGGCGGCCTTATTATCAAGGCGGGTGACACTGTAATTGACGGCTCTTTACGCGGTAAATTAAATCGCTTAGCCACAACACTACAATCGTAATTGGGAAAAAGAGCATGCAACTTAATTCCACTGAAATTTCAGATCTGATCAAACAACGTATTGAGAAGTTCGAAGTTGTAAGTGAAGCTCGTAACGAAGGTACAATTGTATCTGTTACTGACGGTATCATTCGCATCCACGGTCTAGCTGACTGTATGCAAGGTGAGATGATTGAGCTTCCTGGCAACCGTTATGCTATCGCACTAAACCTTGAGCGCGACTCAATTGGTGCAGTAGTAATGGGTCCTTACGCTGACCTTACTGAAGGCGTAAAAGTATACACAACTGGTCGTATCTTAGAAGTGCCTGTTGGTGCGGGTCTACTTGGTCGTGTTGTAAACACACTAGGTGCTCCTATCGATGGTAAAGGCGCTTTAGATAACGACGGTTTTGAACCTGTAGAAAAAATTGCACCAGGTGTAATCGAGCGTCAATCAGTAGATGAGCCAGTGCAAACTGGTTACAAATCTATCGATGCAATGATTCCAGTTGGTCGTGGTCAACGTGAGCTTGTTATCGGTGACCGCCAAACAGGTAAAACTGCACTAGCAATCGATGCAATCATCAACCAAAAAGACACAGGCGTTAAGTGTGTGTACGTAGCGGTTGGTCAAAAAGCATCTACTATTGCTAACGTAGTACGTAAATTAGAAGAGCACGGTGCACTTGCAAATACTATCGTAGTTGTAGCATCTGCTTCTGAATCTGCGGCACTTCAGTACTTAGCACCGTTCTCGGGCTGTACTATGGGTGAATACTTCCGTGACCGTGGTGAAAACGCATTAATCGTATATGATGATTTATCTAAGCAAGCTGTTGCTTACCGTCAAATCTCATTGCTACTTAAGCGTCCACCAGGCCGTGAAGCATACCCAGGTGACGTATTCTACCTTCACTCGCGTCTTTTAGAGCGTGCATCACGTGTAAACACTGATTACGTTGAAAAATTCACTAACGGTGAAGTGAAAGGTAAAACAGGTTCATTGACGGCATTGCCTATCATTGAAACTCAAGGCGGCGACGTTTCTGCGTTCGTACCGACAAACGTTATCTCTATCACCGATGGTCAGATCTTCTTAGAAACTGACTTATTCAACTCAGGTATCCGTCCGGCAGTAAATGCTGGTATCTCGGTATCGCGTGTTGGTGGTGCTGCACAAACTAAAATCGTTAAGAAACTAGGTGGCGGTATCCGTCTAGCCCTAGCTCAATACCGTGAATTAGCTGCGTTCTCGCAGTTCGCGTCTGACCTTGATGATGCTACTCGTGCTCAACTTGAGCATGGTGAGCGTGTAACAGAGCTAATGAAGCAGAAACAGTACGCGCCAATGTCTGTTGCTGAAATGTCTTTGTCGTTATTCGCAGCTGAGAAAGGTTACTTAAAAGACATCGAAATCGCTAAAATTATGGATTTCGAAGCGGCTTTACTTTCTTACGCAAATAGCACATACGCAGAGCTTATGGCTCAAATCAATGAAACTGGTAACTACAACGCCGAGATCGAAGCGCAGCTTAAAGAACTTCTAGAGAAGTTCAAGTCTACGCAAACTTGGTAATTTAGTTATTAATGGTGTGCTTTATATCTTAAAGCACACCTTGATTCGGAGAGAGAGTCATGGCCAGCGGAAAAGAGATTAAAAGCAAGATCGGCAGTATTAAAAATACTCAAAAGATCACTAGCGCAATGGAAATGGTTGCTGCGTCTAAAATGAAAAAGGCGCAAGAACGAGTGGCTTCAAGCCGTCCATACGCTGAAAAATTACGTAAAGTGATTGGTCGTGTTGCTCAAGCAAATCTTGATTTTACTCACCCGTTCTTAGAAGAACGTGAAGTAAAACGAGTTGGTTATATTGTTATCTCTACTGACCGTGGTCTGTGTGGCGGTTTAAACTCAAACGAGTTTAAAAAAGTCGCATTAGAGATTAAAGCGTGGAAAGAAAAAGGCGTAGATGCTGATTTTGCTACTTTAGGTAGTAAAGCAGCTGGCTTCTTTCAACGTTTTGGTGGTCAAGTACTTGCTAAAAAAGCAGGTCTTGGAGATAAGCCTTCAGTACAGGACGTAATTGGTCCAGTAAAAATAATGCTAGATGCATTCTCTGAAGGTAAAATTGACCGTTTATTCCTGGTATATAACAACTTTGTTAATACCATGAAGCAAGAGCCAATAGTAGATCAGTTACTCCCTTTGCCAAAAGCTGAAGAAGAAGTATCTACACATGCGTGGGATTACTTATATGAACCAAACCCAGAGGCTATTTTAGAGTCTTTGTTAGTACGTTTCATTGAGTCTCAGGTATACCAAGGTGTAGTTGAAAACGCTGCCTCTGAACAGGCTGCCCGCATGGTTGCAATGAAAGCTGCAACTGATAATGCCGGTGACCTTATGGATGAGTTACAGCTTGTATATAACAAAGCTCGCCAAGCAGCAATCACACAAGAAATTAGTGAGATTTGTTCTGGTTCAGCAGCAGTTTAATGCTTCAGGCAAAGATTAACGAGAGGAATAGACATGAGTTTAGGTAAGGTCGTCCAAATTATCGGCGCCGTTGTGGATATCGAATTTCCACAAGACAGCGTGCCAGCCGTATATGACGCGCTAAAAGTAACAGATGGCGATTTAGCTGGTTTGACTTTAGAAGTTCAACAGCAGCTAGGTGGCGGTGTGGTACGTACTATCGCACTAGGTACTACAGACGGTTTACGTCGTGGTGCTGCAGTAGCAAACACAGGCGAAGCAATTCAAGTTCCAGTTGGTACTAAGACCCTAGGTCGTATCATGAACGTACTTGGTGAGCCAATTGATGAAGCAGGTCCAATCGGTGAAGACGAGCGTATGTCTATCCACCGTGCAGCGCCTACTTACGAAGAGCAATCAAGCTCAGTAGAACTTTTAGAAACGGGTATCAAGGTAATCGACCTTGTATGTCCATTCGCTAAAGGTGGTAAAGTTGGTTTATTCGGTGGTGCCGGTGTTGGTAAAACCGTAAACATGATGGAACTTATCCGTAACATCGCAATCGAGCACAGCGGCTACTCCGTATTCGCAGGTGTTGGTGAGCGTACTCGTGAGGGTAACGATTTCTACCATGAAATGAACGATTCAAACGTACTTGATAAAGTATCGCTTGTATACGGTCAGATGAACGAGCCACCGGGTAACCGTTTACGCGTAGCGTTAACAGGTCTTACTATGGCTGAGAAGTTCCGTGACGAAGGTCGCGACGTACTTTTCTTCGTAGATAACATCTACCGTTACACACTTGCGGGTACAGAAGTATCAGCACTTCTTGGTCGTATGCCATCAGCGGTAGGTTACCAGCCTACACTTGCTGAAGAAATGGGTGTACTTCAAGAGCGTATCGCATCTACTAAGACAGGTTCAATTACTTCAATCCAAGCGGTATACGTACCTGCGGATGATTTAACGGATCCATCTCCAGCAACAACGTTTGCTCACTTAGATGCAACAGTGGTACTTTCACGTGATATCGCATCACTAGGTATCTACCCAGCGGTAGACCCTCTTGATTCATCTTCACGTCAGCTTGATCCACAAGTAATCGGTGAAGAGCACTACGGTATAGCGCGCGGCGTTCAAACAGTTCTTCAGCGTTACAAAGAGCTTAAAGACATCATCGCGATTCTAGGTATGGACGAGCTTTCTGACGAAGATAAGCAACTTGTATCTCGTGCACGTAAAATCCAGCGTTTCCTATCTCAGCCATTCTTCGTGGCAGAGGTATTTACAGGTGCGCCAGGTAAATACGTTTCACTTAAAGACACAATTGCAGGCTTCAAAGGTATCTTAAACGGTGAGTTTGATGATATGCCAGAGCAAGCGTTCTACATGGTTGGCTCTATCGAAGAAGCTCAAGAAAAAGCCAAAAGCATGTAATTAGGAGGGTAGTATGGCAGCTATGACTGTACATCTTGATGTAGTAAGTGCTGAAGAGAAATTATTTTCTGGTTTAGTAGAATCTATTCAAGTATCTGGTAGTGAAGGTGAGTTAGGTGTTAACGCCGGTCACGCCCCACTACTAACTGCCCTTAAACCTGGTATGGTACGTTTAGTTAAGCAATTTGGTGAAGAAGAACTCATCTATATTGCTGGCGGTACACTAGAAGTTCAACCGAACATAGTGACCGTACTTGCTGATACAGCTGTTCGTGGTGAAGACCTAGACGAAAAAGCTGCAGAGCAAGCTAAGCGTGACGCTGAAGCCCAAATGGCAAAAGGCGCATCTGCTGAACTTGATTACAATCAAGCAGCAATGCAACTAGCTGAAGCAATTGCTCAGCTACGCATTATTCAGCAATTACGTAAAAAGTAAGCCTATCTGGTTTTTAAAAGCCCACTTTATGTGGGCTTTTTTGTGCCAATAACTAACTACTTCAGCCTATCTGTAAATAAATTGATCGTTATGGCTAATATCTCATCATTATTACTTATATCTGCACGCGATCCTCGCTACAATAACCCTATTCTATTAGGTGTTACTTTGCTTAAGTTAAGATTCAGTAGTCATTGCTTAGCCTACTGAGTATTTGCACATGATGTGACTTACGTAATCTACTATGCAGCACACTTATTCTATTAAGCTAAAACAACGGAAAAAGGAAATTGTTTTAATGTCTTTAACAACGGTTATTCTTGCAGCGGGTAAAGGTACTCGTATGCGCTCTGCTCTTCCTAAGGTACTGCATAAAGTGGCAGGTAAACCTATGGTGCAACACGTTATCGATAATGCCAACGCGCTAGGTGCGACATCTACTAACTTAGTTTATGGTCATGGCGGCGAACTATTACAACAACAATTAGCCGATAATAACGTAAATTGGGTGCTGCAAGCTGAGCAACTAGGCACAGGCCACGCAGTGGCACAAGCAAACCCTCATATTAACGACGACGACACTGTACTGGTTTTATACGGTGACGTACCTTTAACTAAGCAATCGACACTTGAACGTTTATTAGCAGCAACACCTATGAATGGCTTAGCAGTTCTTACTGTTAACCTTGCAAACCCAAATGGCTATGGGCGTATGCTACGTGTTGATGGCAAGCTAGTGGGTATTGTTGAACAAAAAGATGCAAGCGCAGAGCAACTACTTATAAACGAAGTAAACACCGGCATTATGGCGGTTAATGGTAAGCTTTTAAAAACATGGTTAGGTAACCTATCTAACAATAATGCTCAAGGCGAATACTACCTCACAGATATAGTTGCAATGGCGCATAGTGAAGGGGTGGAAATTACATCAGCACAACCAGATCACCCAATGGAAGTTGAAGGTGCAAATAACCGCGTACAACTTGCAGGATTAGAGCGTGCTTATCAAGCATGGCAAGCAGAAGAGCTGATGCTAAATGGTGCAACTCTTGCCGACCCTGCTCGCATAGATGTACGTGGCGACGTTAAAACAGGTGAAGATGTCCTCATAGATATCAATGTTATTTTTGAAGGTACAGTAACCTTAGGTAATAACGTACAAATTGGCCCTAACTGCGTACTTAAAAACTGTAGCATCGGCGATAATGTTGTTATTAAAGCCAATACATTGATTGAAGATGCATCAGTTGCAGCTCATTGTACCCTTGGCCCATACGCCCGCCTTCGCCCTGGTGCAGTAATGGAAGAAGACTCCCACATTGGCAATTTTGTCGAAATGAAAAAAACCCGTTTAGGCAAAGGCTCTAAAGCAAACCACTTAAGTTACTTAGGTGATGCTGAAATTGGCGAAAAAGTGAACATTGGCGCAGGCACGATTACCTGTAACTACGATGGCGTGAATAAAGCCAAAACCATTATTGGCGATAATGCCTTTATTGGCTCTAACTCATCACTGGTTGCTCCTGTAAATATTGGTGCTACAGCAACTGTAGGTGCAGGTTCTGTTATTACCAATACCGTCGCGGATGATCAGTTAGCCGTAGCACGTGGCAAGCAACGCAATTTAGATGGTTGGAAACGCCCAGTTAAAAAGTGATTTTATAAGTACCTAAAAGCGAGCTTTTTTTGCTCGCTCTTATTGCCTTTGTCCATAAAATACTTACAATGCTAAGTTAATGGATTAACAATAGACAATAAGGATTTACTATGTCTGCTCATGCTCGTCGTGCAATTGCACAAAGACAACGCCAACTCCAAATAAAAACGCTTCTTGCCGGTAACAACCATACTCTATTACTAATGAATTCAGCAGAGTTTGTTGATTACATTATTTCTGTAAAAATGAAACAAGGTAAATCTCGTTCTGAAGCGGTTGACTGGATTGATGGTGTATTAGCACAGCATAACTCAGCATCGAGTATTTGGGAGCGAATAAAAGATCCTCTAAAGACAGGCGCAGGCCTTTATCCTCTATTTGATGATATGAAGGCATTAGCCATTATAGCTGTTGCAATGCAGCGCCAAGGTAATGCTTTCGGTAAGTTTAAAATAAAAATTTACAATGGCTCTCCTGCTATTATTATCAGTTCTTATCCTGGAATACGTGCTCACCTTACGGGTACCCGTTATTTGGCGAGTAACCCTAAGCTATTCACTATAGGAGTGGGTAAGCTCGAAGCAGCCAAAGCGATGAAAACCGGCTTCGTTGTTAGTTTAATTATTTCAGTGACATTTCATGCAATCGACCAGGTTTTAAATGACCAAAAAACATGGCATGACTTAGTTGCTGGAATTGCTGTTGATATGGCAGTGGTTGGAGCTGCTATTTTAACTACTAGTACAATATTAGGTGCTGCGGGAGCTGCATCAGCAGGTTTAGCAACAATAATTGCAGGTTCAGTTTTAGTTCCTTTGTTGGTCGTTGTAATTGTTGGGGTTGCTTTCTCAATTGCATTTTCGGATACAAGTGATTATGTAAAAGTACTTTCTGAAGAATTAAGAAACATCGAAAGTAATATACAAAGTGGTGTATTTAAAATTAGGGCTGGAGCGCAGAAAATCAATAACGAATACAAAGAAAGTCCAAATGAATTTTTACATAAAATTTTTGGAGTTCCTATTTTTAATAAAGCTAGGTCTTATAACTTGTGAAATTTTTAGAATGGAAAAAAGCAGATAAAAAGTTATCTCTTACAAATATGAAAGAAATAGCATCTATTTTTTTCTTATTAATTGTTAGTGGAGGACTGTGCTATAAAATAGCCTTAAACTTTTTTTCCGAAGTGGAAACTATATTTTTAGTTAGTCAACCTCAATTTTTTATAAAAGAGCAAGCCACTATACTTTTATCTTTTTTATTATTGCCTTGCTTATTTTTAATTTTTTTATCGACCCTACAGCGTTTTTTGGGATTTGATATAGAATTAACTTTAGTTAATGCATTTAAAAGTGCTGTTGTAGGTTTAATTGTTTTATTAATTCTATCAATCCCGACTAACATAGTTATAGAAGCTAATTTAAAGAGCAAAGGCTACATTTATTGTAATTGGTACACTGGTGCTTCAGTTCGTGATCCTGATGTTTGGTTGAAAAACGATGAGTTATGCTTACAAGATGGCTCTGTAATCACTAGTGATATTTATGATTGGTTTGAAATGCATAATGAGCAAGGAACTGAACCGACTCTAAATGAATTAGAGTCTTTTATTAAAAAGACAAGAATGGAACTTGGTAGATAAAATAAAGCAGACCTAATAATTCGGCTATATGTTCGAGATGTCTACAGCCAGAATTTTGCAATGGCTACCCACAGTCATAATTGACTCTTATCCTGGAATACGCGCTCACCTTACAGGTACCCGTTATTTGGCTAGTAACCCTAAGCTATTCACTATAGGTGTGGGTAAGCTCGAAGCAGCCAAAGCGATGAAAACCGGCTTCGTTATTAGTTTAATTATTTCAGTGACATTTCATGCAATCGACCAAGCTTTAAATGACCAAAAAACATGGCATTACTTAGTTGCTGGTATAGCTGTAGATATGGCCGTGGTTGGAGCAGCTATAGCTACGACAGTGGCTGTAACGCATATTGCAACGGCCTTTGCTGGGGCTGTTATTGTTATCAGTGCTGTAATACCCCTTATTATTGTTGTTAGTGTAGGGCTCGCTTTTACTGATCTCACAATGGTTTTTTCAACAGACCCAATCGTAGATGCTATCGCATTTAAGCTGAGAAAAATTGAAAGCGATATTAGCTCTGGAATAATTAACATAAATAAAAAGCTGAAACAGGGTTTTTCTGAAGATCCCTATGCCTTTTTTAATTCTTTATTTGGGTTGCCATCTATAAATCTAAATAGTAATAAAAATGAGCTATAAACAATGTCTATTTTAGAATGGGAAAAATCCGAGGAACGTTTTACAGAACAAAGCTTCGAGCATAAATTAACTGTTGTGATAGGCCTGTTTGCTTTTATATTATTTACAATTGCTTTATTTTACTTCTCTTATTATGGGTTTGTTGAAAATGTTTATTTTGATGAGTCGCTTTATTATATTCGAGAAAGCGGCTTGTTGGCTCCGATAATAGTAATGGCTCCATTTCCTGTTTTAATGACAATTGCAGGTTTACAAAAAGTATTGAACTTCCGCAATGAAAAAACAATAAGGTTAATGGTAAAGCTTATGCTGCGCGCAATACCTTTATATATAATTTTATCTATTGCTAATAGTTTTTATATTGAGTCTAAATTAACACTCGAGGGATATAGCTTTTGTAATTGGTATACCAGTCCATCATTAAGAGATCCCGATGTTTGGCTAAAAAATGATGAATTATGCCTACAGGGTGGTTCCGTCATAATCAGTGATGTTACCGATTGGTTTGAACAGAAAAACCAACAAGGTATTGAACCTTCCGTTGATGAGTTAAAAGAGTTTATAAAAATAACTCGAAAAAGGCGCGATGATTATATAAATAATATGTAGCGGCCAGTCCGTTTTAATGAGTAACAGGCCAAGCCCTATTAAAGCGAGTTTTATACTCGCTTTTTTATTGCTTAAATATTCTATAAATAAAAGTGCCATACTGTTGTCATCCCTGTGTGTTGATATTTAACTAATACAACACTAAGGAAAACAATAATGTTAAACAAATCAATAATAGCCCTTTCTTTGCTATCACTATTAACTGGTTGCTCACTAGATGGTGATGACGGTCAAAATGGCGCACAGGGTGTACAAGGTACAGCGGGTAATAATAGCGAAAACGGCACTAATGCAAATTCAGGTTTAAATATCAATCTTATTGGCCGCGCAGTACTCAATGCACAAAGCCCAGAGGGTGCAGCTGAAATAGTCGCCTACCAAGCCTCTAAAAAGTGGATTTATGCAATTAATAGCTCTGGCGATGAGGCAGTTGTGAATATAATTCCTGCCGATACGTTCGACACTGCAGCATTAGTAAAAGATAACGAAGGTATTGTAACCGCGACCAACTTAGCCTCTGCCATTACGCTCTCACTAAATGAAAATACGCCTGGTGATGCAAACAGCATAGCTATCGATGCAAATAACCAATTATTAGCGGTAGCAATGGCTGCTACAAACGTGGGCGAAGCTGGCCAAATAGCGTTTTACAATATTGGCGGAGATACACCAGTATTTATTAAAAATGTAACTGTAGGTGCCCTACCCGACATGGTGACATTTAGCCATGATGGTGCAAAAGTAGTGGTTGCTAATGAAGGTGAACCTAATGGCGACTACAGTATCGACCCCGAAGGCACAATTAGCATTATCGATATCAATAACGGCACTATTGCCGATAC